>MKTN01000001.1 GCA_001898235.1 Gammaproteobacteria bacterium 39-13
AGTTGACTATCAAAATAAAGATTGTCGCTCTTACCGCCATGAAAAACCTCCTCTTATCATCAAATTTACTCATAAAAACAGGATTTCATTGACACTCCATTATCAACATAGTATATAAGCTAACTATCATTTTATTAATGTATTTATTTAAACAACTCAGAATTTTGTCGTATCGGAGTCTGTATGCGAGATTTATCAAGTTTTGAAATCCAACACGTTGCAGGAAGCGGCAGTTGTATCGATACCGCGCTGTGGTCAAGGCTGCAGGATAATGCCATTAATGAAGGCCTACTGATTGGCGCAGTGGCTTCTATCCTCTCTACAGGTTTGATTTATGGTGCAGCTGGCAGTGTATTACCAGCTTTAACTGTTGGCGTCATTATTGCACCTTATGCATTTACCTGGGGTTACTTTAATTCTACAGCTTGGAACTTGGTCTACCCTGCTCAATAAATGAAGAGGCTTTTATGAAACTACCTGCTTTCTTAAAAAAAATAGGCAATTATTTGCCTGGCTTTACAATGCCAAAAATTGAAATCAATGCGCTTGAGGCAATGGGGGCAACAGCTGCCGGCTTTTTGTTGGCAAGATTATCCCAGCAGTTAAGACACAATACCGCAACGACCAATCAAGAAGTCTTTTTATCATTGGCCGCGATGGGCACTTTAGTGAGTTACAAATTTGCAGTTAGTGCTGGGCGTGCATTAAGACGTAATCCTACTAATGCTGCAACTGTTGTTGTAGCACCAACGCTCAGCGCAAAAGAAGTGGTGTCGAAACAACCAGAAACAACAACTAAAGCTTCATCTAAAGATAAGAAAGCACTTAAGTCTACCGCCCTTGCAAAAAAAGTCACGCAGAAAAAGGATAATACATCTACTGGTGCTGAAATTGAGCAAGGCGGCAGAAAAAAGAAAATGCCTGCTTCAGCAGTCAAGGCTACGACTAAAACTAAAACGGCTAATCAGGATAAAGACAAAGAAACGCTCAAAAATTCAAATACAGCTACTGAACAAGAAGGGACAACTATTCAGAAGCCAAAAAAGAAAAAGCGTCATAGCTTATAATTTTCCTTTTGGGGTCAGAACTTTTCTGACCCATCCTTCCTTAAAATCTACTCTAAATTTCACAATAACTACCAACCGCAATTGTTCTACCATACGGCAATCCATAAAACTCTATATCTAACGCTGAATTGCGCATTAAAAATGAAAATAATTTTTCCTGCCAGAAAAACGGCAAAGTCGTTTTAGATAAGGTAGGAGAAATTTGCGTCATTTCAACTAAAAATATCGCTTGATTTAAATCAATAGGGGTAGAAAACACTTTCATTTCATTTGCAAAAAATAGAGCCTGAGGAATATCTACTAACTGCATAAAGCCAACATGCAGTACCAAGCGATGGATATTTTCACCGAGTTTAATTAATTTGTAGCGATTATCCATCGTGACATACGGATAATTTTCAATTTGGATACTCACAATAAGCGTAAATTCAGGCATCATTCGGTTCAGCGTAAAATAACTAACAAGACCATTGCAACGTTTATCATAGGGATCTGCAATAAATATTGACTGCAATTTTGGTAACAGATAAATATCTCTAGCAACAAATTCTGCTATAGTGTCTTTAAAATCTTCTCCTTCAGTATAATAAGATGAACGCAAATATTTTATTCCTTGATACCAGGTTATCATCACCGCAGAACATATTATCGCAAAGGCAATTGTTACCCATCCTCCATATAAAATTTTGTGCAGATTTGCTCCTAAAAATCCGAATTCAAGAGGTAGAAATAAAGCAAAGACGGCAATAATTTTTAATAAAGACCAACGCCATATTTTATACGCTACATAGAGAAGTAAGAAACTAACCGTTAGCATCACCAAATTAACTGCAATACCATAGGCATAGGCCATCGCGCTAGAACTTTTAAATACTAACACAAAGCTTAAAGTCCCTAACGCTAAAATACGATTCATATGAGGAACGTAAACATGTCCCATTTCATCTTCTGAAGTTTGTACTACGTTGACTCGTGGGTAAAGATCTAACAGTATTGCTTGTTTGGCAAGAGAAAAGGTCGCTGAAATAACTGCTTGAGAAGCAATAATGGTTGCTACTGTTGCTAAAATAAGTAATGGGTAAGAAAACCAAGATGGCGCTAAAGCATAAAAGGGATTTGTAATCGCCTCAGGATGTTTTAATAGATAAGCTCCTTGACCAAAATAACTGCATAATAGACTAGGAAAAACAATTGTATACCAGCTTAAACGTATCGGTCCTTTACCAAAATGTCCCAAATCAGCATAAAGCGCTTCTCCACCTGTCACTACAAGAAATACACCACCAAGCAAAATATACCCTTTCCAACCATTTTCAATAAAAAAATTTACTCCATGAACAGGGTTTAATGCGTTAAAAATGATAGGAGAATCAAAAATATGCAAGACTCCCAAGATGGCAATAGTAATAAACCAAATCAAAAGAATGGGACCAAAGAAACTTGCAATTTTAGCGGTGCCAAAATGCTGGCACAAATATAAAACCAATAAGATCCCCATAGAGAGCGGTAAAACAAGGTATGAAAATGCAGGAGAAACTACCTTTAACCCTTCTATCGCACTAACAACAGAAATTGCTGGCGTCAGCATTCCATCGCCAATTAAAAGTGCAGTACCAAAAAGACCCATCCCCAAAAAGAGATTAAAAGCGTTATGGTTTTTTTTCTTAATGAGCGCAAGCAGTGCTAGTACTCCACCCTCACCATGATTATCTGCCCGCAACACATATACGATATATTTGATTGAAATAATTAAAAATAACGACCAAAAGATAAGTGAAAGAATACCGAGCACATTTTCAGTGGTGATTGCCAATCCATGCAATGATTCACGAAAGGCATAAAGCGGACTTGTTCCCAAATCACCATATACAATGCCGATAGCACCCAACGACAACGGCCATAGCTTCTTGCCTGGAGCATTCATGATAGGCCTCTTGGGAAGATTATGAATAAAAATTTATCCAGAAAGTATTTGCTCATTTTGAATATTTTATAGACAACCCTTCAGCATTTTTTATCTCTGCTAGTTAATCGGCTATTTTGCAAGGTTGATTGAGCGATTTAGAAATTTTTGCATATGAAAAGAAAAGAAAAACCAAACTAGTGCGTGCTTCTGCTTCCACTTCTGTTTCTTTCTACAGTGGTATCTTCGATGGTTATATTCTCTTTTGATTCCATTTCAGCTTCCAATTTCTTGGTAGCGCTATCTCCATTTTCTTTTTGGCTATCATGTGTAAAAAGTAAAGTTTGACGTAACATAGGTTTATCTGCAATACCTTTTGCCCTTTGCATGGATGCATCACATAATTTTCTATATTCGCTTTCTATTTGTTCCTTTGCACTTTCCGGTGTCATCGCATGGATATATTTTTCGACTAATTGCGTTGTTTCCTTGTTCAAAATCACTATCTTATTAGGATATTCTTTTAATACCTTTTGAAACAAAGCTAATGCTCTCTGTGGATTAGAACTAGATATTTCAAGGATATTACGATTAACACGCAATTGTTCATTTTTTTCAAGATTAGCTGTTTCAACCACAACCATCTTCTCCTTCACTGCCATCTTTTCTTTTAAGGCATTGGTTGCCTCTGTTCTTTGTGTTCTTTCTTCATTGCTCACTTCAATATGTTCTTCTTTATTTTTCTTAAATGCAGCAGGGATGACTTTGGAAATCAGATTGCTTGTAGCCTTAATAGCATTTTTGGCCGTATACTGTGCGCCAGCAGGAATTGCTAATAACGTCATCGCTGGGCCATATAAACATGCCATGCCAATTTTAAACCCAATTGAATTTTTCGAATTAGCATATTGAGAAAATGCATATAGCTGTGTAAAACTCTTTAATGGATTTGCTGCTCTCTTAATCCCTTCAATTGCACCTACTATAGGCAAAATAGGGATCAGCGCTATTCCTGCCAAAACCTTCATTGGTTTGCTAGTTTTTTCGCCCATGATTTTACCCACTGACCACCCCATGGCGGCTTGTAACGGGCTTAATCTAAAAACTTGCTTTAAAAAATTATCATTAGGACTCTTTTGCATTTTTTCCGCATACTTTTTGCTATTGTTAAGTACCATCTGAGGAGTCGCAATTGTTCCCAGCGCTTTGTTTCTAAACTGTGATTTTAAATGAGGATTTGGTGCACCTGCTTCTAATATACGGCCAACTGTAACACTGCAGTTCTTTTTCTTGAGATCAAAACCTTTACCATTTTCTGCTTCTTTGGCAATAGCTTGCATCTCCTGCAACATAGATTCAACATCCATGCCATGAGGATGTCCTCGCGTTTCTTGTACACGTATATTCAGTGGTAAATGCATCACATCATCTGGTTGTCGCCCCAAGGTAAGATAATTCTCAAAATCGTTTTGTTTAAAGGATTCACGTGCTGCTTGTACTTCTACATGCTTCGCTCCTAATTGCAAGATTTGCGTATCCACAATTTTGAGCATATCTTCAAGTTCTCGACGGGAGATTTTCCCTGAATTTTTAACTCTTTGGGTTGGGAAATAGGCAAATGCTACATTAATTCTTGCACTTAAGGCAGAACTGATATCGAAATTGTGATTTGGATCTTTACTATTATTAGAGTTAAGCAACGTCAATAATGAACCTCTTAGGGATTCCCATTTTGAAAGTTGTTCAGAAAGAATATGATCTTGATAGTTCTTTTGATTTTTAGTGTTTTGCTGTTGATTGTTTAATATGCTTACTATATTTTTGATTTCACCTAATGTAATATTTATATCTCCATTTTCATCTTCGGTGGGGTTAGCCACTAATTCTTGCCAAGGCTTGCCTATCTGATCCTGACATTCTACTAAATACCCTTTATCAACCTTATATGGAAAGCCGTCATCTACTAATTTTGATTCTGGATCGAGCAATTCGTTAAGGAGCTGTTCTGGTTGATAAGGCAGGATCTCGCAAACATTTTTAACCAATCCTTTCATGATAAAACTTGTATCTGTTAATTGTATTTCTGCTTTTTTAAACTCTTTTGAAGCATCTGTTGCTTGCTCAATACTTTTTTCTTCTTGCTCTCTTTGTTCAATTATTTTCTTTTGTTTTCCTAACGCTTCCTCCACCTTTTTATTCACATCTTTAATTATCCTATTTAAAACCTCTTCTTCTTTAATGCTATGCTTTTCTATTGCATAATTTTTTTCCCAACCTGGGAAAAATTTATTCAGAATCAATATCTCATTTTGAGAAACTTTAGCTATTTTTTCTCTTTCCTTATTATGTTTTTTTTGCTCAGAAGGTGACATTGATGTTTGGTCAATTTCCTCTAATACCTTTAATGCCGCTACTCTTTGTTCCATTTTTTCTAATAATACAGCCATCGAATCAATATCAGCAGATAACTTTCTTTCATCCTGTGATTTCTCGAATAGACCTCGAAAAATTGCTTTCGAAAGATCTCTACGATGAACGACAGACATAGGGCCATAAGTCATCTCTGTGCTGCCGATTTTTCCTTTATGTACACGTGATTCAGGATCAATGCCCAACCGTTGTCTCCACTTAGGATCCCAAGCTGTATTCACTCCTTCTCTTTCCGATAAACCATCAGCATTGATAGAAGTGCCGAGAAAATACCCCGCAGAGCCTGGAAACCAAGTAAAAGTAACAACATATACTTCTTCTTCAAAAGCATTTTGCTGTGATGCTTGGTAGTCCCCTTTTGCATCACGCTCTGCTTTTTTCACTTGAACTTTATGCTTTTCGTATGGGATTGGAGGAACTAGGCAATATTTTTTAACCCACTCAGCCCCTTTTTCATCAGCTGGGAAAGTAACTTGAATCGAGGCATGTCCAACATTACCACCAAAAAACTCCGTATCAAAATAATGCCCCATGCCATTGCCACCGCCTGGATGGGTGCCCCATGTGCAGACTTTTACGCCACATACACTAGATTTAGACTCAAAATCCTTCACAGCTTTGTTCCTACTTAAAGTCTTTTAAATATGACTCCTTGCCATTAATGAGAGTTCAATTTGTACAAAGAAGAGGTTGCAAAATGTGCATCTACATCTTACTAATATATTTACATCAAAAATTATTATTTACTGTAGCTTCGCTTTTATTCGAGGAGAAAATAATGAAAGCAATTCGAATCACAAAGAACGGAGACGCCAGTGTACTCGAACTGCAAGATCTGCCTCAGCCTAAACCTGGTCCTGGCGAAGCGCTCGTGCGGCTTAAAGCAGCGGGGCTTAATTTTATCGATATTTACATTCGTTCTGGACGTTATGCGCGCCCCCTCCCACATACTCCTGGACTTGAAGGTGCTGGCATAGTCGAAGCGATAGGAGATGGTGTCACTGAAGTTGTCGTGGGCGATCGTGTTGCTTATGCTGGCACAATGGGCTCGTATGCTGAATTTAATCTGATAAAAGCGGCTAATCTTATTCCCCTTCCCAATGAAATCACCTTTGAGCAAGGCGCCGCCTTTCCATTGCAGGGAATGACAGCACATTACTTGTTGCATGAATATTATCCGATTAAAAAGGGAGATCATGTTCTCGTGCATGCCGCAGCAGGCGGAGTAGGATTATTGCTTGTTCAATGGCTTAAGTATTGGGGGGCAACCATTATCGGGACCGTCTCAACTGAAACAAAAGCTAATATTGCGCGTGAGGCGGGAGCTACCCATCTTATCCGCTATACCGAGCAAGATTTTGTTGAACAAACTAAGGCTCTTACCGATGGAAAAGGAGCAGACTATATCATTGATGGTGTGGGTAAAAGCACCTTTGATCATGATCTAGAAGCAGTTCGCTATCGTGGCACGATATGTCTTTTTGGTTCTTCAAGCGGCCCAGCCAATCCCCTTGCGCCTAATTCTTTACAAACAAAGTCTATTACCTTATGTGGAGGTAGCCTCTTTAATTATCTTAACACTCGAGAAGAATTGCTAAAAAGAGCAAATGATGTGCTTCAAGGGCTTCGAGAAGGGTGGTTGAAGTTGAAAATTGATCATGTTTTTCCGCTAGAACATGCTATCCAAGCACAGCAGTTACTCGAGGGACGCCAATCTACAGGGAAAGTAATATTAAAAATTGGTGATTAAGGCAGGGAACGATTGGATCTTGTCAGATCCAATCGCATCATCTGAAAATTAGACTGCAGCTTCTGCAACCAATTTTTCTTTACGAGGTCTACCTCTTGTCTTTTTGGCAGTTCCAGCTGGCTGCTTAACTGCTTTTTTGGGCTTAACGATTGCAGTCGCTTTGGCTGCTTTAACCGCTTTAGCTGCTTTAACTGCTTTAACTGCTTTAACTGCTTTAGCTGGTTTAGCTGGTTTAGCTGCTTTAACTGCTTTAGCTGGTTTAGCTGCTTTAACCGCTTTAGCTGCTTTAGCTGCTTTAACTGCTTTAACTGCTTTAACCGCTTTAACCGCTTTAGCCGTTTTAGCTGCTTTTACTTTAGCAACTGCAGTTTTTTTAGTTTTTGCAGCAACTTTTGGCGCCTTTGACTTAGCAGCTTTGGCTGCTGTTTTATCCTTTGGAGCAACTGCTTTCTTCGTTGCCTTAACAGGTGCGGACTTCGTCATTTTACGCGCTTTCGTCGCTGGTTTTTTTCGAGTTGTCATCTAAAATTTCCTTGTGGTGATAACAGCTGCAAATCTAGCACATTAAATTAAAAAATAAAACTATTATCTCTTTACCTTCCTTATTTTGTGGAGCCAAAAAACTGCTTGATCGTCTCATTTTGAGTAAAGAATTAAAAAATAATAACTAAAACAAAATAAAAAATTGCGTAACTTTTCTGAAAATATCTGCCATTTTATTTTGATGCTGCGCAAAGCAATTTTTAAAAGGAAGGAGAAAACATTTATTTGAGTGTTTCATTAATATTATTTTACTTCGTAAACTTTTACAGTATTTGACTTTATAACTTAGGGTTCATGGACGCTTACATCTTTCTCATTTAGACGATAGAAGATACATAGCCATCCTTCTCTTTCTACTGAAGATTTACACATATTTATTAAATTCATTAGCGTTAAGGATTAGGGCTCTTGTGTCGTTTTGAACTAAAGTGTAAGAATGGAAAGAGGGAGAATAAAACCCAAATTGAGTGTAATTAAGCCAAAAGAGGGATACTGGCACATTAAATAATATATATTTCTATTCGGAACGATAACAATGGCAACTGGTGCAAAACCAACATCTCCTCAAACTTCTGATATGATGAAGACACCTGATCTTCCAGATCAAAAAGCACTCTTTTCCGAACTGAGCAATGTGAAGGAAACCCTCACAGATTTAAGCCCTTTAAACGGTTTTAAGCCTGAAACAGCGCTTAGTCTTGGTGGTAAAAATACCCTAGCCCCTGAATTTGATTTAAAAAGTAGTGAAATGCCAAATTTAAAAACAATGGCAAAAGGAATGGAAGGCCCAGCTCCCACCGATACCCCCAAAGCCGACGATACTAAGCGTCTCAAATAATTACATGTCTAAATAAGTTTCCAACAGATCCTGAATGTAACCTCTAATGGTGTATTACCCTGTTTCACAGCAGACTCTGTTGAGGAATGTACGCTTCGCGCGAGAACGTAATTAATTTTTATGGGTTGGAAGTTTCAGAAGTCGGTTGGGCCGTAAAGCCCAACGCTCATAAAAAGCAAATCACGACAAGTTGATTGTTGGGCCCAAGGCCCACAACCTACCTTTGCTGAAGTGAAGGGACCGGCACAGTGACCGACCCCATGATAGGAAATTAAACCTGCGGATGCGGATCATCTTGCGTCTGCAAGACCACTGGATTTTGGGTTGTTAAACGCTTACCCGATAAGTTACGTAACAATACGTAGAAAACAGGCGTCATAAACAAGCCAAAGAAGGTGACTCCTAGCATACCAAAGAACACCGCTGTTCCCATGGCATGACGCATTTCTGATCCTGCTCCTGTTGACGTCATTAAAGGAACAACGCCCATGATAAAGGCAAATGAAGTCATCAAAATTGGACGTAATCGTAAACGTGCAGCTTCAAGCGCAGCTTGCAACGGGGTTCTTCCTTCAAATTCCAGCTCACGCGCAAATTCGACAATTAAAATCGCATTTTTGCAAGCAAGACCTACTAGAACAAACAAGCCAATCTGAGTGAAAATATTATTATCTCCCCCTGATAGCCAAACCGCTGTAATAGCGCAAAGTAGACACATAGGGACAATTAAAATCACTGCCAAAGGCAAGACTAAACTTTCATATTGTGCCGCCAAGACAAGAAAGACCAACAACACGCAAAGCGGAAAAACAAACATTGCTGTATCGCCTGCTAAGATCTGTTGATAAGTTAATTCTGTCCATTCATATGCCATTCCCTTTGGCAGCGTCTCTTTCAAGATTTTTTCCATAATGGCTTGCGCTTGACCAGAAGAAAAGCCTGGTGCTGCGCCACCATTAATCTCCGCCGTAGGATAACCGTTATAGTGCATTGACCGTTCAGGTCCATAACTTTGATGCACTTGCAAAACACTACCCAAAGGTACCATCTCGCCTTTAGCATTACGTACTTTTAACTTGGTAATATCTTGCGCATTGGCGCGAAATGGTGCATCAGCTTGAGCAATCACCTGATAGGTACGACCAAATTTATTGAAATCATTGACATACAATGAACCTAAATAAATTTGCATGGTCTCAAATATGTTGGTGATAGGGATCCCCAACTGCTTCGCTTTGGTTCTGTCTATTTCAACATAAAGCTGTGGAACATTGATTTGGTAACCACTAAATACACCAGCAAGCCCAGGTGTTTGCCATGCCCGACCTTGAATAGTCTGAATAACATCATGCAAGGCTTCATCGCCCAACTCTGATCTGTCTTCTACTTGTAGCTTAAAACCACCAGTAGTACCCAAACCAATGATGGGAGGAGGAGGCAATACCATGACAAAGGCGTCTTTGATTGCACCAAATTGCTGGTTAAGCTGCTGAGAAATCGCCTCTGCTGAAAGTTTTCTGTCTTTATAAGGCTTCAACGTGACAAACACGATACCAGCGCTAGAACTAACCGTAAAACCATTAATCGATAAACCGGCAAATTCAACTGCATGCTCAACACCCGGCGTACTTAAAATGATATCTGACATCCGTTTAATGACATCATCTGTACGATCTAATGAAGCACCATTAGGTAATTGCGCAAAACCAATCAAATATTGTTTATCCTGTTGCGGAATATATCCTGTTGGTACTCGCGAGAAAACAAAAGCAGTCATAGCAATGAGTACCAAATATATCCCCATCATCAATGCCTTACGATTTAATACGTTCGTAAGTTTATGGTGATATCTGTCTGATCCTTGTTTGAACATACGATTGAAAGGTCTGAATATCCAACCTAGTTTATCTTCCATCAACCGAGTCAAGCGATCTTTAGGCGCATCATGGCTTTTAAGCAGTTTTGCCGCCATTGCCGGACTTAGGGTGAGTGAATTAATAGCCGAAATAACAGTTGAGATAGCAATCGTTAAAGCAAACTGACGATAAAACTGACCATTTAAACCGCTCACGAAAGCAATAGGAACAAATACTGCAACTAGTGTGAGCCCAATGGCAATGATAGGACCGCTCACCTCACGCATTGCCTGGTATGCGGCCATTCGCGGTGATAAGCCCATTTCAATGTTACGCTCTACGTTTTCTACCACCACAATGGCATCGTCCACCACAATACCTATGGCGAGAACTAAACCAAATAATGATAGCGCGTTAATAGAGAAGCCCAAGGGCAACATCAAAGCAAAGGTACCAACAATAGACACCGGCACGGCAAGCAAAGGAATAATGGAAGCACGCCATGTCTGTAAAAAGAGAATCACAACAATAACAACTAGAGCAATCGCTTCTAAGAGAGTATAAACAACTGCCTTGATAGAATCACGAATAAAGATAGTAGGATCATAGACAATGGTATAATCAATATCGTCAGGAAAATCGCGCTTCAGCGATTCCATGGTTTTACGCACATTATCAGAGACATCGATAATGTTCGAACCTGGCGCCTGGAAAATTCCTAACGCTGCAGCAGGTTTATTATCCAACATCGATCGCAACAAATAGTGCGAACCGCCAAGCTCAATCCGCGCAACGTCTTTCAAGCGCGTAATCGCCCCATCAGATGAGGTCTTGACAATAATGTTGCCAAATTCTTCTTCTGATTGCAGTCGCCCTTTTGTATTAATATTAAGTTGAAGATCAAGCCCAGGTATGGAGGGAGAGGCACCAATAACACCAGCTGCAACCTGCACATTCTGCTCACGAATAGCATTAACAACATCACTGGCAAGCAGGCCGCGTGATGCAATCTTATCTGGATCTAACCAGACCCGCATGGCGTAATCGCTGCTACCAAAAATTTCAACTTTACCTACACCGGGTAGACGGCTTAGTCGATCCTTGATATTCAGGGTTGCATAATTACCTAAATATAAAGTGTCATAACGCTCTTGTGGAGACAATAGGTGGACCACCATGGTGAGATCAGATGAGCTTTTCACTGTCGTCACGCCAAACTGGCGTACAATATCTGGTAATCGAGGCAAAGCCTGATTAACGCGATTTTGTACCAATTGCTGAGCCTTATCTGGATCGGTACCAATTTTGAAGGTAATGGTAAGTGTCATCTGACCGTCAGACGTTCCTTGAGAAAACATGTAAAGCATGTCTTCAACACCATTAATTTGCTCTTCTAACGGCGCGGCAACAGTTTCTGCTATCGTTTTAGGATTAGCTCCAGGAAACTGTGCTCGCACCACAACCGAAGGAGGTACAACTTCAGGATATTCAGAGATCGGTAACTTCCAAATGGAAATAAAACCGGCAATAAAAATCAGTAATGACAGTACGCCCGCAAAAATAGGGCGATCTATAAAAAATCGCGAGATATTCATACTTGTTCCTTTCCTACATTAGCTACAGTAGGTTTTATCTCCATCGAAACCAGTTCAGGTGTGATTTCGCTACCTGGTCTTGCACGTTGCAAGCCATTAACAACAATTTTCTCCCCAGGAATGAGTCCTTCACGCACGACGCGTAATCCATTGACAACATTACCTAATTTGATTTCTCGATAAGCAACTTTGTTATCATCACCAACAACTAGCACAAATTTTTTGTTTTGATCAGTTCCAATGGCTCTATCTGTAATCAAAAGCACATGCTGATTTCCAGCATCACCTAATTTCATTCGCGCAAACAAGCCTGGAACCAGTGTGCCATCGGTATTTGCAAATACCGCACGAACACGAATGGTGCCAGAAGCGCTGTTTAAACGATTATCAAAGGATTCTATATACCCTTTGTGTGGGGTATCACTCTCAGTTGCAAGCCCCATCATGACTGGTATCTGATTCACTTCTTTGGTATCTGATTTGGTAAGATGTGCATAACGCAAGAAAGTGTTTTCATCCACTTCAAAATCAGCATAGATGGGTGCATTTGAGATCACCGTCGCTAACACCGGGGTATTGATGCCGGCTTCAATTAAGTTCCCTTTGGTAATTTCTGCGCGGCTGATTCTCCCAGTAATAGGCGATCGAATTTGCGTATAATCAAGATTAATTCTTGCTGATTCTAAAGCTGCTTTGGCACTTTTAAAAATTGCTTCATTCACGTTAAAAGCATTTTTTCGTGAATCAAATTCACTTTGCGAAATTACTTTGTCTTTAATGAGGTGTTCAGCGCGTGCCAATTCACTCGCCGTGAGCTTCACCTGCGCTTCAGCCGAAGCCAAGGTTCCTTGTGCTCGATTTACTTCTGCTAAATAAGGGCGCTGATCCAAAGTAAATAGTAAATCTCCCTTCTTCACTAAGGCGCCACTTTTAAAATGGATTTCTTCAATAGTCCCTGAAACACGAGGACGAATTTCTACCTGGTTTACGGCGACTAACCGACCCGAAAACTCATTCCATTGCTGTACATCTCGCTCAAGAACCTCTGCTACGCTAACAGGTGCGCCACCATGCGGCATGTCATGAGCACCGCCTGGGGCAAAAAACCGATACGCACCATAGGAAAAACCAACAACAACAAAAATGGCTACGACTTCTTTATTAAACCAACGGGGCATAGCAAACATGGCAAAGGCCTCTTATTTCAACACGGAATTTATACCGCTCATACTGAAAATGCGATTTTACAAACATTGAGACGAGCGGTATATCTATCTTGTTTGTATGTTGAGCGCGGAATGAATCAGCGCTTGAACGAAGTGGAAAATTCGCGATCCCCCACTTATCGTCGCTCCCATCGCACGGGAACCACTTCCGTGACGCTTCGCATCTTGAAGTGTAATGGCATAAATTTAAACAAAGAACATTACATAGTACTTTATGTGTTGACAATTGTTAATGCTTTGCCTTCGAACGTAGAAATATTTGTTATTTAGCTTATAGAAATATCCGCTAAATTCGTAAAGAAAGCAGATATTTATTAAGCTAAATAATTTATTTTAGAAGTACGTCTAACCCGCTATACAGATGCATCCTTTGCCACTATCTCATTAAATAAAGTAATGCGGTGATCATGCACAACCATATATCCCATGATATGCATTTTTACTGGCTTTGCCTGAGTGCTTTCCCCCTCCATAGTGTAATGCAAATAGTATCGATCACCACTTTGATGGATATCCATATTTTCAACATTTGCCCGTAAGAAAACATAATGTCGATTTAGCTCAATAAAGTGATCATAATGCTCATTAATACCTGTACAAACCAGTTTATCATTGGTAAGCATTTTAGCGTCTTTTGCAAAATGCTTTGCAACGTCTTCTTGCGAAAAACCCTGCCTTTTTTTACTTGAAATTTCATTAAACCACTTAAAGGTATCTAATATAACCTCCTTGTCACGATCTTGTGACTTCGGTTCTTGGGCAAATGACAATGCAACTGTGCTAGCTAAAAACGAAATAACAATTTTAGATAACAGCGATTTATTCATGATCAAACCTTATATATGGGAAAAAAATCAATGATGCCGATAAAAAATAGCTTTTCGTCATCGTCCTTGCTAATGTAGTCGGGTCAAATGATAGTACGTTTGGGCCAATCTAAATGAAAAAGCTGCCACCTCTTCTCATTAAATCTTTAAAGCGGGAAACTTCGCATGAAGGGAAATGGCATCATCATCAGAGTGGGCAGCTCTTTGTCATCAAACAAGGGCTTTTAATTTTAGAAACAAAATCCGGGCGCTCGATGATGCCTTCATCTTGCGCCGGATGGCTTCCAACGGGACATTCTCATCGTGCAAAAACCTTTGGCCCACTCCAGGGGATAAGTTTTTATCTTGCGCCCTCTCTTTGTGCAGAACTACCGAAACAACCGTGCGTATTCACAACAAATGAGCTCTTAAATGCCATTATGGATCGCATGACGACATGGCCGAAGAATCAAATATGGTCGCTTGAAAAAGAACATCTGCTGCAAGTCATGCTTGATGAATTAAAAAATCTTCAACCTACCCCTCTCTATCTTCCTATGCCACAAAATAAACGTCTTGAAAAAATAGCCCATACTTTTATCCTTGATCCAACGCTTAGCAAAACGCTAGAGGCGTGGGCGAAAACAGCACATATGACTAAAAGAACATTTACCCGCCATTTTCGCCAAGAGACAGGGCTGTCTTTTACTAAATGGTGCCAACAAGTACGTATCATGCAAAGTCTTGAGTATCTTGCTAAAGGCAAATCCGTCACCTGGATCTCCCTTATGCTGGGATATACAAGCATCAGTGCATTTATTAAAATTTTTCGCCAATTTTTAGGAAAAACACCGACTGCTTATTTATCAAAGCGCTAGACCATACATACTGTACATTTTTAGGGATTTTCGCGTTTAGCGAAACTTTTCCTTTGTGGCATTGTCTTATCACTGTTAGCCACTGAACAGAGGATTATATGGTTTACAAAACGATAGATGTAGAAGGTAATGTATTTATAGATCAAATTAAAATTCAAAATAAATATACACTTAATCTTGATGACATCAAAGAAATCCCTGTCGATAATCTATTTGTTACGACAACTGGTCATGCATTAGATATTTCGGAGCTGCGAATGATTTATAAAACATTAGGTGGTTTTTTTAATCCGTACAAAAATAAAGAACCCTTTAGCCGTGACGAACTGATGAAACTTTTACAACAATTTCCTGAATTTAAAGATTCAATTTCGCATCAATTACCCTGAATTCCCCATCATGCAAGCGAAAAGATAACTCGGCAAACCTCAACCGTAGCGAGAGTTCTACCTTAGATAGAAATATTGGCAATTCTTGGATTTATGCTTAAAATAAAATGCTAACTTCCTTTTTCTACATTTGATTGAAAGCTTAAGATGACCAAAAAAAATATTCTAGTTGTGTGTGCCACCTCTACAGATCATCGTGAATTAGAAGCATTCAAAAATGACTATAATCTTCATTTTCAAGAACACGATGGTAGTCTTTTAGAAAAAATATTGTGCGCTTGTCCAGGACACCCTACTGAAGACTACAAGCCTGATCATGAAATCCAGCAGCTATTAGATTTTTGTCAAGAGCATGCCATTGATGCAGTCATTAGCACAGAAGATTATCCCGGTTGTATCTTTGCCAGCATTATAACGCATCATCTTGGTTTACCTGGTCCTTCGCCTCAAAGCGTTCTAACATGCCAGCATAAATATTACAGTCGGCAGTTACAAAAAGAAGTGGTGCCTGAGGCAACACCTGATTTCAGATTGATAGATCCAACGAACTTTGAAAAGGCACATTTTGATATGCCTTTGCCTGTTTTCATTAAACCTGTAAAATCTTATTTTTCAATTCTTGCAAATAAACTACTGCATGAAGCAGAATTTGAACGCCTTCTTCAAGCTTCTTTACCGCCCATACTCTTTTTGCAGCAACTCAATTGGTGCTTAAAAAATTATACTTCCTTTGAATTTAATGCCAACTACATACTAGCTGAAACCCTGCTAGAAGGTGTACAAGTAACGCTGGAGGGAGTTGTTTATGATGACGAGATTAACATTATTGGTATTGTTGACTCAATCATGTTTCCTGGTACGCTTTGCTTTGAACGTTTTGATTATCCATCTCATCTGCCTGAAAATGTACAACAACGCATGCATCTTATTGCCAAAAAATTTATACATGCTGCTAAACTCAATAATTTACTATTTAACATTGAGCTTATGTATAACCCCACAACAGATGAAATTCACATCATTGAAGTCAACTCGCGTATGAGTTCACAATTTGCAGACATGTTCGAAAAAGTGAATGGGATTAATACTTATCAGATATTACTTGATATAGCCTTAGGTAAAAAACCAACACTGTTTCATGACCAAAAAAAACATAATGTGGCTTCAAGTTTTGTGCTTCGTCGTTTCGATAATGGGCGAGTTTTAAAAACACCCTCTAAAAGTGCATTAGCGAAAGTGTATCAGGATTCCCCAGATGCGCGTATTGAAATACATTTGGAAAAAGGGCAGACGCTAGATGCAATTATTCAAGATGGTAAAAGTTTTCGCTATGGTCTTATTAATTTAGGTGCTTCAACTTGGGAAGGGCTATTTGCTAAGTTTAAATCCTACGAAGCACATTTAAGATTTGAATTTATACCTAATCAAGAGTTCTTATAACTTGAAATAACTTGAAAGAACCTTTCATTTCCAAGGAATGGGGGGTGAATCTACCCTAATACCCTGATAACCTTGTATTCCACTAAAGCGTTTATCATTATTTTTCCATTGCTCATCTGCTTGTTTAATTTCTTCTTTGGTACGGGCGACATAGTTCCACCATATCAATATTTCCTCTTTAAAAGGTTCTCCTCCTATTAATATGAAACGTGAGCCTTTGAATGCACGGATCGAAACATGCTCTCTTCTACATCCCAGATAAATCATTTTTCCAACACTTATCGTTTCATTTTCAACGTCAATCTCATTCTCTAGCACTAAAATGCCATACTCAAAAGCTGGGTTTAAAGGTAACCGTGCTTTTGTCGCTTCAAGCGCAACGATGTCCAAACCCAAAAGAGGTGAGAATACTTCGGTTGGAGCTATCTTCCCTTCGAATTCTCCGGCTAACACGGTAACTGATAGTCCATCTTGCTGAAAATGAGGCAATTCAGTGTAATGAGTGAAACTTGCATCCTTTTGTCTTTTCGAGTCAGGTAATGCTATCCAGAGCTGCACCCCATGCAAAGTAGCATATTCATCAAGTTGCGATTCTTCAGAATGGACAACACCTTTGCCTGCCGTCATTAAATTAACTTGGCCAGGATTAATTATTTGTGCATTTCCTAAGCTGTCACGATGGAGGATCTTTCCTTCTATCACCCAGGTAAATGTTTGCAAACCAATGTGAGGATGTGGTCCCACATTCATGCCCTCGCCTTTTTTAAAACGAATAGGACCGAAATGATCTAAAAAGCACCAAGCACCTATCATTCGACGCTCACGATGAGGCAACGCACGTCGAATAATCAGCCCCTCCCCCAGCCTAGCATCTCGCGTTGATAAAATCTGTTGTACAGGCTGAGAAGAAAAATTCTCTGCATCTTTTGAATCTGATAACTGACATTGAGGATTTAGATCGCTCATTTTTTACCTCTCGAAGAAACACGCCACTCTTTTTAATCACAGCTATGTGAATCATTCATTATCCATTTTATATCGCAATACTTAAATTTCTCTTGAAAAATCCAGTTGATTGCTTAATATTTTTGATGGATATTCTTATAGGAGAAAATGATGAGAGAGTTACAAAATATCGAAACAAAGCAAGTGTCAGGTAGTCTCGTATTGGAAGTCGCAGCCTTTGGTGCCTTCTCGGGTTTTGGTGCAGGTCTTGGATTCGCAGCGCTGTTTAATGCCTCTGGAGAAGTGCTAACCAATTCACTCATCATTGTAGGATGGACCATTATGGGTGCTACGCTAGGTGTCTTATAAAGGCTGCTCGGCATTAATTAGTGCATGCCAACCTATTTTTCTTCCCTTAAAGCAGAGTAACTTCTCCACTGAGCGAATGAGTCTTGACATTACTATTGCTCGCCTTTATTTTTGGCAAGATACCTAAAATCCTGGCTTATATAGCCATTAAGATTATATCATTTTTATTTAACCATCTAATGCGAGTTTAGATCCCAAGGATTAGGGAAAGTATATTCATGTTAATTAATCTTTTGTCATGTGAGGATAAATTATGTGGAATTCTGGCCCATCTGCTTCAAGCTCTTTAGATCAAAGCATCCAAGATGCTTTATTTGAACAGCTCGAAAAGACCAGTGCAAAATGTGAAAAATTATCGATTTACGTTGAGAACCAAGAGCGTCATATAGGCATGGCTGAAGTGCCAAGAGTCACTGATAACCGCAACAAAGCAAAATTTGCGTATGCTGATAGTTTTGATCGCATTAGCGAAATAAATTCTGTTGATTCTATGTGCAACTATTTTTTACATCTTAAAGATAAGCAAGGTTTATTTTTCCAAATTTTACGTGGCAAAATAAACAAACGTGTAATTGATAAGCTAGAACTTTCTGACCAAACTAAGAAAGAAATGAGATTTACTTATTAGAAACTAAACAACAGCCATAGGCTTCACTATGGCTGTTAAGCATGCGTATAGAGATCAAAGAATTTAATCGCAATTTTTGAGGCATGCTTTTTCTCTGCGTTAGTCAAAACGATGATGCCAATATCATCCTGCAAATATCCCATGAAATGACGAAACCCCTTGAGATGTCCTTGATGATAAATCACTTTCTTTGTGCCATATGTCATTGAATGCCAGCCAAAACCATAAAAGGTATTTTTAATGACGCCTTGTTTGGCTTCAGAGACGATCACGGCCGTGGTATTTTTCACATAAGGGCTTGTTAACTCTTCTAAACCCTCTTTAGAAATAATTTTAGAGGGCTTTCCAAGATATAACTGTAGAAAGGGGATCAAATCCTGAATGGAGGCATTCACGCCCCCAGCCGCTTGGAATGCATAATACCCTTTGGAGTAATTTTGCGCTGGCATATATTTACCGCGACCATTGGGTATATGAGGATAAGCACGATCAGATGCGCTAAGCATTGGCTGTAACCCCAAACAAGCATGCGTCATTCCCAAGGGAGTGAAAAGTTCCTCTGATAAAGTTTTCTCAAATGACTTTTCTGAAGCACTCGATATCACGTCTTCAATCATGCCATACATCGCATTATTGTAAGCAAAACGCTTTCCAGGTGCGGCAACTGGCTGCGCCTTTTGTAATCTCAGCATAATTTTGTCTCTGGGCGCATAAGCTTCAATCATCTCATTGAAACCATTACTGAGGATCCCAGTACTATGACTCATGAGATGGCAAATCTTAAGTTGCTTCTGGTTTTTGCGGGCACCAAACCCAGGAATATAGTGATATACCGGATCTTCTAAAGAGAGTTTGCCTTGATGTTGTAAAATACCCAGCATTGTTGCATTAATTGGTTTAGAGAGAGAGGCGACTTGAAAAAGCGTGGTTGGGGTGATCTTATCTTGCTTGCCCAAGCACTTCACGCCAAAAGTTTTAAGATAATAAACCTTATCTTTAGAGATGATAGCAACTGCCACACCTGGCACACCTTGGGATTTCATGGCCTCTTCTATCTTTTTCTCTAAAGCAGGAACAATCGTTCTAATTGCCTCTTCTTTTGCGGTTTCAGAGGTAGGATATGCCATCAAAGGTGACATTACTATGCATAATGCCAACATGATAATGTTGGTTAAATTAAACATTTTTCCTCGCAGCCTTTCTTTTTTTTATAGCCCCTCTGAGCTGATAATAGAGAAAGTGTATTGTGCTGACAATCTAAAATAGAATGATTGCTCATCGAATGCTTACCCTTTGTTTAAGGTGAACAGCTGCTCAGCAATTTCATTTGTCTCAGCGACTAATTTTTCAAGATCGCTTATCTCATTTACAACGCGATGAACGATAAGTGTTAATACCGTGTTGTAAAGATAAAGTTGAGTGATGCTATAACCTGTCATCTCACTCTTTGATAACGCAGTCGTTTTGGTATCTGTCGGTGTTATGTGAGTTATCGTAAAGGTTGAGAAAAGGTTTTTATCTTCAATATAGCCCAATGGCATTAATTGTCTATTTTCAGTTAATGCATCTAACTTGAATTTTTTGACTTTAGTTCTTTCTTTATTTAAATCAGTAAGTGAATATCCCTTATAAATCGACAAGAAAGCCTTTTTGGTTTCTTTTCTACGCAAATCCCAAGCTTCTGGTGAAAGTGTATTTTCGTGTCCCATTCCTAACTTTTCAAACGCAATATAGCGACTAAAAGGATTCTCTATGCCCATTTTTTTTGCTTCGGACAAATTTAGCGCTAATTCTGCATCAGGGATCCCTACTCCCAATAGGGCGTTTTGCGCTTGCTTATCTTCACAGCACCCTATTTCAAAATGTTTAAAAATAGGATTATCCGGTTGGGTTATAAAAGCATACCCACTCAAAGGTGGAATAATCACTTTTTCTTTTTGGTTGAGGTTAATCGTTTCATGGCTAGGTGCCACTGCATTGGCTATCCCGTTCAGCCACAAAAATAAAAAAAATGCCGTCCTCAGCATTCTTTTTTTGTTAAAGCACTTCATCCCTGCCTCCTAAAAATGGCTCTTCATATAGTCGTTGCAGATATGTTTTAGCGTTTACCTTCACTCTCTTCATGTATTTTATATACATTCCCTAGCACGCTAAGTTTGCTTTTACTGAAGAGTTATCTGCTTTGGCTATAAATCCTTGGTTAGCCATAAAACCGTATCATCGTCGATCTTTACATTATCCCCATAACGTAACATTTGATAGTGATGAGTGATCCCTTCACCATTTGGGATATACCCTTGCTTTACATAGAGAATTTGCGCAGCGCCATAATCCTTTGTTAATCCTACACCAATACCAACTAATGTAGTTCGTTGTCGTACTTTCTCTTCAGCATAGCTTAACAATGCCTTACCAAATCCCTGCAAATGATAAGCAGGCAACACATTTAAATCTTTAATCTCTGGAATACCACGTTTTTGAAAATAAAGGTACTCAGACTGCCATTGAATGGTGATATACCCCACTGTGATATTATCCAATTTTGCAACATAAGCATTTCTTTTTCCTTCTTGTTGTTCTTGAAGGTAAGCTTGAAATAATGAGAGAGGCTTCTCCCAGCCAATCAGCTTAAACAAATGCGAAAGTGATACACCATCTTCAAGTCTGAGCGGTACAATCGTGAATGTCATTGTAAAAGATTGCCTCCGCAAAACGCTTTGATCTTTATACTACTGGATAGTAAAGTCGGCGTCAGCTTTTCCAAAATTGTTTTTCGACTAACTTTTCAGGCAATAAGCGAGACAAGCACTGCTTATTTAAACAAACTAAATATTCTCGGCGCTATTAGACCCGCTGTAAAAACTAAATACTCCTCACTAGTTTGCCGATATAACCAAAGATCCTATTTTTTAATTTAAAGACTATTTCTCTATACAGTCTCAAGGAGAAACTTATGACTCCACGCCGTGATGATCCAAATAAACCTGATCCCAGTCATCATGAACAACCCAAACAACCCGGTAGTGATTGCGACCACCATCATGAAGAAGAAAAACTAAAAGAAAAAAGACGCCAATGGGAAGATCTTCAATCTAGCCCACATCATCCGCATAGAAAATAATTCAGTTTCTGACTTTCAATTCAAGGGAGCAACAGAATGCGCTCCCTTGCGAGCACATCACATCCTTTACCTGGCGACTCAAGAACGCTTTATCGTATCAGCATTTTGGCCAAATAAAATCCGTTTAGCATCTTCGGTCATTGTGGGTTGGGGATTTATCTGATTTGCTTTTTCATAAGCACGTACCACAGCAGGACGTGATTGAACAGCGAAAAACCAACGCTTCAAATGTTCAAATTCATCCATATTTTGCTGCAAAGCTTCAAATCGTGCTATCCAAGGATAACATGCCATATCAGCAATAGAATATTCCCCTGCAATATAAGAATGTTTTGTTAATTGCTTATCAAGTACTGCAAATAAACGGCTCGTTTCATTGCGATAACGATTGATAGCATAAGGGATTTTTTCTGTAGCATAAGTAGAAAAATGTGCGTTTTGCCCCATCATGGGGCCTAATCCACTCATTTGCCAAAATAACCATTGAATAACTTCAGTGCGACCACGCAAATTCTGAGGAATAAATTGTTTGGTTTTATCCGCCAAATACAAAAGAATCGCGCCTGATTCAAAGATTTCGATGGGTGCTCCCCCTTCTTCAGGGGCAAGATCAATAATGGCAGGGATCTTATTGTTTGGTGCTATCTGTAAATATTCTGGTTTAAATTGATCCCCGGCCCCTATATTGATGGGAATAATTTTGTAGGGTAAACCCACTTCTTCCAAGAAGATAGTGATTTTATGGCCGTTGGGTGTAGTCCAATAATAGAGCTCAATCATACAAACTTCCTACCGAACAATATCAATAGTGAATCATTGCACAGTACATAGCTACAGTAAATAACTTTTTAATGACACATTATTAAGCAAAACAAAATCAGTCTAAAAAAGAAAAAGCGTCATTCGTTATCTTCATAAATCATCCAAAATAACGCATCAACAAAGGTTACGGCTATACTTCAAGGGAAAGCTCTGAGGCAATAAACAGTCACATATGTCCATCGGTAATCTGTTTAGCAATCTATCGTCTATTTGAGCCCAGGTCAGTAAAAAAATATTTCGTATTTTTACAAATGATGGAACTATTTTGTTTCTTATATCTCTAAAGAGACGCTATGACGTAGATATGCCATCAAATAAATGATTGAGGAGATATTGATGAAAACAACAACAATGAAAACAACCAAACTGCTTCCCTTGATAGCCTTAGTTTTTCTTGTCGGCTGTGATCATATGACTCACACCGAACAAAATGTATTAGGAGGCGCAGCTTTGGGTGCAATCGGTGGGGCTGCTATTGGTGCTGCAGTCGGGCATCACGGTGCAGGGGTTGGTGCGCTAATTGGTGCCGGCGTTGGTGCTGTAGGTGGTTACATCTATGATCAAAGCGTCTATGACGACTATGATTATTATTACTAAAGACATAACTAGCAGGGCTTCTAACATGCTTATTCGTGGATAATATTGTTACAAGCCCTGTTTTAAAGATTTTGCTTCTGGTTTTAAGTACAGGTTAATTCAGATCTATCAACTTTTAACATTTTGATGGAATACTGATATCGATTCATGAGAGCATGATAAGTATTTTTTAACTTCTATCACTATTTGTCCACCAACTGAAGGATACTGACCATGAAAATGGGAAATACATTAAAGATAAGTCTTTGCCTGATGTCAACTCTCTTTGTGGGAAATGCTCTTGCTGTTGAAAATCAGCAACCAGTACTTATTGCTGCTATCTCCCAGGATGCAAGTGATGTTAAACATGATGTCAAAAAAGATACTAGTGATGCTGTAAAAGATGCAAAGAAAGATGCAAAAGAAGGTGAAAATTATCTTTCTGATGCAGAAATCACTGCAAAAGTGAAAGAAAAATTCATTGCCGAAAAATTATTTGGCAAAGAAAAGATCTCTGCAATGGGGATCCATGTTAAAACCAATAAGGGCGTGGTTTATTTAAAAGGAAAGGTCAGCACACAAGAGCAAGCTGACAATGCTGTTGCGCTGGCGAAAGGTGTTTCTGGGGTAAAAGATGTTAAATCATCAATCAAAATTAAAACCTCAGCGCAAAAAAAATAAATGATAAAGCGCACAGTTAACGCTGTGCGCTTCTTTCATTTTTTTGATAAATAGCTGAGTGTGTTTTGAATAGAAGTATGTGTTTGTTTACAATCAGCTTCTAAAACTTGAGCATTCTCTAATAGCAAATTATATTGTTCATTTACTTCTTGATATGCTGTTTTCTTCACTGGATCATAGAGTTTAATGCCAGTCAGTGGTAAACCGTTTTTAATATATGTTTGAACAAATTTTTCAAACAATTCATTATGGCGCTGACATTGGAGGTTAAATTTTTCAATCATTTCAAAAGACTGTATAAACTGTTTTTGTAGTTCAGTTTTAAGTTTACCAACTTCAGCCGAACCATTTTTATAAATAGGACATTCTATTTCTGACAAAAGTAACGTTTTGAGCAATGGCTGCTTTTGCGCAAGTTCTGTCTTCAAATTATCTAAAAAAGAGACGACTTTCTGTAATTCATGCTCCAAAGATTGAACAAAAGGACTTTTTTCCTTTACCTGTCCTTTCTTCTCTTGAAGCCAATCAATAAGCAGTTTTCCAAAGTTTGCTATATTAACCATTCCCCACAGCCTTAAAGACATCCCTTTCATCTGTCTTTTCCTATCAAGAATTACACTTTTTCGATCTTGGCATCTTGAAGCGTATTTGGTATACATTTATTTTAGTTTAATATTGTCTGAAGTCCCAGTGAACGCTGCCTCTGTACACTTATACAGAAATCTTTTTATCTTGATTGTGATAGCGATGAATTTATTGTTTCAAATCCAACGTGAAATCAACCTTTACATCATCTTTGACTTCTTTAGTATCTGACCATTCCCCTTGACCAATTCCAAAGGCAGTACGCTTTAGTGTGGTCGTCCCTTTAGTTTGTAATTGAGAGGGGGTACTATTTTCAACTGTGAATTTTATCGAAGCGGGTATGGTTTTATCACGAATAGTAATATCGCCCTTGGCCTCGTAGGTATTATCCCCTACTTTAGTAAAATCCTTTGATTTAAAAGATGCCTGCGGAAAAGTCTTTACATCAAACCATTCTGACATTTTTAAAGCCTCAGCCAATTCTTGATAAGATGTGTTAATAGAACTGGTATCAATGGTAATATTCGCGTGACTATCTTTTAATTGGGCAGGGTCAAATTGAATATCTGCATTAAATTTTTTAAATTCACCCTTTACTGGCGCATCGTTTTGTGTTGCGATAAAAGTAATTGAACTTTTTTCTGGCACCATTTGCCATTGTGGTAATGCAGCGAATGCCGCCTGAGCACCTAATGTCATCATAACGAAAAACCCAATTTTGCTACCGAGCATTTGATCCGGCTTTATTTTCATCATGGTAACATTCTCCTCAAAATATCATCTTTATAGTAGAAATGATGCAATAGCGCAGCACCCATATGACCACATATAGCAGCAATTAAACCATAGGCTAACCACTTATGTATTTGTGATAATAATATACGCCAATGTTCATTGGGTGTAATAAAATCAGGCAAAACAAATAAACCAAAAAATGAAACTGAAAGTCCGGATGCTGAGGATATCATCCATCCCGTAATAGGTAAGGCTACCATCAAGAAATAAAACGCATAATGGACCGCCACTGCTGCCACATGCTGCCAGCGAGGCATCTCGACTGGCATGGGAGGCGTCATATTTCCCATGCGCCATGCTAGACGAATACATACAAGCATCAGTATTAAAATACCAAATTCTTTATGCCAACCATAAAAGCGCAGCCTCTTCATGCCAAACGGCAAATCAACCATATATAACCCTACAATAAGCAAGCCAATAATAATCAAAGCCATTAGCCAGTGTAGGAACATGGTTACAAGACCATAACGCCCTAGCGTATTTTTAATGGGTAACATTCTTGCTACTTATTTTTAGTCGCTTCAACTTCAATATCCAATTTAACATTATCGCCTAATCCTGGTAGAAATGCTTTCATATCAAAATCAGATCGTTTTATCTCTGTGTGAGCACTAAAACCAATGGTCTCTTTATTAGAAACAGGGCTCATTCCTTGTTTATTAAGTTTTACATCCAAGATGACAGGCTTAGAAACGCCTCGAACCGTCAATTTGCCTGAAACTTTTGCTGTCTTACTATCTATGGCTTCGACTTTGTCGCTAACGAATGTTGCTGTAGGAAACTGAGCAACATCAAAAAATTCTTTTCCCTTTAAATGTTCATCTAATTTCTTAATACCAGTTACCATATCAGCAACATTAATCTTTATATTAACCTTACTGTTTTCAATTTTATCTTTATCATAGGATAAAGTGCCTTCCGCATACCATTTGCCAGAAGGATTGGAAAAGTCAAAATGGTTAATGTGCCATAAAACAAAAGTATGCATAGGGTCAATAGTATACTCCACTGGTTGCGCTGACAGTGGAAGTGCAAACGCTAAAGCCGGAATAATCCATAGTTTTTGTAAAGTTTTCATCTTGTCACTCTGTTTTATCTGATCCTAATTCGCATTACCTAATTATAGATTGAAAATTTTTAATGTTTTTTCTGCAAAAGGGTTAAGTTCAAGACTTTTTTTTCCGATGTCTCATATGACGTTAGGTATTGATAAGGGATTGAATGCCATGACAGCGCATTATAGAACGACTATTGCCATTACTATCATCTTTCTTACTGGTTGTAGCAACATGGCTTTTGACAGCCGCGCTGAAGAAGAAGCTAAAGCAATTAGGCTCAAAAATGCTACCTATGAATGCTGTAATTCAACTGCTTACGAAAGTGGATATTATTATAATGGATACCAAGAAAACGGTTGGCGTTATTGCATTATAAAAAAATAAGGTAGGCTTCTTAGCGGCTGGGTTGTTGTTATTTAAACATAAAGATTTTTACAAGCATGGATAACAATGAGCTTTTGAAAAGATAAATGTGCAGGACACGCTACCATAAGAGTGCAACAGCTCTTATTGGCTTCCGTCGCCATCAACACACAAAACACCCGGCATTGCAGATGTTTAGGCGCTTTCTGGACATTTCGGACGTCTGGGTCGCGTGAACCATAATTCACGCTAATCTCCCCCGTTTCACGTGAGTTTTACCCCACCCCCTGAGAAGACAACCCCAAAGGAGCAACCTAACCAGGGAAAAGGAGACACTACCCAATTAAATAACGTACCCTGCACTTTCATTATATCCTCTTTTCAATATTAAGTTACAAGCCTTCTCAAAAAGTCCTTCATAAAAGAAGCACTATTTGACATATGACTTAACTCCTATTTAAAAAGATTTTTTAAAAATGTTTCGAATTCATTCCACGATTTTTTGTCTGCTTGTTCATTGTAAGCAACGCCTTTACTCTTATCATTCCCAGCTTGCGGATTAGTATAAGCATGCACAGCATTAGGGTAAGCAATAAAGATCATATCAACGCCACCTTTTTGCATCTCGTCCTTAAATGCTTTTACTTCTGCAGGCGCTACGATGGGATCATCTGCGCCTTGCATCACCAATACTTTCCCTTTGATATTTTTTGCATTTTCTGGTGTTGGATTGGAAAGTCCCCCATGAAAGACAACCGTGCCAGCTAATGGCGCTCCGCTTCTAGCAAGTTCAAGAGCTGCAGTACCGCCAAAACAATAGCCCATTACTATGATCTTATGGGGATCCACTCCTTTCATTGAAATTAGTTTGTCATACGCTGCACGCATATGATCCTGTAAAAGTGGTCGATTGTCTTTGTACTTGTTTGCAAGCGCAGCTGCTTCTTTTTCATCTTTGGGACGAACCCCTTTGCCATAAACATCCATAGCAAAAGCAACATACCCCTCTTTGGCTAGTTTTTTTGCCTTATCTTCGGCAAATGGACCAAGCCCCATCCAATCGTGCACAATGAGGATCCCAGGTTTGGCGTCTTTATTTGCATCATCGTAAGCAACCATCCCTTCCATGATGGTACCCTTTGAAGCATACTCTACGGGGTGAGTTTTCACTTCCCCAAGAACACTGTTTGCCATGATTAAAAGGCCCGCTAATACCATACCCTGTATCTTTTTCATTCCTTTCTCCTTATGATCGCACCCAAGATTAGATTTATCTCAAAACTTAGTTGTAATTACAATCAATTGGAAGCCGATGAACAGGCTTCTTTGAAAGAGCAAACACCTTGTATTTAAGAAGAAGAAAAGATAGCATGTGTTATTCAACTTACGCTGGTTGGTGTTATGCTGCTACCTAAAGAACATATTTCGTATCAAGCACAAAATAAAATCCGAGAAATGCTAAGCCCATTGGAAAAATTAGGGTCCATACACTATTTCAGTTATGGAGTGAACTATCCAGATGGTTCTTGCTTCACTCTACACACAAATTCAGACTTTTATGAATCTTGGTTTGAATATCAATTTCCCCTTTGTGGATTTGAACTTCCTAAAGGATGGCATTCCTGGAGCACCCATCTGCCAAATAAACAGATAGAAGTTGCTAATGAATTAGACTTAGGCTGCGGTGTTGACTTTGTTAACCACAAGCAAGAGAAGACTGAAATTTTTTCATTTGCTTCCAAACCTGAAAATTTCAGAGTATACGATTTTTACCTAAACAATAAACATTTATTAAAGAAATTCGCACACTATTTTATTGAAAATGCAGCGGATCTTATTCATATTGCAGATCACCAACGTGTGATCCCTTTACCCAGCATGATCCGTGGTAATATGCACCATCGAGATCCATTGCTGTCACAAGAAACCCATACCGCTTCAAACGATATTTTTAGACACAACTTATTAAACAACCTCAATTATCCTTTTAACTTGCTCTCTGAAAGAGAATCAGAATGTTTTAATCTCATGATTAAAAATTATTCTATCGCTGATATTGGCGAAGAATTAAAAATAGCCGTCCCAACAGTGGCTGTTTATATTGCGAGAATTAAACAAAAATTAAAATGCAAGAATAAAAAGGAACTTATTGAAAAGGCTCATGAAGCTGGATTAGTTGAATATTACTTTACTTAAGATTGCGATATAATTTCGCAAACTCAAGAAAAAGTAGATCCCCTTTTCTATGACACAATTCCTGAAAGGCTTGATTTGTATTATATTCACTTTTGCTTTTTCCAAGGCAATTGCTTATCAAGCCATCATTTTTGACTGTGATGGCGTACTTGTTGATACCGAAGGCCTCAAATTTACAGCTTGGAAACAAGTCTTAAGCAAAGTAGGTATCAATTTTGAAGAATCTGAATATATTCCTCTCGTAGGATATTCCTCAGCCTATATCGCTCAAAAAATTCAAGAAAAGAAAAACATAGAATTTGATCAACAAGAAGTAATCAATGAAAAAGAAATAATCTACCATCAACTTCAATCTAGAGGCGTTCCTTTATTCGAAGATGGTATCGATTTCTTAAAACAAGTAATATCGCAAAAAAATATCTATCATTTCAAAGTTGCCATTGCTTCTAGCGCATCACAGCAAGAAATCTTAGAAAATTTAAAGCAAATTGGCGTGAATGCAAGAGATTTTGATCTGATAATCTCAGGGCATGATGATCTACGCCATATCATCGATAGTGAGGGCGTCAATAAACCTAAACCCTATATTTACCAAATATGTGCTACACTCTTACAAGTCTTACCCCAAGATTGTCTTGTTTTCGAAGATAGTAACGCTGGCGTTATCGCAGCAACAGACGCTAACATGAACGTTATTGCCGTTCCAAACCGCTTCACACAAAATCAAGATTTTTCACAAGCGATCCAAGTAACGACTTTTAAACAAATCAATTTTAAAACGATTATTCAACTTGATGCTTAAAGCGTCAAACCATTAATGCTTTCTTCATTTTGTCGCGTAATACCTGTATTTGCACGCTGTTTTTAGAACTTTTTTTAAGATCTACTGTCTTTTCTATCAATACAGGTAAACACTTTGTGGTGAAGCATGAAGCTACAAGAATTTGTTTTTTTACCCAAAATCATTTTTTTGAGCACATGCATAGGTCTATATTCACTTAAAGTGAATGCCCAAATGCTCTGCGATGATGAAATAAGAGCTATCATCATTGAGAACTCCCTCAACGCATACACTGGGCTCTGTCCATGTCCTTACAGCATTCACTGGGATGGCCAAAAATGTGGCCGTCGTAGCGCTTATATTCATCCTAAAAATTATCATCAGATCCCCATTTGTTATCCTGATTATATCAGCGATGAAATGGTGCAATCTTTCAGAGATCTACACCATTTATCCTGAATATCTAGGTGTAAAGTACCAAGTAGTTAACATATATCAATTATTAAGGTATCATGCTTGCTTTCTCATTAACGGAAACAAAATTATGCAATTAGGCCCTTCAAAATTATGGACTCGCTATCATCCAGAATTTCTTCCCCTAAAACCTGAGCAACAACGCGTATGGCTGAAAAGAGAATTTGGCTTCTGCTTCCCTGATGGGAATTTTGATGCAAAAACATTTGCTCACTGGTATGAAAATACTGAGCCCTTTGATAAAGAATGCTGGTTTAAACATCTTCTTCCAAACGAGCGCTTAGCCGTTTTAAAAATATGGTCAGAGCAGGATCAAAAGAGAAATTCATTTGCTAACACCATACCACCCGCTACAACAAGTGAAAATTCATTAAGTATGCCAGCCTTGTCATTCGAGTTGAATGCAAAAGCTGTCAGAAGCAAGCAACCCGAAACAACAAACCCAAGAACAAAAAAATCACCTTCTCCCAGCACTATCCCTACTTTTTTATTTGAAATTCGTATGCTCGCAGAGAAAAAAGAGCAGCCGCAAGGTAAAAGAGCGAAAGCTCAAACTAGAAAACCTGTCAAAAAACAACTTTTCTGATCATCATTATTATTTCATTTTTACTATTCTCACCGCACATGGACGCGCGGGCAATTTAGAAGTTGCCGCAAAAATGCGCTTTACCTTGATAGTTTTTTAGCGTTTACCAGAAGATTTACAGGTTCTAAGCAAAATTTCTTTTCTTCGATAATTTTTTCCAATCGACGATAATGCCAAGTAAACTATTTTCTTTGTGATATCTTCTTGTAATTCAAATCTCATCCAATAATGACTTAAATCATATGCCAATAGCGTTTTCTGTACTAACGTAGGTTTTCCAAGTTGCTGATAGATGCAATGTCTATTAGTATATTTCTGCAGGAGATCGCTGAACGCAGTTTTATTCGATAAAGAGAAGCTTATTTCAACTTTAATGAGTACATCATGTGCGTCAAAATTTAATGCTATATCAGACGCTGCGTTAAAAAAAGAAATAGAGCCATCATGAGGAGCTTCAACAGTCTGATATTCACCTAGTATTACAATACACTCTTTGACGAAAGGATCGCTAAGTGGCTTTGATAAGGCATGAATGATGGTTTGTTCAAGATTACTGTGATTTTTTTGCATCTTCTGTAGGATCTAGGATCTGACGGTTCTGTGGCACGCTCTTAGGGTCTATGATAGTATATTTTAACCGATAAGCATTCACATCTGCTATAGAAATGTCTTGTCTATAGCAAAGAATTTTCCCTCGTGAACGAAAGTATTCACTATCTTCACCGCATTCTCTTCCTTTGGAATCTCTACTGTAGGGGCAAGGGCATTCGCCCTCAAAACTTTTTAAGGAAGCCTTAATGATGTTTTGACGAATTTCATCATCTGTCATCGCCTTTAATTCACCAAACGCATTTGCAGAAAGTGGGAACACTAAAATGGCGCAGAATAATTTCCAGTTCATATCACTACCCAACCTTTGAAGTTAATTTGGTTTTTGTTCTATTTGCCAAGGTAATTTTGGTTTATCAATCCCATTTTCTATACGATAACGTTTCACTTCTCTATCAGAAATATCTTTTCGATAGCATTTTATGTCTTCACCGCGGCTATAGGCACTACTATCTCCACAAATTTGATCGTTCTTGAATTCAGTATAGGGACAAGGGCAAGGCCCACCATCATAGGCGCTAATACTTCCACCAATAATTCTATCTCTTACCTCACCATCAGTTAAATCTTTACCAACACCGGCATAAGTCATAGCAGTAAAAGATAGAAGACCTAACATACAAAACCATTTCAAGCTCAACACAAATTTCATCTCTTTGTATCACTCATAGTAAGAGGAAAAATAATCCTGTCAATGTAATCAGATCTCTAGACAACTTTTATTTAATATTATCGGACAGATAAACTAAAAGCTTGAGGTGAGATTTTCAATCTTCAAAACTCATATTTCTTATCGTTCAAGCTGATACAACGCAATTTCAATGGACTCTGGGTCTCCCCATTGCTTAATCGTTTTAACTGACCAACCACTCTTCTTTGCAAAAGCATAGAAATAATCAACATTTCCATGTGTAGGAGAATATACAAGGTAAGCAATCCCATGGGGTTTCAGGTACAAAGGCGCTTCATTCAAAAAACGAGTCAATAGATGACAGTTTGGATCATAAATTGAACGCTCAAGTACAGTTAAATTAGATTTCTCAGTATGATTAAACGGAATATCCCAGAAGATGACATCAAATTTTTCATAGGGACCAATCACGCTAAACATATCTCCTTTTCTTGCATCAATCTTACTTTCTACCTGATGAAGTTTAGCGTTTCGTAAGGTATTCTCTACAGCTGCTTCACAGATATCGACCGCAACAACTTTTCTTGCACCATTCAATGCACTGAATACAGAAAAATAACCAGTGCCCGAACCAATTTCTAAAATTTTCAATCCTTTTTGCAAAGAAAGCGTTTTAGTCACCATGCCATCGCCACCAAATACCATCGGAGAAAAAACACCTGGCAGCCCAATAAATTTTTTTCCTAAAATTTTAAATTCATATTCATTTTTGATAGCTGCATTTATGGCAAGTAACTCATCTTGCTTGCGCGTAAGAAAGGTCTTCTCAACAAAATGCTCCGCCTTTGCTTGAAAAGGAAACATGAATACAAAAAAACTTATTATAAGATAACAATAATATCTGATTCTCTTGGACATAATGCTTTCCTTTCTATATATCAAGATGGTAGTCGAGGCACTATCTCACTTTGTTATTACCTGTTCTAATGAAACTGGCGATAACAAATATTTTATGTTCTCACTAGATTTCGATAATATGACATCTTCTCATGTTCCACACTGAGGGAAAAATGAAAATTCTACAGGCAATTACTTTATTAATGGCGGTCAGTATTCAAACCAGTTTTGCAGCGGCTCCTTATGGTGGACAAACCATGGTTGGCGATCTTAAAAAAGTTTTAGTCAGGAGTCCCGATGATGCATTTGGTAACGCATCGCCACAAAAATGGCATTATACTGCCCAGCCTGATCTTGCTATTGCCAAAAGAGAACACCAAGATTTTGTGGCCATTCTAGAAAAAGAAGGCGTTCAAGTTGAGTACCATAATACTCCTTTGCCTTCAGCCGATGCCATCTTCGTGCATGATCCTGCGATTATCACCGATCATGGTGCGATTATTCTGAGAATGGGAAAACCATTACGCCAAGGTGAAGAACACGCCATCAAGAAAAAATTTCAATCACTGAATATCCCCATTCTCTATGAATTAACAGGAGAAGCCAGTGCAGAAGGGGGAGATATTTTATGGTTAGATGATAAAACACTTGCTATTGGTCGTGGCTTTAGAACAAATCAAGAAGGTATTGACGAGATAAGAAAAGCACTCGCTAAATTTGACATTCAAGTGATCCAAGTTGATTTACCTTATGATCAAGGAAAAGAAGCATGCCTACACCTACAATCACTCATCAGTCTAGTTGATCATAAAAAAGCATTGGTATATTTAAATTATTTACCAGTTTCTTTTGTAGAACTATTAAAAAATAAAGGATTCACCTTGATTGAAGTTCCTACAAAAGAATTTAACAGCATGGGGTCAAATGTTTTAGCCATCAAGCCGAATGTTTGCCTGACAATTGAAGGAAATCCTGAAACCAAAAAACGTCTGCAAGCAGCAGGTTGCAAAGTTTACACCTACAAGGGAAATGAGATTTCTCATAAAGCAGAAGGTGGCGCAACTTGTTTAACAAGACCCTTATTAAGATTAAGCTAGGGAGCCATAATGGTTACAGTGAAGCATGAAAAATCATCCCAACAATTTGTTGCTGTTGTCGAAGGTAAAACAGCCTATCTTGATTATGACATTTTAAATAATGGTGCGCTTTTGGATTATCATCACACCTTTGTTCCTCCAGAATTACGCGGGCGTAATATTGCACAAGACATTGTGAAATTTGCACTGGAATATGCCAAGCAAAATCACTTGCACATCAAACCTTCATGTCCTTATGTTGAGCGCTATATTGAGAAACATCGAGAGTATCAATCTCTTATCGCAGATGAGGCATAGTTACAGATGATAAAAAAAAAGGGGGCAATGGCCCCCTTTTTTGTGTATAGCGTCTTAACCCATGATCCAGTTGTATGCGCCAGCCATAAAAGTCGCTGCCCCTTTGGCAGCTAAACCACCAGCGATAGCGCCTGCGCCTGCACAAGCAACACCTGCACCAATGCCTGCAGCCATACCCATGCCTGCAACAGCACCGTAACCCATTATTCCGCCAGCGATTGCACCACCAGTCATCCCGGTAACCACTGAGCCATAAATAAAAGATTGTTGATCAGTGTAACTAATAAGGAATAAGAAGGTTTGAATTGCAGCTACAGGATCAATAACCGTAACATCCAAATTTTCTGCACCAGAAACCGCAGCCATTTCATTGTAAGTTAACTCACGCATAATGTACCTCTTTAACTATGAGTTCGTAAAAGAACTAGTGGATGCTACCAAATATTCTTTTGACTGCCAACTGAATTGAGTGCTAAATTCTCGCTCTCTTCGAAATAGCATGAATTGGTTAACAGAGAAAATGATAAAAAATTGCATATTCACCTGCTTTCTTTTATGTTTCCTTACGCAAGCCGTCGCAGCACCTTCTTTTAAATGCTTACAAAATCAGCATAATTATGGCATCCCTGCTACGTCAACTGTGCTTGATGAAATAGAGAAAACCTTACCTACTGAACCTCCTCTTAGTAAAAGTGGCAAAAGCCTTGTTACCATCAATAAATTTGGCTTCGATGTCATCGATGATGCCTCTTTACAAGAAAGTTGGTTAGTAAATGATATTGTCCAATTTAGTAAAACTGCAAAATCTCCTATGCTTGAAATTGGTGGGGGTTATGGACGCTTGAGTAAACACATGCTCAATGCCGGTGCAACAGTTATTTACAATGATTTAGAACCTTCTCACCTTATCTATGGACGCAAAAATATCAGTCCATCACAAAGGGAACATTTGTATTTAAATGCCTTTGTTTTTCCAAGAGGCATGATCTTAAAGCCAAATAGCTTATCCGGTGTTGTCATGTATCGCGTTGCGCATTTTATGCAACCAGATGAATTTGAAGAAGGTATTGCAAAAATTAAACGTTGGCTTGTACCCGGTGGAAAAATATTTATTGCCGTATTACCTCCGCAACATGGAGAATTCCGTGATAAGGTTTTATCTACTTATGAAAAGCGCTGGCAAGAAGGCAATCTATGGCCAGGATATAGTTTTTCAAGCCTTGAGATCCTGCCAGAACAAGCTTATGCACTTCCTCGTCACCTCCATTTAATGGATCAACGTCCATTAGAAAGCGTATTGAAAAAGTATGGTTTTACTGTCGAGAAAACTGGTTTCATCGATATGAAAAAATTTGGTAATAGCGAAAAGCGTACTGGCCAAGAACTGTTTGGTATTGTTGCTAAAAAAGAAAGTTGAACTTTCTTCTCTTTCATACGGTCCATCTGTAAAAATGAAATACAGGTGGACTGATGAAATCCCTACTGTTGGCAATATTACTTATTTCAACAAATGTTTCATTTGCTTGTGGCTCTTCTGGTTGCCAACCAACATGCAAACCTTGTACTTTTAATTGTAAGCAATGTAGACCCTATCATACTGGTTTGCTATATAGTGGGTGGACGGTGGCTTACCCCAATGCGTTTCCTAATCCTTATCCAAATATTGATTGCCAAGGCGTAATGAAAACCTTTTATCCACCTCCATGCCAATGTTACAACTGCACCAACGTACGAGGCTCATCACGCAAAGCGACACGCTATCCTCTTCATCGTGATTATAGAAGCACAACTATCTTGCTAGAAGGTCTCTACGTTGCGCCTGGAAACGAATACAGCAGTGATTTCTATTATGCGCCTCCTGATAGCGGAAGTCGTATTTATTATTTTTATAATGATAATGTCGAGAAAGTATATTTTACATATGATGCCTATGGAAATGCCATTTATTTAGAGAAAAGAGACTAGAAGCTTGTTCTCATTCTTTGATGCTAGCTCTTCTACACTACTTATTTACTAAGGTGTAAAAACTGCTGCTCTAAAACCTGTACTGAGCCTGAATCCAAAATTTTCATTTTTAGCGTCAATGGCAGGTTTTGATATTTTCAATGCTATATTCATGTAATTTTTGCGGAACAGGGTAAGGATAAACATTATTTTTTCTTTTCAAAAAAGTGAAAAAATCTGCATTTGCCATCGCATTTTCCCAATGCAGCTTTAGGACAATAACATTTTTGCTGACTTGCATTCCCTCTTGCGAAACACTACCACAAGCCCCTCGGTTTCCCCAAAATATTGAGCTTAAGATGCCGTCTTTACAGCTAGCCCATATTTGACGAGTCTCAATCCCATCATGAGAGGAAGTTCTAATTTTATTAACACGTCCGATGATATATCCATTTTTATGGTAGAGCGATATTATCACGGGCCACGGTCCGCCTTTGGCAAATAAATCAGAAGGATCTGTAATAAACCCTTCCCAAGTTCCTGTGTAATCTTGACAATTTGCACCAGTATACTTGGGTAAAGCAATCTCATTAACATTTGCAGCTTGTAAGGTAGTAGAAAACCCTACCATTACTATCATCATTTTCAGAAACTTCATTCTTCCCTCTTTTATGCGCGGACAGAACGAGCATATAATGCTGCCATAATAAATCCCCAGCCAAAAAACATCATATCAATCCCAACAAATAAGCCAATGATGAATAAGCTGGATGCAGGCATTTCGGCTATGATCATTACCCCTAGAATGAGCGTGATAAGTCCGCTGGCAAAGCTCCAACCCCAGCTAGGATAACGCATTATCAGAGAAAAAATAGCACGAGAAATGCCAATAAAAATAAAAAAGATAGCCAATAATACCGTCAGTGAAACTGCGCTGGGAACAGGACTGAACATAAACATCAAACCAAGGATTATATAAAGAATGCCCATGATTAAATTATATGAAAAACCAGGTCCCTTGCTGCGCCAAAACTGTAATGTATTTACAGTAATTACCACACCGCCGCAAAGAAACAGTGCACCTAAAAATATAATAGATAGTAATGTGGTAAATGCAGCAGCACTGATAGCAAGTGCACCTAAAATCAGAAGGCCTATTCCCCAAGCAAGTAGCCAGCCCCAATTTTTAGGATAAATTGTTAGATCTAAATTTTTCATTCAGCCCCTACCTGTTTATGCTTCAATGATTTGCAACGAATAGGAATACAAACAACTATAATACATAAAGGCTTAAAATACATTTTCAGTAGCTTTTGCCTAAATAAAAGGACAATCATGAAAACGCTTCCAGATATTACTAAAAATCTCATCGAAGCCATTGAAAATAATGAACTGAAATTGCCTACACAACCTGAAGTTGCTGTACGTATCCGAGAGTGTGCTGAAGATCCAAATGTCACCCCTCTTAAACTCGCAAAAGTTATCAGTCATGATCCAGTTCTTACGGCGCGATTTATCCAAATTGCAAATAGCCCGACAAGTCGAGGGGTAGTAGCAATTGAATCGTTACCTAACGTTATCAGTCGTTTGGGTGTCCCATTTGTGAGTAATCTTGCCACCGGTCTTGCAATGGAACAAATATTTCAGGCAACAAATGAAACCATAGATCAACTAATGTATGAGGCCTGGAGTTCGAGTACGTACGTGGCAGCTTATGCTCATGTATTAGCTAAAAGATTCTCTACTATTCCTTCAGAAATCGCCTCTTTAGCAGGCTTAATGCATCAAATTGGTGTCTTACCTATTCTCGTCTATGCGCAAGATAATGATATGCTAATTGAAGATAAGCAATTACTATTGGCTTTGATTAAAGAATATCATCCTAAAATTGGTGGGGCTATTCTACACTCTTGGGAATTTCCGCGTGAAATCTCAAGCTTACCCACACAATTATATCTACCGACGCCAGAAGATGCTAACAAACCACAATTAATTGATGTAGTTCAAGTCGCATTATTCAAAACACAAGCGTTGAAAAAGAATTTTATTGAAATGGAAATGTTATATCCAGCATTGCACAAGCAATTAAATTTAGATGATGAATCACCATTAGAAAATGATGCTTTTAAAAATGATCTACAAGAATCAGTAAGATTTTATTGTCAATTATCTTAGTGGAGCTGCGACAGCAAGCTGTCGCAGCAATGAACTGATTAGGTAACCACCAATTTACGTCTAAAGGCCTCAGCCAAAATATCTTCAGAATAATCTACTTCTTTTTGACAAGCGTAGTTTGTGGCTGGAAAACGAAGGTTTTTTCTCTCTACTACCTTTTTCTTCCTTTGCACATCTGTAAGCATCGGATCTCTTAAGATAGAAGGGTTTGTATTATTCAATGAAAGGCTTGAGAAAAACAGCGCAAAGTCCTCCTCCGCCATATCTTCATTCACTTGTTCATCCTTTAACGGTTCATAGAATGGACCAAATAATTTCTCTTCAGCCATTCTCACCAATTCTTGTACATTTGTTGCGGTAGAATCTGCATCAACAAGCTTAATCAAGATCTCTTTAAACTCTGGACGCGCAGCATATACAGCCAAATCCTCTTTATACCTCTTCGCATAAGATTGATAAGCAGTTAATTTTGAGCCCAGATTCCGTCTTTGGATAGGATCAGTCGTGAGTTCATATTCTCCCCTTATCTCTTTATTCATCGCCTGCAATTGCACTACATGCGCGATAGTATGAATAATAGCTGCATAAGTTTCGTCATATTTTGGCTTGCTGCTTGCTGTTGGCATTACTTTAGTAGACATAAAGTAATCTAGATCTTGAACAAGTCTGGGCTGCTTTAACCAAGAAGCAATATTCGTTTGGAAGGGTTTTTGCTCACGTACAAGCCATTTATCTTGAAGATCCATAAATTGCTCTTGCACTGCTGTACCTACTAGTGACATGAGCTCTTCGTTCTCTTTACCACTTGCAAGCTTTTCCGGGTTTCCATCTACCATAAACGTAAGATCGCGCTGTAAAACACCAATGTAAGGTACAATATCTTCACCCGCAACGATCCTATCCTTGGCATGCTGGCGATATGCTTTAAAATTAAAGCTACTACTAAAAAGCTTTTCTGCGGCATTAAGCATTTTAATAATTGCAGGATCGTCTCGCAGGAAAGATAATCGTGATACTGTATTGAAATTCAATCCACCAAAAAGAGCATGGGCCGTTTGAAAATCGCCAAGCGCGATACTTTTATCCATTGCAACTGTAAAAAACTTGAAGAGTCGTCTTTGGTGTTTTTCATTTTTTGCCAGCAAAATTTCGGTGGCAACTCGTTCCGATATGGTATTAAACAGATCGACACATTCATTAATAGGTAATTTTGCACCACCTTTATTCACATGTTTAGAAAAATTATTATTATGGAATTCCGAAAGGCCAATTCTTTTCATTAAAGAAATTTGGTATCCCTTTAAGTCACTGGCAAATCTCGTTGCATGCTTCTCTATGTGAGGATTGAAATTATTTACTAAATTTTCACGAAGATAAGACGAAATATTCTCAGGCGGTGTCGGCAACACGGAGGAAGGTACTAAAGTTTTATTATAAGCAGATTTACGTTTTTTAGCATCGCTCACTTCCTTTTGAAGGGCGCTACGCATGTCCAACAAATCAACATCAAGTGGTTCAAGCTGATGAAAAAAGTCATCTAATCCATCTTCTACTTTGCTTAAAAATTCACTTTTGACATCAGCTCGAAGTAACTCACCAATGAATATTCGCGCATTATGAACATAGGCTTGTCTGGTTGCCTTGGTTTTGCTCGCAGATAAGTACTCGATATGTAAGTCATTAAAGAATTTAACGGGTGAAATAAGTGAATAAAATGCAGCCGCTATCGCTCGATAATCGCCTATGGTATAAGCAATAGATTTGGGGTTACCAGTTACCTCTTGTGGATCTCTAAAACCCGACAATAATTGTCCAACATAAGTAGATTTCGTTTGCGGGCCTACTGAATGTACTCTTCGTACTCCTTGCTTATGTTCATAAATAATTTTCTTGATCTCAGGATCATATTTACTTTCCGGAAGTTTTTCTAATGCAGCAATAAATCTATCTTTTATTGCGGACAAAGAACCTCTCTCATTTGGAGAAACTCTTATCAAAGACGCATAAAAGCTTCTTGGTAACTCTAAATCATCTCTAAACAGGATGCCTAATGAATAACGATCAGATGCAAATGAAAAAGTTGCTTTTTCGCCTAGTTGAAAAATCTTAGAGCCCGGGTGAGCAACTCGAATTTCGCGAGGCAAGTAGCGTAAAGGAGTACCATTGGGTGCTTTATCTGCTTTAACGTCGGTGAAGTTACCTTTGCTATCAGTGTCTACCTGAAAGGAAAACCCAAAATCAATTGGTTTAACATCTACATAATTACCTAAAACCACCGCCATTAAATTTGCATGTTTTAGATCTCCATGCACTACCTTTCTATGATGCAATTCTTCGGCGACTTGACAACTTTGGTATCCAGCAAGAAGCTTTTGTACCATGGTTAAAGCTTCTTTACCTTGCTTTCTCTTTTTATCTTGTTCGTCTTTGGTATAGACATGCCCTGCCGCTAGGGTGTTCGTATAAATATGTTGAAATAGTTCTTTACCTTTACGTAACTCAGTGATGGTATACGTTTTTTCGACAGCATCTCTACCTTTGAAAGATTTCACACCATCTAAGCTACGTAGCGCATGTCCCTTAAAATAACCGATAAGCTTTGCAACGTTATTTTCATTATCATTGCTCGCCGTTTTATCAATTCCTTCAATTTTAACTGCAAAACACCTACCAGATTTATCTTGCGCAATCTTGACCTTGCCGTACCATCCTTCCCCTAGATAATCATGTACAGCCATGGCATAAACTTTACCATCAACACGAATAAATGAATGAGCAAGATTAGAATCTTTTCTGTCATATTTTACGGGGATTAAACTTTGTAAAATGTCATCAGCATTTTTTAAACCTTGTGCGAGAAAAGCTTTTAAAGAGGTAATATCTTCTTCATTAGGCTCTTCTAGTGCTAATAATTGCTGACTAGCTTTTTCAATTGTCTCAAGGCTTTCTTGTTTTATAGTCTCTAACGTTTGTTCTAGTTCTTTTTTAAAACCAACACGTGAAGCATCAAATTCTTTAACAATCAAGTCTCGAATGTTGTTTAAACTTTTAGTAATTTCTGCTTGCAATGTCGATTTTATAGATGCCTTCTCAACCCCATTTCGTACATCCGCCTTTAGACTTTCAAGTCTATTTAGCAAGGAAGCAACAACATCAAATTGACTCAGTTTGGCCTTAAAGTGATCTTCTGCTTTCTTCCAACTTTTTTCATCTATATCCAACGCCCAAACTGTAGGTTTGGAAGCGACAGCGGTTTGCATGCGTAATTCTTGATTTTGCTTGGCTTGTTGATTGGTTGGCAATGCTTTGACTATCGCATTCAAGGTTGATAATTCAATCTCAGGTGCAATAATATTTATCCGTCGTTTCAATGTCCTTAAAAATTCTTTTTGCTCTTCAATCATGAGCTCTTTTTCTTTTAAGGTTAGCAAAGAAAATATTTGCTTTAATGCTTCAATATCAGGATTTTTTTGGTATAAACTTGCCATTTCTTCAAAAGTTGTTGAAGAGGGATTTTGTATCACTTTGGTCACTGCAAATTGCATTTGATCAAAACCAAAAGAAGGTGTTGTTAACATGGATCGTTACCTCGATTCAGGCAATAACTTGTAGCATTCATTCAATTTTTTATTTTATGTGAATTAACACAGTCTTCCTTGATAAAATTCAGCTATCAAACCAATCCGTGTAATGGTTTCAGACTATAGTTAATATACCTAGTGCATAGGTTGGTCAATAGAAATGTGCGATGCACCACAAAAAATATTATTTTTACGAGGAGAACGATATGAGTTCCTCACATATGAATGTCGCTTTAATTGGTTTAGGTAAAATGGGAACTGTATTAGGACAAAGGATCTTACTTGGTAATTTTCCACTTACAGTTTACAACCGAACCGCGATAAAAATGCAACCGCTCACTCACCTAGGAGCAAAAGGTGCACAAACCACGCAAGAAGCTGTTCAAAACGCAGACGTCGTCATCACTTGTTTATTTGATGATGCTGCAGTATTAGAAACAGTACAAGGCAAACAAGGTTTTTTATCTGCCCTCAAACCAAATGCCATTCATATTGGTACTTCTACTATTCTTCCTCAAACATCTAAAATACTTTCACAACTTCATAAGGAACAAGGAAGTATCTATATTGCTGCCAATGTATTAGGTGTGCCTAAAGTAGCGCAAAAAGGGGAGTTAACGACCATCGTTGCAGGTGATAAGCAAACCATTGAAAAACTCACAGGACTATTTCACTCCTATTCTTCTACCATCATTCATGTTGGTATTGAACCTTTTCATGCTAACGTGGTTAAAATATGTATGAATTATTTATTAGCTTCTGCTATAGAAACTATGGGTGAAATTTATACCTTTGCTGAAAAAAATACGGTTGATTTAAATATCATTCATACTTTGTTTCATAACGTTTTTGCTCATCCTGCTTTTAAGCTCTATATCGATAAAATTAAAGCGCGCAATTTTGAGGAAGTTAATTTCAGTCTAGACGGTGGCTTTAAAGATTTACGACTTTTCCAAACCGCTTTTGCTGATGCGCGTGTTGTGCCAGACGTCGCCAATATTCTCATGAATAAATTCTTGATTGCTTTAGCACAAGGAATGGAGACAAAAGATTGGAGTGCAGTGACAGAGGTAACACGTCAACAATCAGGATTATAGTATTCGTATAAAATTTAATTTTTTTAGAAAAAGATTTAAACTACAACAGGCTTTCATTGCGAGCGCAAGCGAAGCATGCGCACCATTTTTTCGAATGGATTGCTTCGTTTACGCTCGCAATGACAGACAAGCAAAAAACATCATACAACTCGACAATGCTATCCTATAAATGTACGAACTATCATTTTTCGAGTCTTGCACCTAACGTAATCGTTGCATTTAAAACTTTAGAGACAGGGCAGTTCTCTTTAGCATTGCCTGCAATTTCTTCAAACATGGGTTGCTCTATACCAGGCACTTTTCCTACCACCTCTAATAAAATAGTGGTAATTGTCCAACCTTCTCCTACCTGCTCCATCGTTAATGTTGCTTGAGTAGAAAGTTTTTCTGGCGTAAAACCCGCACGTCCTAAAAAGGCTGAAAATGCCATTGTAAAGCAACCCGCATGTGCTGCAGCAATTAATTCTTCAGGGTTAGTGCCAATGCCATTTTCAAAACGGGTTGAAAAGGAATATGCGGTATCTTTCAGCACTGTGCTTTGAGTAGAAACGGTGCCTTTACCCTGTTTTAAATCACCCGTCCATGTTGCTGATGCTGTTCTTTTCATTTCATGTTCCTTTATCTTAATGATTTAATGGTGCAGACTTAAATAATATCCCCATCAAAAATCGAACAATTTTTTTTGCAGTCATGATCCCTGGAATGGCAACTGCCCAGGCAACAGGGTAGGTCTGCTTCCACATTTTCAACATGGTTTCATTAAAGCCAAAATGATAAGTCATCATCATACCAGACATAATAAGTGCCATGATCCCAGTGGTTAAAAGAAGCTCTGTTATTTGACGAAAATTCATTTTCATTTTTATATTTGCTCTTAGGTTGATGTTAAGGTATCGAATAGGTGATGGCATAGCAAGCATTTCAACAATGTTTGTTACCTAAAACTATTTCATTTTCTCGGCCGACCATGCCCTATAGGATTTACTACCGTCATGGCAGTTTTATTTTTAAATGGCTCGATAGGGTCGTTTTCAGGATGGAGCCATCTTATCCCCATTGAGGACTCGCAAAGATCAAGTGGCGGCATAGAAAACTGCGTTCCCTCTACCTTTAAGCAATCAAATTTAAAAGTAAGATATTCTATTCTTTCTTCAAAGCTTTGAAATTGAATTTTATCAAAATCAGCATGATGATCGATTAATAATGCTAAAAAAGCGTCTTTGTTTTTATGCTTAAAGGCGTATTGCAATAACACCCACTTATCATCATGCGAAGGATGCTGCGCGTTTACATAACATCCTTTATCTAAATAGGAAAAAACCTCTGCCCAATCATCATATTCTGCAGCATTAAACATCAATGCCGTATCCTGTTCTTTTGGCGTAGGCAGTTTCTTCACAATCTCTTTTTTTGATATTAAATTTTCTTCCAGTTGATTAGCCGTTTTTGCATCATAATTTTGACGCAAGAGAGCTGCTGCTTCTGACAGGTGATAATAGTTAACGATATCCAATAAGGTATACCCCATATTTAGGGTATTCACAGCATAAAATTCATGATCTAATGCATAAAAAAGTAGATCCCATCTTTGATGATATATAAATGTATTCATTAGGTTAGCATGCACGCGACCTGATATGCCGTATTCATTTCGTAGGATATCTATGATATCCGTCCTTGCTTGCCCTAAGGCATGATCGAGCACAGTCCATCTGAATGTCGAAGGGAAATCATCATGCAGTGTCAACAGCTGCACATCTCTCTCTAGCATTTTCAAGGCATCATCCCAGTATCCTAAGCGAATATAATAAAAAAATTGTTGGCCTGGGGTAAGTTTTACGGAATGATTGACGACGAAATAACCTAACATATATTAATAACTCTTAATGAACCAAGGGGAATTATAGGGCAGTAACTAACTATCAAGCAAGTATCATTGCAATACATTTAGGGAATTAAAACAATTTTTCCAATGTGCGTATTCGATTCCATCACCTGATGCGCAGCAGGCGCTTCCTTTAGTTTAAATACGTGATCAATGACAGGTTTTACCGCGCCACTTTCTAAAAGCGGCCAAACATTCCGTTTTAAAAGCACTGCAATTCGCTCTTTTTCCCTTACAGGTAAAGGTCTAAGCGTCGAGCCTAAAATACCCAATCTTTTGGTCAGAAGAGGGAGCAAGTCTACTTCAACACGGCTTCCTTGCATAAAAGCAATTTGAATTAATCGTCCATTCAAGGCGAGCACCTTTAGATTTTTTTCAATATAGCCTCCTCCTACCATGTCCAAAACCAAATCTACTCCTCGTTGCTCAGTCAATAGCAATACTTCACTAACAAAATCCTTAGTTCGATAGTTAATCGCCGCATCTGCCCCTAATTTAAGGCATTTCTCACATTTCTCTGCATTTCCTGCTGTAATAACAACATGAGCTCCAAATGCTTTCGCTAATTGTATTGCCGTAGTGCCAATACCACTTGAACCACCATGAATAAGAACTATTTCTCCTTGCTTTAATTTCCCGCGCATAAAGAGATTGAACCATACGGTAAAAAAAGTTTCAGGTAATCCTGCAGCTTCAATAGCTGATAAGGATTGAGGAATAGGTAAACACTGTGCTGCTGGCGTAATACAATATTCTGCATATCCACCACCGGGTACTAACGCACAAACCGCATCGCCTTCTTTATAAGTAGTCACACTCTCATGGCATGCGGCAATAATGCCTGCGACCTCAAGCCCTAAAATAGGTGAAGCATCAGAGGGAGGTGGATATTTTCCCATACGTTGCAAAACATCAGGTCGATTCACACCACTTGCTTGAACTTGAATAAGAACTTCACCTGGACCTGGGGTAGGAATAGGCCCTGTGGCAATTTGCATGGCATCAGGAGCGCCTGGCGAGGTTACCTCAATAAAGCGCATCATGTTGGGGATCATAGGACGTCTTTAACTTTATAAGTTATTCTATTCTAGCAGAAGAATGGAACGTTGGAAATCATATGACTGAAAGGCAGCGCTACATGATATTTTTTCATGTAGCGCCAAAGACAAGATATTAGAATTTCTTTTTCTTCAATACCACATTTAACTTATCTTTTACAGATGGTTTAACATCTACTAGATTTTCCTGTGCCGAGCTCTCAGTCATCGACCCACGAAGTTGTGGTGTACTTTGTGTTCTTTGTAAGGTCGGTGAGGATTGCGTCGCAGGCAAAGAGGATATCAGCTGAGATGGCGCGGCTTGCGGTTGGCCTGAAAACACTTCTCTTGTCAAAAGCGTTCTCGATCTACTTTTGTTCGGAGCGACCAAAGAACCATTTTGTTTAACATCAACAAGGCTATCAGGGATAGTCGATTTTGCACTTTGCACTAAAAATGAAGTATGCAAGCCTTTGCGAGAAGGTACTTTTGCATCAAATGGTATTGATTGCGGAGCCGCAAGATCTAGCTGCTGCATGAGTGCAAACATCTCTTCTTGACTTATCATATCAGAGGTATCATTGGCATTACTCTTTGAAACCGCTTCTTCGGTAGATTTTATTGCTAATGCACTTTGGCGTAGCTCATTATAAGAGCCTCTGTCTTTGGGAGCATCAAATTTTGAATAGACATGCAGACCAACAACTTCGTCTCTTAATAATTCACCAGATTTATTTTCGGTCTGCTGTGAAAGCAAGTGATAAGCTTTCTGACTGTAAGGAACATCAAAAAAGCTCATCTCCAAAATAATTTGACTAAATGCCTGGAAGCCAAAATATTCTGCGGTTAATGCTTTATCTTGTTGCTTAAATGTCATGAGGGTTTCTTTCAGATCAAGCCCGTCAACAAGACAAGGACTTAAGAAGACAGCAAATTTTGCCGCATCCATTTCGTTATCTTTTGCCATGTTTGCCAACATAGCTTTTCTCACTAAATGGATAAAATTATGAATAGCTCTTGCTGATTCAACATGCCCTTGTTTGGTCAATTCTCCAATAAACGCTAATAAGCTAGCTTGTACAGCAACATCTTTCATCAGAGAACGATTTAGCCTGTCATTGATCTTAACAGGGGCTTCGCTAGATGATTGAGTGCTTTGTTGGCTGACCTGTAGATAATATTCAAATAAAATTTCTATTAATTGATTACGAAAAATGGATAAGCTTGCAATCACATTTGATTTGCTTGCACTTTTTAGATTTAGAACAGGTCCTTTTTTAAAAAGAGCTTTTGCCAACTCAGACCACATTACATTGATTGTGCCAGGGTTAGCAAATAGTTTTTCTCTTCCGATTAGAACTTCTTGCACCTGCTTCTTCATTGCAATTTGTGCATGAGTTGCATTAGCTTCGTTGTCTAAATCGAAAGGATGTTTCAAAGCATTCGGCAGATCTAATGCTTTCAAAAAAGTAGCTTCATCTCGCGCTTCAACATCATAAATTCTAAATACCTTGGGATCATTTGGATCCATATATGACATTGCAAGAAAAATCATATTATTAATTTCGTTAAGACTAAATTGTTGGGTTCTGAGATAATCGAAAGTATAGGGTTGAGGAGGAACTGCTGGGGTACTTGAATCAGATTTCTTCTTACCAAATTTTGAAAAAAGCATTAAATCACCATAACTGCTAAAAGTAGTGATTTTACCAAAATCTTTATTCACAAAAAAGCCCACTTACTGCCTAAATATGATTGTTGCATATACGTTCCGTGTATATGCGTATGCGTAGATTTGCTGTGGACAATGGGAGAAAGAAGTATTCAAGAAGCGAAGATCGTTATAAGATGAGACTTAATCTTCAGGGGGGAGGCCTTCAGTTTTTTTCTTAGGGTATACACGAACTTGCAAAATGCGAGGGCCACGGATCTTTCTGACTTCTAAGCTAAATTCTTCAAATTCTATTTTTTGTCCTTCTGTGGGGAAACTTTCTAGCGTTTCTAATATAAGCCCTGTGATGGTATTCCCTTTTACCTCGGCAAGATCTATTCCTAAGATTGTTTCTAAAGTAAAAATAGGGGCACTTCCTTTTATAATAAAACTACCGTCCTTGAGCATTATCCAATCTTCTTGCGTTATATGAAATTCGTCTTTGATTTCACCTATGATAGCTTGCAATAAATTGTCCAAGGTAACAAATCCGACAGCTTTACCTTCTGCAAACACCACAGCAAAATGAGGCTTCCCTTTACGAAAAAGATGGAACACCTCTAGCACTGAGTCTGTATCTTTAACCTTTAAAAGTGGACGAATAAAGGGAGTGAGTGTTTTGGTTTGCAAGATATTTTGGGGCACAGAAAAAAGATCTTTAATGTGCACAATTCCAATGAAATTTGTTAGATCTCCTTTATAAACAGGATAACGGCTATAACGCTGATGGGACATTTTTCTAATATTTTCTGTCACAGAGCTATCAATATTTAGAGCAACGACTTCCGTGAATGGGCGCATGACATCTGCTATTTCCAGATCAGTGAACATAAGACTTTTGGTCAATAAATCAAGCTCTGATTTGGTAAATTCCCCATAGCGATGACTTGTACGTAAAATCAGTTTTATCTCTTCTGGCGAATAGGTAAAACTTTCCTTGTGAGCCGAATCCAGTTTAAACCATTTAAGAAAAATATTTGCACTGGCGTTTAATACCCAAATAGCAGGATACATTAACCAATAAAATAAATATAAAGGAACAACGGCCCAAAGTGCTATTAACTCTGTCTGACGAATAGCCATCGACTTTGGCATCAATTCACCAACGACGATATGCAGGTAAGAAATGATGCTAAAAGCCGCCATAAAAGAGAAAAAGCTAATGAGCTTGGGATCTGCTATCTCTAGGAAATCAAATAAGGGCAATAAAAGATGTGCAAATGCGGGCTCCCCTATCCATCCCAGCCCTAGCGAAGCAAGGGTTATTCCTAGCTGACATGCTGATAAATATGCATCCAATTGACCATGAACTTTTGCTAAGATCCGCCCCCGGATCCCTCGTTGATGTTCTAAAGTCTGCACTCTTGTATGGCGAATTTTGACAATAGAGAATTCAGCTGCTACAAAGAAGCCATTGAGCAGCACGAAAAAAAATGAAAGCAAAATAAGAGTAAAAGTGGCCATAGGGAATGTTTTATCGGTCCCAATTTTTATCGTGTTCCCCTAACTATATTAGTAGAATCTTAAAGAATCACAAAAGTTATCTAACTAGTACATACGCCCGGTATAAGTCCTCTCTTTTGCTTTGTGAAAAGAATCTAATCCATTAGAATAGCCGCTATTATCCGTTTTAGCGTAAAAGGTTTAATAATGAATTTACGCTCGAAAGAGATCTTCCCTATTCGCACTGCACTTATTGGATTTGGTTTTTCAGGGGCCATTTTTCATTCTCCTTTCCTAAAAGTCCTTCCTGCTTTTCAAGTCACTCACGTCGTTTCTAGCCAAAATGAAAAGGTTCATACCACCTTTCCAGGCATAGATGTTTTACCCAGAACCAGTATTGAAACATGCCTTGAAAATCCGCTTATCGATTTAGTGATCATCACCGCTCCCAATAAAGATCATTATCCATTAGCAAAAAAAGCCTTATTACATGACAAACACGTTGTAGTGGAAAAACCTTTCGTTTTAACTCAAACTGAAGGTCGAGAATTAATTGATATTGCACAAAAGCAAAGCAAAGTACTTTCTGTTTTCCATAACCGACGTTGGGACAGTGATTTCTTAACTGTCAAAAACATCATCCACTCTGGCGCTTTGGGAAACATTAGCACATTCATTAGCCGATATGATCGTTATCGTCCACATCCCAAGCTTGAGCGTTGGAAAGAGTCTGATGAGGAAGGCGCAGGCACGCTTTGGGATCTAGGTGCACATTTGATTGATCAAACCCTACAACTCTTCGGTCTTCCTGAGCGTCTTTTTGCAGAAGTTTTATGTCAAAGAACACAAGCATCCGCAGTGGACTATTTTGATATTAAATTGATGTACCGAAGTGGTATGCGCGCCAACTTGTCTTCTAGTACTTTGTGTATCGCGCCTGGATCTAAATATGAAGTCCATGGTACTGAAGGCTCATTTGTAAAATGTGGGCATGATCCGCAAGAGTTAGCACTCATACGTGGGGTAATACCTACTCATGAAAATTTTGGAAAAGAATCTGAAAATTTCCATGGAAAAATAACCACCCAAAATGACGGCACACATACAGTGGCATCCCTAAACGGATGTTATTTAGCATTTTTTCAGCAATTACAATCTGCCATTTTGCATGGCACTCAACCGCCTGTCACTCCACAGGATGCATTGAATGTCATTAAACTTATTAAACTATGCGAGCAAAGTAGTAAAGAGCAAAGGGTCATGACTATCGAATAATACTCTTTGATAACATCACCTACTCCACCAATTCAATCTCTAAACTATTTAACAAATTTATTGCTTCTGGCAATGAGAATTTAGCACGCTTAATTTCATTTAGAAATACATCAATATTGTAATGGGTTGCTTCTGCAAAATTTGCTTCAGTTAAATTTGTCTTATTGAATAAACTGTTAGTGAAATCTGTGTAAGAAAAATCTGCTTGAGCACAGTCTGCTTCACGAAAATCTACATCATGCGCCTTACATTCAGTCATGATCATTTCGCTTAAGCTAAGACCCAAAAAGGAAGAATCATTCAAGATACATTTATAAAATTTTACGGGCGCACTCAATTTAATAGTTGGCCAATTAGCCATGGTCCAGTTAACCCCTATAGCCTTAGAGTCTTCAAAAATAACATCAAAGAAAGAACAGCCATTTACTTTTATCATACTCAGATTACAATTTTTAAAGAGACACTCAGAGAATTTACATTTTTTAAAGTTTGCTTCAGTAAAATTACAATCAATAAAATGGCAGTTATCAAATTCTTTTGCATGGATTTCCTGCTTTGATAAATCAAGCCCTTTAAAATGTTGATTCAGAAAAATACGTTGGGGATCAGATAGTATAAGAGAATTTTTTTCATTTTTTGACATAACTATACTTCACTAAAGCATTACTCAACACCCATGCAGCTTTTCTCTTCATCTGATTTTGGGCTCCTCACGTTACTTAAATTTTTTGCTATTACGTTCGAAATTGCTTCTTTAGCAAACTTTGCTATAAGCCTATTAGATACACTTTTTTATCGAACATCAACATAATCTCATCAAATGCTTCGCACCTTCTAAGACATATTCAATTCAGACAACGAAGAAATACCAAGCGATTTTTTTCTTACTTAAATTTTTCTCTTAGAAATGATAGTTACCTGTTACTGGAGAAATTGTCGCTTCAAAAAAACGCCGTTTGTCACGATTTTTGTGAATGGACCTCAACATATACATCGAAACCAGCTAAACACACAAACTTAATATTCATCATTTTTGTTTTACTTTTTGCAGTAAAAAAAGTGAGATGACCTATAACAGTTTGCAAAGATGAGTGATTGTTTTATGCAACCTGCTCACGTAATATATGTTAGGTAACTGTAGAAAAAATAAAGGTTACCTCACATGTCTAAAGGTTTATTTTTAATTGTTGCGACAATCATTAGCATCACGACTTTTATCTATTCAGAAAAAAACAGTAATGCGAATACGCCTATCGTTGAACAAGCTTTTAGCGTTAAGGTAATAGCCGCCTCGATGAAAGATACCATCGAACAACTGAAAACCATTGGCACGGTGCAACCGTTTGCGACTATTCACGTAAAATCTTTGGTGGATGGTCAGCTTCAAAGCGTAGGTTTTAAAGAGGGTGAGTTGGTTCAGGAAAACCAAGTGCTTTTCACGATTGATCCCCAGCCTTTTCAGGTTCAATTGCAACAAGCTCAAGCTGCTTTAGAAAAAGATGAAACTCAGCTTGCAAATGCTTTACGTATTTTAAATCGTGCACAGGCACTTAAAAACGATAAGCTCGTTGCAGAACAAGATTTTGAGCAACTTGCGACTAATGTAGACGTTATCAAAGCTACCATTGAAGCAGATAAGGCTGCCATTGCCTCAGCAAAACTTCAACTGTCTTATAGCTCGATTAGCTCTCCAGTAACAGGTTATACCGGAAATTTGCTATTCAATGTCGGTAATATTATTGCGGCAAAAGACAATAACCCCCTTGTTGTTATCAATCAAGTAATGCCAATCTATGTTTCCTTTTCTGTCCCAGAAAAAAATCTGGCTGATATTAAACAAAATTTAAATTCAGGTTTAGATAAAATCAATATCTACACTGATAATGATAATGAACATGTTTTAGCAACGGGTAAAATAACTTTTATCAATAATACTGTTGATACAACAACTGGCATGATCCAATTAAAAGCAACCTTTCCCAACATCGACAAAAAGCTTTGGCCTGGCCAATTTGTCAATATCTCATTCCCATTAAGAAAAATCTCCAAAGCAGTGCTCATTCCTAACAATGCGATTCAAACGGGACCAAATGGTTTTTATGTTTTTGTGGTCGATAACCAAAAAAAGGTAGATATTCGTACCGTTATACCAGGGCAAGTAGTTAGTAATGAGACAGTTATCATCAAAGGATTAGATTCTGGTGAAATTGTTGTTACAGAAGGGCAATTAAATCTGGTCAAAGGAACCAAGGTAGAGTATGACTTACCTGCAAACAATAGACACATGAAAATAAAAGATGAAGCAGATCCCATAGCACTTCAGGTTAGCAAGTGAATTTAAGTAAACCATTTATACAGCGCCCTGTAATGACTGTGCTTGTGATGGCAAGCATGATTCTATTTGGTATTTTTGGATATAAAACGCTGCCCATCAGCGATTTACCCAATGTTGATTTTCCAACCATTACCGTTTCAGCAGCGCTTCCTGGTGCAAGTCCAGAGACCATGGCAACCTCTGTCGCTACACCACTTGAACAGCAATTCTCATCAATCCCTGGCATTGATTCTATGAACTCCTCTAGCACATTAGGTAATACCCAAATTACATTGCAATTTAATCAAAACCGCAATATCGATGGGGCAGCGCTCGATGTCCAGGCAGCAATATCGGCAGCATCAAAACAACTTCCAACTAATCTTCCTTATCAGCCTACTTTTAAAAAAGTCAATCCGGCCTCATTCCCCATTGTTTACCTTGTTTTATCTTCATCAACACAACCACTTTATGTCGTTGATGATTATGCTAGTAATTATCTAGCTCAAAAAATTTCGATGATAAATGGCGTTGCCCAAGTTAACATTTTAGGTTCTAAAAAACTGGCGGTTCGCATACAACTAGATCCTAAAGAACTCGCTGCAAAAAATATCGGCATTAACGAAGTATCTAATGCAATCCAAGGTAATAACTCGAATCTTCCTACGGGCGTCTTAGACGGCGAGCATCAATCATTTCTCATTCAAGCCAATGGCCAACTCGAAAATGCCAAATTCTACCGTCCTCTTATTGTCACTTATCGCAACGGGTTGCCTCTACGCTTAGAAAATATAGGCCAAGTGATAGATAGCGTAGAAAATACTAAAATAGGAAGTTGGTACAACGGCAAGGAAGCTATTGTGCTTGGGATACAAAAACAACCAGGGACCAATACTATTGAAATTTCTGATAATATTAAAAAGTTACTTCCAGCATTTGAAAAGCAATTACCTAAAGGGATCCACTTGGATATTGCGTATGATCGATCAGAATTTATTAAAACTTCCATTCATGATGTTCAATTTACTTTACTTTTAGCTTCTGTTTTTGTTGTTATTATTATTTATCTTTTTTTAGGAAACATTCTCGTCACTCTCATCCCCAGTATTGTGTTGCCTATTACCATCTTATGTACATTTGCCATGATGAAGTTGCTAGATTTCAGCATAAACAATCTCACCTTATTGGCCTTAACACTTTCAGTTGGCTATATCGTAGATGATGCGATTGTCATGCTTGAAAATATATTTCGCTATCTGGAAAAAGGAGATCCTCCTCTACAAGCTGCATTAAAAGGATCTAAAGAAATTAGCTTTACTATTTTATCTATGACCTTGTCATTGGCCGTTGTATTCATTCCTGTTATATTCCTGGATGGGCTTTTAGGTAAATTACTTTATGAGTTCGGCATTACAATATTTTGCGCCATCATCGTATCTGGGTTTCTTTCTATTTCTCTTACCCCAATGCTAGCAAGTCGCATCTTTCTCTCAAATTATCGAAAAATTAAAATCCATCACGATTCAGATGAAAATGGATTATTTGGCACCTTGAGACTTCATTATGTAAAATCTCTTATTTGGAGTTTAAATCATCAAAAAACAATCATGATGATATTTTTCTTATCGTTGTTAGGGATGATTTTACTTTTCTATTATATTCCTAAAGGCTTTTTACCTTACGAAGACTCTGGGTATATTTTCGCCTATACCGAGGCCGATCCTTCTGTTTCCTACCAAGAAATTGTACAGCGTCAGCAACAAATCGCTACGATTATACGTCAAGATCCTAACGTCAATGCCATTATATCTAGCGTCGGGGTAGGCGGTCCTTCTTTAACCCTCAATTCTGGCCGAATATTTATTGAATTAAAACCTTATCGTCAACGCAAGCTCAATGCTGATGAAATTATTCAAGTGTTGAGAACTAAAATTGCACAAGTACCTGGGATCCAAGCTTATATACAAAATCTTCCTAGTATTAATTTAGGAGGGCAAATTTCTAAAAGTGTTTATCAATACACTCTACAAAGTGCAAACACTGAAGAACTCAATCATTGGGCCCCTATTTTTGAAAAGGCTATAGGCAATTTACCTGGATTACAAGATGTAACTTCTAGCTTACGCTTTTCAGGACCACAAGTTTTATTAGATATTGATAGAGAGAAGGCAGCTACTTTAGGCGTCACACCGTTTCAAATTGAAGATACCTTAATGAGTGCATTTGGTTCCAGACAGATTTCAACTATTAATGGAGCAAATACCTCTTATCAAGTTATTATTGAAGTTGAACCTTCAAGTCAATTAGATCCCAGCGCTTTAGCACAACTTTATATTCGCTCCAGCCAAGATAAGCTTGTGCCCTTATATGCTGTTGCCACCCCCAAACTCGGCATTGGCCCTCTTTCTATTAATCATTTGGGGCAATTTCCCTCTGTCACTATTTCATTCAATTTAAAACCTGGCGTTTCACTCGGAGAAAGTGTTAATACAATAGAGAAAATGAGAGATGCACTTCATGCCCCTATAACCCTTTCTGGCGATTTTCAAGGATCAGCACAAATTTTCCAGAAATCTTTACATGGGATGGTATTTCTTTTAATTTTATCGGTATTGGTTATTTACATCATCTTAGGTATCCTCTATGAGAGTTTTATTCATCCCATCACAATATTATCTGGTTTACCTGCCTCTGGAGTAGGCGCGTTATTATTGTTGCTTCTCTTTAATATTGATCTCAACATCTATTCTTTTATCGGTATTATTATGTTGGTAGGCATTGTCAAAAAGAATGCCATCTTAATGATTGATTTTGCTATTGAAGCGCAACGCAATATGAGAGTTCCACCAAGAGATGCTATCTTTCAAGCTGCCTTTGCTCGTTTTAGACCCATTATGATGACAACCATGGCGGCCCTGATGGGAGCACTTCCAATTGCGCTAGCTTTCGGGGCAAGTGCTAGCACACGTCGCCCCCTAGGTATTGCTGTCGTCGGGGGATTACTTTTATCGCAGTTTCTTACTTTATATATCACTCCGGTTATTTACCTTTATTTTGAGCAACTCAAAGCATGGCTCACACAACGCTTTTCCATTACCGAACCCTCACCGTTGCTTGCTGTTGAAAAAATAAAAAACAATACTCTTAGCAAATAAAAATTATTCCCTTTCTTGTTTGCTTGAAAGGCCTTACAATTTCCTACTCAAATTTAATCAATTGATCTGGAGTATATAAATATGGGCTTAGGCTATGTAAGCGCTGGTAATCAAATTCCCAATGATATTAATGTCATTATTGAAATTCCTGCTCATAGCGAACCTATCAAATATGAGGTTAATAAAGATACAGGCGCATTATTTGTTGATCGCTTTTTATCAACCTGTATGCATTATCCTTGTGATTATGGCTATATTCCTAGCACGTTGTCTGATGATGGCGATCCCATTGATGTCTTGGTTATCACCCCCATCCCAGTCAATCGTGGTGCAGTTATCCGTTGTCGTCCTATTGGTATGTTATCCATGACTGACGAGGCGGGACATGATCGTAAAATTATCGCAGTCCCCATTAGTAAATTAACGAACCTCTACGATAATGTTGTGACATATAAAGATGCGCCCTCCCCTTTGTTAAAGCAAATTGAACACTTTTTTACACACTATAAAGATTTGGAAAAAGACAAATGGGTGAAATTAGATGGATGGTTTGGGCCAGAAGAAGCTAAACAAGAGATCCTTGAAGGGATCAAAAGATATCAAGAAATACCAAAATAATCTGTCCTCATTAACTACGGCACGATAAATTCATTCGTGCCGTAGTATTTAGACGTAGCGCTTAATGTCCAAACGCCAACATCGCTAACATTAACAACGAAACAATATTGATGATTTTAATCATTGGATTAACAGCAGGACCAGCAGTGTCCTTGTAGGGATCACCTACTGTGTCACCGGTTACTGCTGCTTTATGCGCATCCGATCCTTTCCCGCCAAAATGACCATCTTCAATATATTTCTTAGCGTTATCCCAAGCGCCACCACCTGAGGTCATGGAGATAGCAACAAACAACCCCGTCACAATCGTACCTAACAACATTGCACCTAATGCAGTGAATGCGGCAGCCTCTCCTGCAACCCAACGAATAGCAAACCATAAGATAGCAGGCGCAAGTACAGGTAAAAGCGAAGGTATGATCATCTCTTTAATTGCACTTTTGGTCAGCAAGTCTACCGCGCGACCATATTCAGGCTTTGCCGTACCATCCATAATGCCTTTAATTTCACGGAACTGGCGCCGAACTTCAACTACGACTTGTCCACCAGCGCGCCCCACAGCCATCATTCCCATTGCTCCAAAAAGATAGGGTAAAAGGCCGCCAATGAAGAGTCCTACAACAACAAAGGGATCGTTCAGGGTGAATTGAATATTGAGATCCGGGAAGTAATATTTTAGATCTTCAGTATAAGCTGCAAACAACACCAAAGCAGCAAGACCCGCAGAGCCAATTGCATAGCCTTTGGTCACAGCTTTTGTCGTATTACCCACGGCATCAAGAGCATCCGTCACCACTCGCACATCAGAAGGCAACTCTGACATTTCTGCAATTCCGCCAGCATTATCTGTAATTGGACCATAGGCATCTAGAGCGACGATAAAACCTGCTAATGCCAACATAGCCGTTGCTGAAATAGCAACGCCCAATAAACCAGCATTAATGTAGGCTACCAAGATCCCAACGCAAATAACCAATACGGGTAATGCACATGCTTCCATCGAAACAGCAAGACCTTGAATGATATTAGTTGCATGGCCTGTTTCAGATGCAGCAGCAACACTACGCACAGGACGGCAACATGTAGAAGTGTAATATTCAGTGATAACAACAATTAAACCTGTTACCCCTAAACCAGTCAAAGCACAAATCAGCAGTTTCATTCCTGTTGTTGAACCTTGGTTTAAGGTTATTTCTTGATCAAACCCAAACAGGTAATAAGTTGCTCCAATGATCAGACCGCCTGAAATAAGTGTACAAGCCACTAATCCCTTGTAAAGCGCTCTCATGATATTTTTGCTATCGCCTAACTTGACCGCAAAAGTACCAATAATAGAGCCAATGATGCATACGCCACCAATTAATAGTGGGTACATCATTAACGTTTCAGCTTGTTGACCAGTTGCGAAGATAGCGCCAATTACCATGGTGGCTACAATCGTGACAACATAAGTTTCGAAAAGATCAGCGGCCATTCCTGCGCAATCCCCCACATTATCCCCCACATTATCCGCAATCACGGCTGGGTTGCGTGGATCATCTTCAGGGATCCCTGCTTCAATCTTACCAACTAAATCAGCACCTACGTCGGCTCCTTTGGTGAATATGCCACCACCTAAACGAGCGAAAATTGAAATTAACGAAGCGCCAAAGCTTAAGGCTACTAATGCTTCCATCATAGGACGATGTGCCAGACCTATCTTTTGAAGGTATAAGTAGTAAGTAGTTACTCCTAAGAGACCTAACCCAACTACAAGCATCCCAGTAATTGCGCCCCCCTTGAAAGCTACGCTTAGCGCATTGTTCAGCCCAGAACGTGCTGCTTCAGCCGTACGTACGTTTGCACGTACCGAAACATTCATCCCTATATAACCTGCAACCCCTGAGAGCACTGCACCGATGACAAACCCTATTCCTACATATTTTCCAAGCATCCAACTTAAAAATGCCGTGACGAAAACGCCAACAATACTAATAGTGGTGTACTGACGGTTCAGATAAGCACTCGCCCCCTCTTGAATTGCAGCTGCAATTTCAACCATTCTGGGATTGCCCGTTCCTGCTGCAAGCACTTGTCGCCCCGCAAAGACGCCATAAAGCAGCGCCATGCAAGCACATCCCAAGATAAACGTGTTAAGTTCCATCACTTAATCCTCTTTTGTTATCGAACTATCTGCTTAAATTAATGAGTAAAACAGACTTGAGGCATATTTATTACTGACGCTCCCTGCCATTTTGCTAAGTTATTTAAGGTTTGATGAATATAAAATAAATTTGCATTAACTGATAGGATCAACAACCGTATTAGGAAAATTCGTGATAAAACTTTTGGAATGTTCAATCAATAACTATGATCTTTGGTAAAAAATAAAGTAAGTATGAAAAATTGCTACGATATTGATAGGTATCTTCCCAAATTAATTCAATATCAGCGTGTAAGCTACCATAAATAAATCTGCTTATATCATTTAGAGGAGAGTAAATGAACGCAGGTAAAACCATTTTACTTTTAATTTGTTCAAACATATTTATGACGTTTGCATGGTATGCTCATCTGAAAAATTTAAACCAAAAAGCTATCTGGATCGCTATCTTGGCAAGTTGGGGATTAGCTTTTTTTGAATATTTGTTTCAGGTTCCTGCAAACAGAATTGGATTTAGCACTGGTACATTTAGTTTAGTTCAATTAAAAGTTCTACAAGAAATCATCACGCTAGCAGTATTTTTTCCCTTTGCTGTTCTGTATATGCATCAATCAATTTCATGGAATTATTTATGGGCGGGATTATGTCTTGTCGGCGCAGCCTATTTCATATTTCGTTAGAAATGAAAGCGATTGGAAAATTGCAGCATTAAAAATCAGGGCTACTGCTAAGCATATGCAGTAGCCGACTGGTATTTCATTTCACTGAGGCATTACTCTTGATCGATTATCATTCTGCACAGTTTCATCGTTTGATGCCGAAGGTGTAGAGCCTTCTGCCAATGGCTGCAAAAAGGATGGTAATTCAGCTTTGGTTTTAAAGGCATTTAGATAAACAATAGGATTGTTGATCTTAGATATTTTTTCAGCAAACTCAGCGCCATGTTCGCGCTTCGTTTTTTCCATATTTGCTTTTAAGCGCATCATTTTGCCTAATAATTTATTCTTATCATAATCTTGTCCAGATCCATTCTCTGTTGAAGCGGCCAATTGGAGTTTTTGTTTTGCTGTATTAAGCAGTTCTTGCTTAAGAGGAGAAAAATCAAGCCCTATGGTTCTATCCATTAAGCGCACAGCTTTTTCATAACTTGCTTCCATATTTTTATAGTGATCCTGCCTTTCTTTTAAGTTCTCAGGCTTACAATTTTTAGAAAGTTCGGTGCCTTTTGCTTCTATGGCAATAATATCTCTAACAATCTTTTCACCTTCTTTAATCAGTTCGTTTACCCTATTGGCAGAGAAAGAAGGAACTAACGCACTTAAGAAAAGTACTGCCATTGCTCGCCATCCCATCAATGGACTTTTGACATCTTGCAAATGCGCATTCATGCCCAAAGCGTTCAAAATTTTATCTCCTGCAAAAAGGAGTGTTCCACCAACGACAGTCAGAGCAAAAGATGCCATAGCAACCATTGAAAAAGCTGAAAATAAATAAGAAAGAGGATACGCAAATATAATTGTGCTTAAAACAAGGCTTTTTATGGCATTAATGAATGCCAACCCTGTTCTCAATCGACCGTTACCGAATAACTGTCCTACAAATTCTAAAGGAAGAGACGTAATTTTATTTGCAAGACCAATAATCTGAGCAATACCCCCTAAAAAGAAAGCCAGCGGATAAAGACCAGCTTGTAATGGAATAGCCACAAAATAAAGTAAATTAGTTAGTAAATTGTTGTTGGTTTTAATAACCCTTCTAGGGCTATTTATCATGTGTTTGAAAAGACCTAGCATTAAAAATGGGATGGTATATCTAGCCCAAGCATAACTATCTTCAAAAAACGTACCAAATAACATTAATCTGGCTTCATTGATCAAACCGTATAAAGAAAAAGACGGCTTGAACTGTGATTTTTTAGCGTTAGTCCACTGTTCAAGCGCTTGCCATTCTTTGCTGAGCGGGGTCTTTTTTTGTTTTTCTTCTTCAAGCAGACTGTCTATATGATAAATGACTTCTAGTAAAATCAAGCGTTGATAAGCTTCTTTAGCAACTGTTTTTGTATAAGAAGTGGTGAATCGTCTTGTGACATTTCCTGGTAAGCTTTGCTGCGCTACCTTATCAAAACTATTCATCATCTCTGCCAGCAGGGTATCTCTAGCTTGCGTACCTTTCCAATTTTCGACAAATGCTTTTAGTGCTTTTGCACGCGCCAACCCTTTAACATCTCTATAATCAAAGCTATCAATATTCAGCCCAACGGTTTGATGAATAATACGAGTGTAAAAATCTCGCTTCCAGGCTCGACTGTTAGATTCAGGGCCAAGTACATCTAAATTTTGCTGTGACAACGAAGGAATAACAGTTCCTGCCATGATATTTTCCCTTAGGAATTTAAAAATCACAGAACCTAGCGATATAAGCCAAATGGGTCAAGCAAAAAAGTGGCGATTATCTCTTTAAACCGATAAATGGTTAAAAGAAACCGATAGTTGTGGACAATTAACAGCTCTGTTGGAAAAATAAGCTAGTTAGCTTTTAGCTCAATTCTACCTGTCTTCAAATTTTCACCAGAAGTGTGTCTAACGTTAAACTTTGACACAGATGTTTGCTTTCAGTAGAGCGCATCTTAACTAACAATCATATAGAATTGTCATTCTATCCGTTTATCATTTTCTCTACGTCAAAAGTCTTTATAATGGAGCCATTCATGCCTTGGGAGATTTTGCCATGCTTGACGGTGTTAATGATAACAATCCTTTACACATCAAAGAATTACTTAAGCTTATTCTTTTACAATTACCTTATGCAGAAAAAGTAAGATTACGTCAAGTTCGAAAATCATGGAAAGAGATCCTTGAACAAATTTCCCCTGTCCCATTGTTAAATACCGCATCAGTAAAAAATGCAGCAGAATATATGAGAATTAATGACAGCCATCCTGAACACACTGGCATTGAAAAGCTAGTAACAAATTATGCAACATTGCACCCATCAGAAGATAGCTTAGATTCTCTCATTATTAAATTCAAATGCAAATGGGTAAACGAAACTGATCTGGGATGGCAGGATGACGAACCGCCAACACAAGATTTAATTTCTGCAAATACCATACTTAGTTTTGCTACAAAATTAGGAAAACTTGATATAGAATATGATAGCTTAGAGCATCGCGATCAAAGACATCTCTTTATCACAACTTATCTTGCCCTACCCCACACAACAACCCATCCCAGATGGCAATTTTTAAATAAACAGTCTGTTGCAAGTCTGACAAGACTTTGTCAAAGCTTAAAGCGCTATACTGATGATCATTATAAAGCTCTCATCCCAGAGATAGAAGACGTTATGAAGGCACGTTTATAGCAAGTGCTGCTATTCCACAAGAAGAATCAATGATGTTCGTTTGATACAACCGATGTTATTTGTTGTGTGAATGTCTTCAGTGCATTGAGTTGAGTTTTAGCATTCTCTATTGATACAGGATTACCTGAAGCAGTCGGGGGTAATGTTTTTGCCACTTGAATACCACAAAGGCCTTTATTCCCAGAAAAATATTGTAAATAGATAACATCTACACTTGAGCGACCGCTATACCCGACAATAATACCAAGAGAATGCATTGTATAATGATCCCTCGCTTGCCTGTTTTCTTCAACATATAAAGGTGGCATGAACAAGCCTTTATCAATTTTTGTTTTAATTTTATTCATAACTTGTTCTGAATTGATTTTTTTGCTGCGTATTTTTTGAATTCTGATAATTTGTGGCAATAAATTTTCTTCTGTAATACCTGACTCATAACTTTTTAAATGCTGAGGGTAATCCTCAGTCAAAAACCTTAACATGCCAGGAATATATCCCTTTTGCGAAGCACGTAATCGCCAAAATTGTTTTGGTATATGTACTTGTACAATCGTCTTTGTTTTGGTTGTTTTATCAATAAGAGTCGGTATAGAAGCAATCACATTAGTTGATAAACCTGATTTTGCTGTTACCATTTCAACAGAAAAAATGCAAAGCAACATTAAAGCAGCTACAATGCATTTAATGAAAAAGTATTGATAAATTGGCCTAAGATTTTTCATCTCATCCTCTTCGCAAAATGCTTATAGTGGAGAGTTTATTCTGTTATTCATCGGTCATCAGTCAATTTCCTTCATATACCTATCAAGAGAAATTACAATTATGAATATAATGACAGTAAAAATCATACTATTTATAAACAACTAAACTGTAGGTATACATTGAGACATCGGAGAGAGCATGAATACTAAAACAGAAGAAAACAATGACAGAACTGTTGTTCAAGAATCAGGAAAAGGCAAATTTTCGCAAGAAATCATCATTGGACAACATATTTTATCGGGTGATGAACCTATAGCAAGTGGTGGCAATGATTTAGGTCCCTCACCCTATGATTTTCTATTAGCTGCCTTAGGTTCGTGCACCTCGATGACATTACGACTTTATGCAGAGCGCAAAAAAATCCCACTTGAAAAAGTCATTGTAACACTTAAACATGAAAAAATTTATGCCAAAGATTGTGCAGAATGTGAGCAAAGCAATGCCAAAATAGATCACATCTCGCGTATTATCACACTCAAAGGAGATCTTAGCGAGGAACAACGTAAAGCATTACTAGATATCGCTGACAAGTGTCCAGTGCATCGCACTTTAACATCAAAAACAATTATCTCTACTGCGTTATCTTGAAAAGATCTCCTGACCACATGTGGTAAAATTTAGCTCTTTTTACGTTTTCTTTTGCGAGGGACATAATCTGTATGTTGATTAAGATCAATGATTTCTTTTTCTAATGCTATTTGCTTCTTCGTTTTAACGTTGTCCTTTTTCTCTAATGCTGTTTGCTTCTTCTCTTTAACATTGTCCTTTTTCTCTGACGTCAGAGCTGCGACTTTTTTAACATCCTCCTGATACTTGCTCCAAGCAGATAATCGAAATTTCGCCGCATGCAATTCTAAAAAACTTTGTTTTTTTCTCAATGCTTCAGGGATGAGAGGATTTTTTAAAAACTGTTCTAAACTAGACTTGAAATTTGGAACTTGAGCTGTAGATTGAATAGTATCATAATTAGAATCAAGCTTTTCTTCTGCTTTGCTTTCTTCTAATTTACCAGTTTTATCTGCGCTAATGTCTATTACAACCTTATTTCCCACTTCCGATTTAGCGTCATCTTCTAATATAATTCCATCTCTTTTTGGCATGATAGTTTAATTCTCATTATGGGAAAACACAGGCTGCTCACCATATAACTTTTTGCATATATTATCAAGCTAAAGGATAGCGACCGATTTAAAAATCAATCTGATATTATTTGTCGACATGGTAAGCTGAATAAGAATAGACCATCAGAGCTCCACTCTAATGGTCTGCCTATCTATGATCCTAAGCAAATTTTTGATATTCAGGCTTATAAACGTGTTGTCTAATAAATGCCTCTATGTCTTTAGGGCGTTCAACTCGGGCTAATCCTGCATCAAATATAAGCTTGGCTATACGTGTTGCAGTTTGAATTTCAACTTCAAGAATATTCGATTGTAGTGGGTATAGAAGTCCCTGCTTCAACAAATCAGCTGGTACCTGATCTGCAACTGCTTGTGCTGCCTCAATAAACATTTCATCGGTGACACGTTTTGCTGCAGTAGCAAATACGGCCATACCAATAGCAGGGAAGATATAAAAATTATTAGCCTGGCTTGGCAGAAAAGTTTGCCCATTAAAATGCACCGGATCAAACTGAACACCAGCAGCATAAATCGCCTTACCATTTGACCACGTATATGCCTGCAAAGCAGTACATTCAGCATGATCGGTTGGATTTGACATAGCAAGTATCACTGGACGTTGGTTAATCCTCGACATTGCCTCAACCACTTTCTGGGTGAATGCTCCGCCAATAGTGCTAACACCAATAATGGTTGTGGGTTTAATGCTTTCAATTGCTTCAACAAAATCTTTAGTTGGCTTATGCTTATGTGCATAAGGCAGTTGAAAATCTAATAGATCTTGACGAGTTGATTCAAGCAACCCATTGACATCAAACATATGGATCCGTGCTTGAGCTTCTTCTAATTTCAGCCCCTGTGCAACCAGCTGACTGCAAAGTAAATTTGCTAAACCAATACCTGCTGAGCCTGCCCCTAAAAATAAGTATTTTTCATCTTTAAGCTTTGTGCCTTTTAACTTAACAGCGTTAATCATACCTGCTAATGTAATACCAGCCGTTCCTTGTACATCATCATTATAAACGCAATATTTATCTCGGTATCGTGCTAATAGATGTATTGCATCGGCACCAGTCCAATCCTCAAAATGAATACAGCAGTTTGGAAACACTTCTTGCACAGCTTCAACAAACTCATCCACAAAGGAAACCAGCTCGGCATTCGTCACTCGAGCTTTACGCAATCCCATGTAAAGAGGATCATTCAAGTATTGAGTATTATTGGTACCTGAATCCAAATATAAAGGCAATAAATACTGTGGGGGTACACCTGCTGCAGCTGTATAAAGTTGGAGCTTACCAATGGGGATCCCCATTCCATTTGCGCCAAGATCACCTAAGCCTAGAATACGTCCACCGTTGGTTACACAAATGATGCGAATATCTTTTTGCGGCCAATTTTGTAAAATTTCTTTAACATGACCTCGACGCTCAATAGAAAGATACATGCCGCGCGTTTGTCGATAGATATGACCGAACTTGAGACAAGCTTCTCCAATAGTAGGATCATAAACGATAGGCAAAAAGCGTTTAGGATCAGACATGATGGTTCGATAAAAAAGTGTTTCATTATGATCCAAAAGATTAATCAAATAAATATAGCGTTCAAGATCCGTCGTTTTATTACCCAATTGCATCATGACCCGACGTAATTGCAAATCTTCGCTTTCTGTCTTATCCGGCACTAATCCCACCAGGCCAAGCTCTTGCTTTTCATCCTCTGTAAATGCGGTTGATTTGTTAAGTTCCGGATCTTTAAGTAATTCAAAGCCATGTTTACTTTCAATCTTTTTCTTTGATACTTTAGATTCTGATAGTAATCCCATTGTTTGTTTAGGATTTGTTTTCATGATAAATACTCCCAAATTTATGAATTAGAATTCAGGTTGTTACTTGCAACATACGGATTAACCATCTTAGAAGGATCAACCACGCGATCAAATTCTTCTTCTGTCACAAAACCCAGCTTCAAAGCTGCTGACTTTAGCGTAAGATCGTTATCCATTGCGTAATGAGCAATTTTTGTTGCTTTATCGTAACCAATAACAGGGGCAAGCGCTGTTACCAGCATTAAAGATCTGTCTACATAGCTTTTAATTTCTTTTAAATTGGGCTTTGTCCCTTCAATTAAAAATCGACGAAAATTTGTACAGCCATCGGTGAGTAACGTGATCGAATGCATGACATTAAAAATAATTAATGGCTTATAAACATTCATTTCAAGATAACCACTGGCCCCACCAAAGCCCACAGCAACATCATTAGCCATCACTTGTACCGCTATCATGGTTAAAGCTTCCACCTGTGTTGGATTTACTTTTCCAGGCATAATAGAAGAACCCGGTTCATTTTCAGGAATAATGAGTTCAGCAAACCCTGCTCTTGGACCACATGACATTAATCGAAGATCATTTCCAATCTTATAAAGAGAGACGGCCAATGTACGTAAAGTGCCTGAAAGCTGTACTAACGCATCATGTGAACCTTGCACTGTAAATTTATTAGATGCACTCACGAAAGGTAAGCCTGTTAAATGTGCTATCTCTGCCGCTGCCGCTTGTGCAAAACCAGGGGCTGAATTGATACCTGTACCGACCGCCGTGCCACCAATCGCAAGCTGATATACCCCATGTAATGCATCTTCTATTCTTTCTAGATTATCAGACAAAACACCTACATAACCGGACCATTCTTGGCCGAGCGTCAACGGGGTTGCATCTTGCATATGAGTACGGCCAATTTTAATAATATCTTTCCATTCATGCGCTTTAACCGCCATTGCATCATGCAATGCCTTTACTGCAGGAATTAATGTTTGTTTTATCGCGATGGCAGATGCAATATTCATCGCAGAAGGGAAAGAGTCATTAGAAGATTGCGCCATATTAGCGTGATCATTAGGGTGTACGGGTGTTTTACTTCCAAGGGTCGTCCCTGCTAATTGACAACAGCGATTCGAGATGACTTCATTCATATTCATGTTAAATTGTGTACCGCTACCTGTCATCCATACATGCAAAGGGAACATCTCATGATGCAGCCCTTTTAAGATCTCATCGCAAACTTGCGTGATTAATTTATAACATTTTTCATCAAGACGTTTACCCACGAAATTTGCTTTACATGCCGCTTTTTTCAATATGGCGTAGGCGCTAATCATTTCACGTGGTATAAGATCTCTACCAATACTGAAGTGCTCAAGGGAACGCTGAGTTTGAGCTCCCCACAACTTTTCAGCGGGAACATTTATCTCGCCAAAACTGTCAGCTTCTTTTCGCTGTTTTACCATTTTATTTCCCCCTGCTAAGTTTTACTGTGCATCAATAATATTCAGTATGAACATCAAAATTTAAAGGATCTTAAGTTATCGGCAAAACGTAATAAGAATTAATCCTTTTTTTATCAGCTTTGTTATTTTCCATTCTTTTCAAACAGGCGTCGCTAATTGCTTGCCTTTTTAGAAAAAAAATGGCAGATTTGTGGCGCAACATATTGTAAAGAGGTTAATATGCCGCAGATCGTTTTAGAGTGCAGTGACAATATATTTGAAAGAAATTTTTCGGTTGTTTTTCATGATATTCATCAAATTTTGACCGAACATCTTCCTACAGAGTTGGCAAGCTGTAAAAGCCGGGTGATAAGACATACTGATTTTTTCATTGGTGAGGGTACAACTAACAACGGATTTGTTCATCTATCGATAAGCGTCATAAAAGGAAGAAGCACACCTTTGCTTGATAGTATTGCAAAAATAATCTTAGAAAAATTGAAAGTTTTTTTTTCACACTCATTACAAGAATTAAAACTGCAGATTACTGTTGCAATAAAAGATCTGCCTGAGGTCTATCAAAAATATAAAAACTAGATTTGGTTCGCAACTGAGAAAATAGGAACATTTCCTCTACGTTTAACTCAGTTGCATCGCAAAATATTAATAGATTGGACAAGCTAAAGTGACATCTAGCATCACTAAATTAGGATCAAGTCCTCTATCGGTAAGATCTTGCAAGAAAGCAGCAGGATCAAATTGTTTTCGTTGTATTTTAGCAATATGCTCTATCACTATATCAACATAAGCTAATGGTATTTGTAATTCAAAAATTTCTTGACACTTACCACCACTTACTTGTTGAATTTGTTGTAATTCTAACGTTTTCATCTGAACTCCACTTCTCAATGTAAAAAGCCAAAATAGGGCTAAATATTAAGATTGTCAACTAAAGATAATTCATATGGTATAAACTTATTCTAAGATCTTAATTCTTTTTGAATAAAGGGCTCAAACATGACCAGAATTCCAGTTATATCATTAGTTTTATTGCTCTTTTCCAGCGATTTAATTGCAGGACAATTATATTTTTGTCCACCCGCTGAGCTGGTAAAAGAAAATGAAAAAAATATCAGCCCTTGGAAAAGTAATAAATTATTTTGGACTATTAGCTATCGCGGATGGCCATATCCTGAAAAAATTGCTTTTGATCAGGTATTTTTCTTTATCAAAGAAAATAAAATTGATTGTCGTTACAAATGGATAAATCCTAAAGAAGAAGGCACTTACTTATGGACTTCTGTCGATCTTAACCCTGATGCTAATGCCAAAATTTATGTCACTGGGGAACATTGGAAAAAAATATCTCAAGGCATGCAATGCAGTTCTGGACGTCCTGAAACCTGTGCTTTCGAAATAAAAGTTAAAAAAGCGAACTAATGTAAAAAGTATTCATTTACCTTCTGAACCAATGGTTCTTCACTCTTATCTTAAAAAATGGTTAAATGTGCCTTCTTTAAGAAGGTATTAGTAGGAAAGCACACCTTATAAGGGAGCCCATGCGTATTCTTGACGCAACAGAATTGGTTTATGTGAATGGTGGTTCAGATGATTATGATGAAGCCTTCGCCATTATTGCTGAGTTCTTTTTCGAATTTGCACTAGAACTTGCTGAAATTATTATTGAAGATTTTATCTTTGCTGTATCGCGCAGCATTTATTATCGCTATTTTTATACTCCTGAAGTGATGCATACGACCGTAGTCATATTATAATCCCTTATTTCATTATTCATGTATTAAGGAAAAACATGATAGTCAGCGACACAAAGATTATTGCATCCCTCGAAACACCTCCAGAGAACCCTTTAGTTCTACTTCAGCAATGGTTGATTGAGGCTGACTGTCAAGGGATCAATGCACCAAGAGATATCGCGTTATCTACCATTGATCTCACAGGACGCCCTGCAAGTCGTATTGTTTTATTGAGAGGATGTGACGATCGTGGCATTATTTTCTCAACCACTGAACATAGCGCCAAGGGTAAAGCGCTTGAAGTAAACCCCTATGCTGCAGCAACTTTATGGTGGCGAGAAACAACACAACAAATCAATATGCATGGTAAAGTTATAAAATGTTCGTCCCAACAATCTGATGAAATATTTTATTCAAGACCTCGCGATGCTCAAGCCATTTCTGCGGTAAGTGAACAAAGCATGCCTTTAGCAAATGAAGAAATGCTTCGTCATCAATTCAATTCTCTTGTTCAAACCGATAATAAAATTGAGCGTCCATATCACTGGCATGCTTATCACCTGGTTGTGGAGTCTATTGAATTTTGGCAAGGTTGCCTAGATAGATTTGATAAAAGACTAAAATATGATCTTGTCAATGATCATTGGCAGCATCAAATCTTACAACCTTGATTAAAAAGATTTTTTCATTAGTTTAAGTTGGCACTACTATTCCACGTTCTGAGACAACAAAAGCGCCTTTATAAGCTACTGCTAACATACCATCTTCATAAATAACCGAGTCCATCTCTATTCGTCCTTTTCCCTTTCTATCTATCATTCGCTCAAATTTTTCCCAATTTGCTTGTTCTGGTCTTAAAGCTATCGCATCAAAATCTTTTGTGATTGGTTTTAAATAGCTAATCTCGCTATGATTAACCACGATACTCATTGTCTCTAATCTATCGATAAAATTAGCATACAATAGCCCCCAACAGGCTAAGGTCGCAACCGCATGTAAACTACCCCCAAATACGGTCGATTGATGGTTAATATTGTTGGAAAAAGGAGCCATCACAACGACTTTATCACGGGTTGCAAGCTTGATTGTGCAACCTAAAGCCTTCGTAATAGGAATATGCTGATGGATATAATGATTTAAGCGTGTTTCGATTTTCATGAATCTATCCTCAGTGTTTTTCGCATGCATGCACACTCATTGCTTCCACTTTGTTCAATATATTGCCGCTATCCTTCCTGCTTGTCTTCTTTGCTGTTCTGTCTATCTAGTTTCAATTGTTTTCAATATATATTCTGTCCATAATTTTTTTTTAAATTAAAACTATAAGTATTTTAATATGCACATTGGTCCAGAATATTTAGATGATACAACATTAACAGATGCTTTTTCAGTACTTTCTTATTTGTGGGATAGACTTGTTGCTAAACATTCTGCAGAAGCGCCTATTACTGACAAGCACCATCCGCTTTATAGACCTTTTACTGTGCTTCCAGAAGAAATACTGCAACATATTTTAAGTTTTTTACCCATAGATAAGAAGCTTTATTTAAAAGGGAGGTTAATAGACAAGAAGTTCAAGGAAACCATCGATAAAGAAACGTTTAAACATATCTTTGCATCATGCCTTCCTGAAGAGAAAAGATATGAAATCTTATGGAGCCAACAGGGTAATATTAATAGCTTACTTTTAAGCCAGCGAGCCAAAATTGATACTGATACCGTAGATATATCATTTAAGAAGGCTTTTCATCGTTTAGAAAATACACCTGAAAATATGAGTTATTTCAATCTTTACCTACGTTCTAAAGCTATTGAAGGCATGCAACAAGCAATAACACTTGAAGCAAACAAGTCCGAACAAAGCTACCCTATTGTTGAATTAGAAAGTGATCACCAAGATGAGGGGTGGTTTGAGCTGGAGATATTTGGTGGTGATTTTAATAGTAAAATGTATTTATAAAAAATTTTAAATATTTAAGTCAAAAACGCGCCTATAAGTAGGCGCGTCGCATACATTAGCCTGCAGCTTTTTTGCTAAATAGCTCAGCTGCGCGTTTTTTCATTTTTGCGATTGTCACATCTTCAATATGAGTAGAAACGTACCATCTGTGACCAAAAGGATCTTCTATCGAACCGCTTCTATCGCCATAAAACATATTTTCTACAGGTCGTAATAGCTTTGCGCCAGCAGAAACCGCTTTTTCAACCGTTGCATCAACATCCTTTACAAATAAATGGATACTAACGGGTGAGCCGTTATGTGCTTCTGGCCCACGTGCATTCATTTCAGGACATTCATCTGCTAACATAATTTTTGCATCACCAAATTTGAGTTCAGCGTGCCCTATTCTGCCACCGGGTTGTTCCATGCGCATCACTTCTTTGGCAGCAAACACTTTTTTATAAAAATCTATCGCTTTTGATGCCTCATTCACAATGAGATAAGGCGTAATAACTTGGTAGCCTTTAGGAAGAAATGAAATTTTCTTTTTAGCCTTGGCTTTTACTGTAGCTCTTTTGATCCCTTTCTTCGCCACTTTTGTGCTGACTTTCTTCGTCGCCTTTTTTTTCAATTTAGGGGTACTGCCTTTTTTAGTAGCAGCTTTCTTTGTTGCTTTCTTCGCTGGTTTCCTTGCCATTACTTTCTCTCCTTGAAAATGCAATATCACAAAATTTGTCGACTAGCTAACCGAGTGGAATAAGTTTACAATCCCATAGATTAAGCCTTTTTAGACCTAATAGACAATATATTTCCAATATCAATTATCCAATTTTTTCTTTTTAGTTAATGGCTCTTTAACATTATCTTCTACTCTTGTCTTTCCTTCGGAAGAAAACTTTTTTCTTTCATCCTTACTTTTTTGTTTCTGCTGTTCATATCCGGTTACAATCCGATTATGCATTTTTGCTTTGGCATCCATTCTGGTAGAAGTTGCTTCTTTTGCTTTTTCTAGATCTTTCTTTGTTATTTTTTCTATACTACCCATATCAGATTGTATTTGCTCAGGAACAATATTACGCTGATAATCAATAACGACAGCCCCGGTCTTTTCGATCTTATATGCTTCAATTTCTTCAAATACCGGAGTTTTTGCTTCATTAAGCGTTTGGTGTAATTTTTTGATATTACTAGTCATCTCGGTTAGCTCTTCCATGGTCAGTGTATTAGCATTCAGTTGAGCTTGATATTGTTTCAAAATGAATTCTGCTTCAGCTATGGCTTTAATTAAAGCTGGGTTTTTATTACTAACAAAAGAATGGAGTTCTTTCATTTTTTCAACACCATTTTTAAGCTGCAGGCAATAAAGCTGCAAACTACCAACGTAACGACCCACGTCAATTTGAGCAGATCCTCTTATAAATTCTTTCTCATATTCTTGTGATTGTGTAGAGTCAATATTTTCTTCAACCTGATTCAATTTGGTCATAGTAAAATGATTAAGATCCATGAGTGATTCTTCAACACTTGATAATCCTACAGCCAAATGTTGTTGGATCTCTCTATTCTGTTCTTGTATCCTATCTATTCTATCATTAGTTCTTTTTTCAGCGGCTCCAGATCTAAATCTACTGCTGAGATCCGTCAAATCATCAATCAAGCCTTCAATTTTTAGAGAATTTTCCTGATGTCTGTCTTTACTGGAGGAATAATATGATCTTGAATAGGCAGCTTCCTCACGTATCCGTAGTTTTCTAAGACATTCTCGCATTTTAGTGAAATCTTGTGGTTTGAGAAAAGCTCTATCTACATCATCTATTTTTACTATCTCTTCCCCAAGAATTTTTATTCCTTCATCCACATTTTCTCTTGTAACCGCAGACGGTTTAATCTTTTCCATTTTAGCAAGATAATTAACAGTTTCAGCACTTAGCAATGATGCATCTTTACCCATATGACTTGATTCCTCTATTTGCCATGCATACTAATAGAGACTGCTTAAAAACATGTAAGTTCAATATTTTACCGTGTGTATACATAAATGTTGTCATTAAACATAGTCATCTGTGTCTTATGTTTAAAAGTATCTCGCAAACTAAACCATTGCTAGGATATTTGAAAGGAGATGAAAAGCTAGGTATTCAATGATAAGGTATAGCGCCAAATCTGCGTTTGCGGTTAAAGTAACACCTAAAGGCAAAAAGCTCTTCTCTTCTTCGCTAATGAACGGTTCTTTGCAGGGATTAGCCAATCTGAAGAAAGATGTTGAATACCTTTTTTAACAAAATTTTTTCTACATCCTCTTTTAAGTCATTAAGCTAAAAATTGGGTAGACATATCAAATGATTTTTTTATAATATGTGTCCCTTACACTTATGGAACATTTCTAATGAAAAACGAACTGGTTTATTTAGCTTGCCCCTACAACCATGAAGATCCCAAAATAACTCAATTAAGATACGCTGTCAGTGTGCATATAGCCGGACATCTTTTTAAGCAAGGGGTCATGGTTTTTGCAGCATCGATGCATAATGCTTTTTTGGGCACGATGACAGGATTAGGCGATCAATTTTCTACTTGGCAACCATTTAATCACGCTATGATTGAGCGTGCGGATAAATTAATGGTAGTCACAATGGAAGGTTGGGAACTTTCTAAAGGAGTACAAGATCAGATCCAATATGCGAAATCATTAAATAAGCCAGTGGAAATGATTGAGCCTCCTCAAGATTTGATTCAAATATTATGGAAGCAGATCTCTAGTGCCTATGAAAACGCACCTAAAACTGCTTAGGATTCGACCGCGCTCATACAAAAAGAGCGCGGTATATTCTCTTCATTGAATCTTCTCTTTTTCATTATTTTAGCTATTCAAAAAAATTGAAAAAATAGTAAAATACCTTAACTACATTATGCAACGAGTCTTTCCATGCCTACAGGACGTTCTAGCAATAAAGATGCTTTAATCTATTCACCTTTACGTCTTTTACCAGCCGATATTGTAAGTTGTATTTTCGATTGCTTAGAGCCTAATGAAAAAACTTACTTGCCTCTTCGAACAGTAAGCATCTATTTTAAAGAGATGATAGATGAGAAAACCTATTTGAATTTGCTTAATTCTCCTGCCGTTCAGCAAGATATTCATATGCCTGTCAAAACGGAATCTGATCGACAGACTTTATTTCAGCGATTAAAAAGGGAAATGGATTATCTGCAAAATAATCAAGATAACATTCTAAAAAAGTTACAAAATGGCTGTATGTTCGATAGGGATAGAGAGCAGTCAAAAAAACGAGTAACAGAAATATTTCAACAATTTGCAATCATCCCCCAAAATAATGGGGCATTCAGTTTATACCAATGTAATAAATGGTTAAACCAGCTCAATGAATGGATTATACGAACTCAACTTCATTTGACTTGTAGTGGGTTAAACTGTAGCGAGCATTCTCTCACGCGTGTTCCTAGCATTCTATTTTATGATTCATCTCTTACCCCATTCTGGAGAAGAATTGCATTCCTTAATCTACACGGAAATCCGATTTCAACTCTCCCACAAGGTTTCAAGCTATTACAAAATCTTAATGTATTAAGCATTAGTTTATATGAAGGGAAATTTCCAACATTTAAAGGCATACCTCCATCTGAGGCGCTGAAACTAATTTACGTTGTAGATGATGAGGGATTTTGGAATTTATGTTCTAAAGAAATAATTAGCAGTCTACAAACGGAGCATCAAGAGGCTGCAGATGCATTACCCCTCAATTTGAGCAAATTGAAGCTTTAGAATCATGATTACTCACCAAATCTTTTTCTTCTTTTAATTTGAATGCCTTGCTTGTTTCTTTTCTCTTTGGTATGAGCTTGTTTTACACTTTGTTTTACCTCGGACGCTTTTACCTCACTTTTGTATGTCACTAGCATGTTTCTTTTATCTTTAGCAGTAGTGTCAGCTAGCAATGCTGAACTTTGAATCATACCATATAAAGTTGAAACAAGATCGTAGGGAGCTCTTTTATTTATTTCATTTTCAGCATTTTCAATAATTCGTTCTACTGGTTTATCATGCTTCATGGCTTCTTCTAATGCACCATCAACCGCGTCAATTGCTTTACTTAATTTATCTCCTTCATGACGAAAAAAATTCTCAAGCTGCGTCATTATTTTCTCTGGCTCATCATCATGAACCGATCGTTGGATCCCATGAATTAATTGCTCCCAACTTCTGGGATCTTCTTTCATACTTTCACTCGAGGTGAAATAGGATGATAACTGATCGCCTATCATCTTTAATCGTTGTGTCATAGAAATTTCATATTTACCATTAGCAAGAAAATTTGAAAGCTTATACATTGTATCAATCGCAGAACTCTCTGCTGCATCAGCTTTGCTCGCGCTGGAATCTATACCTGCACCAATGGCAGTCAACGGATCGCTGATAATGGCGTCAAGCTGCTCCTTTTGTTTTTCAATGCTGTCTTCAATTTTCCCTTTGACATAAGACTGGAAACTAGAAGTTACCGCCTCCTCTAGTCCAGATCTTAAGGCCTGTTTAATAGTTGGTTGCAAAATTTCGCCACTTTCAACAGACTGCTCTATAATTTTTGGATCTGTGACTTCCCCATTACGACCATGAAACGGTAAGGAATCAAGAAACCCCTGATATGATGCTCGCCAATCAACATCAAAATATTCTTTAAACCCAGCTACTGCAGTTTTTCTTTTGGTTTGCCTAAATTTCTCCGCAGTCTTGTTAGCAGATTGCATTTTTTTAGATAGTTCTTTGGGTAAAACATCATTGTTTGCTATAACCTCTTGTACCAACTGAGATTGCCTAAATTCTTCTATTTGAGCACGCTGCATCAATCTTTCATATTCGAGCTTATTTATCTCTGCATTTTTTTGTGCTTTTTTAGCTTTTTTTCTGAGCAATTTCTCAACACTTTGCTCAGTTTCTTCATTCATTGCTGCCAACATATCGACGACATCTTTCTCAATTTTTTTTCTTCTTTTATCATTTGGACCTAACATACAAGCACCTCATCTGTTTAAGCTAAGGTCATTTCCTAAGCATAGGGTTCTACGTATGTGGACTTTAAACGCTAAGATAAGTTCCACTTTTGCGCTATTTAAATGCCGAAGTTGACAATAAATGGCCTGGCATTATAATTTTGTGTTCGCGTAAAATAGATGGATTACTTAGATGTACGAAATCAAATCTGATGAAATGCTGCGATTGATTAACGGTGGAGGATTCTTTTTTCTTAATGAAAACCAGTCTGCTCATGCATTAGAAAGTCTTTCAAGTGGTATTTTGGGTGCTGTTATTGGCGTAACCTTAATCACTTCCCTTGCCTATCCATTTGTTATTTTCAGCACCGCAATCTTGAGTGGGGCAGCAGGTTTTGCTATAGCCAACAAATATTCCTGTGCTACCCCTGAACCCGAATGGTTCGAAATATTTCATTGGTAAACAGACTTTTTTAAACTGATGGAGCTGCAAAAGCATTAATCAAACCGTGAGCTTCATCATGCAGGTGTTATTTTTAGTTTACGATTAAAAAAAGTGATAAACGCACCTAACAGGATAGTGATAATTCCTACAACTTTAGGTAAATTAATTGTTTCCTCTAAGAGGATTATCCCGAAAATCACGACAAAAATTGGCTCTGTCACTGATAATATAGATGCCTTTTCTGCATTAATTTTTTTCAATCCTTCGAGAAAAAATAACATTGGTATTGCCGTAGAGACAATGCCAAATCCCAATATATATGCCCATTGCGCTAAAGTAGAAGGAATAGAAAAATCATGTCCGCATAAAGAAAAGACTAAGCATGCAAGCGCACAGCCCAACGAAACCATGAGCGTAGAAGTTATGGGTGAAATCTCAACCCTTTTACTCCAAACAATATAGCATGCATAGAGAATACCAGATAAAACTGCCAGGCTTATGCCAATCATATCGAATTTTAGCTCTGACATATCGACTAGCTGTGTCATGCCTAAGATGATTAAGGCAATTGCAACATAATAAATTTTCGCTATTTTATGCTTATACAATATCCAGTTTAACAACATCACAAACACAGGATAAGTGAAAAAAATAACCATAGATGGCCCTGTGCCAATGTATTGACTGCCAATAAAGTAAATACCTGCTGATGCACTATAAAATAGCGCTCCTGAAAGGAAAGCTTTTACCATCTCAACAGCATTATCATTTAACGCTCTTTGTTCTTTGATTAATATTAAGCAAATAAATAATCCGGAAATGGCAAATCGCCAAAATTGCATATTAGCAATGGAGAGTTCGGTTTCCATTAAGCTTAAGCCAAAATATCCTACCAGCCCATATAACAAGCCGGAGATCACTGCATATAGTGCGCCTTGAAACTCAGGAGACAGCTTTTTCACCTTGTTCACTCTCTATAGTTAATGAAGTTGTATCATCATCTTGTTGCGCTTTGTCGCTTCTAGGAAGCCAAAATGACAAAAGCCAACAAGCAAAAATGATCAACATAAGTAATGAGAATGCAGCACTGAGCTCTGATGAGTCGTAAAAACGTTCGCCATTGCTGCCATAGCTGCCTTTCCATTGAAAATCTAAATACCAACCAATTAGCTGCTGCACTAAGGCACCACCTAGCATGTTTAAAGTATTTACCACTCCCAACGTCAATCCAGAATGTGATGATGGGCTATGTTGGGCAGCTCCCGCAAAACAAATCATCTCTGCCCCACAAAACAAACCAATTAGGGTTAAAAGACAAGCAAGCTGCCAAATGGAAATACTATTAACGTAGAGTAAGATAAAAAGAGAAACTATCATGCCAATAGCACAAATTTGTATTGTTTCTTTCGCGAGTTTCCATTTCATACTAAGCCAAGGCAACATTAGGCTGCCCAAGGTTAATCCGCCATATAAATAGAGTGATAGCTGGGCTGCGGTGGCACGCTCTAAGGAGAACCTTTCCATGAGAAAGGCAGTACCCCAAAGATCTGCTAAAACACACAAAGGAGTATAAACACTGACGGCAATAATGGAATAAATGATAATGGCTTTTTGTTTAAAAACAGCGACTAATCCTCGACGTAAGTGTGCGAGTATTTGATTATCCTGCACATCTATTATTTTCTTGTCTCTGGGAATGCATGCCAATACGCAGAAAAAAATAAATCCACCAAAAGCTGCACACAGCAAAAGACTATCTTGCCAACTCGTGTTTTCTAAAATAGTCACCAAGAACTTTCCGGATAATAAAGCCCCTAAAGTGCCTATTGCTAAAGTGATCCCCATGAGCAATCCACTATATTTTGCTGGCAAATGATCATGTACTAATTTCAATGCGCAAATAAATGCAGGCGCAGAACCTAAGCCTATTAAAAATCGTCCTAATTGAAGCATCCATATATCGCTTGCTAAGGCAAAAAGACTCGTTCCAGCAATACAAGTAATAATAGACATCATGATAACGCGACGAACGCCAACATAGTCTAAAATAAATCCAAGTGGGATCTGCAACAAGGAATAAGAAAATAGATAGATAGAACCGAGCGAAGAAAATTCTTCTGCGGTTAGTTTAAATACTTGACGCAGCTCTACCACCATAATGCCAGGTGAGATCCGCAAAATGTATTGATAAAAATAAAATATCGCAATAGCAATCCATGCCACATAATAAGTTGCTATTGCATTTTTATTTGATTTTAGAAAATTCATTAGCAAACACCTGCAGAAAATATTGAACGTATTCTGGATAGCAAAGAAGCTCGTAAGGCTAAAAAATAAATGGGGGCCTTACGACTGTGTAGGTCGAGGTAAGGGGTGAATAATATGTAAGCGAGTGTTTTTAAACATAAGTTCTTCAAGTTAATAGCTTTATACGATGCTGTCAAGATCTCATATACCACTTGAGAGACAGGTGATGGATTCCCGCCGATAAAGAGAGTTTTAGCCATTACCCGCAAAACACTACCCAGTTTGCCACAAGATCGAGCCCCTATTGAGCCTTGAACATGGTCAACGGTAAACATATGCACGATATGATAAAGTCCATACCAAATAGAACCTCTTAGGGCATTGCGTTGCGTCTCATGATACCCTAATTTTTACTCATATAGGGCTTTTTCTCGCGTTTCTCAATTTCAGCAGTTGCAGATTTCACGGCTTCTCCTACTTTGGTCGCAGCTGCATCGAAATATTTAGGACCCGCTTCAATTGTCCACTCTTTGATATCAAATTGGGGGGCAAGTTTTTCTGCTTGTAAGCGCTTCTCAGTATCGTACGCAAGGATAACTTGCTCTGAGACAGCCGCATCGCCATCACCTACGTCAATGACGTTGCTACCTTGATCACGCAGGGTCGGGGCGAACGAAACCTGTTTTGCCTGTAAGCGTACTGCTTCTCTAGCGGCAATGCGCCCTGCAACCCGTAATTTTTCCAGAGATAAATCTTTTTCATCTCCTATGCCAATAAGAAGTACCTTTTTTGGTGTAATCGAATGAGCGGGAGGTGTAAATAACAGAGTTTCACCTAGTTCGCCAACGAATTCTCCTCGTTCGCGTAGGGAAGATAGTAATTTGCCTAATTTTTGATTGAAGTCGCTCATTGCTTCAATGTATTGATCACCATTGGAATTATGTTTGAGCAAAAGAATAATCTGCAGATCCGCATTTTGCGTCACTGGACCTATTTCTTTCACAGATAGTTTCATATTATGCGGGGCATTAAATGATTTTTCAGGGATACTTGCAGCGAAGGCAGAACCAGCCATTGAGAATACAAACATAAATGAAAAAATACGGCTTAAATGTGTAGCAAACATCTTTTCTTTCCTTAATCTGATGATCATCTTAAAAATTAGTATATGCCTTTTTTTAAAGTATGCTTTTAGCTATTCAACATAACATTCATTCTAATAAGGGACACAGATTTTAGGGATTAAAGAAGATCAAAGAATGGCTGCCCCTATGCCTGGCGGCACCAAACAGAAGTTAGTTGAATTGTTTATATGGTTCTTAATTAAGACCCATTTTATTATCTGATAAACTCAAGCTCAGATGGTATTTTTCAAAGAAGGACTGATAACAATGAAAAAACGTAAACTGGGAAAACAAGGACTAGAAGTTTCGGCATTAGGTTTAGGATGCATGGGGATGAGCCAATCTTATGGGGTGCCAAATGATCCTGAATCTATTAAAACACTTCATCAGGCGATTGAATTAGGCATAACCTTCTTTGACACAGCTGAGATCTATGGTCCTTATACCAACGAAGAGCTGCTTGGACAGGCCTTGAAGCCCTATCGGGATAAAATAATCATCGCAACTAAATTTGGTTTTCAAATTCAAGACGGCAAAATGATAGGCGTAACGAGTCACCCAGCTCATATCAAACAAGCAGTTGAAGGTTCTCTTCGCCGACTACAGACCGATCATATTGATCTCTTATATCAACACCGTATTGATCCCACTGTCCCCATTGAAGACGTTATTGGCGCAATGAGCTCTCTCATTAAAGCAGGAAAAGTGCGATATCTAGGCCTCTCAGAAGCTGGGGAAGAAAATATTCGTAGAGCACATACAACATACCCTCTCAGCGCGCTGCAAAGCGAATACTCTCTTTGGGAACGAAATTTGGAGAATAAAATTATCCCTCTCTTGCGCGAACTAGGCATAGGACTTGTTCCTTTTTCGCCATTAGGACGAGGATTTTTAACCGGAGCAGTCAAGCGCGCGGAGGAATATCCTGAAGGAGATTACCGCAAAAATGATCCACGTTACCAAGGTGAAAATTTTGATGCGAACATGCGTGCAGTCGCTGTTGTGACCGAGCTAGCAAAAGCAAAAGGTGCAACCCCTAGCCAGATTACACTTGCTTGGCTTTTGCACAAAGGGGAAGATATTGTGCCTATCCCCGGAACGAAACGACAACAATTTCTTGAAGAAAATGTCCAAGCAGTTAACCTATCTTTAAATACGCAAGAAATGACATTACTCAACGAAGTGCTTTCATCTGGGAAAGCTGCTGGACCGCGTTATGGTGAACAGCAAATGAAATATATTGATCGTTAATACTGTATAGGCTACCTATTTTTATACCATAGGTAGCTTTATTTTCTGTTATTTTATAACTTCTCTTGAAACTGCATCATTATTACTCTCATGAAAGAAAAAACACCGAGTTTTCTGTGAATCTTGATTCATTAAATTCCATTGCAAATAATCAAATACTTGACCCAATGCAATAACGAGCTCAAAAGTTTACCTACCATCTATCAGCTTTTATTCTTCATTTATCTTAAATCTATCCTATATAATCTGTGTTTTTTGTTATTGTTAACATAATTATAAATACTGATATCAGGCTAAAAATATGCTAAAGTCTCCAACCGCTACATCTGTTGAACAAAGCCCAGAAATTGCGCTGGAAAAAATCATTGCGATTTTTGATCTTCTTAAAATATATGATTATTTCAACCATAGCATAAAATTAAAATTCATACATTTTTTTAATACCTGCCCTCCAAGCATTCAACAAAAATTATGTAGCATCAATTTAGAATCATTCAAAGAAATGCTCTACACAATGCATCCCCTTGAGGCAGAAAATATTGGCAATTATTTCAGACAAGAAATTCAAAACGATCTTGTCCCATCTCATGAAATATTTAATTTATATGAAATTCTGCTTCAATCTCCCACTGCATTTTCATTAGCACAAAAAATCCGAAAATTCATTTTTGACTCAACAATGACGCCAACTCAAGCAGCTTCCCCACATCAATTTAGGCTTCAAGTGAAACAAACTTTAGAAGAAAAATCTGGATGGAATGTCGAGTCTTGCGCGCTGCAAAGAATGAAATCCCTAGAAGAGCAACAGAAATTAATCGACGATTTTCGCTACGCTGTAATAGATTATCGCAAAAAAGTTAACGAAGATTTTTGCTTAGGTGAAAATCTTTATCGCAGAAAAAACGGTATTTATTCGTTGGATAACTTTAATGTATTCTTACAAGAATCTGACTATATACCAGATGATCATTTAGAAGCATTATTTAAATTTACTCAGATGTTTATGTACATGGATATTGGCGAACATCTCGATTTTCCTTCTCAGCCTTTAGAAGCAGGCTTTAGCTTATTCTATCAAGCACTTCCTATGGATATGAAAAAAATACTACATAGAACAGATCTGTCTAAGTTTGAACAATATTTCAACATGCTTGAGCCCAAAGATAAAAAGGAAGTTATAGAATTATTTGTCGGTAAATCTTATGAAGAACAATTCATAGCTTATCTCTTTTTGCTAGATACGGTCTCTTCATTACCTGCCATGCTTTTTGAGCAAAATGCTAGCCAAGCATCCATCTTAGACAGTCTTTCTGAACCCACTAACACTTTTCTTCCAAGTGCCCCTCGTGCATCTTTGACAGAACAACGTAGCGAAGAGGAAGAGGAAATAGTAACAAGTAATCAAGATGTTTCAGAAAAGAAAGCTTCGCTTAGGCATTCCAGATCCTAGAAAACATTTCATGTGCGCTCAAATGAGCGCACGTTTTATATCTAGTAAAGTGCTTGGTAAAACTGCATTGTGTGTGTATAATCGGAACTTTTAAAACTATAAGTGGTTTTTAAATGGATAAAGAAATCACCTTACGCAAAGCCTCAATCAAAGATACCCAAACTGTCTTCAATTTAATTCTGGAACTAGCTGAACACGAAAAATCTCTGAATAAAGTTATCGCCACACCAGACAATTTGAAAGACTATCTATTTGTCGACAATGCTATCTTCGAAGTAGTTCTTGCCGAAATGAATCATCATGCTGTAGGGTTTGCTTTATTTTTCCAAAACTTCTCCACAGTCCTCGGGCGTCCTGGCATTTTTATTGAAGCCCTATTTGTCAAAGCAGAGTATCAAAGAAAAGGGATCGGTCGTCAACTTATGGCTTATATCGCCAATTATGCGAACAAACGAGATTTTCTCAGGGTTGAATGGGCTGTTTTTGAATGGAATACCTCTGCAATTGAGTTTTATGAAAAAATTGGCGGACAATTAAATCAAACACTAAAAATTTTCCGTTTACCAAAAGAAAATATCGCTACCCTCATTTAAGAGGGTACTGCATGCATTCAGATGAAATAATGTTCTTTACTCCCCATATTCGTTCTATAGAGAGTTCACCAAAAAAGATTCTACTTGCTACTTAGTAAGATCCCATCGACGTTTCATTCTAGCAAATCGGCAACTAGACAGGCTCTTATAAAGACCTGTATATTGATGCGAAAAACTGCTTTCAGTCTTTGCAGGTGCTGTAGCAAGAGTTGTATCCTCCGACAGAACAATCGGAGGAGGAAGCAATGTTGCTATTTCAAATTCATCATCCTCATGACTAATAGGTGCAAGTTCATTATCATATCCCATTTCATCTTCGTTTTCTGAAACAGAATCATAGGAACCTTCCAAATCAGCAAATTGATCTTTTCTTTGAAGCGCGTTATTAATTTGAAGTTCTACCTCATCAGGAGAAAGAGGAGGAGTCGTTATACCCATTTTACTCTGCTTAACATAATCATTTGCATTGAAATGTCTAATGCCGTAATGAAGAGATGTTGGAGAAAATTGAGAATGATCTTCAAATAAAAAGGGATCTTGTGTATTTTGCACAAACCATTCTAAACCAGCAACCATTTGTTCAGCGGTAGGTTTGTAATGCCCACTGTTATTACTTAATGTAACAAGACAACCGTCTTTAAAAAAAGCATTTCCTACTGCTTTAACAGGCAATCCTGCTACAAGATGTGAATGATTGACAACTTCTGAAAGTGGTGCGATATATAAACGATTATCAGCTAAAAGCGCATACATATACTCACCATCTAAGGGATGATTATCGATGTCAAAAAACTGTTCGCCTGCAGAATAGGTTAAATATTTTTCTCGTTCTATAGCTTTGAGGTAATGCTTGTTAACAAAGGTTTCAGCAAAACGCTCAACATAAAATTCTGGCTGAAGTAATATTACTTTATCTTTCTTTGCAAGATTATGATCGTAGTAATACTTAAGTAGTAATAGGTCATCTTTTTGATAGAGCGCTGTAATTTTTCTATAGTCAAATTGCCGAATCGCTTTTAAGAATAATGGATTTGTGACAGCAACACTCTTACCTCTAAGCGCTCTTTTTTTATCTTCTTCATTTACATTACTATCTTTACTTAGAGATAACATATATTCTTCCCCAATGTTGAGATCATACGTAATGTTATTCATGGGTATGTATCTTAGGAAGCTTTTTTCGATGAATATCGATTAATAGCAGATGAATGGAACAAACGGACAAATAGTATAATATGTACTTGATTGGGAAGAAGTGCCCAAAGAGGTCATCTTTAGTTAAACTTGTAGGGGAACGTATCTTTATTACTTTAAGCTTACCATGCAGCAATATGGAGGATGTTTTAGATATCACCCTTAAAAACTATTTTTTCTTCACCTGCACACTTTTAACAGCTTCAAAATCAGCTACCGCATGATAAGGGCATGCGTTTTTCAATGAGTGCATTTTCTCCAATTTGTCAGATGAAAAGAGTTTCTCTTTCATACAAGATAGAGGGATCTCACTTTCTACATTCGACTGTGATAACATGCTCATCAATTTTTTGGCATGAGCTACTGAATTTTGATCGCTATATTGCTCAGTGGAAAAACGGCGGTAAAGCCTTACCATTATTTCAATACCTAATACAACCGTCATCCCAACAGCAAAAGCTGCAAACCAACTAGCCGATAATCCTAGACTAAGTGCAAATCCTGCTTTTACAATTCCCGCTGCACCAAGTCCAGCCAGAGCAGACCATTTTAAAAGATTAGACGAAACAGGCTCCGAAAAAGTGTTGGTCAAATCAAATGTATCATTTCTTTCTATTTGATAGGATAATTGAACAAACTTCGCTCCCATTGCTTGATTACAAACCGGGCTAAAATTATTCCCTTTTTGTTTTAAATTCTCAGCAATCGCAGCATCTACACTGCCATAATGCATTTCATTACCCATCACAGCATGGGGATCGGCGCAATTAGTCGTTGCAGTAGTATATTTTTTTGAAGTAGGAGCCAGCGCATCTGTTGGCAAGCTTGCAAATTCAATATTATTCTTTTCGCATAATTTGTTTATGGCTAAAAGAATAAGTTCAATTTTTTTGTTAGTTTTTTCTTTGTAAAAAGGTAATTCAATTCTTTTTATGTGGTTACGGGCTGAAAAAGGAAGCTTGCATAATTGCTCAATGCTTTTTAATACTGCCAATGCAAGATTCTCACTAAGCATCTTTCTCGCTTGCCCGTCAAGCCCATCAGCAAAAAAACCTGCACCATATTTTAGGAATTTGAAATTGAGATCAAGAGAAGGGCAATTGAACTCAGCGTAAGAATTCACAGCTGTCGCAGCGAGAAGAAAATCCTGTATGACGAAAGCCTGATAAGCCTTGACATCAAATAAAACTGTCTTATCTTTAAACGACCCGGGAATAAAACGTCCTGTCTTATCTTGTTTCGCAGCTTGATACGTAGTTTTTTTCTCTCCTACCGTATTTAGATAGATTGTTTTATCTAAGTCACCTTGTGGGAATTTCCCAATGGCGGAAATCAAAACATGACGCCCCGTATTATTCTGCTGTTGAAATTGCAATCCTGCTAAATCACAAATGATTACATCTTTATTCAAAGGATGAATAGTGGAATGGGCAGGATAACCACCATAATGAGTTGCAATATCTTTTCCAACAATTACACAATGTTTTGCCAGATCTCTTAAAGCAATAATCGTCTGCTCAGGTATCTGGTTGTATTGTTTAAACTTAATAATCCCTGTGGTATTTGCTTGTTCATTTCTTGCAATAGCAAGCAACTGCATCAATGTTAATTTGTCTTGGATCTTGATGTATTTTCCGGAAGGTGGCTCAATTTCAAATTGTGCTCCCTTTAATGCAGGTAAAATTTCTTTTAACGCTTTTTTTACCCACACAGGTGCAAAAATGGTAACCTGCTTGTCATTTGCTTTAGCATCCAAGGATTGCTTCGTTCTTAATTTAATTATGCCGCCCTTCACCATTCCCTCTCTTAAGTTTACCAACTCACAAACAATGAGTTTGCATGATAACACTTTAAAAAAAAGATGAGTAGGCAAATGTTAAAATATGAACAAAACTCTGCGAGAAAGCTCCCAGGATCTTCTAAAATTCATTCAAAATTGTTCACCATCATTATATCTGCTTTCGTTTACGCACAGATATAATGGGTGTATCTTCTACAATGATATTGTGATTGTGAATTTCTATCGCGGCATCGATATTAATACGCTCTTTTCTATTAGCAGTTAATAATCCTTTCAAGAGAGGATTATTCTGGATATTTGAGTTTCTTTGTGAGCATAAAGGCGCTCGGCCATATAGAATTTTATAAATAACAATTCCTAAAGCCCACATATCGTTTGCATTATTTGGCGTTTGTAATGCTGATCCTCTGATTGGCTGCATAGTCCGCGCATGCCAGGCGCCCAAACTATTCTTCGCATCGTTAGAGCTAAAATATTTATAATATTCACTTTTGGCATTAGAGTGAATAAGTGCAATTTCGGGAGAATGATACCCTGCTGAAGCAAGTGCTTGCTCCGTAGGAGCATATTGCTTTCTCGAAAGACCATAATCGGTTATTTTAAGGCGATATTTATTCTCTTCATTTCTTACAAATAAGATATTGCCTGGTTTAATATCTTGATGAACATAACCATTATCATGAAAGCGCTTTACTGCGTCTAAGAGATCTTTAATCATAATATACTTTTGCTCAGCGGTTAACGCCACTTTATCAGACAAAAGATCTTCAAGTGAGCCTTCTGCTTTTACAGAATATACGCTTACCTTCTTTACACCGTGTTTTTCGTATACTTGACCTAGCTCATTCACATTTACCGTATCCGAGCCTAATTCCTGAGAGAGCGCTACTTCCTTCTTGATTTCGTTTAATTGTTTATCTTCTTCAAACTCAGCAACTAAATCAAAATATTCTGTTAAATTGCCATCTATCCTCCAAGCAGGTTTCCCACTCTTGAATGATCCTCCAACTTTAGGCAACAGTTGCTTACTCCCATTTGACAACTTACTTTTAGTTTCTATAAGTAATTTAAATTCACCATTGGCAGATCGCAAAATATTTAAAGTTCTTGCTAAACCACTTTCTTCTTTAGGCAATCGATAAGATCCGCCAGGTTGCAACCGCTTGATCTTTTCTATGTGATATAGCTGATTGTGCTGTGATCTTGTTTTTATCCCAAATTGATGTTGGTGGGGTTCTATATTGTCAGTCAAATTAAAATAATTACAGATTTTTAAAAAATCATCCCTATTTATCAATTTATTTAAACGAGAATTGCTTAAATCTTTAGCGCTTCCAATACGATCTAGAAACTGTTGAAAGTGATCATATCTTTTCACATATTCATTTTTTGATATAAAAGAAACGGGGATCTCTTCTTGATCTTTTTCAGGACGCAAGAACACGGTATTGTTCATATCTTGATGTTGATATTGAGAAAGCTGTTGCCAATGAATAGACGTTGACTGTAATAGCATATCCTTGTCAGCACTCATGTGCCTGGTTTTTCTACGTTTCATGACAATTGGATTTTCATCGTCTTCGACATTATCATTAAACCGCTCTGGCTCATTAGGTTCGACGATCTTAGTGGGGAATATCCCCTGATAAAGAGAATCAAAACAATTTGAAATGAACCCACCAAAAACAGAAATACTGCCAAATACACCTTTAATCATTTTATCACCAGTTTTTTCACATTATTGTAAAGTATGGTTGCTCGTTCACCAAAGCTCATTTGATTAAAATTAAGGTTTAAAATAATACTTAAAATAATCACTAGCCATTTTAGGGATTTCGGTCAAAGTATTGACAGTTTGCTGCATATAATAACTAAAACCTGTCAATAACACTTTCTTACTTTCATACTTAAGTTTCATCATTTCTATAAATTCTAAAGTCGCTATATCCAAGTGAGGTTGTTTTGAAAGTTCATTTATTAAATTCATGATTGTTTCAATCAGCGAACAACGCTTTTTAGGCTCATCATGTAGCATATGTTCATAGAGAAAATCAGGTAATCCTAAATCCTTTTTAAACATAGCACCAAGAGCAAAAATATCAGTGTAAAAAGAAAATACTTTGTCCTCTTTTATTTCAGGCGCCATATAACCTTTAGTACCTTTTACCCCATCATATATATGTTCCCTATGCTCCGGTAAGAGCATTGAAAAATCAAAATCGACTAACTCGACAGTAATTTCATTAGCATTGACATCCGTTACCATATTTTTGGCTTTTATGTCAGCATGTATGACACGTAGCTTATGCGCTTCTAATAAAGCCTCACTTGCTTTAATTGCAATGATCAATTTTTGGGTATAAGACAGATGATCCTTTCCACTTAATAATGCTTCAAGCTCCTCTCCTTTACATAACTTTAAAGCTGTGTATCGTTTTGATTTTGTTTGCTCTCCCTTAAATTCCTTTTCTTTATTAAAGGTTCTAGAAGTCTCTCCTAAATGATATTTGAGTCTTTTCATGACTTTTACTTCTTCAACAGACTCTTCTCTCTTTTTCCCTGCTTCTATCTTAATTGCACAATTTTCACCAGATTCTGCTTGACCTATTTTTACCAAACCAAACGAGCCTTCACCTAAAATTTTCTCTATATTTCTATTGGCTAGGGCAATAATCTCTTCATCAAACTTTAAAAAAGAATGATTCGTTTTATGCAATTTTTTAGACATTTTCGTTCGTCGAGCACGCCACTCACCTTGTGGTGTTTTAAAATAGGAATTGGCTACTTCCCATTCTCTGGTAGCAATATTTAGTAAATTTTTTTGTTTCGGTTCAGGAATAAATGGGTTTTGCGCATTCTTTGCGCGTTTGCATGTTCCCTTTTCTAAATCTGATGTGGCGCCTCTTTTCATCATTGTTCCCATTTCTGTGTATGGTAAAAAAACGAAATTATCTATTTACACAACTATTTTTTCTATAAATTATAGATTAAAGAGTCAGATAAAATGATGAGAGGTTTTTTAAATTTCACTTTATAGTTTTTTATGACGCCAAAAAAAATCCTTTTTAGGAGATAAAATATAGAAACAAAAAAACATCAACCGAAGGAGTACTATTCTTCAGATAAGCGGTAGCCCCTTCGATATAAATGAATCATTTCATTTTTGTATTTCCTTCAATTTGAACTAATTGCTGGCATCTTTTGTCATATTTTATATTTCTTCTATTTTCCAACATTGCTTGGGGGATACAAAAAATGTCGTACTTACAATTAATTACCTGGCAAACAACGGCTAAAAGAAATAAAGGCTACAATAAGGCTGTCCGTGACACTGCACTTAAACATGAAAATGTCGGCCATGCTGCGGTAAAATTAGTTTTACCCGTAACAGAAGAAACGCAAAAATATGTTTCTGAAATTTGCGGTGAAGCTGGGATCCCTTATTACGTCGTACCCCATGAAGTACCAAAGGCAGATGTCAACTATTCAGGCTCAGATATGCCAGTCGCGACCAAGGGGAAAAGTAGCGCGCATACTCAAGCAGAATTTCATATCTATTTTAGTTTCTGGCCTGGTGATGAAGAGGCAACTAATGAGCAAGCAAAAAAGTATACTTTACATACTCCTTTTGAAGATTATAGCTCAGAGCGTTATGGTAGAAATTTTTATGGCCCCAACAGAAGAAAAGATCTTGTTTCATCTGAACAAATAGAAATCGAGGAAATTAAAAACAAAAAAGGAAAAGTGAAAAGAACATTTCTATTGAGTCCTAAAATTACGCATGATGATGCTGGCCTAAAAAATAATCGTGACCTTATCAATAATTTTAGAAATGAACTTCAAAACCTTCGAGGAAAATTAATCTCAGCCATGTATTCGCAACAAGATGGACAAAAAGTATCTATTAGCGATAAAGATTTCGATTTTTGCATCGAACTGGATAAAATGTTTCCAGAATTAAATATATTAAATAAAGTTAACTTAGAGAAATTAAAGGATACAAATGGTTTCATACTTGATAAAGATGATTTTGAAAGGGAAGCAACAAAAATTCTAGAAGAGATGACGGCTATCGGTAATTTGTTACAAATGACAGCAAGTAGTCTGGACTACAAAGATCAAGTCTATTATCGTACGGAAGGCGATCATGGAGATAATACTGTCATGTTACCCGTGTCGCATTCAAGTCAAGGTTCATCAAATGATAACGATTACACATTAGATGCAAAAATGATGCTACTTAGGATGAAAGAAATCGTTCAAAGCAAAAAATATGGATTTTATCGTTATAATTGTTCAAATGCAGCTGAAGATGTTATTTTGTCTGGCATGCAAAACAATGACATAAGAAACCAATTTTTAAAAGAATTAGGGCATGGCGCTTTACCCACCACGCCACAAATTGCACGCGGCAAAACTTTAACTGTTGCCGATGAAATACACAAGAAATGGAAAGGTCGAGAAGCTGAAAAAGACAAAATGGCAAAAAAGGAAAGCATCTCAGAGTCCATTACTATTGTTCAAAATACGCTTAATGCTAATCTCAAAAAAAATGAAGTTATTATCAAAAAAGAGGATATTCCTTCTCAATCCGAATCAAAAAGAGTCACAGCAGAAAGCCTAAATCATTTAGTGAAAATGATGCGCAATATAAGAAGGGAAGGTAAATATCCAACGCTAGATAATGCTTTGTCGCTAGAAATCAAACAACAAGTAGAAGATGCTAAGAAAATAATTTCTCTTTTAGAGAAAAAACGTTCGCTCAGTAACTCTAACAAAGAAAAATTAGATAATGCAAAGAAATTGTTAAAGGCAGATAGTCGTCTTAATAGTGAAAAAGAAAAAGTATATCAACGAGTAAAGACTGGACAACATACAATTAGAAAAGATGAAATGAGAAAAAGGAATGATAAAAAATTTATACAATTACTGACCGACTATCAAAACGATAAAGTGAGTTTTACAGCGGTAAAAGAATTTCTTCAGCAACACCCTAGATTAAAGAAAATAAAAATTGATTCTTTATCACTTGCGGATTTTGCAAGAGAAAATAATTTACCAAAACTTGCTTCCTATCTACAACCTGAGAGCAAAATCCATCGATCAAAAGGAAAAGAAGTCGATGCCTCGGATAAGTCTACAGCCATTCAAAAGAGAACCGCACCCATAACACATAAAGCACAAGAATCAAATACTTCAGGCACAATTTCTCCACCAATTAAACCCTCATCTCCTCTGGCAGATGCCTCAATTCACAGAAGAGCGTTGTTACCTAGGGGGAGGCTGATCCCAGATAGAAGTGCTCCTTTTGGCACGATACGAGAAAAATTTAACTCGCCGTCACCAGAAGAAGTTCCTAAGGATGATAAGCATAGCCCTAAAAATAATTGAAATAGGAATCACTCAAAAAGATGGAAATGGAGAAGGCAAAAACTTAATTTGAGTGATAGAGATGTTTTAATGCTAAACTTGTTATTTTAACCTGGGTGAAGATTATATGTCGCATATTAACATCAATGATAGCCATTATTATTATGAACTACACGGTCAAGGTTATCCTGTTGTGCTTATCGCTGGTTATTCTTGCGATCATACCTTCTGGAGCGCAATGCTAAGCGAGTTAACCAAAAACTTTCAGGTCCTCATTTTCGATAACAGGGCTGTAGGTCAAACTCAGGATATTATTGGTACGTCTTTATCCCTAGAAGCTATGGCTGATGAAACAATGCAACTTTTCCAGGCCCTGAAGCTCACCCAACCAATTATTGTCGGTCAATCGATGGGCGGTATCATTGCACAAATTATTGCCAAAAAATATCCAGCACTTATCCGAAAACTTATTGTTCTTAATTCTGCAGCACAAATTAACATCAGAACGCGTATGGCTTTAGAAAGCTTTATCAATCTACTCAAAAAAGCTGCTCCCATTGAGGAAGTAATAGAAGCCAGTATGCCATGGTTTTTTTCCAGTCAATTTCTCAACAACCCACAAAATATCAGTTTTTTCAAAAAAAGCATTATCAATAACCCTTACCCTCAAAGCTTAATTGATCTCGAGCGACAAATGCATGCATTAAAAAATTATGAGTCCTCAAATTTTTCTTCTCAGATTGATGTCCCAACACTTGTCATTGGCGCAAAAGAAGATATTGTCTGCTTACCAGAAGAAAGCGAAGCATTGGCTCATTCCATTTCACAAGCAGAATTTGCCATGTTGAACTGCGGACACTCCAGCCCACTCGAAGTTCCCAAAGAAGTCTGTAAAACTATTGTAAAATTTCTCTAAAAAATGGAGAATAAGATGAAAAAAAATTTCTTAACAAAATTATCTCTTTTCGCCTTTTCTCTTTTTATTGCATTCAATCTTTGGGCGGAAGAAAGTAAAGAACCTCCACAAGAAATGTTTGATGCTTGCAAAGATAAAAATGCAGGCGATCGCTGTTCTTATACTAATGAACGCTATCAAACTATTTCTGGGATCTGTACGAAAGATAGTCGAGTCATACTGTGCTATCCTGATGAACCTAAAAAGAAAGAACACTAGAATATTCAGGCCACAAGAATAAATCACTTGTGGCCGTATTTCCTTAGTTCATTTTATCCTTTCCCTTTAATCTTCGTCTTTTCCTTGCCTTCTCTGATTCGAGTGAATCAGTTGAGTCTGACGGGACGTCCTGTTTTGCAACGTCTGAAAACATTAAGCTTTCATTTGAAGCAATCAAAGTTTGAGGATTTTCATCTTGCTTCGGTTTAACTTCACAAAGTCTGTCGATGACATTTTCAAGACGAAGTACTTGCGCTACTAACTTGGTGTTTTCAGCTGTCAATCTTATACATTCCATTTTTCGCAATCTTGCTTTTTTCAAGCGATCAAACTGCCTAAAGCACCATGCTACTCCTGTTCCTTCATGCATCGCCTGTAACATATCAGCTTTAACCGGGTTTCGCTTCTCCATTCCTGTTTCTTTTCCTTCTGTGATGTAACTATACGCAACTTTTTGAATAATCTGATAACGTATTTCATCTGACTCGATTTTTAATGCATATTGTAAAGCTAATTTGAGAAAAGCATTCCGCTCATAATTTGAAATACTTCTATCTAACGCCAAGGCATATGCATCTTCTGTAATGATATTTAATACTTTATGATAACAAGGAGCCGATGTCGGCACTTTTATAAAAATTCGTAAAGCCTTATCTTGAAGGCCAATTTTAGAAAAATATTGACCTAAAATGAAATAGGCATTTAAGTATCCCGCCTCTGCAGCTTGATCGGCATAGCTCAAAAGCCTTTTAGTTTCTGATTCACTCGGCATTTTTTCTTCGTCTTCACATTGCTTGATTAAATCAAATAGTGCTTTCTTTGCTTTAATCAAATTAAATACTTGCATCCTAAGCGTAGAATCAGCCGAATTACTTTGCTGCAACCACTCTCCATACGCTATGGGTTTTTCATATTGTAATTGAAACCACATTTTAGGCAGAATTTCAGAATGTCGAGAAATATCCCATAGCAGATTAAGCATCGAAGTATTTGCCATGCTTGAGATCTGAAGCATCTGAATCACAGAAGGTAAGTGCACCGCATAGGGCTGCTTAAAGCGTAAATCCTGCGTCGAAAATAAATCAGGCCTCGTCTGCCAAACCTCAAGAAGGGGAGCCGTCTCCCCCTTTCGAGCAGCCTTGACCAATCTATATAAGATTGTTTCTCCATGCTCTTCAACTCTAAAATCTTCATGGGTAACATCCATACTGCAACGACGCCATGCAGATAGAAAGAATTTCGGATGATGTAAGGCCGCGCTGACAAGATTATGCAATAAAGTCATATTTTCTCGTTCTTCATCATCTTGAGGTCTTGTTCGTAAATCCTCTATCGTAATTTTATCCTCTATGACATCCCATATTTCACTTAACATCTCAAGATTATGACTATTAACATGATAAAATATCCGCCAAAGATTTATCGGTTCCTTACTGTTGTCTAGAAATCTTCTGCGTAAATGTGCAATTGTTATTTCAGGACTAAATTTTTGCCAGATAAATTTAAAGAAATTCGTTCCTACAAGATGATCAAACACGGTATTAAGATCATTATCCGGCTCTAACATGTCATTGAGTGTTAGCTCAGCATGAAATTTTTTAAAGATCAAATCGATTGCTGAAGAATTTTCAGATGCTTTTGCTAATTCAATCAGAATATTAGAACCATTGACTTTATTCTTTCGACGTATCGTCTCGATCGAAATCTGGGGACCATATCTACGCCAGGTGTTAATGAACGCATCATTCACCTCAACATTCTCTGCTAGAACAAACAATAACGATTTTCCATCATCATCTTCAACTAAGATATCATTAACATGTATTCTGAAGATGAATTTTTCTAAAACGTTGCTAATATAATCTCTGTTTTTTGACAAAAAGGCGAGTAACCAAAGGATAGAGCGTCCCTTTGCCATTCCTTCTGTTGTGGTTAATTGGTCATAACTAATATTTGCTAAAATAGGCTCGATGATCTCATTTGTAAAATCAAATTCATTCGCTTGCCAAATTAAATTATAAAGAGCTTGTGGGCTACTTTGGCGAACATTCCTTAAAATATCAAGATGGTTATCTAAAATGCTAGTGCTGATACTACCTTCTTTCATGATTAATTCCTGTATATGATACAATTTTGCTTAAAAAATAGATGCAGGGGTAAGCTAAAGTAAAAAGGGGCAAAAAAGGCGTGTTAAGAATAGCCAGCAAATTTTTCTATTTTGTAATTGAGATAAGAATAATGTTCAAAAGCAACATCATTTTGTCTTTGTTGCAAGACTAGCCATTGATACTTGCGAGAAAGTTTTACATTAAAATTACAAAATAGCTTCATAAAAAATAGGCGGTTAACTAAATATGATAAGATGTTAGCATACCTCGCCCAATTTTCAATCATTTTGTCATATAAAAACCCAATAAAACGGCACCAATAATTAAATTTATTCGATGCTCAGAGGGGAAACATCATGAATAGTGATTCATGATGTTTAATTTAACATGTTACTTGCGGTATGATTTAGCCCCAATTTTTGTTTGGATTATTGTATATGAAACCTTTTTATTCTAAAACGTTACCCTTTCTTGGGTTTTGCTTAGGTTTAGTGATTTCAGCCTGTACCTCTAACTCAAGTTCAACTACCGAAAAGAAAATTCTCTTTCTTGGTGATTCTTTTACTGTTGGCACCGGATTAGGTCAAGGGCAAGAACAAAGTGCTTTCCCTTATCAATTAACAAGTAAATTACGCCAAGATGGGCTATCCATTGCAGAACCTAAAATTTATGCCGTTGATGGTGATACAACCAAACATTTGCTAGGGGCCTTAAATACTGCCGAGCCCTCCTCTAACCCAAATACTCCTTCTCATGACGCAAGTAATTATGATCTGGTTGTACTTTCTATTGGCGTGAACGATCTTTTCAGAGGACATAGCGCAGCTGATTACCAACACCATTTTGAAGAACTGCTCGATCGCTCTATACGCTTTGCGAATGACGATTTATCTCGAGTGATGGTGCTTTCTATTCCCGCCTGGGATGCCTCTCCTTCTGTGCACAATGAAAGTGGAACTCGATTGCGCTTTAATAAATATACTGAAGTACGCAATAAAACAAGTCAGATCTGCATTCCCGTCAACGCAGTTGAGATTGATGAAAATGATCAAATAAAACTAACCATGGATGTGAAAGCGCTAAAAGATAAAATTAACTATGCCAAAAACTACAATACACAAGCTGGTATAGCTAACACTATCGATCGCTTTAATGCGATAGCGAAAGAAATCATCGAAAATAAAAATAGCAAAAGTGCAGGCCATGGTACTATTCGGTTTGTTGATCTTACTGAGTTAACCCGCATTTCTACTATCGACGAAGAAACAGGGAAACATCATTTTGCTTTATTTGCCAATGATGGCATTCATTATTCACCACTTATGTATGAAAAATGGACACAAACGATTTACCCTCTTGCTCTCGAAGCATTAAAAAATAAAAAAGATAAATAATATAGTCTTCGCCTAGAAATCGAATGCTATGAGCATAAGTCGTCTCTATGATAGAGACGACTTCGCTATGTGAATTACTGTTGATAATGCTCCCATAGCTCGCGCACAGGACCAGGTTGCTGCAACAATACCGCAGTGGGCCCATCTGCCACAATTTCTCCTTGATTTAGCATAATCACCCTATCAAATTTAGGCAGCAGATGTAATCGATGTAAAGAAACAACCAACGCAGCGTCAGGAAACGCTTTAATCACACCAGATAAGATTTCCTTTTCTGTTGGTAAGTCTACGCTTGAAGTTGGTTCATCCATTAAAATAAGAGAACTAAATCTAGCCGCAAATAGCCCTCGCGCCAAAGCTAACCGCTGCTTTTGACCTACGGAAAAATTCAATCCTTTCTCACGAATATCTGTATCCAATCCAAAAGGTAACGTTGCCAATACGGGCATAAATGCAGCCAAATTTACCGACTGATAGATTTCATCTTTCTCCACCGGCAAATCCATCGTGATATTAAAAGCAATAGTGTTTTCAAATATTTCAGGATCTTGAGGAATAAGCGTTGTAATAGTTTGTAATGGTTCCAATGAATCAAACACGACTTCATCAATTGTTAGTTGAACTCTTGAGGCAGTATAAAGACCACATAGGAGATTTAATAAAGTGCTTTTTCCACCGCCACTTGAACCAATCAATGCAATTTTCTCACCACGTTTAATAGTAAAATTTAATTCCTTAAAAATATGTCCTCTCACTTCGCTCCCCACATGATGAAAGCGCAGATGCTCAATACGCAATTGATGCCAATCACGCGCGGTTGATGCTCCTTGCGGTAAATGCGCTAAACGCTTAATATCCTCTAAAATCGGTTGCATTCCCTTCACGTCTGTTTCCGTGCGAACCAGTTCACTGTAATGAATACTCAGATCATGAAATACTGTTCCTAAATCCCATTGATAACGAAATAGCATCACAACAACGCCAATCATGATAGCGCTTGTTGTATTGAGCGTATAAAGAATATAACCCATCAAAATGGCTGCTTGAATGGCGGAAAGCAACATCATCATCGTGAACCATTTTACTTCATTAATGACTACGTCTTTACGGAAAAAAGGCCATATTTTCATCAGTCTTTGAAATAAGTTACTATGGGTTAACTCTCCCAAACGCAAAGTTAACACAGTCGTCATATTGCTAATATAATCAAATAGCACTGCCCCAACATGGTTCTCTATCTCATTTTGTGCATCATAAAGCGGGATCAATCTCCTATCGAACCAAACCACCGTACATCCTATTAATAATGATGTAAAAAAACTAATCAACCCTACCGTAGGAGAAATCCAGATCAAGAAACCAATAGAAGTTAAAAATTTAACAATAGATTCAACATAAATAAATTGATTTTCTGCAAAACGATGAAGTGCAGTTGAAGCGCGATTCAACCGTGAAATAATATTGCCTGAATGATGATCTTGGTGCCATTTCAAAGGTAAATGCGTTAGCTGCTGGTAGATATTCAATCTGTACGCCTGTTGGATTTTAAGCGCAACTTTTCGCTCGATCACTCGCGCAGGACCATGAAATAACCAGAAAAGCAGCAATACCAAGACACCAACACTTAACCAGAAAATAACTTCTGTTAGCTTATGTTCTTCAAAATGTTGTAAAACATCAATAGTGCGGCCAAATGCATAAGGACTGAAACTGATGCACACTTGCGCTAGGATAAAGGCTAAATAAAAGCCAATTATCGTACGTCGCCATGGCAATCCATAGTGCCAAACTGTTTTAAGCAAACTTAAATAAGGATTATTCATTTCAATCATCTCAATTCAAAAGAAAGGCATAGTACACATCACAATTCGTATAATGTGAGCGTTCATATAGAAAAAAAGACGAGCTTAAAAATGCAAGAGAGCACCTGTGGAAATTGATTGAAACATTACTATTGTAATCTCAATGAAAAAATACGCAAATGCATTTGTGATTAAAGGTTGAATTTAACGGATAATCTGATGCTTTCATCACCCACTTTAGATTTTATTTCGCTTTTATCACAAGAGAATGTCCCGGCTCTAGTACTTTAGAAATATGTCCTTGCCCTTCTAAATCCATGGCCAATAAAATATCTCCCGCTTGAAATCTTCTTATTTCTCCGCCTGAAGCGTGGATTTCAACACTCCCAGAGAGGTAAACGATATATTGCATCACAGGTGCATTATGCCACTCAAAGACAGCTTCCCTTTTAGTTTCTCGAAAAAAGAGCTCATTGACCATAAATGCAGCAGAATAAAAACCTAATGCTTGCTCTTGATCTAACGAGATCTCGATTTCTTCAAAATAGGATTTCTGATCTTTGCCGGTATAAAGCTTAATAATTCTCTGTGCCATCTTTCATCTCAAACTGAATATATATACAGATTTTAAAGCCAAAATCACTTTCTTGACAAATTTTACAAAAAGTGTAAATTTGTAAATATGGATTGTGAACAAACCAATATGAAACTACATTACTACAGATAAGGATATTTTATGAATAAAGGGATCGAAAAACGTTTTGCTGAATTGAAACCCACCAATAGCAGTAAATCAAAACATCATCCTCGAATAGAAAATGAAGAAGCTGATCCAAAAAATCTTGTTACCCCTTCTGCTCTCACTTCGGATCTTGCTTCACAGATTGAATTAGCCATCAATCCAAAATTCCCTAATCTAGATATAATCACCAACATCATAAAAATCTTTCATCATCAAAATCCAAAAGCTTCACCTCCTAGACCACCGATTAAATATCCTGTGTTTCAAGGCGGCGGAGCCAAGGGTGGTGCCTATATTGGTGCCTATGAAGCACTAGATGAGCTTGGCTACTTGGACGAGATAGTCTGCCCTGGTGGTGCATCTGCTGGTGCGATCCCAGCGTTCTTTATGGGTTTAGGCTTTGATAGTAAACAATTTAAATATCTCTCAGAAAGTATTAACTTTAAAGACTTCACTGATCTAAAGCAAAGTGGCTGGGGACAATTCTTTAGTGGCAATAAAGTTGGTGTCGCCTTAGACATGGTGCGCTATGGCGCGGCCTCTCCCGGCAAGTCATTTCATCAATGGGCAAGCTATTTTGTTGAACAAGTTTTGGGAGACAAAACAGCCACTTTTCGCGATTTACATGACAAAAGAGCTATCGATCCCACTTTAAAAGACATGCTTTTTACAGGCACACGATATGGGACCAAAGGGGGGATCCATGCCCAACATATTTTTTCCTTTGAAACAACTCCAGATGTAGTTATCGCAGATGCCTTTAGGGCTACTATTGGCTTTCCTACAGCATTTGAACCTTGGGAGGTTAGACAAAAGGAATACTTATATGAAACCAATCTAGAAGGAAAACCTTTAAAAGATGAATTAGATCAGTTCAAGCCTTTGCGTGATAAGGATGGTAAACCTCAATTTACTTTTAAATCACTTGGCTTTTTCGCTGATGGTGGCATATTAAATAATTTTCCAGTTTCCTCTTATAATAAAAAATATTATGTTGATCCTAAATATCCCTTCATAGAACGAAAAGATCAACATGAAAATCCAGTGCAAGTTAATCCTTGCGTATTGGGTTTTAGCTTAACGGCACTAGAAGATCTTGATGAAACTATTACTCCTTTGCCAGAATCAATTAAACAACTACAAACAAAAAAGATAACAAAGAAAATGGGAGCAACATCAGAAACGGAAACTCCCTCATGGCATTATATCGATCTTGCAAAAGCTGGTTTTTGGAATGTATTAGGCAAACCTGAAACGGAAAGCGTTGCTGATAAACAACGTGTCTATTTTGATCAAACAGTGCAAATATGGCCTGAACATGTATCAACTTTAGAATTTGATGTTTCAAAAGAAAAGCTGGCGCATATTATTACTAACGGAAGAAATGCTACTGAGCTATGGTTACAAAAATTTCGTTCACCCGATGATGTTTATCCGTATAAAAAATCCTATGATGCTAGATTGTCATCTAAAGAAGAGAAATTAAAAGAGAGAAAGCCAGAATATTTCTATTATCTAAAATTAAAATCTCTTTATTCTGAATTTATCGCTGAGGCAAAAAAACAACAAAAACAAGGAGCAAGTAATCAACATCTATTAAAGAATATTCGAATGCTTTATTTGTCAAATCAAATAGAAAAATTTGATTTACATGCACAAAACTGTCATATTGATATTACACGAAAAGCATTTGTTGATGCATGCCAAGAAAGCGCTCAACAGCGTCTCCAGGTAGAGGAAAATCGACAATCACGCTGGAATATCATTCTCCCCGAAAAAATTCTGAAGAATATATTGTTAGCTCTCAACCAAGAGCCAGAAAATGCATTACAAATGTTGCAAAGTCAATTGGGAGGCATTATCCCGCTCGTACAGCTAAATCAGGGCGCTTTACTAAATGCTATTGTAATGAAAAATGATGTTAAACTGGTAGAAAAAACACTGCAATGTCTTCTTAATGCATTGAATCAAACTTACTATCAAGGCAAAATTTCTGATCCAAAAATGGTACTAGCGGAGATATTAAACTCAACTAATCCTTCATTACTGACAAATGCAATAGAAAATAATAATCTCCCTATGATAAAAATACTCATGAAACATGGCACAGATGTTTTACGCATCAATCCAATTACAGGTAGAAATGCACTATCTGAAGCTATCAATTTGTCAAATTATGCTGCCTTCAAAAAAATATTCTTTAACTGTTTAGATGAAGAAACCCCTCTCTGTGAATTTAAGATAGGTAAAGAGAAGGCGTTACTCTATATTCTTAAAACAGCCCCAAGCACCTTTCTCTCACAATTATATGAAGATAAAAAATTCTTTATTGCCATGATGAATGATCAAATTGATGAAAAAGGTAGAAATGTTCTGCATTATTTAGCAGAAAAGGGAACAGCTTCGGCTTTTTGCGATGTTACTTATGCAGCATTGGCTTCAACAAGTTTTGCCAAATCATTTCTCACTAATAAAGACTTTAATGATAAATCACCCCTTGCATGTCTATTAGAGCATCAACGTCTAGATATACTTAAAGCCATGATCTATCAGGGTAAAGGGAAAAATTCTGGTTTCTTTTTAAAAGGAGATTATCATTTTGATCAAATTTTCAACTGGAAGCAACCTCATCATGCCCAAATAAGCGATTATCAGGATTTAGTACAAGCCTATATACATCATCCTAATGCATATCGTTTTATCATGGATAACCTAAGCGATTGCAGTAAGTCAGAAAGAATGCACGAAATAGTCAAACGTAATGCTGATTTCGTGCAACTGGAACAGCCTAAAGGAGAAATTGCTGATCTTAATAGTATTATGAGTGAGCCCGTACTATTTAGGAAGATCTTAGAAAAGGAAACAGATAAAACCATTAATCAAGAAAATGCACCTAAAGAAAAAACTTCTAATGCATTTAGATTGGCTGCTTAATAAAATAAGGGATCCATCTTCAGGAGCGATCCCTTTTTGCATCGAAGAAAGAAGCCACCGTACAAGCAAAGCTTTCTACCTCAATAGGTTTAATAATAATTCCTTCACACCCACAAGCCAATGCATTTTTTCTCTCTTCCTCTAATACTTGTGCAGTAAAGGCAATAATTTTAATATGGTTAGTCTTTGCATCTTGCTTTAGTAGTTTACAGATTTCAAAACCATCTTTTATAGGTAAGTGCATATCCATAAGAATGAGAGAAGGCTGATATTCTTTTGCAAGTCTTATCCCACTCTCTCCTTCTTCAGCTTTTAATATGGTGAATCCTGCCATCTCAAGAAGATGAGATGCTATCTCCATATTCATTTCATTATCTTCAATGATAAGTATCGTATTGCTATGCATGTCCATTATCTCTGCTTAAAGGAAGAGTAAAAGAGAATGTGCTGCCTATATTTTCTTGGCTCTCAACTGTAATAATGCCCCCATGCAATTGTATGAGTCTTTTTGACAAAGCTAAACCTAGTCCTGTTCCCTCATATGAACGTGAAGCAGAATTATCAACCTGATAAAACTCTGTAAATAATTCGCTTAATTTATCCTCTGGGATCCCAATGCCTGTATCGCTTATTTTCCAAATTATCCATAAACTGTCTAACGATTTTTCTATCGTCATATCAACACGACCGTTTTGACGGTTAAATTTGATAGCATTATTTAAAAGATTAATTAAAATCTGCTTCAATCTTACAGGATCTGCTTTAATCCCTTCTATCTCATCTGAAATCGAAAAATGCAAAAAAATATTTTTTGCTGCTGCCAGTTCTTTCAACAGTATTTGGATCTCATTAACCAATTCGGGGAGAGATATCGACTTAAAGTTTAAAATAAATTTTCCCGCTTCTATTTTAGAAAGATCGAGTATGTCATTAATAAGCGCTAATAAATGCTTCCCTGCTGTAGCAATATTGCCAACAAATTTATTTTGCATTATTGCAGAATTAGTCATCCCTTTTAGGATCATTTCACTATAACCAATAATGGCATTGAGTGGTGTTCGCAATTCATGTGACATATTTGAAATAAACTGGTTCTTAAGTTGCGCAGCTCTTTGCATATCCGCATTTAACTTTGCTCGAGATAATGATATTTTTAGCTGTTCATTCAATGTCGATAAAAAGAACATCTCTTGCTCTGTCCAAAGGCGGCCTTCTTCATGCCGTATAACAATCGTCGCTAATAAAGACTCATGGTATTGTATAGGCATGATGGTATGACAATCTATTTCAAACCATTCAGGATGGTTTTGACATTCTTGTTTTGATAGATCTTTTATGGCTTCTAGAATAGTTTTAGGTGATATACCTTTATCAAAGATTGCACCATCTTTATCTCGATAATGATGCACAATCGACAAAATTTCCATCGACTCATCACATTGAAAAGCAAAGCAATGAACAGTGCTTATATGATGCCCTATCGCCTGAACTACATACTGAAAAATCTCATCAACATCTAAATGTTTCTGAAAATTCTGCATGATCTCACGAGTTTTACGCTCCCAACAGTACAACAATTGATAACGTTCCTCGCTTCTTTTCAATTCATCTTGCGCCGCTAGACGAATTTTTTGCATATTAAGATGTGTTTTTATTCTGGTCAAAAGTTCAAGCGCACTAAAGGGTTTAATCAAATAATCATCAGCGCCTATTTCAAGCCCCTCTATTTTTGCTTCTTCCCCCGCACGAGCTGATAATAGAATAATTGGAACAAGCTTCAGTTTAGGATCTTGGCGTAAATTATCGACCAACTCAAAGCCTGTCATTTGCGGCATCATAACATCCGATAAAATTAAATCAGGCCGATTTTGCTTTGCAGCTTTTAGTGCCTCTAGGCCATTGTTTACCGCAATGATCTGATAGTGCTTTGCTAATATTTGATGAATATAATGACGCATATCTGCATTGTCATCAGCCAATAGAATAGTTGCTTTTTTGGATTCATCGCTTAGCGGACAAGGGTGATAAGTCAATTCAACCACATTTTCTCCTAGCCAATAATTGACTTCTTGCACATAACTTTGCGGATTATTTGCAGTGAAAGACAGTGGCTTTTCCTTTTGAATAAATTCAGCAGGCAAGTGTTCTTTTCCGGCTGGAAAAAAAACTTGAAAAGTAGTTCCCTGACCTAGGATGCTTTTTACCTTGATGGTACCCTTATGCAAATTGACTAATTCTTGTACTAACGCCAAGCCAATCCCCGAGCCTTCATGCGTTCTAGATTTTGCATTAGCCACACGATGAAATCTTTCAAAGATGTGAGGCAAATGATCAGAAGGGATCCCCACCCCTGTATCACGCACGGTTAACTCTGCACCGATTCCTATCCAACTTATGCGAATTTCAATCACACCATCAAAAGTATGTTTGAATGCGTTTGAAATCAGATTTAACAATATTTTTTCATAAAAATCTTTATCGACATAAACGAATTCAGGCAACGATGGACAATCAATTATCAATTTAATGCCAAATTTTTCTACGGCTGAATCAAAATGACTTGCTAATTCCGTTGTTAACCTTGACAGATCCATTGCACAATAAGCAGCTTGAACTCGTCCTGCTTCAAATCGAGAAAAATCTAATAGCGTATTCACTAACTTTAATAAACGTAGTGCATTTCGATGAGCTACTTCCATATGAAGACGGGTTATTTTAGACGTCTGTTTATCTGCTAATACATCTTCAATTGGACCTAGCATTAACGTCAATGGTGTTCTAAATTCATGAGAAACATTTGAAAAAAATTCTGTTTTTGCTCTATCTAATTTTTCAAGTTGATTATTCAGTAATGTTAATTCGCTTTTTTTGCGCTCTAGTTCTTTATTCGCGTATTTTATATTACGGTTTGCAATCTTCACGTCGTGTGAAGCACGCATGATTTCTGCACTTATCTGCCAATGTGATTGTTTTTTCTTCAATGATTCAGACTCTTTCCATTTCTTTTGCATTAAAAAAAATTCCGTAACATCTTCAGCACGATGGACGATATACTTAACAGTCCCATTTTCAAACACTGGTGAGTTCGTGACACTCCAGTATTTTTCGATAAACTCATCTCGATTATGCTCATGGGGGATATCATAACGTTGTATCCCCATTTCATCATCAATACCCTTTTGAATGACTTGAACTAGCGAAGTATGAAGATCGCTTACGCTGGTAGTTCCTTTATCCTTAGGATTATCGGGAAAAACATCAAATAATTTCCGTCCAACCACTTGCTCTCGAAACGTTTGCGTGACGAACAAATAAGCATCACTTACTGCCACTATCGTAAATGCCGGCGCATCCGCAGATAAAATTAAATAGGGCGTGGGAAATGAGCTAAGCAAATATTTATAATTTACCGCATCTACATCCAGTATTTGATTCATTTTAGATTCAACTTTTGTTGAAGAGAAAAATCGGATAGTGTATATACACAATTTTGAATTTCAACATGCACAGCACAAATAAATATTGAGCATGTTATAAATTGAAATTCATTGAGTTTTTATCCAGGGGAGAAAAAATTAATAGTGACAAACACAATCGACAAGAATGTTAATTCGCTTATGCAAGAGTTCCATGCTGGGGTTATCTGAGGTCAACCCCGTCAAGGAAAATCTAAAGACTTCAGCTAGATCTTCATTCTGTAAAACAGATGTGGCCATTTGAATGAATTTTTTTCGATACTTTTCCTCAAAGGCCGGTAAGGTATTGAGTAATTCACTGAAGAATTCAGCCCCGTGAAAAGAATTGGAAATGAGAGACCAGTCTTTCAATACAATAATTTCAACCAACTTAAGGAGTTTTTCTCTTTTTGAAGAATTAGAAAGCAAACTTTGTTCAGCAAGCGCATAACGCTCACTAAATCGCTCCTCAATCATGCAGGCAAACAGATCTTCTTTATCTTTGAAATGTTGATAGATCAAAGGTCTAGAAATACCGGTTTTTTGAGCGATGAGATCTAAACTTGTTTTTGAGTAACCAAACTGAACAAAACATTCAAATGCTGATTGAAGAATATCCTGCTTTCGGGTTTCAAGTTTTTTTGTACGAGGCATGTTACTTCACATGAGACTTGGATGGTCAATTCTGTCAAAACACCCAGAACATGTCAATTGGAAATTTTACTAACAACATTCTTGCAAAAGATATTCAAAAATGCCAAAGGAAAAGAAAATGGCGACTGTACTTATCGTGGATGATAGAGCTATCAATCGAGAATACCTCAGTTCATTGCTGAAGTATCTTAATCATACTTGTATTGAAGCTAAAAACGGATTGGAAGCCCTGGATATCATTCAACAACAACGTCCAGAACTTATTGTTTCAGATATTCTCATGCCCTATATGGACGGCTATGAATTTGTTCGTCAACTTAAGCGACTTGATGATTTTAAAACTATTCCTATCATTTTTTACACTGCAACCTATCGTAAAGAAGAAGCGGATCTACTCGCTAAGGATCTAGGTGTGCAATATGTGCTCTCCAAGCCATCTGATCCTCAGACCATGATTGATACCATTTTGCTAGCATTAGGTATTAAAAAAGAACAAACCCTACTAACAGCAGAGCTCTCACAACCTCAACATGATCTTAAAGCTAATTTATACCAGGCGCCTCATCAATTAATAGAAATAGGCGGAAAATTACATCATTCTCTAGCACAAATAAAAAAAATAAAGCACTTATTGCAATCTAGCCTCACAGCAGAACTATCTAAAGAGAAAATTGCCCTCATTGAGCTTGCGGATAATCTCTCTAACGATATTCTCGCTTATCGGAAAATAAATAATGATTTGTTTTTATTGATAGAATTAACTTTAGAAATGATAGCTGAAAAAGATGCAGTAAAGTTACTTCAACTTTTCTGCCATGGTACGCGTAAAGCGGTTGATGCAGAATTTGCGCTTGCTTGCATTGTTGATGAAAACAGAAAAATTCGTCATTTAGTTACATCTGGAAGTAAAGATTTCGGTTTCAATGAAAATACCGTTTCTCTCAACACGTTCGCAGATGCGATTATGAAGCAAGGTAGCGCCTTTACATTAAACAATATAGAAACATATCTTATCCCTTGGCATCAAGAAAAACCAAGCAATATGCTTTGTTCTCCCATTTTTACAAATAATCAGATATATGGTTTTTCTTACTTTATAAATAAAAAAGAATATTCAACTTTCAATGAAGAAGAAATCCGAATGCTAGATACACTTTCAAGTGAAGTCTCAATTTTTTACGAAAATATCGAGCTTTACAATCTCATTCAACAACAAGCCGCCAAACTACAAATTGAAGGTTCAAAATTAAAGCATGCAAAAGAAGAGCTTCATAAAAGCGAAATGATGTTTCGGCAATTTGCAGAAAATATTAAAGATGTTTTTTGGCGAACCTCATCAAATATGGATAAAGTCATTTATATCAGTCCTGGCTATGAAACTATCTGGGGCAAAACGACAGAATCTATTTATCAAGATCCCTGCTCATGGAAAGACGCTATTGTTGAAGAAGATAAACTGAAGGTCATGACCTTTATGAACAAAGTGATTGAGCGAGAAGAAGGTGGCTCATTAGAATATCGCATCAAAAATGCCGATGGTATTATTCGCAACATCTATAACAAAACGATTTGTCTAAAGGATGAAGAAGGCCAGCTACAACACATAATAGGGATCGCTTCAGATATTACAGAATATTTGCAAAATCAAAAAGAAATCACTCTCGAAAATGAACTCACACAGATTTTGGAAAAAAATTCGCCCTTGACACAAATTATTCCCCACATTTTGCAATTGATTTGCAAAATCTTTGATTGGGACATTGGCGAAATGTGGCTGGTGGATGAACAACAGAATGTTTTGCAAAATATGGGCATATGGCACAAAAAAAGAAAAGCATTTTCACATTTTGATGAAGTCAGCCTTAACATGACTCTAACCATCAATGAAGATTTACCAGGCACTATATGGAAATGCCAAGAGCCACGATGGTTTGGAAATTATTCTAGTCACTCCGCTTTCAAAAGAGGCGCTATCTTACAACAACTCGGACTTCATGATGCTGCTGGCTTGCCTCTGATGTATCAAGGCAAGATGCTAGGTGTCATGCATTTTTTTGCAAAAAAAATATCTCCGTTCAGTCCAAATTTCACTAGGATCTTAATACTCTTAGGGGCTCGTATTAGTGAATATATTCATCAAAAAGTGACTCATGAACAATTACTTCAACTGCTTCGACGTGGTACTTATCGCGTTATATTTTAATTTTGTTGGGAGTTAAACAAATTTAAATCGAAGATATGAAGGCAAAAAAGTTGCAGTATTGTTTAATATTGGTTAGTCTGTAATGCGTTTGATCACAATGATCTTAAAGTTGGCATTACAGCCATGCAAATTAAAGTACAGATAATATCCTTACTTTGCTTCACCTCATAAGAGGTGCTAACTTTTTTTAGTGTGGATCTCAACACTAAAAATGCTCAAGAAGCGCTTAGCTTCAAACTTAAAAGGAGACACATCATGGTACCCACCATAAAATCACCTCTTCAATCTACAACCTTATTTTCAAAGCTATTTCATCCTTTTGCTTAATTAAAATGACGCTATCGTTTAGCTAAATTTTTTACGCCATACAGGAGATCCTCATGGGACATTACCCAGAACAAAAACTGGTTGTAGTGGGTGCTGGTATTATTGGTGCCATTGAAGCTTATTTTGCTTATTTAGATGCAAAAAATCAGGGCAAACCTATCCGAATCACTATCTACGACAAAAATCACGATATCAGTGAAACCACTGTCGCCAATATTGTTCCAAGTTTAACACCAGATGAAATATTTGCTGTCTCAGCGCAAGATCCCTCATTATTAAATTATCTGTCACAACTTTTGGATTCACCATCGAACATTTCGCTGGTTGCACGTTCATTTGCAGAACAAGCCAAGGCTTACCAAGAATATGATACAAAACCTGAGCAACGCGTTCTAGCGCTACTTGAGCTTGGCAAAATCAGTATGGAGCTTTGGCAGCAGCTATTTGAAGCAGCAGATCCTGAGTTAAAAGAAATTTTTATACGCGCTAATTTTAACCCATGTCGTGAACCACAAACCACAAAAAGAATGCTGCACGATGGTTATCGAATTGATCTTATCTATGATATTCCTAATGCATATCAACACGCTTCTCGATTGAAAAGGGCCTATGATAATTTAGGTTATAAAAACTGTAGCATTCTCTCACCAGAAGAAGTATGTGAAATTGATCCTTCTCTTAGGGCATTTTGTGAACAGCATACAACCCAAAGCACAAGCAAGGCTATGTGGAATAACAATGCCATCGCCATCTATCGACCAGGCGGATCATTAAATACCGGACTCTTTCTTAAGGAATTTTATGCTTATCTCGAAAAGGTGATGGGAGAATATATTAATGAGCGCGGAGAACACAAAAATTGCTTTAGATTAAAGCACCAACGCAAAGTCGAGGCAGTAGTCTATGATACCATTGATGACACCTACATTCAGGGGCTCATTTTTGAACATAAAACCAAACTTAACAAGCCACAATACAAACAGCATGACTATGTTTTTTGTCCGGGCGAAGCCGTAGGAACCCTCAATCAGCTGGGATTTGAAGAACCCGCCTATTCAGGATTTGCAGGGGTTTCGCTAAGACTTCGTTTCTCTTTGCCCCCTGACATGATAGAAAAATACAGAAATCTTAATAATTATATGGAAGTCCATCGAGATAAAACAGTACTTGCCTGGCAAGCAAGATGTCTTGAAGGTAAAGAGATCTTCATTGGGATTGGAGGCACTAAAACATATCAAGCAGAAAAAATGGCACAAAAGGATGCGAGCTTTGTTATTGACTCTAATCTATTACAGCTAAATGTGATTAATGATATTTTCCCCGAAATTATTTCTCTTATGCTTAAACGTGATACCAAAGGACAACAATTAACTGCCTTAGATTTAGCAACATTAGAAAAAAAGGGTTTGGCAACTCGTTGGGTAGGTAACCGTGCAGTAGCTTTTGATGGGTTTCCAACAATAGGTGCATTATTCAATAAACAAAAAAAGAAAATCCTCAATGGACGCTGCACAACACATTTGGGCTCAGGAGGAGTATCGTTTTCACCCGCCGCAGTTACTTTCAGTCGTAAAGCGCTTCATCCTCATGAAATGCTCAACCATTTTGAGAAAGAGATATTACATCGTACTGACTCACGTAGAAAAATGCCCCAAAAAGCCAGACTGTAAATATCTAAAATTAGGTTCAGCTATTTCTAGCTGAACCAAGATCTTTTACTCTATAAGTAACTATAACCTAGCATAACAAATAAAAGACCATAAAAGCTTGTAATTTTCAATTTGCGATATCCCTTTGAAAATATGCTTAAAAAGGTCAACACAATTAAACTAGGATAGGACACATCTAACATAGGGGATAAGAAGGCTGCTATCCCACGAAAATCAAATAGCGACACCATAAATGATACCCCAGTTGTCAGTAACAACATCCAGGGAAAAAAGCTGTCACGCAACTTAAACAAAGAGCACAAATATCGCGCATAAATATTATTTAACGCCACCGCTGTGGTAAGACATGAAAAAATCATGATTACCCCAATGATAAAAGCTGCATTTTCACCCATGAGGTGCGCTGCAATGGTAGGCAAAATCAATTCTGGCGAAACTGAGGTAGTAAAAGCCTGATAATGCGCACCTAAATAAGCAAAACCAAAATAGATTATTCCTAGTAAGCTCGCGCCGATAATGCTCGGCTTGAGTGCCGCTTTAATGAGAGCATAGTTATCGATATTGCTACCCATTTTCTCCTGGATCTGTTTAAACATTAAGGCAGAAAAGAAAAAGGCGGCAAACAAATCCATGGTTTGATAACCACGGTAAAAACCTTGAGAAAATGCTTCACTTGGTTGCAAAGCGCTAACAGATAATGCAGGTGCATGGTAAATTCCTAAACCAATCAAAAAGGTAAGACATATCAATAGAAGAGGTCCTATCCATTTTCCAAGAAATGAGATAATCCAACGATCTCTAAGGCAAATGATGTAGCACAATGTGCAAAAAGCTAAGCTAAACCACATCAGTGGTAAATCTGGTAAAAGTGTGGTTATGCCACCATGTGCAACCGTGATACACCGCGGCACCACACCGAATGCACCAAGTAAAGATAATGTAAATAAGGGTAGAGCCACACGCGCCACGCTACCCGCCTGACCAAAGAAGTCTTCATAGCTTCCTTTATGCAACTTAATAACGAATAGTCCAAGAAAAGGTAAAAGGATCCCCGTGCAAAGCAACCCTAAAAATCCAAATATCCATTGGTCACCTGAGTTCTGACCAAGCTCAAGTGGGAAAATAAGATTACCCGAGCCAAAAAACATCTTAAATATTGCAAAACCGTAAATAAGTACCATCAAATAGCGTTGCATATGTCGCTCCTGGTTCTACTACTACAAGAAATCAAGTTATATAGGTGTTTTGTGTGAATTAGGCCCGGCTGGGCACAATCACGACAGGCAGAGCGACGACGGGAGGTTGCCTTAAGAAAGGATTTTGAGATGAATCAAGATGTAATGGATACTCTTGCATTAGAAACACCTACTAGTTCAATGACTACAAAAAGTACCACTAAAAGAGAGCTAGATCAATTCTACAAAGATAAGATGGACAGCTAAACTGATAACCACCCGAACTAAAATGTGTGCCTACGCTGATTTATTTTGAGCGGTAAATGAGCATTTCTTAGTAGAATAAATATTTTTCCCTTAAAGACTGACAGCACTTTGCCATTCGACTGGTAGCCGGGTACCAATCGTCCCAAATTGGCAAATTTTGACCAAAAATTCTTGAGTTAGCCTCTTTAAATCATTAATCTATGCGCAGCAGAGCCTAGAGGGCTTTGCATGCACGGGGGGATGTGAGGCATGCAAGTTCGTTGGTTATTCCAAAGTAAACCCAATCAAAACCCCACGTACTTAACTTTGTATTTGCTCGACTTAAAGAGGATACGAAATTGCATGATCTTACTGTTAAACGCGCTACCTATATGGGGCTTGGCGCTCTCATCATGTGGACGGTTGAACCACTTTTAATTTCAGAAGTAAATGGGCTTCCTATTTTTGAAGTGTTGACCATTATTTTCTTCAGTTCTTTTCTGCTAACCGCATTTCGATTAACCAAGCATAGACGTTGGCACACCGTACTGAAGCAACCTGCTTTCATCTGGATCGCGGGACTCATGGGTATTTGCATGAGCGATTTCGCTTATATTTACGGCGCTCAATATGCTCCTATTGCTCATGTTGATCTCATTGACTACTTATGGCCATGTTTAGTCGTGGCATTCACGAGTCTTCTGCCCAATGAGCGGTTTACACCGCAACATATTATTGGAGCAATATTGGGCCTAGTTGGGATCTTTGTGCTCGTTCGTCATGAAGTATCTCTTCATGGGTTCAATATTAGCCATTGCATAGGCTATATTCTCGCTTTATTTGGCGCTGTGCTCTGGGGTGGCTATTCTGCATTCTCACGTTACCACCAAAAGGTGCCTACAGAAATGATCGGTATGTATTGTGGTTTAGGCGCAGTATTATGCTTTTTCTTGCACCTTAAATTTGAAACCTTTGTTACCCCTACATGGTCGCAAGGTTCATTAGCGGTACTCACCGGGATAAGCGGCGCTGGAATTGCTTATCAATTATGGGACTATGGCGTTAAACTTGGCGACGTCTATCTCTTGAGCTCTATTACCTATATTGCTCGGATAGCGGCAATGGCGCTTTTGGTCATGTTTGGCAAAGAACCACTTACTGTTAGCTTGGTCGTCGCGTGCGCGCTAGCTTCACTTGGGGTATTTGTCAGCAGTTTGGATACCCAATCCTTTAAACGGCTCTGTAAAAGAATGTTAGCTTGGGTCGGCTTTGATACTAGAGCGGCAAGCAACAATAACAAAGCAATTAGTCCCTCTAATTAAGCAACTTTAGATAGCGTTGGCTTTAGCAACGCTATCTATTGTCGTCTACGACCATTCAGCGTCCGTTGATTTAGTTAATTGGATAATTTTCACTTGCAAATTGACTTAAATTATCCAAACAGCCTTCCCATCCTTCGTTGTGATTTTTCTTTTGCTCTTCGTTTGGCAACAATTCATGGATTAAGGTGAGTTCCGTTTTATTACCCTCAGGACGCAATTCTATCGTAACGAGTGTATTTTGAACGCTATCAGAATTCCAGGTGAAAACAATTTTTTGGTTGGGAATAATTTCCTGATAGATACCAGTATGAGCATAGACTTTCCCATCTGCCGCTATCATTTCTTGTTTATAGTGCCCACCTACTTTGAAATCGTTACTGGCAAGCGCATGCCAACCAGGGCGCAGCGGAAACAACCATTTCTTCATGAGTTCAGGTTGGCTCCAAGCCGCGAAAACTTCTTCACAACTTGCACTGATAGTTCTTTTGATCACAAGGGTTGTTGATTGCATTTTAATCTCCACGCTTTTCAGCTTTGAAATATGCTTCTAAAGAATCAAGCCTTTCTTCCCAATGCCGTTTTAGCTGATTTAACGTCTCAACAGCTTCTATCACTCCCTGGTGGTTAAAGGTTAAATAGTGTGTGCGCCCTTTTTTCTCTCGTAGGATTAACCCTGCTTGTTCAAGCACTTTTAAATGCTTAGAAATGGCATTTAAAGACATCGAGTAAGGGGCAGCTAGCTGTGTCACGTTGCATGGGCCTGAGGCAATGCTTTGCAATAATTGGCGCCTTGTTGTGTCAGCCAATGCATGAAAGACCTGATCTAGCTGTTGCATATTATATTCAACCATATAGTTGAATATATTCTAAGAGAGGCTATCTGTCAACAAGCTATTTGTGTTTATATACACTTTTTTTCATACGAAAAAAGAAGATTTTAGGAAACATAAAACTCGAATACATTACGACTATAATTAAAACTTTGTGTTTTTCTATATTCCACCTTCTTAGCAAAGAATTCATAAGAAGGTAAGTTATAAACCATTAAATTGAATTTTAAGATAGGTTTTCCCAGGCTCACTTTCAATCCGAACAAGCTTCTTAATGGGTTCGATAAAGTGGTTAAATAATGACCAATTTTAGGATCACTCAGAATATTTGGATTAAAAACAGCAACATTTACACCATCAGTTTTTCTAACAGAAGGGGCTAATAATCCTGGGCGGCCTCACTTGATAGACGTCTACCTATTTGTTGTGTAAATATATAATCCTCTGCGACAAGCTCAGAAAATTTTTTCTGCTGCCCTCTAAAATCTAGCAAAATCACTTGGCAATGTATGTTATACAACGCTTTTTGCCCCAATAGTAGTTTTTATACCATCGACTCTTAATTCGCTTTTAAATTATGAAACGCTGTTTCATAAATCGTCGTATCATAATCCATAGAGCCATACCCAATAACGTTTAATCTTTTATGCTTTTTTCGTTACAAAACCTTATTCTTTCAATAGAATTACCTTTAGATGAATATCCACATCTTGCAAATGAAATTATGGAAAGAATAGCAAAGTTCATCACACAAAACGATCCTCAATGTACGCAAGCATTCATGACAGGATGGGACAGAAACAGAACACAACAGCTATTTAATGAAACCTCTAAGCCAACGCATCGTTTGCCCGCAAGTAATTCCTTCATCAATCCTGGTTTTAAATGCAAAACCGCCGACATAACACAGCTTACAGAAAATGAGAGCGAAGATGAAGAAGATAATGTTGAAAGCAAACCCAAACGGTTTAAAAAAGAGCGGCCAACACCACAAAGCCAACCATGTCGTTCAGTAAGACTTGCATCTAAAAGGGGTAAAAGAAAAGCGATGGTATTAGCTGAAAGCTGAAACAAAATAGAAACGTAAAACGTCTCAAATGCGGCAATGTAAAAGGCCTAGACTTGTTGCTGAGCATAGGTGGCAAGGATCGTCTGTTGTCATGAAAAAAGAAGCTATCACAGTTTGAAGCAGCAATCTGAATGAATTAGCAAAAAACGCAATTGCTGCATACAAAATTAAAAAGATGAACAACTAGACCCTAACCTTTCTCAAATTCGTTCCGCGATTTTTTTTATTTTGTAACGCCTTAACCTGCGCATTCTGATATGAATAGCAAAGCACTTTACACGTCTTTAAAGGATAGTATTTTTTACCACCCCCCTTTTCATGAGTAGAGAGCATTTTTCTGCAAGCAAACTTTTTATTCTTTTGCATTAAACAAGCCAAATATTCCTCAAGGCGCTTATGATATCTTTTTGCAAATTCCCCCTCAACTTTTCTCATACGTTTTTTTCTATTTAAAAACCGATTAACAAATTTCATTAAATCACGAAAATTCGGGACAGGCTTTAATTGGTGTTTAGTTGCATATTCTCGAGCTCTTATAAATTCCAACACCCATTTTTTAGCTACCTTTTGATGCAATCCCTTTTCAATCAGGATATCGATTAATTCATGAGCAGGATAATCAACAAATTTACAGTGCATTAAACGTCGTTTTAATGCAAGACTAATCGGTTTTCTTCCTGCATATGTAATAGGATTTTGCGTCCCAATAATTTTAAACCCAGGCACTAAAGGACGATTTCCCTCGAGATCTCTCCCCATTAACAAACTATTCATTAATTTTTCCATCATAGGACAGCTATTGATTTCATCAATAATAACAACCGCACCTTCATTAAAGGCCTTCAGCAGTAAGCGTTGTTTTTCTTTTGGCGACATAGCTAGCGGTAAGCGATAGAAAATATCACCCGACACTGCCTGCTTATTATGTGGATGAATTTCACGAAACCCGTGATGAACCATCATGTCTAATACAAAATGGCTCTTCCCATTACCCGGCTCACCTTCAATTACCATACCACTTAAACCACCAAAGCATTTAGCTTCAGAATTACCATTTTGCTGAAATTTTCTAACTTCAAGTAATCCATTTAGCTGCAGATAAGCTTCTGTATGGCTTGGCGTGAGGATAAAATTGCCTATCTTTTTAACTCTAAGCGGCTTTGGCGTGTTTGCTTCAAAATGATGCCGACCCGCAAGCCAGCGTTCAAGTGCTTTTTGTTTGGTTTCATCTAACACATTTTTGCAAATTGTACGAATGCTTTCATAAGTGGTTTTGATTATGTCTTTATCCGTTATATTTTTGGAAACAATCAAAAAAGCTATCATTTGCAATTCACGAGGCGTTATCACTACTTCTTTCCTATTGAGCAAAAGCGTGTATTGATAAGCTTCTAAAATAATCCGACTAATATCTTCAGCAATATCTTCTCCTAGAATATCTTCAAAAATGGGCTTTAACACCTTATGATAAAGATAGGCTGTTGGCAGGGGATCAAAAATGATGCTATTGCCATGCCGCCTAAACAATGTAGGCAAGCTACGTTCACCACCATAAGATAAGGGATTCCCAGCAAATACTACCTTATGTTGAGCGGTGAGTGTATATAATTTCTGATTAAGCAGGATTTGCGGTGGCTGGTTAAATAATCCTTCAAAAAGCGAATAATTGCTCTGTCCAATATTTGCCTCGTCAATAAATAATACTTTTGTTGTTTCTGGTGATTGATCGCTTGCCCAATCAAAGATTTTACTCTCACCTTCATAAACAGTAAAATTTTCATGGTGCGCTAAAACTGTCTGAATAAAGGTACTTTTTCCTATTCCCGTAGCACCACCAATGAATACATAAGGTGCAACATCCATTGCTTTAAGAAGTTGCGTTAGTCTTTCTCTCTCAAATCGTTCACTTGCAGACAGCGATAAATCCATGGGGGATTGATAATGATTTGAATGCGAAGGTAAAAATTCTAAACCATACCATGATTTATCACCATTTTGCCCAGGGTAAGTTTGCTGATGTCTTATCCAAGTCTGCAAGCAAACATAGGTGCACTTATTAAAAAAAACTGCTGGGATTTGATTAACAAGATCCTCTCCAAATTGTTCAATCAATTTTCTTCGTTTTAAAGCATTGTCATTTGGAAAGGTAGTTATAGGCAAACCAGAAAACGTTTGTATGTTATCGGTAATTAAAATAAGCTCCCCAAAATCATTACTCTTGGTTAATGTAGATAAAACGCCATTCCTAATACATAAAGGTGCTAACTCATCCACCAGTTCCGGGGAAAAGCTACCTTTTAAAATAACACGTTTTCCACTTTGTAAGAATTCCCAAACGTCAGAGATAATGAGTTCGATATTAAATGTTAAATTGTCATCTGACCAATTGATATCTTGCTTAACCATTACATCAGTAGCATTTAATTCCGACACATCAATAACAAGCGCATCTCTATCTTTCAAAAGAACAGCAACCTTTAAGTCTATATCCGGCGTAATAATGATCTGAGCTTCATTTGTTCTAGCACGAGAAAAGCTTTGCGCTATATTGAGCTCTGGTGAATTCTGTAACTCCAAATGAAAACTGTCTGCTTCCTTTTGCACAAAATCTGAAAATAACTGCCAAAAATCAATGCTTGCAGGTGTGCGATTGCAAAGATTTATCGTTTTCCTATTTGTATTTAAAGAAAAAGTATTATTCAAATCATCATTTGACTGAGCACGTATACAAAATGTTACTTGATTTTCTTTAGCTATAGTCAATAATTGTGCCCACTGATCTTGAGTATACAGATCTCGCGTCCACTCTACTTCTATCTTCTTTCCTCTGTTTTGTTCTAACCAACCTGGACATGCAAATAATTTTCCGTTAAGAGATCTATAATTTCTAAAGAACTTATTAAATGAACTTGGATTCAACACATAAACATCACCAGAGAAAAAAGCTTCACTTTCATACCAATGTACGCATGAAATTAAATTTTTCCAATCATATCCACGGCTTTCGCCCAGAGAAAAAGTATCAGGCAAAAATAAGCTCCTATTGCCAATAACGACTTTTCTTTGCAGAAGCGCTTGCTGCCAAAAGAGCGTAAAAGCTTCTAAATGCCACGGGCCATTTTTGATGTGGATAGCATTTGATTGTTTAAGTGCTTTGATAAGTAATCCTTCTTCAAACAGGAACTGATCTCCCTTTAACATCCAACGTCCTAATAAGCGCTGCCGCCAATCAGGAGACATGAACAAATCAATCTCAATCGGCTCGCAGGCTATATTGTCTGATGTGATATTTCGTAAAGTTCGGCAAAATGCTTCAAGCTCTTGCAAATTGAAACTATCTGTATAGATTTTGTCCATACGAGAATAAAAATCTGATCCCTCATAAGCACCTGCTGCGTATATATCATATAAGGCGATAACTAATGCTTTCGTAGGCACTGCTGTCCCATCTATAAAACGCTCATCATTTAACAAACTGTTAAATTTAACAATGTCATCAGCCTTAAAACGATTAAAATTAACAATCAAAACAGGAGATAAGTGTGCATTTTCTTGTAAAAAGACATGTAAGGGACCACCAGGTCCAGGCATGATTTGTCCGGTATTATCTTCATGATGGGCAATCCAATTTGCCGAGCAGACTAAATCTTGAGGATCATGCAGATAATAAAACGGACGTTGTCTTTTTAATAAGCTTCGCTGCAAAAGGAGATGGAAGGAATTGGTTATGTTCTCTGAAGGGGCGTTGATGAGCACATTTTTACCGGTTTCGTTTGTTAAAACTTGCAAAAGCTTTCTTATGTTTATTTCCTTAGTTGTGTCTTGCTTTTTCCAAGTAACAAAATATTTGGGGGGTGCAAACGAAACCTCATCTACGAAATGATAGCGTGGCCTATCTTCTAGGAGCTCTAATGTTCCAGGATATCCTCCTAGATCACAACTTACCCATTCACCTTCATATTGTGTTTCAATAAAGATTTCAATATAGGCATGACATTTATTGCGCACTAACCTTTTCTTTAACATAGGATATTCTATTAAGAGATCAGATAGAAACGCTACGGAGCGGTGTCTGCAGCTGCCTGTATGTTGTGTTTTAATTGCCTGCAGATAATCATGTCCAGTCATTCCCGGAGTGATTTCTAATGTATTCGTATTATATGCATTATATTCATCTATTTTCGTTCGTAGTTCATCTGGTAATTTTTTCGGTTCGAGCTGTGGCACATCAACCAAAAAATGGATGGTAGATTTGAGAAAATGATTTGTAACAGTAGGTTTTCTAATATAATAAAGATTTTCTTCCTCACAATATTTCAATTCAATGTCATTCTCAGACATTCCTTCGACGAAAAGTTGCGTTAATCTCTCGCGAGGTGATAAAGAAGGCAGGCTTTGCCAATTATTAGATAATTTTAATTCGATAGTACCATAATAGGTTTCACTATCTTCCGTTATCGACGTTTTCCATTCTTCCTCAAGATGCCGCAAACTCGTTGACCAAAAGTATTTCTTTGCAATAAGTTGGGGTTCGCGTTTTTTCAAGATAAAGGGGTTTTGACCTTCTAATACTTCATCTCTTATCTCTAAATCAAAATGAATGTTTTCTCGAAGCTCTCTTACTGAAGGATGGTTCTTTGCATCTTTAGCGAAAAAAACACGCTTAATTCGATGATTTGTGGGCTTTAAAGTAGTATTTGCATCACATTCCCATGTTGATAATTCGCTATCTTGTGCTTCACTTAGAAAATCAAAACCAGAACTCGATTCCCTCTCTGTTTCTCTAGGTTCGTCTGAAGCGAGTTCATCATCTAAGTCTTCTTTTTTCTCTTCCTCTCCTGGTAAGGTAAAATAATCTATTGCTAAAACATCTTTGTAATTAGTAAATCTTGGATCCTGTTCCATAGCATCAGAATCAATGACATTATCATTGAGCAAAAAATTATCCATTTTTTTATTGGCCAATAAAATGGCATGGGCAACTTCTAAGGGTATATTTAAATTTGAACGTAGCACAATTAATTGCTGTAGCTTTACCAATTCAGAATATATTTCTTTATAGGCAAGCTCAGAAATCTCATTGTTCAAAAATAATGCTATTTTTTTTAAAGCAGGTGATTGCTTTAAAAGAGAAGCTATTAACATAGGAGGGATGCTTGAGCTCTCGCAATACAGATTGATGAGTGGTAGCGTAGGAAAATTAGTTAATCCTGCATGACCATATATCTCACATTTATTTAGCGCTAAGTACCTGAGTGAGCTTTGTTGCATCAACTCTGCCAAAATGCTAGCTGGGAATGAAAAGTTTTTTAATTTTATCTTTGCCAAGCTTTTGGACTTAAAAATTGGCGCCTCTAAATTAAAAGCCTGATAGTTGTTAGAAATAAAATGCGAAATTAAATGCGCTATTTGCAAACGAGGGGTATTTCTAAAAAATTCGATCGGAAATGCATCCAAAATGGTGGTATGACCATTATAATTAATGCATATTTTTTCAAGTCGAGGTAAATGAATCATAGCATTTGATAACTTAAACAGATTATCTTCATCAGGTTGGTCTACATTTTCTAAGCACAACATTTGCAAACAAGAAAATTGACTGAACATTGCTGCATACATATTATAGGTGACAGATGCATTAAAGATGCTAATAGCGGTGATATTTTGCAAACGTAAAAAACTACTTTCAAACAGCGAAAATTTGATGCGATCATATTTTTCATTGCGCAATTTTAAAACCTGAATCGAAGCTCGGTTTCTATCTAAAATTGCTCCTATAAAAGACCCTGGAAGGAAAGAATCTGAGATTTGTAGCATTTCGAGATTATTTAAAGCATTTCCAAAATAATTTGGTGTAAACTGTGTATCCAATCCTCTCAATGTAGATTTATTAAAGACCAAACTTTTAAGATTGGGCATTTCATTAAGGATTGCAAATAACATTGAGATATCTATTTCAAAATTGTTAATGGTTAAAGCGACCACCTTATGTAAGGTATTTCTTAGTTTTGGTGAAAGCTTCTGCATCTCAATAGGCGTTAATGCCCAAGAACTCAATTCAATCTCTCGCAAGGCTGATACTTTTTCTAAAGCATCAATCAATCTTTCTTTTGATACGCCTTCATTAAAACAGATAATTTTTGCTGCAGAAATATCAGCGCCTTCAATATCTCCAGTTAAAATACATTCTGACTCTTTAATTCGATATTTAATTCCGGCCTTTTCAAATTTTTCTTCAATTACACCTGTTTTTTGAATTTCATGATACAATATTGCATCTTCAGCATAATCGCTTTTTATAAAATCCTTTAGATTTTCTTTAATAAAATAATTAAGCATTACATCAACAGAATTAGTGCAGGTAATCAAATCACGAATGTCTACTGAGCGAATATCTTCTGCTGCAATAATACTTCCCTGCGTATACTCTGAAATTAGTCGTCGCACGGTAAAATAATCTAAGATCACTATTTCATCAGATGAAATTCCCAATGTAGCCATTTGGGTGAAAATATCTTCTGACGAAGTAATCGCAAACTCAGGAAAGTCTTCTTTAGAAAATATATTTTGATAGATATCACATCCTAAATAAAAACAATCTGAAACGTTACTCGACAATGGTTCTACTATCCCTGTTAAACACGTAAATAATTGAAATTTGCTCTTTAAGAAAGTCTCAAAAATATCTCGCAATATATATTTTTTATATTTAGGCCAACCAGCAACAGTGAAATCACAAAACACCATTTTTTTAGGTCGAAGTTCAACTTTACCAGGCTTTAACCAAAAATTAGCATTACCTTGAATAAGGCTTTCACAATCAATTTCTCCAGTAGAAATACTCGTGTGTTCCATTTCATTTGTTTTTTCGGCGTGATAAAGCCACTGAGGAAGTTTCATAAGTTTCCCATCATTTTAAAGCGTATACAGGAGAGATAGACAAGAGCAGAAGTTTCTGTTGCCTTTACGATTTAAAAATTAACAAAAATATGTCAGAAATAACCAGCGAATTTCTGTATGGTAGGATTAAAAAATGAGATGGTTTTTACTGCGAAAAAATAAGGCGAGCGCATCGCAGTTACTGCTTTGAATATAGCATTGGCGCTAAGAACATTTTTTATACGCCCAATTTTTAGCATACTACCACATTTCATTCATCTAAATTAAGTTAATTGATAATATACAAATCAACTAACCAGATCAATGAATTTACTTATTTTTCTACGTGATATTTGCAGAGATCCATACTGAATAATTATTCATGGAAAGTCTACGGGATAATTTCTCTCAAGACGATTTGGCTCATCGTTTCCTACGCTTCATCTAGAAATATCATAGATGCTTGACTATACACGCAGCAAAAAGCCCAATAATTTATTACAGAATAGGCTATTTTTAAATAAACATCTGGAGCTGACAATGCGATACATTCTTGCAATCCTTGCCTTACTGATGACTGTCGCTGTTTCGTATTTATGTTTCATTATTGTGATTGCAACAAGCAAAGAAGGTATTGTCGGTTCTGATTTTCTGACATTTTTTTTAACGATGATCACCCTAATACTCACTTTTTCAGCATGGCTTTGGGTGTTAAAAAAATCCAACGCTCCGGCAATGAAAGTGATCAGCTCAACAGGAATGGCCTTGCCAGCGCTGCCTTTTCTTCTTATTACCTTTGTGAGTGGTTTTGTCATTTATCAATTTATGTATGGAAAATATCTTTCAAAATATGCTACCGTCAGGCATTACAAAGAAACCTTAATCACCTGGCCAAATTTTACATATCCGGTTGGACTTAAAATAGAATTGGAGGTACCTAGCGCATCTCTTGGTCATCGCGCGCGCTATGAGGGTCCTATATTATGGATGGGATCTGAGGGGATAATTCATGCTAATAACGCATATTCAACTTCTTCACATGGCTATGCCACCTTGCGCCCTCCTTTTTTTGTTAAAAACCAACCTACTTCTACCATTACTACAGGAGAAAATTCAAGTACAATTACACAATATCTTTATCCCAATGTGATTATGTATATAGAGAGCCCTGATGTCTTTTGTAAAGAGCTTTATAGCGACTTAAATACTCAAATCTATAGTACAGGTAGTCATGTAAATGGTATCTTGCGTTGGAGATATGCTCAAGCTGTTGTAGATTTAAATAACGCTCTTGACAATTTTCTGCATAAAGATAGCGTATTTAAAAATAATCCTATGCTATGGAATAACATGCATAAACAGTTTCGAGATGAGAACTTATTAGCGGTTGGTTTTAAGCGTTGTCAAATCGGTGCCAGAACAAACTGTTTCTGTAAACAATAGTTAATTTTATCTGCGTTCTTTATTTAGCAATTCTCTCATCGTGAGCCACCGCTCATCACATTTTTATCTTTTTTTCCAAATATTGTCTATTTTTATCTAATATTAAAAAAACTTCTCTACTCAATTTATTAACAGAAGAGGTTAAAATATGAGCACACGTTTAGATTTTTATAAAACATCACCTGAAGCTATCAAAGGGTTATTAAACACAGAGGAATTTATCAGCAAAAGCACCTTAGAGAAATCTTTGATAGATCTGATTAAACTACGCGCCTCACAAATAAATGGTTGCGCTTATTGTATTGATATGCACACAAAAGATGCTATCAAAGCCGGAGAAACTCCGCAGCGTTTATTTGCCATTTCTGCTTGGCAAGAAACTCCTTTCTTTAATGAACGTGAGCGAGCGGCACTAGCCTGGACAGAAGTCTTAACCTTGTTACCACAAACACATGCACCGGATGAAGTATATGAAGAAGTGATCAAACATTTCAGCGAAAAAGAAACCATTGATTTGACAGTAGCAATCACCAACATTAACAGTTGGAATCGATTGGCTGTAGGCTTTAGGAAATCTCCAAGATAAAAACAATGGACACCTATTTGAGAAAAATAAATGGGAGTCCTTAATTTTATTTTTTAACAATCATTTTAAACCCGCCCCAAAACATACGCTTGCCATCAAAGGGGAGTTTCTTGGGATCGCACATCTTTTTGATCCTGGGATCGTTCATTACTTTTTTATTTACACGATCACGATGTGCACGTGATTTATAAACAACATAAGAAAAAATAACTACTTCACCCGTTTTCAGTTTTACGCTTTGTGGAAAAGAGGTATGCTTACCAGATTTCACATCATCAGCTACTGCCTCTACATATTCTAAAGCACCGTGTTCTTTCCAAATTTTTCCGGCTTGCATCGCCATACGACGATAGGTTGCAAGCTGTTTCTTAGGAACGGGAACAACAAAACCGTCAACATAGGGCATAAACACCTCCAGCAATCATATATCACCATTTAGATTGCTACAATCATGGAGAGTTCCTTTTTCTATGAAAACACCAAGAAAAAATACAGTGAAAGACAGAAAATTAGGCAATAAATTGTGAATATGATACGGGTAGCTGATTTTCCATTTGCAGTTGATGCACTAAAGTGGGCGCACTATTTTCTATAAAAAGAAGTGGGACATTAACGATAACAGGCTCAACAATAGTTTTATCATGTATGGATGATGGTTGCGAAGAATTTTCAAAATAATTTATTAATTCGATTATAGGCAGCTGCTGAGTGGAATGAATAATGTCTTCTAACATTAATATTTCCCCTTGCTTTTTTGCAAGCGTCAGATCTTCATTCACCATCTGTTGAATGTTTTTAAACATTGATTCAGAGAGCATCAGTACAGAATTTGTTTCATGAGAAAAAAAGAAATAAGTATCCTCTATCTCATGCGTATTATCTTTTAATACTGCATTTTCATTTTTATCAGAGTAGTTGGTTAAAAAAAAATCTTCCCCAACTTGATTTTCACTATACTCTTCATGGGGATGCCGAAGATCTTTCGCCTTTTCCTTATAGTCCACACTATTTTTCAACGGTGAAATATCTTCGACAAGGGATGCAATATTTTGCACACCGTCAACAACAGCATTTCCCAGCCAATCCATAAGCTGCCCCACCTCCACCGGCACTTTCTTTACTTCAATGACATAAAGCTTATAATTTTGCGTGTTAATACTGCCCGGGAACTCTAAATAAGGTTTTGGTTGAATAGGACTTAAACCAATGCTAAGTGTTAACCATTTATTGGCATTATCTGCTTCAGTACCAGGAAAAGGCAATGTATTGTCGCCTTTTACATGAAATAATAATTTCGAGTCTGCTTTATAATAAAAGAAATCTTTTTTAAATGTAATTTCTTGCGTAGAAGGGGGCAAAAAGAAATAATTAGCAATGATACTATTAAAGAAAAAGGGTTGAGAGCCTTGCGGCGGTGGAATGATTGGCATTTCCACATCAGGGAATATTTTCCACTGGTCATTTATTTTATCAAATGTAAAAGCGAAACTATGTAATTCTTCAGCTATTTCAGATATTAGCACTTCACCAAATTTTTTTAGCACATCTTCAATATTGCTTAATCTTCTTTCGCAATCATTTTTATTTTTAACATATTGCTCTGTACTTTGAATGATCGCGAGGTGCAACAACCATTTCTTTTGTTGAAAAATTTTCTTTTCCTTTTCCATTGATATAATCAGCCAAAAAACGACCATCAAACTTCAAATCATATTGATTATGATAATCAAATAACAATACTCTTCCTAAATCAGAATCGTAAAATTTCTTAGCGGCTGCGTTTGTTATCTTTTCAATAACTTTTTCGATATGTTCAGCGCCATTTTTAATTTCACTGACATAAAGCTGGTCAATTCTAGCTCTTCCATATACACTAGATAAAGCAGCGTTGATAGAAGCAAGGTTATCTCCTAGCATGCTTAAAACAACTTCCCCATTTTGTATTAAATTTACAAACTCATTACCAACAATCATTTTAACTTCACCCTGTGTAAAGAAATGTTTTCCTGCATTGTCAGTAGCGCTTATTAGTATATTAGTAAATTTTTCGGCAGTCTTTTTATTATCATGCATATCCATTTGATTTCCGCCAAAAGATATACCACTTTTTCCAGCTGCATAACTTACCTCATAGGCACCATAACCATTCCATAGCTCATTTAACATCATAACTTCGTGATAAAGTTTATGGATGCCTGTTAAGCTGTTTCCACCAGTAAACTTGTACTCACTATTTTTATCACTCACCATACAACTTCCTACTTGTAATGTTCAGCAAAATAAAGCAACAATTCATCATGAACTGTTTGGTAAAACGGCATTTTTAGGTCAGCACTTTTTTTCTCTAATTGTTCTATTACAGAATAATCAATCACAAAGAAATTATGTGAAGCAAGATTTTGATATCTTATTGCCATAGGATTAATTGACTTAAATTTGGTTTGCAAGTTCTGATCAAACCTTAAAATTAAACTTGCACTTCCTGCATAAACTATAAAGGTGTCATCACCTAAATCTATTAAATTTCCTAAAAAATCTAACTTTCCATAGAAAAACTCAGCCCCTCTTACATCACACATATCCCCGTCTCTTGAAACCTTAACATGCGGGCTTGCAGCTAAGATTGAAAATTTTTTCTCGTTCTTTTCAACGTCGCTTAAAATATAGAAATGCCTTATAAAATTAGGAGGAAGGCATCGTGCTGCTCCTGTTCCAGGATCAACTTTTAAAAAACTGCCATCCTTAAAATTTACTTGCGAATCAGCTTTTGATATTTTCTTGCCCTCCAATTCGTTACTCAACTCACGCAACTGTTCCGCATCAAGTTCAATCTGCTCACCTTTAAAAAATTTAAGCAAAATATATTTTTCATCCTTGTATCCCACATGATATTTCATTGGATCTTTATATTTAAATGAGTAATCAATTACAAACCATATATCTCCATCTGACATACGATAGGCATCTACATCTGCAAGCCCTTCTCGCATTGCGGGAAAATCTGATATGTCATAGCCCCAAACATCTGGGTAAGGGGGAAAAAATTTCTGCGTAGGCAGCTCTTCTGTATGCCCAATAATGGAAAAATGAAGAAAGAAAATGACACTCAATACTTTAAACATAAATATACCTATTTATATAAAATCGTGCTTTCATCGAATTTAGTTAATTAAACGCCGTAATTTACGTAAGTCATTTAATAACTGCAAGCAATTAATCACTAAATCAATTTAGCCTTCATTATAAATTCAGGTGTTTTAACGCCATTCAAATCTTTTTACCGCTTCGTCTTTGTCTGCCCATAACCACAGCAAAACAGCTGCATATCCCTTAGTTTGTATATTTTTTTGCACAAATGGTCATATTTAGTATTAAAATAAAGGGTAGGCGCGGTGTTGTTCTTTATACATAAGACCTCTGATTATGCAAAAAATTACTCCTTTTTTATGGTTTGATAATCAAGCGGAAGAGGCCGTTAACTTCTATATTTCCGTTTTTAAAGCCTCTAAAATTACTAAAATAAATTATTACACCCAAGCAGGCGCAGACGTTTCAGGCATGCCTAAACAATCAGTTATGACTATCGCCTTTCAATTGAATGACCAAGATTTTATTGCACTTAATGGCGGTCCTCATTTTAGCTTTTCTCCCGCTATCTCTTTTGTTATTAATTGTAAAACACAAGAAGAAGTGGATCATTACTGGGAAAAACTTTCCGAAGAGGGCATCATTGAACAATGTGGTTGGCTTAAAGATAAATATGGGATCTCATGGCAAGTGGTTCCTACCCTTCTTGAAGAATTGTTAAGCGATAGTGATCCCGCTAAAGCGCAAAAGGTGATGCAGGCTATGCTGCAAATGAAGAAATTGGATATTCAAGCCTTAAAGCACGCTTATGAACAATGATATTCACATTTGTAAAATCGATTTTAGCGTTTCAAGGCTTATATTTGCTCCGCTTAGAATAATAACAATTTTCTTCCCTCGATATTGCTCAGCATTTTTGATAAAAGCAGCTAAGGCAACTGCTGAAGCGCCTTCAATCAACATACGATGCATTTTGATTATACCAATAATCGCTTGTTTAATTTCTTCTTCTGAAACAAGAACATAATCGTCTACATATCTTTGACAAAGCTCGAATGTTATTGCATCTTGCACCATGCCACCTGCAGTGGCATCAGAAAGAGTAGGCTGCGTTTGGATTTCTATAATTTTTCCCGCTTTAATCGATTCAGCAAGGACTGGAGAATTTTCTGGCAAACACCCAATAATGTCCGTATAAGGAGAATGCTCTTTAATATAGCCTGCAATACCTGAAATAAGTCCTCCGCCACCAACAACCGCAAATATGGCATCAATTTCATCTAATTGCTGGCTGATCTCTATGCCTATAGTACCTTGTCCAGCAACGACTTGTAGATCATCATAAGGGGAAATATAGGTCATACCATGTGCTTTCGCATATTGGGTAGCATAAATTTCCGTTTGCATGCAATCAGTTGCATAAAAAGTTAAAGGCACATCATAATTACGGATGTTACCAACTTTAGCAGAAGAGGCATTTTCAGGTACAAAAATTTGTCCAGGGATCTTTAATTTATTCAATCCAAAAGCAACAGCCGCCCCATGATTACCCGATGAAGCAGCAACAACCCCATTTTTACGCTGTAAAGGCGATAAAGACAATAATTTATTGAATGCACCTCGCACTTTAAATGCACCCGTATATTGAAGATTTTCACACTTCAGAAAAACTTGTGCGTTTGTCATTTTGCTTAATGCAGGAGAGAACTCTAAAGGAGTGTATCGAATGTATGGTTGTACACGCGTTTGGGCAAGTAATACTTCCTTTTTAATATCTATCATGATTTATCCCTCATTCGATTGCATCGATAGATAATTATAAACGGTTGCTCTTGAAACATTGATTATCTTAGCAATGTATTGAGCTGAATTTTTACCTGTAAAGGCACCTACCTTATGCAAATGTTCGATGAGATCTTTCTTTTCTTGTCTTGTTAACACTTCAAGCGTTAAATTTTGATCGTTAAGATATGCATGCACATATTGATTAATACGTTCTTGCCAATCGTCTTTGAATAAAGGCTCAGGTTGCGCAACCAGGTTCTCACTAAGAAATTCTAAAAGAAAATGTTGTAACTTATCAAAGGCTGATACATCCAGATTGATACATAACATACCAATCGCCTGTTTGTTTTCATCTCGAATAACACTACTGACAGATTTAAGTTTTTTTCCATCCCAATTTGTTTTTTCATAAGGCCCGAAACAATCTTCTAAAGCATTCATTTCAGCTTCTGAAAGTAAAGAAGCATCCCCTATTCTTCGCTTTGATAGCGGATGAAAAATGGCAACAATTTGATTTAGCTTAATATCATGTACGACCACTTCAGCATAAGGATACAATAATCGTTGAATGGCTTCTGCCGTAGGAAGGAATAAGGTAATTGCTTTTTTCATTTTAAAATCATAATGTTATAATAATTTTGACATTTTAGTCTATTTTAGACTAAAATGTCAAAATTATTATACGCACTACTTGCTCGCCAATAAGTTGGTTAATGTGGGAAGAATGAAAAATCGGCAAAATCAATCCAGTAGATGCCTTCTGGACTCAGCATATTTTTGTAGCGTTGCTTCGCACAAGGCGTGAATATCTTCAGGTTTTTTACCTGTTAATAGCGTTAAGGCTTCATCAACCGTCTTGATGCCATAAATATGAAATTTACCTTGAGCACAGGCATCAACAACTTCCTGTTTCAACATTAAATTTCTAATATTTGTTGTCGGGATCAATACACCCTGTTCACCTGTTAGACCATTCTTAAGACAGATATCATAAAAACCTTCAATTTTTTCGTTAATTCCACCAACAGGTTGCGTATAACCAAGCTGATTCACAGAGCCCGTTACCGCCAAAGCTTGTTTGATGGGTACATTAGCAAGCGATGAAATGAGCGCACATAACTCTCCCAATGAAGCGCTATCTCCTTCAATTCGACCGTAAGTTTGTTCCAAGACGAGGCTTGCTGAAAGGAAAAAAGGGATATCTTTAGCGTAATGACCTTTCAAGAAACCAGATAAGATCAATACCCCTTTAGAGTGATTAGCCCCTCCTAAATCAACCTCGCGTTGAATATCAATCACAGATTCTTTGCCTGAGCGTGTTGTAGCTGTAATTCGCATCGGCATACCAAAATAAAAATCTGGCAATTCAATGACGGAGATCCCATTAACTTGCCCAACAGCTTCCCCATGCAAGTCAATAAGGATCAAGCCAGAAAATATATCTTCGTAATAATCCCGACGCATTTTATCCATTCGCCTTATTTTGGCTTCAATGGCTTTTATAACGTCCTCCTTTCTAACAACTTGCTGTTCATGCTTATTAGCCCAATAACGCGACTCTTCCAAAATTTCTACAATCTGACTACGTTGTAAGGTAATTTTCTGTGAGTCATCCGTTAAGCGAATGCAGTAATCAATGATGTGAGCAATTGCATCTCGATGAAAAGAACCTAATTTTCTCTTTTTGATGATCCTGGCCAAATAAAATACAAACAACTGAATTTGTTCATCAGAGCGCTCAATAGTCGTTTCAAATTCAATAATAACCTTAAAGAGTTTATTAAAATCATCATCATCTTCTAACGATTCATAGTCATGCCTATCACCCAATAGAATCACTTTGAGATCTAAGGGTATAGGTTCAGGTTGTAATTGTGTTGAACCCAGTGCATGAGATTGCAATGGTTCTATGGTTATTTTTTGTTCAATCAGGATCCGTTTTAAACTGTCCCAGGCATGCAAGTCTTTAAGTAATTTTTTGATTTCCAGCATCAAATAGCCACCATTAGCAAAATGCAAAGCACCTGCTTTGATGAGAGTAAAATCACTGGTTAAGGTTCCGTGCTGTGACGTACCTTCTAATTGACCAACAAGGTTGGAATAATTGGGATGGCCTTCAGTGATAATCGGCGCATGTCCTTCTTTATCATTGCTTACAATAACATTAACTTCATATCTGTCGATCCTATTTTTTTCGGAGCCATGACCTTCATCATCTGTTTCACCGTCTTTAGGAGCCATAATGAATACAGGTGATTCAATAATATCTTCTTGCACTTCTCTTAAATAATTTAATACTTTTGGATCGGTATATTTTTCTTTAAGGCTGCTGATTAAAGAGCTCACGAGGGTGTTACAAAAATCATTTTTTATTTCTTTTAACTTATCATGCTTTTGTTTGTACCATTGTGGCATTTCATGTTTGATGCGCTCTAATCTACTTTTAATCTTGTTAACTTTAATCATTAATTCATTTTTTGCATTCTGATCTAGTTTTTCTATTTGATCTTTGGTCATTTTTTCTTCATTCAAAAGAGGGACAATTTCATAATTACCTGGTGTCCCTAAAATAATAAGATCAAGTGCTTTTGCTTCTTTTGATATTTTTTTTAATAATTTCTCTTCTTTGTTTTTAGTTCTTGACTCAATTTTTTCAATTCTATTTTGGTATTCCTTACTTTCAAACATTGCAGGAATAGAATAGTGTAGCTGCTCAATAAACGCATGCATATCTTGCTTAAATTGAAGTCCCTCTCCTGGCGCAAATTTCAGCGCAATCGGTTTTTGTGGCTCTTTAAAATTATTGACGTAACACCAATCTGCAGCTGGCGCTTCTTTAAAAGCAATGTGTTGCAATTGATGCTGCATAAAGTAGTGCTTTCCAAGCCCAGCTGGACCCAGCGCATAAATATGGTGCGAACGCAGCTTCATTTCCAGACCAAAAAATAACGCCTCTAAGGCGCGTTCTTGGCCAATATTTTCCAGAAGGGTGGTTATTTCAGCAGTAGTGGTAAATGTTAATTGGTTAGGATCACATGCAGGTCGCAATATTGCGGGAGGCAATGCTGTAATCTTTTTCATTTAGTTTCAACCAATCAAGACGCTATTTATGAGTATAGCGGCCATGATGTGAAACATTTAAGATCTGATATTTTAGGCGCCGTAAATGCGCGTAGATTACCGCAATGTTAATTGGTGCCAGCGATCTGAAACATCCTTGCGCCAAGCAGTAAATATTCTTCATTCAACGCCAAAGCTTTAAAATTATTTAATAATTCTTCAAACTCGTTTTGGTTGATCAATTGATGCTCGAGATACTTTTTCCCCCAAGTTTGAATTTTAAAAATCATATATTCTCGATGCTCTTTTTCCATCAATACAGGCTGAGCAATATTGATGTTAATATCATTTAATTGCAGTGCTTTGAAATGAGCGTATAATTTTTTACCAATAGATAAATCAATCCCTCTTCGTTTTGCTAATTGACAAAGGAGATCAATATCCCTTTGAAGGTAACTATTTTCAGGGTAACTATACCAAGTATAATTATCTAATTCAGCAATGATAAGACGCCCATTAGGTTTTAATATTTTTTTAAGCTGATATATCGCTTTGACAGGTTCTTGAAGATGAATCAAAAAAAATCGACAATAAACCACATCAAACTGCTGATTAAAATGTTTAGATAACTCATACACATCTAATTTTTTTGGTAAGACATGAGTAATATTTTTTGATTGCAATCTGGATTTAAGTATATTGAGTTGTTCACTGCTGCTATCTATTGCTGTGACGCTACCTGAGGTGCCCACTTGGTCAGCAAACCACAACGACATATTACCTGGCCCACAGCCAACATCAGCTACATGCATACCACCTCGCAAACCATTGTGTTCAATAAATAGTGTGGTGTATGGTTTATAGATATCCCCTAACAATGTCATTCGATGTAAATCGATTTCACCTACATCCAGTACATATTTCCCAGCATTCATATCTTCTCGCTTAAGATTTCTACGAAGTAAATACTAACCACTTTTTATTGATTATGTTTCGAACCAAAATTAAAGATAGCATAATTGATATAAACATGGTTATGCCTATAGGCATAAATGTCCCATTGTAAAAAAAACCGACACTCTGAAGCATCATAGCGGTGAGCAACAATACAACAGCCTGACCTAACCCTGAAGCCCTGCTTTCTGCGCCAGGGATCACTTTCAAAATAACAGGATATAAGATGTTGATTGGAAAAACTATTCCAATACTAAAAAGCACTAAAACAGCTGTAATGAGTAAAGGCTGATGAATTTGAAAAACAATAAGCCCAATAATCAATAGTGCACTTAGAAAACAAATTGCTAATCCCACATAAAAACAATGTCTTCTGCCAAAGATATTTAATAATGGAGAGCTAAAAACACACACCAAGGCAAAAGTAAGTGATAAAGAACCTTGATAGTATCCAAAGTGTTTAAGTGATACGCCCATATTATCCATAAAAAGAAGGGGGGCCATTCCCATAAACATCCAATAGGCTGACGTTACCAGGGATAAAGCAAAAAGCAAATTAAGATAGGCCGGTGCTTTTAAAATTGGCGAATAAGCCCTAAGAGAAAGCGAAATAGTTTGATTGCCTTTTTTATCGGGAATAAAAAGGAAACTTATTACCAAACACAACACACCAAATGCTAGCAAAAGAGTAAAATTACCACGCCAGCCAAAATATAGATTAACAAAGCTTCCTATCAAAGGAGCAACGGCCATCGCTAAGGTTTTAATACCGTTGATGGTTCCCATCATGCCAGGTTGCTTTTCAATAGTATAACTATCTAAAAGAATTGGGAATGAAAGAATAGCAGGCGCCGAAATACCAATGCCTTGTATAGCTCGTCCTAAAATTAAAACCACATAATTTGGCGCAACAACACACAGTAAACTTCCCATGATAAAAATACATAATCCAAGTAAAAGTATAACCCGACGATTAAAACGATCGCCCAAGGCACCTGCAAATAACGAACAAACACAAAAACAAAGAAAATTTATACTAATGGTCATTTGAACCATAAACGGAGAAAGTACAAATACCTTTTGCAGCTCTGGAAAGCTAGGAATAAATAAATCCATTTCCATGCCACATAATACTTGTATCAAAAGAATAGTGATAAATTTAAACATCGCTATCACATCCTGAAAGAGTTAGAGTCATCATTTAAAATTCTCTTCTACGGATTATTTTTCTAAATGTTATACGTTTTAACCATCCACCCCTTGCGAGTCATTTCTTTGAGGGAGATTTATACAGTTTAGCCTCATGGCCATTGATGAGAATACTTGAGTGCTCAGACGGATTTAGATGGGAATGATGAGGATACAGTTAATAAATATAACCAAATTTGGGACAATAAATCAACGTTTTATACTAAATTCATATCGATATCAAAAAATTGCTCCACATAATGTATATAAGCATTTTGTTTGAAAATTAACCTAATAAAAGATAATTTTTGCTAAACATATCTCAGCGATGCTGAATAGAATTTAAGTTGTATTATAATGCTTAATTTCTTCACAATGCATTTACCTATAGGCTGTCCATTTTTATTTTGGATCTAATATCTTGCAACAAACCATTACGTATTCGCACAAAGAACTTCCGATATTTATCTTGCTACTATTGATATCATTTGCATCTGTGAATGCTGTATTATTTACGCCTGCCTTACCTAATATGGTCGATTATTTTGGTATTTCAGAAAGTGCAGGCCAATTGAGCGTAACAACCTTTTTAGCAGGTTATGCGATTGGACAGTTATTGTATGGTCCCTTATCCAATCGCTACGGCCGAAAATGCGCCATTTACATTGGTGTGGTAATACAAATATTCAGTAGTTTATTTTGTATCACAGCAGGTCTCTTCCACAACTATGCCTTGTTAGTAGTTGCAAGATTTTTCTTAGCAGTAGGGGCTGGTGGCGGATTAAAAATTACCATAACCATGGTCAATGAAACGTATCCTCCACAAATCGCAAGTCAAAAAATTTCTCTACTTATGCTTGCTTTTGCCATTACACCAGGTCTTGGTGTCGCACTAGGTGGCGTATTAAATAGTTATTTTGGTTGGCTAAGCTGTTTTTATGCCTGTTGTGTTTATGGCCTTTTATTGCTGGGGCTGATTTCACAATTACCAGAAACCCAATTCTTACGCAATTTAAGTGCATTAAAGCCACGCTACTTAGTGAAAGTATATGCTCATGAATTTAGCAATGCTAAAATTATCGCTGGCGGATTTTTAGTCGGCATGTGCAGCTGCTTTATTTATTTGTTTGCAACACTTTCCCCCTTCATCGCTATTAATCAAGCAGGCATGAGTAGCGTAGATTATGGTTTTGCCAATCTTATCCCAATGGTGGGATTAGCACTTGGCTCTTTAATCTCAGCCAAATTGACTAAATATTTTCCTGTTCTTTCTATTCTCAAAATTGGGATCACAATTACTATTCTTGGTGTGGTCCTTGCTGGTTTCTTCACTTATGTACAATATCCTATTCTCATATCACTCTTTGTCCCTATGATGATCATCAACATGGGCGAAGTAATGATTTTGGCTAATGCTTCTTCCCGTGCTATTTGTTTTGCTCAAGATAAAGCACATGGCGCTTCGGTCATTAACTTTATTGCCATCACACTTGCTACGATAACAGTATTAAGTGCCGGGACTTTTAATATTACCGCCATCGTATTGCCGGGACTTTATGCGATTTTATGCATAATAACAATGATAATGTATGGGGTGTTAAAGTGAACACCTTAAGCAACCTCCCTTTGTTCATCGCGACAACTTTCCATTTGATAAGGATTTTATCTGTATAATATAACAGTTCGCCTGTTGATATCTGACGTCTCAATAAAAAGATAACTCTTTTAGACTAAAATTATTAAAGAGATATACACTTCAAGGAATTTTTATGGCTCAGTCCAAAAAGCCAACCACTAAAAAAACAAAAAAGAAAGATGCTACTTATAAGAATATTATGGTTGCCATCGATGATAGTGCTACATCAAAGGCTGTCTTAAAAGAAACTATTAAATTTTATCATCAGCTCCCCAATTGCAAGCTAAGAATTATCCATGTATCAGATGAAAACTTAATTCATCTTGAAAATAAACCTACTAAACTCTCGATGGAACTTCAAAAATTAATAAAAAAAGAGGCAATTAATTTATTAAAAAGTGTTCAATCCAAATTTGAAAAGGCCCAAGTTAAAAATTTTGAAACTAAAATAGTTAAAATGAGTGCGTCTAATCAAAAAATTGCTGAAAACATCATCAACGAAGCAAAATCCTGGCCAGCAGATCTCATTATTATTGGAACGCATGGGCGGCGTGGAGTCCATCGATTCTTACTAGGCAGCATTGCTGAAAGCGTTGTACGTATTTCTCCTGTTCCTGTTCTCTTAATTCGAAAGTAACATAAGAGGACTTACGCCTCTTTTCCCAAGAAAAACTGATTGGAATTTAACTATTACAATGGCTTGATCTCTTTGCTCTTGGGATCTCCTTGGCATAAAACGATAATCAAAGTATTTATCTAGAAATTCTCTCCTGGTATCATAATGCATCTTACCACCTTGAAAGGAAAGGCAAATGACATCCTACCCACCGGCTTGGCCTCATGGTGAACTTAAAGAAATTTTCACTAATATATTTTTTGTTATGGGCACCAATATCACCACCTATGAAGGCGTCGAACTGCAACATAGCCGCAATATGGTAGTGATAAAAAATGATGAAGAGCTTACCCTTATCAATACAGTTAAGCTAGGCGAAGATGGCTTAGCTGCATTAGATAAGCTCGGTAAAGTTACTCATGTTATTAGGATTGGGGCATTTCATGGTCGCGATGATGCTTTTTATCTCGATCGTTATTCAGCCAATCTTTGGGCCTTACAAGGCATGGAACATGAGAATAACAGAATTACTGATATTGAGCTTATCCCGGGAGACAGCCTACCTTTTCCTAATGGTTCTTTATTTTTATTTGAAACTTCTATTCATCCTGAAGGCATTCTCCATCTTCATCAAGAGGACGGTATTCTTATCTGCTGCGATAGTATTAAAAACTGGGTGAGTGCAGATCCCTACTTTAGTGAAGAAACTGCAAAATTATATGAATCGCTGGGTTTCTTTGGCGAAGCTACAATTTCTCAAATATGGCAACAAGCCTGTAAGGTAAAAATAGAAGATTTTGAACGATTAAAGCAGCTTAAATTTAAACATTTGATCAGTGCTCATGGTATGCCTTTAATGAAAAATGCCGATGATGCGCTTAAAAAAACGCTCAAAAATGAATTTAATATATAGTTAAACATGCTATTCTTGCTAAAGACTAATATCTTTAGCAAGAACGATATCACTATTTGGTTTGGATAATTTCAAAATAGGTAGGATCCAATGAATAACAATTCCACGTAGCGGCAGCGACACCTGTAGCGGTTTGTACATTGATTGAAACCACATCCAAATTAACAAAATCTGGTCTTTTGTCAAGAAAGCATGCACGTTGTTTTCCATTAATAGTAACGTATTGATAATCTTGCGCAACTTTATAATCTTGAGGTACAACATATATCTCACCTTGCTGTTGCAGTGTAACAGGTTGTCGATTAATGATAATTTTTTCTGCAAATACACAACTGCTGAAGACAATTAACGGTAAAATAATCAATTTACTTATAAAATTTTTCATCATCATCTCCTGCTTTGTACGCTTAAAAAATGTCAGTGGAAATAAGTACAATGCACTATTGTTTATTGTAAATAAACTATAGCTGTTTTCTTTCCTCATGTTTTCTTAAACAATAGTTCTTAATTTTAGGGTTCCTTGGTCGAAATAGATAGAGAGTCAGTCGAAATTTGCGTGATGTCACACCTAAAATATTTCATTTTGGCGAATACATGCAGAAAAAAAAACCTTCAGAACAAAACACTTCTTCGAATTCTTCTTTCTTTTACAAAGGAGAAGAATATGATTATATGTTTCGCAGCTGGCTCGGGCAATATACTCGTTGGTTATCGCCTGCTTCATATTGTCTTGCTTTCACCGACTGGATGATGGATTTAGCCATTTCACCAGCAAAGCAAGCTAATATTGCAGCCAAAGCTATCACCTATCATTACCAATTTATGCAATATGTTGCACAAAGCATTTTTGATAAAAATTGCGCAGTCTGCACCCATGGTCTTGAGTATGACAAACGATTTGAAAATAAACTCTGGGTAGAATTTCCCTTTAATCTATACTCACAGTATTTTTTATTGTGTGAAAAAATATGGACAGAGGCCTCAAGCGATCCTGGCGGAATGAACAAGCATCATCACCATATGGTCAATTTCACAGGCAGACAAATCTTAGATATGTTTTCTCCTTCAAATTTTCCCTGGACTAACCCTGAAGTATTGCAGGCTACTTTCAATGAAGGAGGATTAAACTTAGTCCGAGGAGGTAATTACCTTCTTAACGATATCTACAGGAAATACAAAAAGCTTCCTCCTGTCGGAACAGAACATTATCAAGTTGGGATGAATGTTGCCGCAACAAAAGGAAAAGTAGTATATCGAAATAATCTTATTGAGCTCATTCAATATGAGCCAACGACTTCTACTGTTTATGCTGAGCCAATATTATTCATACCAGCTTGGATCATGAAATATTATATTCTTGATCTCTCAGAACATAACTCATTAGTAAAATACTTAGTCGACAAAGGACACACTGTTTTCATGATTTCTTGGAAAAATCCTGATAGTGAAGATAGAAATCTGAGTATGACTGACTACATTAATCTCGGCATCTTTGCTGCTATCGATGCAATCAATCAAATCATTCCCAAGCAACAAATACACGCCGTGGGGTATTGTTTAGGCGGAACATTATTAATGATGGCTGCAGCGTATATGAGCAGTACCAATGATAATCGATTAAAAACAATTACACTCTTTGCTGCGCAAGTCGATTTTAAAGAAGCAGGTGAGCTACTACTATTTGTAGATGAAAGCCAAATTCAATATCTTGAAAGCATTATGTGGAAAAAAGGTTATCTTGATGGTAAACAAATGGCAAGCACCTTCAACATGTTACGCTCGGTTGATCTTATTTGGTCAAAAGTTGTTCGTGAATATTTAATAGGACAGCAAGAAGATATCAATGATCTCATGGCATGGAACTATGATACTACAAGACTCCCTTACAAAATGCATTCACAATATTTACGTAAATTATTTATTAATAATGATTTAGTCCAAGGAAACTTTAAAGTCAACAAAAGCAATGTTGCCTTACATGATGTCGCGACACCACTTTTTTCTGTAGGCACCGTAAAAGATCATATTTCACCTTGGAAATCTGTCTATAAAATTCATTTGTTTATCAAATCAGAAATCACATTTGTGTTAACAAGTGGCGGTCACAATGCGGGAATTGTAAGTGAACCTGGACACCCTAATCGAAACTTCCAAATATTAACACATCATCGTAATGATAAATATCTCACAGCAAAAAAATGGCTTGAAACAGCGCCAACCTTTGATGGTTCTTGGTGGCCAAAATGGCACGAATGGCTTGCCAAACATTCCATTGAACAATTCGCTACACCTCCCATCGGCGCCCCTGAAAAAGGCTATCCCATTCTTTGCGATGCGCCAGGCACCTATGTTTTTCAAAGATAGTATTTAATAACCTATATTGGCACAAAGGTCTTCCAACACTTCATCATTTCTCGCTATACTTAAACCTTCACAAAACGACGATGGAATCTAGTATGGTTGCAAATTCAATTAAAGTTGTTCCTTATGATCCCCTCTGGAACGAATTATTTAAAACACAAGCAGAGTGTATCCAACAAATTTTAGGCTCAAATTGCATAACTATTCACCATATTGGCTCAACCTCGATCCCTGATCTTGCTGCCAAACCTATCATCGATATGCTCCCTATCGTGCGTGATATTTCGACTGTCGATGAAGCGGCAATGGAAGAACTTGGCTTTAATGCCAAGGGAGAATATGGCATACTTTTTCGTCGTTTTTTTCAAAAGCAAGGATTTAATGTGCATATTTTTCAAGAGGACAATGCTGCCATTGAGGGGCATTTAAAATTTCGCGATTGGATGCGAACGCATGCTGAAGATAAAGATGCCTATCAAAAACTAAAACAAGATTTAGCCTTACAATATCCAAATGATATTTTGAATTATAGTATTGGTAAAGATGCCTTTGTTGCAGATATTCTTGCAAAAACGCAATTTAAAGGACTACGCATTGTCAACGCTTTAATGCCTCGTGAATGGGAAGCCGCAAAGTATTTTCGCCAACACTATTTCTTCGATAAAATTCCTGTCGTAGATCCCTACACCTGGACTTTTGAGGATAAAAAACATCTTCATTTTATCTTATACCAAGGTGCGCAAATTATTGGTTATGCTCATATTCAACTTTGGCCAAGCCAAAGAGCAGCGCTCAGAATTATTGTTCTCGATGAGTCCTACAGAAACCATGGTCTAGGCGGAAAATTTCTAAAAGATTGTGAGCGCTGGCTGAAACAACATAATATTGTTTCCTTGCACATGGAATCATCGCCCGAAGCCCATGCTTTCTATCTTAAATATGGGTATATGGAGATGCCTTTCAATGATCCCGATTATCCAAAACAATTTTCACAAGATATAGATATGGGAAAAATTTTATAAGCTAGAGTTTTAATAAAAGTGAAATGAAAAGATCTTGATGAACTTTTCATTTCATTGTGAATAGTAATGCTTATGGTATCTCTCTTTTGGTGTTATTATCTGAAAGGAAAATAGCATCTCTAGGTGTTTCAGAGAATTTTTGAGGATCTAACATTAAACGAAACCCACCACTGCGAGATTTAACAATTCCGACAGAATCTTGATCCTGACTGAAGAAAAGGTTTTCATCAACCTTGCAGGCTAAACGTATTATTTTATGCCAGGTCATCTGCTGAGAAACCACGCTCGCGGGGGTTTGCATCCATTGCACCGCGCTTTCATCTATCTCTGAGTGATCATATGCCGCTGTATACAATACATCTTGGGAGGCGTTTAAAACACGCTCCAAATCTAGCATGACGCGATAGCCTACTCCACTTGATTTTATAATACCAATGAAATCATCAGAGTAAAGATTTTCTGGAATTTTTAACGCTAATTTATATACCTCTTGCCGTGATACGGCGGGAGAAACAAAACTTCCTGAACGATTTTCCCATGATTTGGTGCCAGAAATTCTTTCTAAAAAATTCTTTGCACGGTCCATTCTAACCATCCTTGCAAAGGCTATTCCCTTTTGCTCTTGTACTGCCTCAAAAAGTAAATAATTTCTCATTTCTTCATCATCTATAAAGCTCTTCATCTGTTCCTCAATGTTCACCATGTTGTGAGTGAGAGGAATAGTAACAAAGTACATGATAAATGCGAGGCAATTTATAGGATAGTTGTAAAATATCTTTATGTATGCAGTTAAAACTGCAGTGTTTATCCCTAATTATTTCCTCACAATATTTCTATTTATAAATTAAACTTTGCTGCCCATTTTATATAAGGCGACAAACGGTACTTGATAATGAATGAACATTCACTTACTATTTGCTCATCATCTTTAACGAGGAGCAAACCATGACAATAAGTGAAATAGCTAACCAAGTTTCTGCAACAGTCCGATATTTTAAAGACGCGATTAAAAATTCTATCGTCGTCTTTTCAGGATTTTTCGTGAACTTTATCACTAATCTGCCAAGAAACATTCCCCTTTTCTTTCAAGGGATTTTGTCTACCTTTAAAGCAGGTCTTAATTTAGGTAAAGAAGCGTTAATATTTTTGTTTGAAATAGCAAAATACACCCTCACGCATTTTACAGATGTTATGAAATTTCTTTATGAGGGTATGGTATTTCTTTTAAAACATATTCCAGAGCTAATACAATTCGGATTTGATCTCATCAAATCCATTGTTCGTAACGCACTCGATTTAGGTAAGTGGTTCGTACGAAATCTGCCTCATGTTATTACTCATACAATTGGTTTTATATTAGGCGGTGCTTATGCTGCTATAGAATTAGGTCGTGATTTTTTTACTTGGTGTGTCAACACGCTCTTTAATCGTCGCACAAATGCAACGTCACAAGCACCTGAACAAAGAATAGATCATGTTAAGAATGCAGATCTTGTTCAACCCTTGTTTGAAAGATCATCTTCTCTCACGCCACAATTTAAACAAATGCGAAATCAAGCCTCTGCAGTTGGAAATGATAATTTAGCTGAAGTTTCTCTTGAAAAAGCAATGAAACTTCGTTAAACAGTTAAAGGATGGCTCACATTGGAATGTGGGCCATCCTTTAAACTTAAAATGCAAGTATACTTTCAAAAAATTCTGTGCTCTTTTCCAAATATTGCTCAAACTCCTCTTTGTGATAATATCCAACATCTTTTTTAAGACATACCTAAGCAATTAAACATTTCTATCCGGCATTGAACGATCGCATCAAATCGATACAAGGAATTATTATGCCTCTCACCCTTAATACCAGCCCTTCAGTTAACAGCGCCCAAGCAATCGCAGCTATTGAAGATATTTTAACGATATACATTAAAAGTAGTGAAAATAATAAGAGTCGCACTTGGTTCCATCAAGCAAATAATGAACTCAGTAAATTTAGAGTATTCTGTCAAACTGAAAAAAGAGATGTTTATGCTATACAAGCCTACGTTCTTGAAAAACTAGCCCCCACATTTACCACAATTGGCAACCGCTTATTCGGACAATCAGGCTCTAGCTTACTTAGGTTACAATTAGAAAGAATCGCAGAAAACTGGACAAAAACGGATACCGCCTTTTTAGAAGAGCTTCAAAACATGTTAGGACCCGACAACAGCGAAAATAACGGAGAAGCCATCCAAATTATGGATTCAATATTTTTTGATTCGTTGACATCCTATACCCCGCAAAATAATACTCCCACTCGCAACTTATCCTCATCAGAAGATATACCGCAAGAAATGTATAAAACAGCGCTATGTGATCCCCTAAGCACTTCACAAGAAGAAGAAACACAGAAACTCCAAAAGGCGCATATCTTTTACAAATAAATTTTTAATACCAAAATTTTAGAGGCATTAATGAAATTATTTTATAGTAACAGTGTTTGTTCATTAGCTGTTCGGATCATTATTCATGAACTTGGTATTACATGCGATTATGTATCCGTGAACTTGAAGGCCAAACAAACAGAAACCGGAAAGGATTTTTTAGCAATAAATCCTAAAGGTGCCGTACCTGTGCTGCAGTTAAAGAATAACGAAATATTAACTGAAAACGCGGTTATTCTGCAGTTTTTAGCAGATACCCATAAAAGAATCGATTTATTGCCTCCGATAGGCGATATAAAAAGATATCGCACACTAGAATGGTTAAATTTTGTTAGTACCGATCTACACCGTTATTGCGCCCCATTATTTTGGTCGCGGCTCTCAAACCATGATAAACAAAATATTTTTGCACCAATTTTAAAAAATAAATTGAATGTGGTAGAAAAACTATTGAGTCAGAATATCTATATGATGGGTGATACATTTTCAATAGCAGATAGTTATTTATTTGTCATCTTAATTTGGTTAGCAAAACTCAACATGGGTATGTCTGAGTGGCCAAATTTACTGCGCTATTTTAAGCTAATGAAACAACGTTTTTCTGTTAAACAAGCTTTAGAAGAAGAAGCCTTAGTCGCACTTGATTTTAATGCTTAACTTCATCGCACGTTTCTTATAATTTTCAACTTATCATCTCATTTCCCGTTAGAGTAGGCTCTATGTATAAGTGTAACTAAGTTACACTTATACAATAATGGCTTCGTTTCAGTGAAAGATTGAGCGTTTAACAATTTATCCTGATATCGCTTTATAAACCACCATCACTGGAAGAACGATAGGAAAAGCTGAAACAGCAAATGCTGCTAAAGAAAATGAATAAAGAATATCAGCTGTGGAAATTTGATCTTCCGTAAAAACATCAAATGTACCACTTCCTGATATTTTTGAAATTTCTGCTGCTAGTAATGTTCTCATGTTATCTCCTAGTTACACTATTTTGCTCAAATACTTAACTTATCATGTGCTTCCCTTTTCATGTGAGGGAATAGAATATCTTTTCTATTTTTCAAGTCAATCTAAATATCATTAGTTGCATCTCTTGCATTTGTGTTATACCTTATCTTGAAGATTTACAAATGTTCTGAAGCATGCTCACATCTCATTTATATGCCCACTTTTCGCTGAGCTCAGTATCATCTGATCGATAAAAACATATAAAATATAGGTATAAAAATGCATAAGCAAAATGAATATCCCATTACTTTGCAAGTAACCCATGACATCCTGGCAGTATGTCGATTGTCTCCCGATGATAAATTACCACAATGGATCAATATAGAAAAAAGCAAATTTATTTCTATCACAAAAACGGATGAAGAATTATCCATAGTATGCGACCAATCGATTGTTGATGAAAATGTTAAAGCGGAAAAGGGTTGGCGAATGCTAAGAATCAAAGGTCAATTAGATTTCTCCTTAGTCGGGATTTTGAAACGTGTCATCACCCCTTTATCTGAAAATGGCATCAGTATTTATGCCATATCAACTTACGATACCGATTATATCCTCATTCAAGAGAAACAATTTGAAGAAGCTATCGAACGTTTAATGCAATTTTTTAAAATTGAAGTCCTTTAAGGTAACAAGGCTCTCTCTTGGAAAATATTCCTATGAAAGATAATCAGTTAATTATTACCCCCATTAGCAATCAACATTTAATTGAATACGCAAAAATGCTCCCTCATCAGGGAGCGCTAAAATTATCTGCAGATAAACTTCTCTATGTGGATATAGATGACAGATATATACACAAACTTTGTCCCTTACTAAATGAGCCGAATGTTGAAAAGCCCGATTATTTTTCAATTGGCATCGGATCACATATCAGCGTCATCTACCCTAATGAATTAGAAGAGCCTGAATTCAATCATGGAATACTTATCGATTTTGAGGTAAATTCACTATTTAGCGCAGAAACAACAGATAAAATCTATTTTGCTCTAACTATACATTCGCCTCGCTTACTAGAGATCCGTGTCAAAAATAAACTCCCCAAAAAATTGAATTTAAATGGCTACATTGTTGATTTACATACCACAATAGGCATTATCCGAAAATAACAATGAATAAATGCCTCACCTTTTTTAATTAGCACAACTAACTATTTCAAGGCTGTCCCACAGCGTCATTTAACATGCTATAAATAAGAAATGACTTTAAGGGAAGAGAGCTATGAAAAATCACCTGCTTCTTGCGTCATTTTTAACATTAAGCATTTCCTGGGGATATGGCAGTGCAAAACAGGTAGATAGCCCCCTTACTCCAAAAGAAGCCTATAAGCTCGCTAAAGAAGCTTATATCTTCTCTTTTCCACTCCTAATGAATTACCGAACCATGCACATGCAGGCCATTGACGAAAATTCAAAATTTTATAATGGCGGGTTTGGAAAATGGCGATCTTATGATCCTGCCTCGCCAGAAAATCAAGATGTCGTCACGCCCAACATTGATACCCCCTATTCCTTTGCATGGGTAGATTTACGCCAGGAACCTTGGGTATTAACCCTACCAAAAATTGATACGGCTCGTTACTATACCTCACAGTGGAATGATTTATGGGGATTTGTGTTAGATAATCCAGGCTCAATCAAAGATGGAAATGAAGGCGGTAATTTTCTATTGGCGGGGCCCAACTGGAAAGGCAAAAAACCTGAAGGAATCAAGCGCATTATCCAAGGAGAATCGAGTTTTTTAGGCAGCCTCACTCGAACAGAATTCTTAGGAAATAACGATCTTGATAATCTTTCTCAAATACAAAAAAATTACAAACTACAACCCTTATCTGCATTTTTAGGTAAAACTGCGCCAAAACCTGCTGCTAAAATTGAATGGCTACAGTGGAAAGAAGAAGATCTACATACCGATGCTGTTTTTACCTATGTTAATTTTTTACTTTCCCTCACTAAACCTAATGCGGCAGATCAAGCAATATTACATCGCATTGCTAAGCTCGGTATTATCGGCGGTAAACCTTGGCAACCTGAAAAATTAGATCCCAAAGTCCGTGAATATGTTCAACAAGGGATCATTGATGCCACCAGCCTTATAGAAGAAGGGGCCAAAGAATCAAAAAATTCAAGTTCATTTTTTGGTAATCGTGAAACCATGCAAAATGAGTATTTACATCGAGCAGTAGGTGTCTATGCTGGTATGTTTAGCAATACAGCAGATCAAGCCTTTTATATTCCTTGGGACACTGACGCTGAAGGTCACTATTTAGATGGCAGTAAGTATGCCTATGAAATTACATTTCCGGCAAATGGAGCACCGCCTGTTAAATACTTCTGGTCTATCACGATGTATTCCCTAACAGATCATTTCTTAGTCGCTAATCCTATTCACCGCTATTCAATCAATAGCCGAAATCCTATAGTGAAGGAAAAAGACGGCGCCATGACTATTTTTATCTCACATCGCTCTCCAGGAAAAGATAAAGAATTGAACTGGCTACCAACGCCTAAAGGGCCATTTTATATGGTGCTTCGTACCTACGGCCCTTCGACGTCAATAGTGGATGAAAAATGGGAGATGCCGGTCGTGAAGGCTGTCCCGGCCCATTCAGCACTGATGGGTTCGATTTATCATATGCTTAATTGGTTTTCATCCGATCATTAAAAGGAATATCCCTACTCTGATTAATTGCTGTTACTAAATTTATAAACACATTCTAAAGCAAAAGATTGTTGCACCTTTTTAGGGGTATCAGAGCCACGATGCATGAAAGCATTGGCATTCGAAATATCACGTCGCGTTTCGCCGCGAAATTCTATATTTTTCCACGGTGCATATCCCAAGGTGAAAGTCATTTCTTTAAGCGTTTGGTGTGTGCCTGTACGGTAACCATTTCGGTCACTAAAATCTTCTCCGCGCAAAGAGACTCTCCAATTCTCGTTTAATTTATAATTAAAATAAGCCGCAATACCTTGCCATACTGCCTTACCGACAATGCTGCTGCCTTCTATCGTGACATTATTTTGCACACCATAATCATAATTTAGCACTAAGCTCATGCTGTCAGACATTTGATAAGCAGCAACTAAATCTATCAAGGTTCGAGTACCAACAGGACCTGTCGCTGTGCGTGCAACAACGCGTTCTTCTCCTGTATAACCTTGCGCTGAAAAAGAAAATATTTTTCCTGGATTAAATGCTATTCCAAATTCTAAGGTCTTATCACGACTTGTATCGCGGATATTATCCCAACCATTGTTGACACCTAAAATGAATTTTAAACTATCAGTAATAGTATAAATTGTGCGCACGCCTGTGTGGGTAATAGGGGTTGCCAATGTATAGAGCAATGAACGAGAAAAGTTAGTGTTGGCCGTGGTATCCACCACTTCTGCGCCTGTCAACGTGATAAATCTTCCCGCCATTACTGTTAATGGCGATAGCCCGTATTGTGCATAAACTTGTAATAGATCAAATCCTATCGGACCATCCCCAGTTTGTGCATTATAACCATAAGGTGCAGTGGTTATTGCATCTCGACCAAAAATAGGATTAATCAATCCGCCTATTCCGTCATCTGGTTGATAGGCAACTGTTGCGGCTATTTGCTGCAATGTGAATCCATCTTCTTTGATATCAAAACTGCGATCAAAGATCCCACCTTGAAATTGATTAGCAGCAACCAAATAATTATAAGAAGTATCCAAGTAGCCGGAAATTTTAACACCACAGCAAGGATCGTTATTCTCTTTGTTTGCAGCAAGCAAGGGAAAAGATAATCCAGAGATTAGCGCTAATGTGCATATTTTTTTCATTTTTATATCCTGGTTTCTCTTATTATGATTGCACTATTTCAGTGCATCCTTCATTTTTATTTAAGACAATTGGATTTTGACCGGTCAAGGTCGCTAAACATTTGGCTAAGCGTTGCGAATGCGTTGTCAGCCAAATTTGAGAATTTTTGCTTGCAGCATAAATGAGATTCGCCAAAGGTTCAATTAAATCAGGATGTAAACTCATTTCCGGTTCATTGATTGCCAAAAACTCAGGCGGGCGCGGGCTTAGTAGCGCCGCAATCAGACATAAATAGCGCAGCGTACCATCTGATAGCTCTCGTGCTTCTAAGGGACGTTTAATACCTGGTTGCTGTAACAAAATTTCAAATCTTCCATGATCACTTTTAATGATGAGTCTGCATCCTGGAAAGGCATCGTCGATAGCAGCAAATAGCGCCTCATCGTTTCCTATCTCAATAATGGTCTGTAGTGCTGCGGCATAGTCGACCCCATCATTGCTCATAACAGGAGTACGCACACTCACTTGAGGTAGTCTTAAAGGAGAGTAATTGTCTGTTCGAAAATGATGATAAAAACGCCAATTTCGCATGGTTTCTCTTATCACTGATAATTCAGGATACAAATGAGGCTCATGCAACTGAGACAAAATAGATTCTGTATGTGTTAATGGAACAGGATAAGTGATCCGTTCACCGCTCTGATTAACAACCCAAGTGACATTAGATTTACGTTCCAAAAAAGTTGTTGCCCGCCTTCTCTCGCCAAGCCAAACTGTTTCTTCCTTCACCTCTGGATCTAAACCAAACAGAGAAAGAGATAATCCTGCAGGCAATCCTAGCGCAAGCTCATAACAAAAAACTTCGGTTTTGACAGTCAGCGTCATCCGTACTGGTTTTTTGGTTCGAGTCGTATTTTTTCTTTCCCCTGCCCATAACACTGAAGGCATTCCACCTTCTAGCGCTAAAGTTTTAGCTAAATTACCTTCTGACGTTTTTCCTAAAAGAGAAATGGAGTTATATAAGTTACTTTTCCCGCAACCATTTGGACCGGTAATCACATTAATATGATTCAACGGTAAATGTAGATCTTGTAAAGATCGATATCCTTTGACTGAAAACTCTAAAATAGGCATGACTGCGCCCCGTTTTATTTGGTGAACGATTTTAAACTGTTTTTATTTTTTCATCACGTTTTTAAACAAAAGAATTTTTTAACATACTCATGATTAGACTTCCAAGGATTTTATCCAGCTTAAAAACTGCTATCTTTGTGGGTAGTTTATTGTCATTTATTTTGTAAATAAAATCAGGAGTAGATGCAATGAAAACTGTCATTCAATTCGTGCTTTTAATAATGACTATTTCCTTAGCTGCCTGCCAAGGGCCAGGGGCTTCCTATTCATCATCGTCATCATATCAATCAGGTGGAGCAGGGTACTATAGTGGTAACCTTTCACAAATGGAACACGAAGAGAATGAAGGTGAAATGCGCAATATACGATAGCTTTATGTCTTCCCTATAAAGATGATGGCTCGCTGGAGGCATCATCTTTGTCTAGAAAAAATGACAATACGCGCTGAGATAGGATATTCTTAAGAAACTTTTAAATGTCAGAAAATTTTATTTGAAGAGAACAATGATGATCTCTACAGTATTTTCCTATCCCTTAATTATCAAAGAAACACATCTTGACACATTTGGTCATGTCAATAATGCTACCTATCTTACTTTACTTGAAGAAGCACGCTGGGAGCTGATAACTCATAATGGCTATGGCATCAAAAAAATCCAAGAAACTGGCTTGGGGCCCACCATTCTTGAAATAAAATTGACGTTCTTGAAAGAACTACGCTTACGAGAAAAAGTGAACATTGAAACACAAATGATCTCTTATGAAGGAAAAATCGGCAAACTTGTGCAAAAAATCACTCGCGATGGTGAGGTTTGCTGCATTGCTGAGTTTGTTATTGCTCTTTTTAGTACGCGCGAAAGAAAATTAGTACTACCAACACCCGAATGGTTGGTCGCCGTAGGAATGCAAGTTTGAGCCTTAAGCAAAGCCCCATACCTCTCAAAGAAGAAACCCAACACCGACTGCGAGAATGAATATTTTTTCTGTGTGTGTTTGGTCTATTTTGATGGTCTTGTGCTGCCTGTTTGTTCACTTTTAGTTTCTGACGACATCGCGAATGTGACTTACAGAATCAGTTATGGAAAATAAATTTCCCGTTCGATGAAAACATAGCGTAAAGAAATTGTTGCTGTTTTAATGCCTCTTGTTCAGCAACATACAAACGATAAATATGATTTTTATATTCGTTCGTAATATGTAACAGATAACCATCGTCTTCATAGGAAAACACATGATCAACACTCATGGAACAAACATCTGTCGGTATTTGACAACTCAAAAGTGTTCTAATATCCCCTTCAGAGTATCCCATTAATAATAAAAGACCCATGACTGATTGTTCATGATGATGTAAATAATTATATTGCAATAAGCAATCTTTGATTTTCCCTTTCAGTTTTATTAATGAGGAAGGAATAAAGGAAATCATATTATTCCTTGCATCCAAATAAGTAAGCCCAGATAAATCACCAATATTCTTCGGCAAAGTGCTCAAGTTATTATTATCAATCAATAATGTATGAAGTTTTTGCCAATTTAAAATAACAGACTCTGGTAAAACACTAACCAAGTTATCGCTTAAATCAAAACGCTCCAGACTGGTTAAATTTGCCATATGTAAGGGAATTTCCTTTATTCTATTTTGCGGCATATCTTGAGTTTCTTTTCCAGCTCTTGTATTGGCAAAACTTAAATCTTGCAAATTTGATAAACTTCCTATTTCACCAGGGATAGCGAAAAATTGATTATCACTTAAATCGAGTAAATTCAGACGCTTGAGCTTAGTAAATTGTCCGGGCAAATCGCTTAACAAGTTTTCACCTAAATGAAGCGCTTCAAGATTTGTTAATTTTCCAATATTACTTGGCAGATTAACGATAAAATTTCCTGCTAGATTAAGCATTCTTAAATTCGGCATATTACACAAAAATGCGGGAAAACCTATCAAAGAACTATGTGTAATTTCAATTTTTTCAAGTGTTTGCCAAGTTTGTAAGGCCTCTGTTACTTGAAACATTGAGTTTCCCTTCAAATCAAAAGAAGTGAAATAGTTGTTAAAAGAAGAGGCCCCTTTAATAAAATCCGCTGTTATGCGCGTAATATAGCTCAAAGATAAATCTTTAGAGATAGTAGCTTCTGTGACTTTTTCCTCAAGCTGCATTGAGGCAATTTCCGTATTAATCAAATTAATTGTAGCATCAAGCGATAATATTTTTTCACACTGATTCTGATAAGAACCATGGGATAAATCATTTGCTAATGAACACAATTTATTTTGTAACAACTGTAAATAGTAAACTTTATCAGTCAGTTCTTGATTTCGACGTTGCAAATGTCGTTTTTTATTATCAATAATTATATTTAACTCTGGAAATAGATGGGAGCGTATATATTTATTTTCTTCATGGTAAATGCAAGATAAATTTCTTTTAACACCATTTAAATGAGAAACAAATCTATTAATTTGTTTATTTAATTCTTTCGCTTCACTCAAAAATTGTGAGCTTGCTGCCTGCAATAAAAATTGGTGAAATTGCTCTCTGGGGATGTCAAAGGGAAGATCCAGTTTGGCGCTAAGCGATAACAATTTTTCAATTTCTCGACATTGATTAAGCTGTTTTTCTTCTTGTTCACGACGAAAATTTTCTTCCTGTGCACGGCGCAATTTTTCTTCGTTTTGTCGTTGCTCTTCTTGCGAAGAATGTTGCTTCCAACCTGAATGAGATTGATCATCTGTGAAAAAATCGCTTTTGCTTTTTCCATTCTTTGAAGAACAATTTCGCTTCTTTTTATTATTTGAGTGCGAAAAGGCTTCAGATTTTTCTGTTTTAGATTGAGACGGCTGTTTTTTCTCAGAAGATGATTTAACCGTATTGCTATGCTGATTTGCTTTGGTTTGAAAAATGTCATCTTTACGCTGCTCAATCTGCTGGTAATTTTCATTAATATATTCGTAAGCACCAGAAACTTCTTTGAATTTCAGCTCAGCTTCTTTATCACCTCGTGTTTTGTCCGGATGATATTTAAGGGCTAATTTGCGGTATGCCTTTTTAACATCAGGCTCAAAAGCTGCACAAAGCCCTACCCCTAAAATGGAGTACGCCTCTATCACATCAGTATAATCGAATATGTCTTTATTAAAGGTTTTCACATGGACCTACAAAGATATTTAAGTAACTTATTATTTTCTTAGAAATAAGTGCTTTAGAAAAGCAAAGCGCTACAATTGGCTAGAAAGAGGCGACAAAAAATCGTATTGACTAAAAAGGAGGGGATGCACGCAAATGCTAAAGCACTTAGTATTCGTCCTAAAGCAAATTTAACAAAAGAGAAAGAAGCAATTCATCGTAAAAACATCGTTTTTTTGTAAATTGCCTTAAAGAGGTGTTTCATCAATTATCTTGGCAATTGTAAGCTTAAATTCTGGCACATGACCGTGATCTTCAACTGTCCATGCGATAGACAGCATAGTCATACAAAAAGCCCAAGCGTGCACGCGCTTTGCATCAAAACGTAGCTCTTCAGAAAGAATTTTTAAACGACGTTCAATCGTTTGTGGCAAAGAATGTTCTTGTGGGAAAAGTGTAGGATTGTAAATCATTACGCTACACTCAAATACCGGATCGCCTACATATCCATGTGGATCTATCACTTTCCATGTTTCCCCAGAAGAAAGTATATTTTCATGATGTAGATCGCCATGAAGTAATACAGCGTGCGTTGATTCACTTGTCAACTCATGAAACCAAGAAACGGCTTGAGATAGCAATCTGCTATCAATGCGTCCTTCTAATATCGAAAAACAGCTAGATAATGTAGACAAATGTTGAAAAGGCAAGGGGATCATTTGCTTGGTTGATTGCAGTTCGCGAATAACCTGACAAATTATTCGTGTTGCATTATCATCATCTATTTCAATAAGAGACGATAACGGCTTGCCTGGTTCTAGATGTTCCATCAAAAAAGCATGGTGCTCTTCATCAACCCAATATATTTTGGGTATACCTTTATCAAAATATTGAAACCACTTTGCTTCTGTCACAATATTTTGATTGGTAGGAGCTATCTTAAGAATTGCATTTTGATTGCTATTATAATTTTCAACTAATGCAACAAAATGATATGTAAGATTGGGCATTACCTTAATAAAACGAAAATTCCATTTTTCACAAAGAAGAGAAATAGAAGAAGATAAATTGTTTAACCAAGAAGTCCCTAGCTCTCCATAGACTTCTTGAATATTAGAAATAAATTTAACATTTAATTTCATTCAATCTATCCTGCTTAAATGAGAAGCAATTTTTTGTTTGTAATGCTTTAAACATCCTTTCCGTTTTTGGTCGAGAAGGTAGCAAGAAGAACAAAATAATAATTATTAATATGGCGATAATAAAAACAATTATCCTTGGTTTTTGCATAAAATTATTTAAAATTACCTCCTGAAATTATTCACTTGAGAGTCGATTATCTTCATTCTCAAAGATAAATTTTTTCATATTACTGAACCAACAAAGACATATGGCACTCATCAAAAAACTGCCCTTCAATTTGCATCGCGCATGGCTCTTTACCCCACTCTTGAAAGCCAAACGATTCATACAACTTTTTTGCAGTCATATTTGTTGCTTCAACTGTAATATTAACGATCACACTTTTCAAAACATGGGTTGCGTGCAAAACAGCATCATTCAGAAGTGCTTTTCCAATCCCTTGGTGACGAAAAGATGGTTTAACGTATAGTCCCCAAATATTACTTTTATGCCTTGCTTTAAGCATATGTTCTTGGTAAATGCCAACAATGCCTATTAGTTTATTTGTAACATAAGCACCCAGTATAAGATTATCGGTGGTTTTATGACTGAGCAAATTTTGATAATGCAAAATACCTGATGATTTTTCTTCACGATATGAAGTCATAAAATTTGCCGGTGCATTTTCAAGGCTTTCTAAGCGCAACGCAAAATAGGTTTCTAAATCGTCTATCACTAACCTTCGAATATGATAGCGGCTTTCCATATTTTATTGTCCTTGTATAAAGTTCTACGGCAGCCAGTACTTGAAAATGCATGGAAACGATAAGGTATCTCCTGCAACATAATCACTTAGAATTTACATTCAGAAGATCAGAACTCTTGCAACAATCCAAACTCTTTTAAATAAGCTTTTGCTATCATTTGTCTTTCTTTCATTGAAGGAACTGCTTTAGCATCTTTCATGTTAAAAGCAAAAACAGTTTTGTGATCCCCTTTTTGGATCCAGCCTACAAACCACCCAAATTGTTTATCCATGTTGGGCGTACCATCCGCATTAAACTCTTCGCCTTTACCAGTCTTGCCATAATATTTCCATCCTCCTTCAATGTCATCTACGTAGAGGATATTCTGTGTCATCTCATAAGTATGAGGTGTAAGTGGTAATTTTCTATTTACTATCTTTCTTAAAAAGACAAGTTGTTCATAAGGGCTAATTTTTAAAGAAGAGCTCAACCAAGCGTTCGTTAACCCATTGCCCTTTCCCTTATCTCCGGAAATATCTTTATTACCGTAATCAAATTGTTCAACAAAACGCTTAAAGTTAGCCTCGCCAATTTTTGGTGTTAATGCCTGAGAATACCAGACAATTGATTCAGCCATCCAAGTTTTTGGTGTGTAAGGAATTTGCTTTTCTTTATCAACCTCAATTCCATCAGGGCGGGGTTGGTATGCCCATTCGGGATGGGTTTCATCTTGTAAGACGCGAGATTGAAATCCCATCAAACTGATTGGGATTTTGAAAGTAGACATAGGGGAAATACGCGTGTCACAAATAGTGCCCTTTTTGGCAACGATTTCTCCCGTATTTGCATTCATTGCAATAAAACACATTTCCTCTGCTTGCACATTTACAATAAATAAGCCAGATATCACTAAAATAATTTTTGTTAATTTCATTGTGTTCTCACTGAAAAAGGTCTTATCTAAACTGTAATTTGGCTAGTATAATTTTAAATTCTTCAGACGAAAAGACCCGTTTAAGCTAATACACTAAGTTGTGCGACTCATGCTTTGATAAAAACCAGAGATTTATTCGAATTCGGTGATAAAGAGAGATCCCCTGCAAGCGCATGGTTTTTATATTTTCTTCTTCATATAAAATCGATTATGTCCTGGTGGGCAATCTTCTAAAATACCAAATACATCAAAGCCCTGACTTAAATAAAAATCTTTTGCTTGAAAATCAAACGTATCCAGATGCACTAAACTACAGTCCTTTTCTTTAGCAGAACAGATTACTTTATCTATCAATTTCGAACCTATCCCTTTGGAACGATGTTCTTGATGTACCCAGAGAATATCAATGAATAAAATACCCCAGCAATATAACATTGAATTGATGCCACCAATAATTTCACCCTGTTCATTTTTAGCAACAAAATTGATATATTCAAAGACACCAGATTGGGTAAAAGGGACTTGAGTAGCGTTATAATTTACTAGCGCATTTAATACATATTCTTTTTCTTCTTCGGTGCTATGGCTAATATTCATAAATGCTTACCTTTTCTTAAACAGCTAGCAAATAAACTTTTGGATGGTCAAGATGATAAAAGGATACTTCAATCTCAGCCAAATTGGAAAATTTCTCTTACTAAGCCTTTTCTTTCATTCTCTTGTTGCTATGGCCAAAGTGCCAGAATCAATTACGCTTGGAGGCGTGATCTATTCTAAAGCCGATGAAAACATTATGGGAAATCATAAAAGTAGTACTTACCTTCAAAAAAATGAAACTTTAAGCAATTGGAATTCCATGGTCGCTATTCATTATTACATCAATGAACGTGATCCGATGAAATTTGCGCAAGATAAATTTGGTGGCTCGAGCAAAATTGAACTTATTGATGGTAATAAGAACAATATTCTTCAGTGGTTTGATACAATGAATTCAATTGGCAACGCAGGCGATCCTGTTACATTTCAACAAAATTTATGGCGATATGTAAAATTAAATTATGATAAAGGCATTATGGCTATTGAGTTTTCACAAAGAAAAATGATAGCAAATCAATCGATACCTTCTACAACCGATCCAATTAGTTCAGAAATCCAAAATGATATCATCTCTTTACCATTGGATACTTATGGATATTGATAAATAAACATCTCAAGGCGGTCTTCTAGGGTGACTGATAGAAGGTTTCTCATGTGGATCGATTTTCAAACTTGAGCTTGCCGATTTTGTACTCTTATCACTTTCATGCTCCCTACTGGCTGGATAAGCATTCATAAAACCACTTGCTCGTCTATCAGATCTATCCCTATTTGTAGAAGAGGGTTGCATCTCGGAATTTCGGCGAGGCGGTGATGCTTCTTTGTGTGGTTCATGGTAACTCTTGCTACGTTCACGTTCATCATGACTTGAAGCACTTCGATTATAATTCGTTCTATCACCATAATCTCTTTTTCGATAGTCATCATCTTTTGAACTCGACGATTTAGAGTATTCATCACTACTTTCACGCCTTTCTCTATCTAAAGACTTGAATTTACTATGCACAAAATCTTTTTTATGTCGCTGACTTTCAAGCGCTTGTCTTTCCTTTTTCAGCTCTTCACGCTTTTGTTGTTCAAGTTCGCGGTTTTTTTTATTCGCTGCTTGAGCAGATCCTAAATCCTTGCCATAAGATGATCTTGCTTCCTCCAAAGCCCTTTGGCTGTGTGCCAATGTGCCATGAATTTGTGCAGTAGGAAGTTTGCCCTCATAAAATATCTCCATCTTTTGCGATACAGATACAACCACAGAAGATGCTAGCCCATTTTTTTTGCTTTCTTCTTGGATCTGCTCATCACAGCTCCTCATTTGTGTTTCAATATTTTCTATTCTTCCCTGAGATTCAGATATGTTTTCACGCAAACTAGTAATTTCCTCAAGTTTCTCTGCTTTTTTTCCTTTATATTTTTTAATTTTTCCTTCATATTCTTTCATGTCCGTTTTGGCTTGCTGATACTGTGCAAAGTTTTTTTCATGCTTAAATCTATTCTTATTCTCGGTTGCAGTAGCAAGTTTTCTTTCATATTCATCTATTTTATCTTGATAAGAGCCATTGATTTCATTGCTACATTCACTTATATTGGTGTTTATTCTTGTAATTAATGCTTCTAGTAATTGCTTTTGTTGTCTCAATTCAGCTTGCTCTATCTGTATTTTACGAATATTTTCCTCGCCTTGTTTGATAAGCTGTTTTTGCTTTTTTATCTCTTCATAATAAGTATGGATGTTTTTCATTTCTGGTGCACTTGAATTCGAAAGTAAATGTTCCAAAAAACGATTGCGCATCATATCCATAATGTTATTATCTATTTTCCATAACTCAGAGATATATCGTAAATGAGCCTCTTTTTCATTTTGAGGTGTTCCTCGACCCAACATTTGTTGTGTGTTAACAATTTGCGCTCTGATCTGCTGTTGCTGCTGCATTAATTGTTGATACGTTTGATTAAAAATAGCAACAGGAGCATGATGCAGTACTGATGCAATAGCACTAGCTTTTATTTCCGGGTTTTCTTCTACATGTACGGGCACACGTGTCCATCCCTGCTCACGTAACAAAAAAGATTTAAGACTATGAACCATTGTGTGTTTTATACCGCCACTAACGATATGAAATTTACTATCTGTTTCAATGGCAACCTTACCCGTCAATGGAAAATCTAATTCTAAACCACTGTTATCATCGATATAATTGTCTCCATCCTTTTTTACTGGCTGAAAATCAGTGGATGCATCTTGAAGCCCTTGAGATAAAAAATCATTCACACGACGTTCAGTTCTACTCGGTCCGCCTGCTTTTTCCTTACGCATCGACTTTACATTTTGCTTTGCCAGATCTAACTTATGTGGATCGATACTAAGTGGCAAAACAGGTAACAACTCACCTATATTAGCCTTTCTGCTTCTTAAGATATTACGAGAAAAAGCGAATAAATTACCATTAACTTGCAACAACTTTTGATAATATGAAATGCTATGTTTTTGAAAGTGTTCATCTGAAGTTCTATTGATATTTAGAATCGACTCTCTAATGCAAGGTAAAACATCCTCGTCCAATTTTCGCACAGCAGTAAGTTTTCCTGCGCCATTTGTAGTATGAAGCCCCCCTTCTCCAGCCCAATGTTGAACATAAAGTGAAAATGCCATATAAAGCCATACTGCTTCTAATTGCTTTTTTCTAATTTTGTAGAAACCTCGCCCTTGCTTTTGTTCTCCAAAATTATCAAAATTGTCACCTGAAAACACTTTTGCAAAAAGTGAAATGATATGCTCAAACCCTTTATCATCCATTTTCATAATGTCTTTATGTGTACTTCCACTGGGATCGAGTAATTCTTTTAGTGCTTCTAAAGGAGTTTTTTCTGAAGAAAGATCACTTTTCTTAGATGATGTGGCGCCAAGCTGCATATACCTTCCTCCCTGAAAAGGGTGGTCGATATACTTAACTTATACCTTACCAAGCTGCTTCGAAAGACCTTTTATAGGTTAATTTCATTGTAAGTACATTAAACAGGATAAAAAAGTTGAATTCACTTTTCAATAGAATTGATAAAAATGGGATATATTAAAATATTTAAAAAGAGAGGGCCAAACGACCCTCTTTGTTTATCTTCAAAAAATAAATGTCAATTTGGAGTGATTGAATTAATTCTAACACCTAAATTTTTGAACGTTACAATGCAACCTTTTTCTTTTTAGAAGAATCCTTATTTAATCTTGGATTTTCTACGTCAGGTGCTTCTGACTCTTTATGTTGAAACAAGCGCTTAAAACCATTAAGGATACTCTGTGTTCTACCTTCAATAGCTTGTCCAATGGAATTCAATGGATGTTCCACTTCACTGCCAACGTGCTCAAACTCATCCAGAATTTTCTTTGCGTCATCTAGCGTTTGATTCACCAAAGGCAAGGTATCCTTATCGACTTTAGTCATCATATCTTTGCCTAGAGAATATAATTCTCCTAATTTTACAGCGCCATAGGTTGCAGCACCACTTCCTGCGATCGTCATTGCGGACAAAACTAACGGCCACTGCGATACAGCGACTAACACAGCCGTTACTCCCATTACAGCATAGGGTAATATCAACCGATATTCCCAGACAGCATTTTCAATTTGTTGTGCACCTTGCAACATTTTATCATTCCTTTCTTAGAGATAACCGTCGGCAATTATAGCGTGATAAAAATATATTGGTTACTAGCTTTACATGCAGTTCAGAGATAGTGCTTCTTAGCTGCGATTCTCAAAATAATTCAGAGATTTTTTGGAAAAGCCTTTGTTCACATCATTAGACTGATAACGCTAACAAGAGAACTCATTTTAACTTTTTTCAGTTTCTTTGATTAATATACCGCTTGCTATTTTATTCATGCAAAAAAATAATTTTTGTCACGTGCTTAATTGCAATTTTCGACAAATGGAAATATTTGAATCCGTGCTGATACAAAATTGCATCTCCATCATTTAATATTTCTCGACTAGCTATATTAGGATAAACTAATATCCTATGGTACTGATTTTCAGTTCATGTTTAAAATAAGGGGTACTACATATGTCGCTCTCCCTAGCAAAGGAAAAATTAGCAATTGAAGCAAAAATACGTGCTTCAATAGCAGCAGCCTGGAAAGATCCTTCTGTCAAATCTTATTTTGATACGCGAATCAAAACAGAAGAAAAACAAAGAGAGTTAAAACAGCTTGAAAGCCAAAGAGAGGGCCTCCAAGATGAACTTGATACTCTTTACGGTTCCATGTTAGAAAAAATTTCGACAGCGCAATCTGCACATTCTGAACCTGACATTTCTGATAGTTTAGACAATATTTCAAAACTTACTGAGAGATTTCGCTCACCTCCACCAACGTCTTCCCTTTCTACTTTTTTATCAGATATGAAGGAAGAATGGGAACAACAACGTCATCAGTTTACCAATGCTCTATCACAAATGTCGCACGCAGGATCCAGATCTGTCTCACGTGAGGTCGACAAGCAACTCCAAAATATGCAGCATCAACTAGAAGAAAAATTTCAAGAGAAATTGTTAGAATGGGTAGAAAAAAAGATTAAGCAATCTATCGAGAAAAAAACTGAGTCTCTGAAGAAATTAATTGACGATCCTATAGAAGCGCTTACAGAAAGGGTGGTAGAACATGCAAAATGGGGGGATGCGACTGAAGACTTAGTATTATCTAGCATGTATAAAACAGCTAATTTCATTAATAAAGGTTCATTCGAGGTTTCTTATTGGCAAAAGATGAATAGTTTAGCTAAAAACTTCAATCAATATGTTGTGGATTACAATAAAATAGGCAGCAACCCCAAAAACTTACAAAAGCTGTGTCTCGATGTTAAAAAAGCGTTTAAAGATGGAAATCTTGATCATGCTTCTGTGCTTGTAGAAAATTACTTCGAAAATGAGCAACAAAGAATGACTGCAGCTATTGATGAAATGGAGAAGGCTATAGAAGGCGCTTTAGAGAAAGATGGAGAGCAGTTAGTTGAGGAATTGCTACAAAACGCAGAAAGAGAGCTTGAAAAGCATAATCCTCTCTATAAAAAAATGAAATCCGTTGAAAAAACAGTCAAAAGAGCAGATGCCGTCGTTGATTATTTCCTTTCAGCAACATCCCCCTCTTCTTCGCAAGTGAAAGAAAAACCACTTCCCAAGTCTTTTGCTGAAAAAACCAATAATAAGCGAAAGAGGATAAAAGATTAAAATCAGAGAAAATGCCCGCTTTGAGCTTATATTTTAAGCTATCTTGATAGGGGCAGTCTAAGTGTGATGAACTGCAATTTATCTCAGCTTAAAATGTCTGCTAGGGGGAGATCCCCTCAGTTTATAGGGGTAGAAATGGCACACTGGGAACTTTTTTCGCATGACGCCGATATCGGGATCAGGGGTATAGGAGAAACACCCGCTAAAGCTTTTGAGATGGCAGCAAAAGCTTTAACGGCGGTTGTAGTTGATCCAGAAAGAGTATTGGCATCAAAAACCATTTCCCTTGAACTAGAAGAAAAAGACCTAGAATTCCTTTTCTTTGAATGGATCAATCATCTGATCCATGAAACAGATACTCAAAAAATGCTATTCAAAAATTTTGAGGTGACCATCGAAGATCAAAAATTGCTTGCAAAGATTTCAGGTGATGAGCTCTGTAATATTCCAGCACATATAAGTGTAAAAATTAAACGACCAACTTTTAACGCACTCAAGGTGATTCATTTTCAGGGAAATTGGACTGCTCAGTGCGTCATCGATCTTTGATAGGACATCCATTTCAAACACGATCTTTGATAGGACATCCATTTCAAAGGACCTTTGACAAGCGATCTTTGATAGGACATCCATTTCAAAGGACCTTTGACAAGGACATCCATTTGACGATCATTGATAACTTTAACAAGATCTTAGCAAGGACATCCATTTCAATCGATAAAACTATCTTTGAAAAACGCTCAGAAAAGATCCATTTCAGTAGGATCTTTGATAAGGACAGCCATTTCAATCCATAAAACTATCTTTGAAAAACGCTAGAAGGCGCTCAGAAGCGCTCAGAAGGGACATCCATTTCAGTAGCGATGTAGGAACACACACTTAAGTGTTTTATATGCTGTATTTAAAGAATATTGATAAAAATTTTCTTTCTTTATATGGAGAGAGTACTGTAAATTAAATAATTTTGGCTTATGTAAAAGACAATAAAATAAATTATTAAACCTTTTTAGAAATTAAGATATTTACGCCACTTTGCAGTAATATTTATTTGATATTTTTGCTCCTTTTGGTGCACGTTCAGAATAGCGAGCACCAAAAGCAATCAATAACTTTTCTTCGCCAATAGCGTGAGAGAAATCTTTCTCCAAATTTTTTATCATATTAAGCCAACTTTTCGTTGACAGATTCAAGCGTTGAAGAATAGGGAAAAGTTTTTCAGGTATAACACCACGCTTATCTTCCCGTAAAATTCTTCCTGTTGTATCAACTAATTGTAGGTAATCTGACAATTTAAAAGGAATTAAATCATCGGCTTTCTTTCCATTGGCAAAGCTCATCAATTTACGCGGTTGTTTAGCATTGTCGCACTGTTGAATAATTTTTTTAGTAGAAGTTTTAGCCTTCTTCAATGCTTTGGTAGCAGCTTGAATTCGCTCATATATAGAAGTGAATTCAGATGTCTCAAGTGTGACTGCTGCATTTGCTCGAATAGGATTTAAATCTACATATGCCATGGCAGAGAATACCGCCCCTTCATCTAATAGAGCTTGTGACTTGAAGCGTCCCTCCCAGAATCGGCCAGTACAGTTATCTTCAAGATTGGAAAAACGTGCAATCGGTTCATTCAAACAACGCATGAACCAGCTAATGCACATCAGACGTTCTTGCCAAATTGCTATTTTAGTTTGTACTTGCTCATCAGTTAAATGCTTCTTGCAAAATTGATCTGCATCATGCGGAAAGAGAGCCGCCCATCTTGATTTTATTTCATTTTCATTCCACGCCAATGCTTCAGCTTCGTTAATAAAAAGCACCAGATGATAATGATTACTCATGACAGCATAAGCGCAAACTTTGATGGCAAAAATACTCGCTAGTTGTTTAATACGATTCACAATCCAGCCCTTGCGATGAGAGAAATCTTGCCCTGTCTCCTTATCTTGACCACATAGATAGGTACGGCGCACACATCGGGTCATACAGTGATAATATGGTGTCGCTCTTAAATCGATTTTAAGCGTACGTGCAATTGTCATAGCATAAGCTCATATCAGCGAGTTTTGAGGTAACGCGTTCAATCCTATGAACCGTTATGTTTAGGCGTGCATTGATATTTTTGCTGAGAATATTTCAACTTGCAAGCAGGATTTATTAAAATTGATATATTTTCAGTACCAACGATAACTAATATGGATGTCCTTCATTCTTCCTGTTAAAATGCACTGAGCCAACAATATCTAATTTCAAATTATAAAATCAATAAGAGAAATGTAATGAAATCTGTTTTCTTTATCCTTTTTTTGCTTTTAGCATTGCCTTCTTTTGCTAGTGCTATCTCACCTGAAGTGCAAAACTTTATTGATAAATTCGAAACGAAGAAAACAAAATTGCAAGGTGGTGCTATCGCCATTTTGCATAAAGATAAAGTTATTTATAAAGAAACTTTCGGCTATCAAAAGGGGAAAACAGGCCCTATTACTTCAAACACATTATTTCCCTTGGCTTCGATCTCCAAGCCCGTTTCTGCGGTAGCGTTAGCATTAATGGTAGACAAGGGTAAACTAGATTTTAACAAAAAATATAAAATTCCATACCTTAAAAATAACGTTAACCTAACTCATATTTTAAGTCATACGACCGGATACCCTTTTCCAGGCAATACTCAGATTGAACAAGGAATGAGCAGACAAAAACTATTAGCTAAGCTCCAAGCACAAACACCCAATTGTAAGCCTGGCCAATGCTACTTATATAGCAATACCACCTTTAGCTTAGTTGAAGAAGCATTAAATATTGAAGGTTCAAATTTTCAATCGGCCATTAAATCATTGCGCACGGCTTTAAAAACTAATGGTATCCAAATTGTACCTGTTAATCCTAATATAGCTTTGGCTTATCCCCATGTTATAGATACTACTAAAAAGAATCATTCTTTAAAAACTCTCCCATTTCCACCTTATTATCCTAAAGCTACTCCTTCTGCTGCCGGTGTATTTGCTTCGCTTGATGGCATGATTGAATTCTATAAATTAAGCTTTGGTTATAGGCCCGATCTTATCTCTCAAACAACATTAAATCTTCTCTACACCCCAATCATTACCAATCGCGACATTGAAAAGTGGCCTATCAACTGGCCCTACGATAGAAGTGGAATTAAATCCTCTTATGCTCGTGGCTGGCGCATATTACAAACCCAGCAGCACCCTGAAAAAGAGTTGATATTTCATGGCGGCATGATAGCAGGTGCACAAACTTTTATTGGCCATATCCCTGATGAAGAGATTGGTATTATTATTTTAGTGAATCAAAGCTCAAAGGTACCCTTAGAAAGTGGGATCCAATTTTGGGGTAATTTTTTAAAGAAACAAAAATTGGCCGCGCATCGCTAACGACATAAACATATGTGTTAGATGTGCATCATAACTCACGTGGATGTCCTTCTTAGGAAGTGCAAAAGTGCACAGGACATCCAGTTTTCTATTTTTAAAATTCCAAATAAAATTCGGTGCCCCCCCATATATAAGGGGCATAAGCATCAATCAATGCTTATGTTTAAAAATCAAGCACAGAAAAATTCTTTGACCATATAGCAATCACTTCATCTGATCAGATTTTATTTGATACTTTTGAACTAGATTGGAATTAAAGTTACCCACTCTGGTGATATTAAGGTGAGCTATGTCTAGTGATGGTCCTCCTAAGAAAGACGAAGCGACTCCCACGCAAGATCCACCTGTTACAATTCACGCGCCAACAGGCGTTTCTCTGGAGCAAGCGATAAGATCGCCCTCTGATACTTCAGATCCTTTAGGATCACGACTAACAGCAACAGGGGTAACATCTGAAGAAACACAAACGAAAAGCAGCGAGCCCCCTGTTTCCTCAATTAGAGCCTTTGGTGGTAGTGGTCCGACGGGCTCAGTAAGCGCAGAGCCTACAATTGAGCAAATTCAAGCGCAGGCAAAGACGCAATACAGCGCCATCAGTTTACAGCTTCCAATGGGACAGGGAGAATTTAAGCAAATTCTGCCTTTTCTTCCTAAAATCGCAGTGGCAGTCACCAAAAAAAGAGCTCTTGAAGATGAGATGACAAGAGAAAAGACAATGTTAGATAGAGAATGTGCGCAGCTACGTTTTTTATCTAATCTTCATCTTCCTGCCTTACGCGTTCATGGCGATCCTTTTGTCATCAATAGTGACTCAAGCGGCAGAATTAAATACGGTGTTCTCATGGATGCTATCCCTAAACATACTTTTATAGACACCAAAGATCCTGCTACGCTTAATACTTTTCTTCCCTCGATATTACTCAATGTTGAGATCCCAAGAGGTGAAGCTTGGTATATGAAAAGAGCGCAAATTGAAACTGCAATAGCAAGAAATTTATCAAACCCAACAGCATTAGAGCAAGCTAAAGGCAAGGCCAAAGCCTTGCTAATTCAGTTAGAACAAATTGCTGGTATTCTCAAAGCGAATAATATTGCTATTGTAGATCTACAATTAACGGTCGAGCCAGATGGAAAGATCACCATTATTGATCCGCTCGATGTCGTACGACCTTTACCCTCTAATAAATATAAAAGCATGATCACTCAGGAAATCATCGACAATTCTGATTTTACAAGAAAAGTGGTTGAAACTCAGGCAATGATGGATCGTATGATCAAATATTGCAATGACGTCATCAAAGCGAATCCAAAAGAGCTCCCCACTCTTATCACACCCATTCTTGGTAGCTCAAGCGGAATGAGCGTACGCGTCGACCCTGCCATGAGACACGAATCAAAAAGCGGGCATCTATCCCTTGGCACAATAGATGAAGGCGATGCTCCTGATGCACCTTCATCTGGACCTTCAAGAAGTGGTGCCGGATATCGACCTAGCTCACGGGCAACATCGATAGTTTTTTCACAAATGCCAGCTCCTGCTCCGTTACCCTCAACGGCAACCAGCGCACCCAAAAAGGGACTAGAGAGCACCGTTAAGCCAAAAGATCCTAAAGGAAAACCACCGGAGGATCCCTCCGGCAACAAATGTAGACTTATGTAAGTCACACGAAGTGATCGTGGCGCGAAGCCTTTCACGGGACATCCACCTCATGCAAAGCTAACATCTACATCTTCATGTATTCTCAAATGGATGTCCTCTAAATGCTGCCCCTCTAAATGCTGTCTTCTCTAAATACTTGATGTTATTATTCTTGATAAGAAATCATAGAAACAACTACAGCAAAATTTGAATGTAAAAATTACCTGAATTCGCATTCACACAAACCTACTAAATATGCTCTTTTTATCGTCGATAAATGGTAAACAGAAAGTGACTATACGCATTGGTTACCAGAGGATTTTTTTATAAAATATTGATTTAAATATTAGTATTTTCTTGAGAAATATTTATGAAAAACGGTATTACTTCATACGCCCCCGAACTTTCAGCGAAGAGAAAAAGAACGGTACCATTATCTAAAATCGCCTCAGAAAGTAATGACCACACAGCGCCTCAAAAGCAACATGAAGAATCTTCTCCAGAAATCTCACGTCCTAAGAAGAAAGGTCGTGTTTCTCAAAAATCGAATGCATCTTCATCAGGACATGAGAGTGAAAAAAGTGGAGCGGTTACACTAACAAGTGAAACAAATCAAGCTTTCGATTTTCTTAAAATCTGTCAAGTGATAGTATATCCCTACTCCTCCCTTGCTATTTTGAGTAGCAGAGAACGTATAGCGTATGGCCGGATCCATCGATATATCAAAAAACGTGACAGAGAAAATTCAATTGCAGAAGATTTGTCCGAAAAAATCAAAGCTTTTTTCCCTGAATTATTTAGCGCTATCCCAACTTCAATTGACAATCTAAATGAAGTTTATCTGCAGCTAAGAGCACAAGTTGAGGATGCTTCTCGACAAGCTAAGCAAGCTGGAAAGAAGCTATTAGTATTTGCCGGCGAAGCACATTCTAGTTTAAATGCTTTACTATTGCAGTGTATGTTGATTAATATTGTAAAAAAATTTGACACTAAATCTTTTCTTATTGAATTTCCTGAAGATATGTTGGGGAAATTCTCCAACCCTATCACTGTCGACGCATTTAAGAATTTCAATCTTTTTTATAGCGCTCCTTACGCAGTTAAGGAAGAGTTGAATCTAGTATTTTCAGATCTCAACGTTAAAAAACGAACAACACACGATGATTTCTTAGAAAGAGAGCCACACTTAGAAAAAGTCATATTAGATAAAAACCAAAATATGCTATTGGTGTGGGGAATAGGCCATCTTGAGTTCATTCTAAATAATAATAAATTAGCAGCACAATACCATATACTCGCTTTGGATTTACGTGGTTACACGCCTGAAGCAAGAGACGGATGTCGTTTTGTTCTGAATGGGAAAATGCGAGATCGCCTTGAATTTGCTGATGCTCATCCCTTTCTTTCAAGGCCGCAAATATTAGGCAATATTGAACTACTTACACCAGAAGAAATTGTAGAGACAGTTGAAAAAATAAGCGCTAGGAATAACCTTGTCGATGATGATTCGAATGAAGACATTTCTGATCCTAAACGGGAAATGAGCTTTGTAGAAGTAGCTGATGACTTTTTAACGCTACTATCTGGCGAAATTACGCCTAGAATTGCCAGAGACTATCAAGGCTGTTTAGCAGCTACACCAGTTGAGCAATTGCTTTCTGAATTAATGCAGAATGTAGGATCTGCGGTTACTTGGACTTGGAACACCGCCACTAGATACCGATTTGCCAATCCAGAAAAAAGATTTATGCGCTATATGGAACAAGCAAAAGATCTTCCTTCTTTGCAAGAAGTCAAATCACCTATGGGGATCTCTTTATAATACTTCAAAGGACATCCATCCTATGAAAAAATGGATGTTCTTCATCGCATTTTACAATCTAGAATAATCTAATCAATTGATTTATATGAAAAAAACAAATACGACACTCATTTAAATTTCCTCTTTTAAATGAGTGTCGTATTATTGATACTTGACCTTCACGTTACGTCATCCTTTATCTTCAAAATATCATTTAAGAGGGGCATATGGCTCATACGATAAGACAATTGGCGAAAATATCAGGAGTCAGCGTACGCGCACTTCGCTGGTATGATGAAATTGGGCTGCTAAAACCAGCATATGTTGGCGCCAATCAGTATCGATATTATGAAGAAAAACAACTGCTTATCTTACAGCAAATTCTTTTCTTTAAAGAGCTGGGCTTCAACTTAAATGACATCCAAAAACTGCTTATGCAAGGTAACTTTGATCACATTAATGCATTAACTGAGCATAGAAAGATTTTGGAAAAGGATATTGCTCGCAAGAGAGACTTAATCTCTACAATCGATAAAACAATATTGCATTTAAAGGGTGAACAAACTATGTCAGACAAAGAGTTATATGTTGGCTTTGATAGCGCAAGACAAACAGAATATGAACAATACATTGTAAAGCATCATGGAACAGCGGCAGAAGGGCTTCTTCTTGAAAGTAAAAAACGTACCGCAAAATGGGATAAAGACGAATGGGACGATGTGAAGAATCAAGGCGATGCGATACATAAAGAGTTGGCGAAAGCGATTGAGCAAGGGCTAAAACCTGATTCAAATGAAGTACAAACCATTATTCAGCGCCACTATCAAATGATTGAACGCTTTTATGAGCCATCTAAAGAATTATATATAGGTTTGACTGAGCTATATGTCCAGCATCCTGATTTTAAGAAATTTTTCGATGCGTATCATCCTAAGATGATTGAATTTATTGGAGAAGCGATGCGATTTTATGCCAATAAAAACCTCTAATTTTCTCTGAATTCATAGGACATCCATTGCATTGAAATTCATTCAATCGACATACTTCAAGAAATGATCAAATGGATGTCCCTCAAAAGCTTGTTCTTAACTTTCTCTGGCTTCTTCCTGGGTTTAACGCATAATCCTTTTTACAGTCTGGGGGCTACTTCATTTTAATGAAGCCATTCTATTCGTGATTTGCTCCATCTCAAAACTAGGATGATTCATTTGCTCTAGCTCTTTAAACCCTAGATAATTATCTTGAGTTCTTTGTCTTTGGTAGGCTACTGTAAATGGTGCTTGTTGAGAATGAACTTGAGGATATCCAACTGTATTGTTGTCTTTATATTTTTTTTCAATTTCTTTGCGCTGAGCTTCAAGTGTTTTCCTTTGTTGGCGTAGATGCTCTATCAATTTTTCCTTTTCCATTCCTCTTTCTTGTCGAGCTTGTATTAAACGTTGCTGTTCAGCTTTGAGTGCCTGAAGCTTAATTTTTCGCTCATTTTCTCTTTGCGAAAAATCTTGGGAAAGGAACGTAACTGTTTGATGATCTTTTCGCATTTTGGAAAGTTCATGTCTTGTTGCTAAATATTTATCTAATTGTTTTTCCGATCCTTCGTCTCTAAACATCTTCCTAATTACACTTGCTTCATGGGGCCTATTCATTTGAAGTGCTCGGATGTACTGTTCGAAGTATCTTATTTGAAGCTCATTAAATTTTGTTTCCTCTGTTGTCATTTTAGAATTAGTGCCTGGCATTGCTTTTATTCCTCTTTGTTGAATATGTCATTTGGGGGCACATTATTTTATTCCTTCAAGGGAGTCAATCACCGCTGATGTATAAGATAAATCCCTCTGGACCTTCCACCTTTGCTAATCCTGTCAGAGTCTCTCAGAGGACATCCACTGTTTTGATATTGTTCAAAAGATATCGATTTCAGTTGGGTGCCCTTCACACAATAGATCTATTCACATGAATTCCAGGATATCTATCCTAAAAACTGCGTTGGTGTGAAAAAGTAGATGTCTTGCACATGCACACTACACACATACTCGCGGCACATGAATTTATTTTTTCATTTCATGCGCGTTATACACATATCATTTCTTTATTGTTGTCTTGACAACGGTTGTCGAGACAACTATTATATAGATATGCATAAAAAATATAAACATGGCTTACATGATGATATTGGGTATTGGCTAGGCCGATTTAGAGCAGAAGTTCATTCTTCGTTTGAAGCAAAGCTCATGAGTAAAGGAATTTCCATCGCCCAATGGTGCATTCTGATTAGCCTTTATAATAAAGATGCCTCCAGCATCGTCGGATTAGCTAAATTTATTGATGTAGATAAAGGTTCAATATCTCGCGTTGTCGATAAATTGGAATCTATGGGACTTGTTGTAAGGCAAGAAGGGAAAGACCGACGCTCTGGCGCGCTTTGTCTTTCTGAAAAAGGGGAACAACTCACACCAGAATTGGCAAAATTAGCTGAGCTGAACGAAGTAGAATTCTTTTCATGTCTAACATTAGCCGAGAAAACGCAATTAAGAAAGATTTTGAAAAAATTGCTTCCCCAGGCTGGGATCAATTCACTTGGTGGATGGCTTTTAGATAAAAATTAAGATGAGGTAAAGATGATAAACATAGCTGTTATTCAAGAATGCACCGACAAAAAATTACCTTTCCCTGAAGTGATCAAACATTTAACAGAAATAGGCATCGAACGCTATTATACCGATCTTACGAAAATGGAAAAGATTTTTTATGCTCAAAATGGAGAAACCTATACTGAGCGCTTACTAATCGACTCCATGCCTAAAATGGGTGAAAATTTTAATAAAGATAAAATTATAGAAACACTACGCGAAATTCAGCGAGGAGAAATAGATTACTCCACTTTCATTCGAAGAATTGTTTCTTTTGGCACAGTTAGCTATACCGTTTATATCGATGGTAAACACGTCGTTTACGTTGGTCGTAAAGGTGAAACCTATATTGAGCATTTTCCGTTTTAAAAGAAGTACATTCCTCTAATAAATTCTCAGGGGACATCCATCCAAAAGAATGAATGTCCTTTAAACAAATCTAAAAAAACTCTATCTCGTGCAAAGCTAAATTTTGATAATGGTATAAAAAAGGACATTCATTTTGTAAAATTCTTCATGATTCCTGAAAACTCCCTTCTACATCACAATTTAAAATGGATGTCCTTCTATTGCTCCTAATGAAAACTTGGAAAGCATCTTTACATCTTCTTTAATCAAGTGGATGTCCTTCAAAGAAGATCACTAATCATTTGGGACTTCTCACAGGACATCCATTTCATAAAGCAGATGGATGTCTTATAAAATTTCATTGATTTTTAAAATTTTAAAGGGATCCCGTATGAGATTTCATAAAAAAAAAATTATTGAAACTTATTGAATAATAATTCACATCACTTTTATCACTAGATCCCTTCATCTAATCAGTTAAGGTTTTTGCTTTTTACAGTCATGCAATACCATTGCAAAAAATCACTTGATTTAAGAGGATCATTATGTTTACTAAAAAAGAACTCGCTGGAATTGCAATAACATCAACGCTCATGACTTTATTTGCTCTGGTAACCAGCTCAACAGGTATATCTCCATCTGTTTTTTCCTTTTCTGCTTCATATTTAATCAGTTTCGTAGAAAATGCTCTTTTATATAAAGGTGGCTCTAAAGCCCTCAGCGTTGTTCCTCCGTTACTTCAGACGATAGCAAGCATAAATACACAAATTGCTGCTCATGTAACGACAGGGATCGTAAATACTGCTCAGCTTTTGAATACTGCATTAACCGTAATAAATCAAAAATGCCATTCCGCAGTTCAATCCGTCTCTAACGCCTGCAAAAAAGTTTTTAGCTGGGGAAGCAATTTATTTAAAAGCACAGCAACTTTCTTTTCAGAGCAGAAAAGCATTTTAAATTATCGAAAGGCAGGTGAAGCCTTATCGCTAGAATTACCTGAACAAATGGTGCCTCATTTATCAAATGAAATTATTGAAAAAATTGGATCATTCGTTACTCATGGAGATCTTACTCGCACTGCAGAATTTCTAGCCGGCTGGGAAAAAATTAGAGATAAACGTGATTCATATCAACAAGCTCAAACAAAAAGTTTACCCACCGCTGAAGGGTTAACTAGAGCGATCCGACGTGGCCTTATTGGATATTAAAAGAGAGCTGGTATATGTTGACCCGCTCATAAAAAGTACTTGATTGTTGGGCCTTACGGCCCAACCTACGCTTGCTTAAGCAAATTAGTCATAATTCCCTCACCGTTTCTTCTCGTTTTCGGCAAAACAGTTACTTTTGCAGTTGCCTCTTTGCATAGCGCCCTCGGTGATAAATTTAACTTTAAAACACGAACGGCATGCACCATTTCAAATGTAGGCCGCCCATACCAAATCGGAATATCGGCAGATAAAAACCCCATGCTTTTTAAGCGAAAGAGTGTGCGATGAACTACCTTGGTCGATTTATTCGGAGCGCATTTCAAATCACTACCCTTCAAATAGTATATGAACTCTATGTGATTTATAAAATCACGCGAATAATGATGGTATAAAGTATAGATGTTCTTCAAAGAATATCCATTTCTTGAAATGTGTGTCCTTCAAATAGAACGTTAAGAGGGTCTATTAGTAAAAAGTGATCTTAAATCTTGATTTTACGTCTATTTTTCAAACCTATAGGCGACTAGCAAATATTTTTGACCACCCCATTCTCCATACATCTTCTCTATAAGGATCCCTCCTAAAGATTCATAAAACCTGCGAGAGATATAATTATCATTTAGTGTCCAAACAATGAAAGGAAGTAAATTTCGTTGAATCAGTTCAATTTTTGCCTGAAAAAACAATGCCCTACCCGCGCCTTGATTTTGATATCTAGGACATACATAAATTGCATACAATTCGCCAGTTTCAACAAATTTTGCTTTTTTCTCTCTTGACATATGCTGATTTTGTCTAGAATAGAATGGACCTGCATCGCAAAAGCCAATTACTTTATTGTCATGTACAGCAACTAGTTGAATATTAGGATCTTTCTGAATAATCTTTTTTCTCTTCTTGAGAAGATTTTCAAGCTTTAAACTATCTAAAAAATTCTGTTCTATTAATTCTTTATAATTTTCTTTCCAACAAGCAAGGTGGATCTTGGCAATATCATGAAGATCTATAAGGCTAGATTTTCTGATTATAATTTCTAGTGAAGGCATCTTTTTTGAAGAAACATTGTTTTCTTGTAATTATAATTGCTTGCTAAAATACTTTTGAACTATTCGATTCAGTAGTCTCGGAACAAATAAAATCTGCTCGCTTTATTTTAAACATTCTAGCTAATAAGAAATATGCTGCCGCAAATCCAGACAAACTAAAAACCATTAACATATTCCAGAGATCTGAGAATAGAAAATAGCAAACAGAAATTCCTAATGACAACAGAGAGATAAGTATAATTTGCGGGATAAGCGTATCCGAGTAACCTCGTAAAGCGCTCATGCTATAGGTAAGAGCTACATTCATTAAAAAATACAGACATGCTATCCATTGTAACGCGCTTAAGGATTGAAGCACTTGCTCATCTTTTGTGAACGTTTGCAACAGATAGGGTTGTAATACAAAAAATAGCGATCCAATTATAATTATTTCTATAAAATACAGTTTGCTATATTTGAAAGAAATATCACTCAATTTGCTTGAATTTTTTTCTCCTCTAGCCTGACTGATTTTGATTGTCATTAAATGCGCAAGACCAAGTAGAGGAATTTGGCAAAAAAATATATATGAATTAATAATTGCGAAAGCTGAAGCTTGAACAGCACCTAACTTTGCTGCAAAATTTAAATATAAATAAAATATAAAACGCTGCCCAATCATGCCAAACATCACTGGGAATCCTAATTTTATAACATCAAGTAAACTATTCAGTGCAATTAATATTCTTTTATCAATTACGAAGCACTGTAATTTTTCTTTTTTAATATTAATAAGTAACAGATAAGCGCCTGTTAGTAGCATTACTACATCACTAAACACATAAGCCAGTGCGATATTTTTTGAAGTTAATTCATAATTCACAAAACCTAGATTTTTGCCAACAATCACAATGAAAATCAAACCAATTTGAATAAATATTTGCGCAATCCGTAAGCGTGCAACTTCTTTTATTTTTTCAATGCTTTCTAGGAAAAAGGTAATCGTCGTTAACAACCCTACTAGAGGTAAACTAAAAGCCAGAATTTTAAGTGCTGAATATGCATTTTCGGCTAATTCATAGCTTGCAGTATTTGAAAATGGGTTTGGAAGTAACCATATAGCTCCAGCTAAGATGCACGACAACATAAACACAACAATGGTTACTGAGCTGAATATGCTAGCTAAAGATGTAAAATTTTTCTGCGCAAACCGTCGACCAAATTCAGCCTGAATACCCATTTGAATAGTAGTTACTAAAACAAATAATATAGCTGCAAAACTAAGTGAGATGGAAAATTCCGCCAAAATTTCTGTACTTTCAAGGCCAAGCATAGCAGTAATAATAATAGACGCGATTTGAGTTGCACTTCTATTTATTGCTATTTGCAAAGATTGAACAAAAGCAGATTTATCACGCAACGAATTATTTCTCTTTCCCACGACCAATCATTATCTTACAGTTAAAACACCTTTATTTACAATAAGCACATAAGATGACTATTCAAAATAGAAATCTATGATTGCTACAAATAATCGACTTCCATTTCTACTTCTTCTATTTCAAAAGAATAAATTTGCTCGCCAAACTCTTCCATATGCAACTGTTGTGTAATTTTGAATGTTCGCTCAAGTTCAAGATAATCTGCCTCACCACGCATTCCAAAATAAGGATAATGGTGAAGATATTGACCAAATATGGCAGAACAATCTTCATGATATTTATACGTGTCAAGAATATGATGATGCCAAATTTCATCAATATCTACAGACGGTGGAATGATTGGATGCTTCTCGGAGTATTTTCTAAGTAACCAAAGATAATTTTTATAATAATTAACCACCCTATGAGCGCTTTCCTCATCCCAAATCCGAGCTATGTTAGGATCGGGATTGGTAATTTTGTAAATGAGCATAGAAAAATCAATTGAATATATGTAATTAAATGCATCATCTAATGAAGGAACTTTAGGCCGTGAAAAATCTAATGTATAAACCTTTCTAGTTTTATCCGTACTTGATATTGGTAAAATCATTAGATATAGCTTCCTTGAAAAATTCAAAACATATGATGAGTGTAAAAGCTCGCGATAATCATATCGCGAGCTTCTCTTGATTATTACCAGCCACCGCCACCTTGGCAATGCCCTCCGGTTGAACCAACTAGATTAAATTTTGAAACTTTAACAACTTTTTTAACCATTTTGACTTTTTTCATATCTACTTCCTTATTATTTACATATCAATATAAACACTTACCTTAATTTGATACGTTTATGCGCTTTCGCTAATGATGCAAAAAATTTGATCATGCTCTTCAGCTCAATCGTAACTAATGCGTCAATATCTTAAATGCAATAATCCATATAAATTTTGGAGCATCGATGCTAAATCCAATCCACAAAGTGTGTCAACATCAAATGTATGGAGTAATTCAGAACATATTCCAATTATGTATTGAAAATTAATCTACCATCAATGCGCAATTGACTCTCATGGAAAGCATCTTTACATCTTCTTTACTCAAGTGGATGTCCTTCAAAGAATGTGACTGCAAATTATCTAGCCTGACTGATTTTGATTGTAATTAAGTGCGCAAGACTAAGAAGAAAATTCTTCAGGGGACATCCATTTTGTAAAATAGCCAAATGGATGTCCTTCAATAAAAATTAACCCTTTCTCTTCAAATTAGCCTTCTAAGCAAATTAATCTGAATTGGTTGATTATTCTTTCTTATTTTTGGTAAAACCTGTGAGTTTAATTCACCATCTTTAAATATCGATTTAGGTGATAAGTGCAGCTTAATCAAACGGATAGTACGTATCATTTCCGTTGTAGGCTGTCCATACCAAATCGGAATATCGGCAGATAAAAACCCCATGATTTTTAAGCGAAAGAGTGTGCGATGAACTATCTTGGTCGATTTATTCAGCGCGTGTGACATTTGATCATATGAATATGAACAAGCAAACGATGAGTTATCTGCGCTCTGGGTAGCTAACCATAGCCACAAGTATTTTTCTTCCTCTGATAAAAGAGGATGATGCATAATTTCCTTGAGGCAAGCGAACCATTGCATAAAAGAATAAGGTTTCGCCGCGCAAACAATAGGCAAAGCAAATCCGTCTAGCATACGTAATCCTAGCAGTTAGGTTTGAGAATTAACCCAAAAATGCAAAAAAAATGATTTTTTTGCTTACATCACTGTTAGTTATGCAAAACTTGATTTGTTAAATGGAATGTTTGTAATACAATGCGCTTAGTCATGGGTGAAAACTCCTAATAAGTTTTTGCTCGTGATTAGCCTTGTGGGAATGCTAGTAACATTCTCGCAGGGCGTTAGCGTGTATCATCGCAGGTTTTTTTATGTGTAGCAAGATGTGCAAATGAAGATGTTTCTAGATAAAGCGCTTATATTCTTAGTTCTATTTTCCTTTCCAATACATGCAACAGAGCTTATCGCAACAAAACCCCATATTAACGCAAGTTCATTAAACGATATGAGAATAGAAACGGTTTTAGATTTTTGGTTTGATTATGTTCATCATCCAGCGCCTTTATTTGAAAGAAAGCTTTGGTGGGAAAAAAATCCAAAGTTTGATGATGCTATCCGTCAGCAATTTTCTACCCTAAGAGACGATGCCATTGTAGGCAAGCTCAATAGCTGGCTACAAACACCTAAAGGAACACTGGCTTATATTATTTTAATAGATCAATTTTCACGCAATTTATTTCGTAACACGCCGCAAATGTATGAGCACGATGCTTTAGCGTTACAAGCTGCATCACACGCAATAAAGCAAGGGTTTGATCAACAGCTTTCCTTAATCGAACGCGTATTTTTATATCTTCCATTTGAGCATGCAGAAAATTTACAATCCCAGCAGCAAAGCTTAAAACTATTTGAACAATTAGCAGAAGAAGCCCCTCTTGATGTTAAATCACTTGCCAATAAACATCTTAAATATGCTAAAGATCATTACGATGTAATAAAAAGATTTAACCGCTTTCCGCATCGAAATGTCATTTTGGAACGAACTTCAACAGAAGAAGAAAAGCAGTTTTTGGAAACGCATAAAGGGTGGTAATCCTTAAGAGGTTTCAGTTATCCGGAAATTCCGGATAACTGCCATCAGAGCTTGCTTTAATCCAAAATCATCGCCATTAAATGCTCATCTATATATTTATCTTCATTTTCCCTGAGGAAATATTTCTGTAAAACGCCTTCCAGTTTAAACCCTAGCTTTTGATAAAAACTGATCGCTTTAGGGTTGTCTGCCTCTGCGCATAAATCAATTCGTTTGATGCCAGTTGCTTTTAATTTATTTATTAATTCTTTTATAAACTGTGTTCCTATTCCCTTTCCTTGAAAGTCCGGATGGGTCGCAAGCGTTCCCAATGTCACAACGTGTTGTGCCCGGCGCTTTAATCGCATAACAACACAGGTAGCTACAATTTGTGTATCATTTTCGTAAATGTATAAATCACCACTTTGTAACAATTCATTAAAAATGGGTTTAAATGATTCTTTGCTCATTATTTCAAAATTTAAAAATGGATTTACTTCTTTATCCATGTAGATCGCATGGAGCTCATCAACATCGGTTGCTGAAGCAATGCGCAATTTAAAAGACAAATTCGTCATTTTTATTTTCCATTCATAAAATTATACTTTGCGACCAGAAATTAAATACATCACTGTGGCATTAGTTGAGCTTAATTTATCATTTTTTATTGCTTGTATACTTTCTTTAGTATCTTTTATTAAATTTTTCCAAATTCTTTCAAATTCACTTTCACTGCCACCGCCTGCTAAATAATAACGTTTTGTTTCTTCACGAGGCCAAACCAGAATTTCTTGATTTTCCCAATCTTGGATTTGCTTTAGCAAAATCTTTTGTTCATCCGTTTGATAAGGAGGGATCATCAGAGAAGTTTTATCTGATAAATACACTTGAATGTTATCTAAACCCTGTTTAGAAAAAGCACAAGGCAAAACATCCCCCACAGAATTGTATCCTAAACCTAAAGCCTTTTTTCCTCGCTCACAGGTAATATGGAAACGAATATGCTCCATTAAACCATCTAAAGGCTCATCTATGTTTAAGGTATTAAAAATTAATAGGGGTGCTGTGTTGTTTGGCTCTGCCACCGCTAATAAGCCGCCAGGTTTTAAAACGCGGATCATTTCCTTTAAAGCCGTATCTACATCTGCCACATGAATAAGCACAGTCTGACAAGTCACCATATCAAAGGTATTATCTTCGAATGGTATTTTTTCTGCTTTTCCAATTTGATAATGGAATCGCTCGCTAATGCCCTTTTCTTGTGCTCGAGTGGTGGCTTTTTCTACCCAAGCAGGTTCTGGATCAATCCCATAAAGCTTTGTCTTACTGTTTAAAAAGGGCGCTAAAGTAAATCCCCAATGACCAATGCCGCAGCCTACATCTAAAACCGTGCGAACAGCTCCAAGATCCCAGCGCTTAGCCATCAATTCAATGAAATCATAATTCCACCAGAGATCACGTTGATCGCCAAAGTAATGACCAGAATGAGGCATAGGCTCGGCTGTCATTTCAGACTCCCTTTAATAGCGCAGTGAAGTAGGTTGGGCCAAGGCCCAACACCCATAAAAAGCACTCACACTAGCTTGATTGTTGGGTAATCCCCCCAAATAGTAGCG
>MKTN01000002.1 GCA_001898235.1 Gammaproteobacteria bacterium 39-13
CTACTATTTTAATTCCGCTCCCCTCTCCCGCTTCGGGAGAGGGTTAGGGTGAGGGTCTTAGTGCTTGCTAACATCATTAAAAAGTGAAAACAGTCCCCCCAATTTCAATAGCAGCAGTAATTTTTTTGCCATTCCATTCAAGGTTGTAATGTTGAGTTTGATTAACAGGTAAAGGGACGGCTGATGGACGCAAAATAGCAACACATTCTCCTCCCTCATGTCTTACACTATTGTAAACTATTCCCCAAGCTCGGCTTTGCTTTATTTCTTTTCCAAAAGCTTGCGAAAAAACATAACTATTGGGATGATGCAAATCGGAAAATGAAGCGTCTCTCACATCAATTAAAGGTCTTAGTATTTTACTGCTATGATACACTCTCATTGTTACAGATGCAGCCTCTTGATTGGTACTAGAAAGGAATTTTTCAGTATGATGTACTTTCTCGCGGATGGCTGTTTCTAGAGTCTTTGCTGCATAATAAACGCCAAATGTGCCATCAGAAAACCTGCTTGTTCTATGAATTGATATATGCGTAAAAGCGGCCATCACTACCGTTGAGCCTCTACCAGAAACCCTATCTTCAGGTGGAACCAAGGAGATGTCCCCTATTTCATCTCTTAATCGATCGTTGGTTAAACTTTCAACATGGAATAATTCTTCCATTAAAGAAGGATCGACTAGATCTTCAAAAAAATTAACGGGGGGAAATTTTGAAGGAATTACCCTAAATGTATGCTCCCAAGGTAAATTGATCTCAGGTGCTGTATTATCCTCGTTCTGCATCTAAGTATCTTCTTACATCCGCTAAATCAACAACATTCCCAGCTAACATTTTATCGAGCGCACTTTTAGAATTAAACAATGGAGCGCTATTGGGTCGCTTAATCCAATTATTAGCGGCATCTGCGTTCGGTAATAAAATATGAAGCGCTTTATATATTCCCAAAAGATAAGAAATTCTTTCCAATGTATCCTTGGTAAGTTTAAATTCCTGCTCTTTTTCAACATTCCCTTTCCATAGATGATAGGTAGATGTTGGAACTTCTCCTAACAAGATCAATTGTTGAGCTCTCGTTAAATCCCATTTGTTACATATGTTTAGAAAGGCTTGAAATGCAGCCCTGCCAACTTTGGCTTCAACATGTCTTTTGGTTTGTGGTGTGCTTTTTTCACGCATATCGCTTCGTCCATATATAGACATAATTATATAATATATCCAAACCTGTACTTTTTCTATAGCTACATAAAATTAATGAGAATTTAATATTTATAACTCATTGATTTTTCTATTATTTTAAAATATTCATTTGGTTAACATACACAATATATAGGTTGGACGGTGAGACCGAACCTATCCTGGCTAAATTAGCTATATTGAATATAACCATCTAATTCCCTATCACAGAAAACAATATGATCGAACAGTTAAAAAACCGTTTTGAAAGCTTCAAAGACAACAAATTCAACGTTTCTATTAGAATTACTGATGAAAAAGAACATATCTTTTCTCATGACCAATACAATTTTGAAATCATTGGTGATTCCCTGTGGTTGATATCAGGAGATGATAAAACAGGGCATGTATTTGTTAATTTAAACAATGCGATATGTGTCGAATTTAAAAAATAATATTCATGAAGAGCCTTCCTTCCTCATCACCCTTCTCACCCGCTCCCACACCACCACATGCAATCCATATAAATACGCAATACTTGCTGTTATCACGGCACAAGTTTTAATCTTTTCCTGATAAGCCACATCTGGTGCAAAAGAATCAATAAACACCCAACACACAATCCAAGCAAAAGCAGTTTTTTCAAATACATTCATTTTAACACTCCATAAAAGCTGACGGCGCGCTTCGGCAGCTTTTAGCAAAGATTAAGGTTGCGGTTGATTTGGTTGATGATTAGGATCTTGCTGGTAAAGATCGACCAATTTATCTATGCCTTCAACCCCCACTAAGGCGCTTGCTGCAATGCCTAAACCGACAGGACCGCCGGTAATGAAGCCTGCTGCTAAGCCAATAATCGCTGTGCCCAATTTAGCGATATGAAAACCACCCGATACTTGATTCAACTCTTGCTCAGATAAAACTTGCATAAAAATCCTTATTATTCGTTGTTTAGAGATAATGGTATAAATTAGTGGTTAAATTTGTGTTTTAACCAGGTTATCCAAAAAGATGATTTCTTTGGTTTTACCCTCCTTCTTAATAAATTGATTAACACGGGCGTTTCCTCCCTTTGCAAGGCTGGGACGGACTCGTGCCTTATTGAATGAACAAAACCCATGGCTTCAAGTTCTTGAATGATGCGCCAAAGCTTAATCGCTCTTATGTTGAGCATTCTGGCGAATTGATGTAGAGATAACTGCCTTGTAAATTCAGGATCGTTGACACTTAAAATGGCCAATGCAATCCACACTAATTTTTGTGTGTGATTAATGCCTGGAAATTTCAAGGCAAATTGAATTTCTTGATTGGATAAACCAAAGCAAGACGTTACAACGCATGCATTTTCTGCACGCGAAGGTGTAATGTCGATCATGGTATTCCTTACCGATCTCTGTCAGATTAAAAGATAAATAACTAACCTAAAACGCGAGAGGTTGAACGCGTTATGTTAAAATTTTCTTTAAAAAACAAAGAGATAGAGGATGAGCCCGATCGAGCTTTTGAACTGAGGAAGAATGTAATAAAATGCATGCAGCCATGAGTTTAAAATCCTATGCTGATTTTTACTTGTGGTTAGCTGGAGTGAAGTGTTGCTGCACTTTGCTTCAGCGATTTGTGTAATGTATCGAAAAAATTTATGGCTGGCAATAGGCTAATTTTTGTTTGTTTTGATATTATTGTTTGCGATAAATCCCCTGCGCTTCGCACATCTGCCTTTTAATAATTGATAGTCAGAAGAAAGAGAGCTCAGCAGCTTATTTTTCAATAATTTCTATAACAGAAGGCATTTTTCTTAAAGTTTCCGTGATTTCTAAAGAGGCTTTTTTGCTTATTCTTTCAAGCAAAATATCTACTTTCTCATATTCAGATGATTCATCCGGTTGGATGATAAATTGTTTAATATAAGCAGAACGACTACCGATTGCCTTTTGGATCTGCGAAAGCGTCATTCCGCCTTTTTTAACTTTTAGAAGAACAGCATAGGTATTCTTTTTGAATTTTTTTTCAAGTGGTTTAATGCCTACCAAAATTATAAGAATGATAATTGTGGCACAAAATGCGGCAATATATAAACCGCCGCCTACAGCAAGTCCAATTCCTGCGACCGTCCATACACTTGCGGCGGTTGTTAATCCGCGGATCACTTCTCCACGAAATAGTATTACTCCTGCTCCTAAAAAACCAATGCCTGACACCACTTGAGCTGCAATACGAGAAGGATCTAACATCACATTTTTCATGCTTAGTACATCGGCAAAACCAAAGGCCGAAACAATCATGATAAGACACGAACCGACACAAACCAGCATATGTGTACGCAACCCTGCGGCCCATAATAATCTTTCGCGCTCAAATCCGATGATACTTCCCAAAAAAGCGGCCGTCAGCAGTCGAATAATGATGTCTATTGTGCTTAGCATATGTATTGATTTACAAAACAGATAATTATCTTAATTATAGTAGTTTATACACAAGTTCCTCCTTTCATTTCCGCTCTGTTTTTGACGCCTTATGATTTTCAGTCACTTTTGGCTACACTTCGATTATGAATAATATATCTAAAAGCTGTACATATTTGTTCCACTGCTGTTTTTATAAGAGAAAATCAGATGAGAAAGCTCGTTGTGTTATCATTTATAACGCTTGATGGCATCATGCAGGCTCCCGGGGGTTCAGAAGAAGATCCAACCGGTGACTTCAAACATGGTGGTTGGGTTTTTTCTTATTTTAATGATGTGCTCGGCAACGTTATGGATAAGCAAATGAGTGAGCCCTTCGATTTACTGCTGGGCAGAAAGACATATGAAATTTTTGCCGCCTATTGGCCTTATGAGAAAGAGGGTTTGATTGCAAATAGTTTAAATAATGCGAAGAAATATGTAGTCTCAAAAACACTGACAAAACTTGACTGGCAGAATTCTAATCTCATTAATAATAATATTCCTCAAGAAATTAGAAAGTTAAAAGAACAAGATGGGCCTGCTTTACATGTGCACGGCAGTGGAAATTTTATTCAAACACTTTTGCGGCATGATCTGGTAGATGAGCTTTGGTTAAAAATATTCCCCATCACCCTCGGCAAAGGTAAACACTTATTCGCAGAGGGAACACTTCCTGTTGCATTTAAATTACTCGAAACGCCCATTTCATCTAATGGTGTCATCATCGCTTCCTATGCGCGCGCAGGCGATATTAAGAGCGGATCATTCGAGCAAGATAAACCATCAGAAGCTGAGCTCAGACGGCGTCAAAAGCTTAAAGAAGAAAGATAATCATCGGGCTTATTTTCCCTATTGTTAAATAAGGATCTTAAGATCTCTTCTTCAGCTTATCTACACTAAAAAGCAGTGATTTTATGTGAATATTAGCTCACATCAAATCACTAAATATTTATTTAGCAATATATTTAATTTACCCAACAAACTATTACATGTTAGCATCCTAAATTTTGGAAATGTTGAGTTTTAAAGAGGTATCTTAAATGTTGAACACAGCTCCCGAAACTGATCACACAAGAAAGATAGCCATCCGCAAAATTAAACAAATCATTAAATCCAGAATCGACTTAAATACAGAAATTGCTAATTATCTGATTACCTCCGAAAATAAACAGCTTGCTAGTCAAATATACCTTTCTCACTTTGTAAAACCAGAATTTCATCCTACCTTTGCTGCATTACTCCCGCTAATAGGTTTCAGTATGGCAATCAAAGGATGCGAAGCTGATGCCAAAAAGTACAAACACTTCTTAACCTGGTGCTTCAATTTAAATAATCAAGATGCAATTATTAATGAACTATTTTTTTTCGCACAATCAATGGCACTCATGGAAAAAAAGTGCAATGGCGACGAGTTTCAGCTTGATTCTGAAAGTAAATATTTTCGCGACATTATGCGGATCTGCTTACCCGATTTTAATAGAGATTTATCTAAATTTTATACCAATTACAGAAAATTTGAGGTAAAAAGTGCTAGCCGTTGCACGTTAACTATAGATTTACAAAGAGCCATTGATGATTGCATGGAAAAATGTTCTACACTGAAAGTGTCTTCATCCAGCGAAGTGCTTACTAAAATTGAACGTAAACTAAACAAAATAATCGCAAAAAGTAGAGAGTCACGTCCTGTTTCACCCGCTTTTCATGAAGTGAATGGCCAGCCCCTACTGCAAGATTTTTCCCCAGCAAACTTTTCAAAAATGCAAGCATTGTATGCTGTATACGACTGTCATCAACAATTATTAGCAGAAGAAAAATTGATTGAGAGTTCTGTTGCTGAAATAACACCATGCATACAAAGTTCAGAAGAAGAACATATTTCTACTGATAGCACGCCTCGACCACAGGAAGTCCCATTAAGCATAGAATCAAAACCTGAAAATATATCAATTGAAGTCTTAAGTTTATTTGAAAAAGATGAAAAAAGAGATAAAAATCAAAGCTCAACAAGTTCAGCTGATGCAATTTTATCGACGTCTAGCACCATTTCTGTAGTCCAGCCTCTATATACCTCTAAAAGAAAAATGCAACGCCAAGAAGAGCTTGCAAAAATGAAATTACGAAAAGAAGATAAAAAATCAAATGCGCAAGAAAATCAAAAAAATGACTCCCCTGAGACAAATGCAAAAATGCAGCGTTTAAATTTTTATAGAGAAAAACTAGCGCACTTTAAAAATCTTATAGAAAATATCTTTAGAGAAAATGTGCCTCACTTAGAAATTAGATGGTCTGAAGTAGAAAGAATGATGAATGCTATAGGAGCAAAAATCACAGAAGCTGAAGGCTCTCGTATTACGCTAATATTTCAAGAAAATACCATTCATGAAAAGTGGACAACAATTCTTGGTCCCACCAATGTCTCTCAGCGTGGGATCCATAAATCACATATACCAGGTAAATCTGATGATCGGATCGCAGGTATTTATGTTGAAATATTACGCAAAGCCTTAGTCCGATTTAAATTAACACCACAAGAACTTTGGCCAGAACGCGAAGTAGCTCCAGGCCTGAAGATACTACGACTCTAAGACGATCTTCCAATTTTTCGATCGTGTTTTCATTTTGCGAACTGAACAAAAAAAATCCCCTTCCGAAGAAGGGGATAAACACACACAAGAAACTAGCTTGCTTTTTTGTAGTATCATTTATAATTATCTAGCAAATCATTAATTTTCTCTGCTAGCGAAGTGGCACCATCTCCCACCTCCTCAGCACTCACGTGCAATAATTCTCGTAAATCGTTCTTAAATGAGTCGCATGAGTCAGAATCTGATGCGCCACCTGATACTTTGTTAATATCAACATTTTTCAATTTTTTCATTTTTTTCATTTTTTTCATTTTTAATACTCCTTCTTATGTTGCAAAGATATTTTCACAACACCGTTTCAAGATATGCGATTGAATTTTTTGTGTCAACTTTTTTACCGCATGACAATAAAAAAACATATGCGATAATTTTTTTATTTTTTCAAAAATTGTTATTTATTTGCTTTTTTATGCAACATTTATCATATACAAAATAACGGTGCATGATTATTTTGTATAAACCATAACTAATATTTTTTTGTTGCCGGAATAAATAAAATTATATACAAATTATATATTGACATTGATAATTTTGGCTTTTAAGTTGAGATTTCGCATAATATGCGTTATTGTTTATGTAGTTATATTAGAAAATAAACTAAATAACTAAGGCTAAATTTAAGAAATACATACTCTTTTGTATGCACTTAAAAGAAATTGTTGAAGCATTTGAAATTTTTAATATAAAAAATAGATTAAAAAAAGTAATGCAAGCAATTACTACTTTAAGGAGTACCAAAATGAAATCTAACTTTAATCTGCTTCATACAAATCACCGTAGATGCGCTTAAATTCTTCAAAGATTTTAAATATGTGATTTGGCGCTTTAAATATAAGTTTTTTCAAGAAAATGATAGGAGCACATCATGAGAATGATACTTACCTGCATGTTATTTGGCATTATATTATCGTTGAATACGGCTTGCAGCAAAGATACATTTCCCCAAAAAGGATTATTAAATCAAGAACAGCGATACCAAGGTGTTAATGCTAGATGGGAAAAAGGAAACGCCAACGCAAAAGAAGGAGCCAGAATGGTCAAACAAGGAGAAAAACTTATTGCTGAAGGTGAGGCGATGATCAAAGAAGGCAATCAAAAAATTGCCAAAGGAAATGAAACCATGATGGATTGCGATTTAACTTTAATGGAAAATATTCTAGAAGAAAACATACATGAACTAGATGACTGCTAATCAAATTCTCATAAGGATGGATACATCATGAAGCATTTAAAACATTATTTAACAGTGTTAGGAATAAGCTCATTGATCGGTATCAATATTGCGCAAGCAGCATCCTATGTTATCGTTCAAGTGGGAAGAGCTAAAAGCCATCCTATTCACGCTTGGGTACGAAATGAAAAAAAATACCTCCCTGCACGACGCGTTGCTGCGGGTATTAAAGGAGATGTTACCAGTGCTTTCCAGGTCGGTGTTGAGGTTGGCGCACAAAAGTATAAGAAAAAATCAAAATTGTATGGTGCTTCTAAAATGAGTTCTAAAAGATGGAGTCTTGATGAGCTCGTTGTAGCTGATGTGTATCTTACAAGAAATATCGATATAATCGCCAAGGCGGGTGTTGCCTATGTGGTTCCAAAAGCACAGATGGATTTTATCCAAGATAATGGCAAAACAACTACCCAACGACTAAAAACATCCCCCTACTTTGTGCCTAAAGGAGTATTAGGCGTAGGCTATAATGTTTCTAAAAAAATAAACGTAAACTTTTCAGTTGAGCATGAATTTGCTAAAAAGGGCCAACAAAGCGTTAACAGCTTATTAATGGGTGTTAAGTATCATCTTTGAATAAATTTTATTCAGGTGGTTCCTTTCGATAAACACAATTCATCTTTGCGACAAAACTTTTTATGACAGACAAGAAAAATAACATAATATAATATTTATTTTTAATCTTGTAGAATTGTTATATGTACAATAATAACCCTCACAAAATGGCTAACTTGAGACGAAAATTGCACAATTATGATATAGACATCAGAGGCGACTAAAGGAAAGTTGCAAAGGAATGCGCTTACTCTTACAACTCTTTGTTTTCCATCCCTTCAGTATAATTCTACAGCTTCTAATTTTTCTAAAAAATTACAAATTTGGCATTTTTTTGAAAATGAAGGAATAGATCCTTTTTGCAAACACCGCGCTGCTTTATGTAAAACATCTTCTATCCAGGAGGTGTCGATAGTGTGAGGAATTAAAGACACATTAAAATTGAGGGTGACATTAAATTTCTTCTGGCTAGTATCTCCGTTGCAATAAAGAAAATATCCTATTTGGTGCACTTTAAAACCATTTTTATTTAAGAGCCAGGCATAAACATCCAATTGGCGTTGACAGCTTTTTAGCCACTTTCCCGTGGGACCACGAGTACCTTTTATTGCTGTAGCTTTGTAGTCCACTACGATAATCTCATCAATCGCATTTATCCATAAATCATCTATGGCACCTGTCACCATAAAATTTGTTTGTTCGTGATGAAATTTAATGCCGCCATTGAGAGCATCTTGCCATTCTGGCATCTTTTGGTGAAAAAATGGAATAGCGTCCACCGAGAACTCTTTCATAATAGGATGTTTAAGGGCAAAAAGACGATAATGGTTAAATTCACGCTTCAAAAGCTTATCAACCGCATGATTCAACATATAATCTGAGTTATCAGGTAATTTAAGGCCAAGTTTTTGCTTTAAATAAAAGCATCGAGGACAGTTTAAAAAAAGCTCAATATTGCTCCTGCTAATAGGGAGCGGTACAAGACTAGTGGTGGGATTGGGATTAACTGCTTTTTTGGGGGTCATTTACACTTATCTGCGTTAAACGCATAACAACGAGATATATTATTATCTCTACTAATAAGACTGATTTCAATCAAAAATCACTAATTTTCTTCTTAAAGTCAAGCGCTCAAATCAGGTGTAATATCTCTTTTTTTATCATAATCATTTAATCTATCGTTTTATGCCTAAATTAATAGCATTTTTTTAACATTTGCTCTTCATGCATTTGAGCAAAACTCATTTTCTTTATTTTTTGGCTCAAATTTCATCTAGAATATCCTCAACAATGAAAAATTTAAAGCTGATGATTTCTTAAGGTGATGTATGAAATTGATTAAACATATTTTAACTGTATCGACATTATTGCTATCCTCTACTGTATACGCGGTAGGTGGAGGGAGTGGTTCAGCTGGTGGTGGTGGCGGTGGAGCTGGAGTAGGAAGTAGTACTTCAGCTGGCAGTACAACAAATTCAGGCAGCGCCACAAGTGGCACTGCTACAGGAACCACTAACCAAGGCAGCATGGGCGCAGCACCTACCGTTCCTACTAATCCTAATGTTAGTACTACCTCTAGTCCAGCAGGTCATTCTAATATTAATAGTACTATTAATAATTCACCCAATAATCCTAACAATATCAACAACTCGCCTAACAACCCTGAAAACATAAATAATTCAGCTAATGGAAAAGTTAACGATAGTTTAAATTCATATCAAAATGATTTGAATGCCCAACAACAGCAACTGAATGAAAATCAAAACAAATTAAACAATAATACATCAATGCAAAATCAGTTACAGCAGCAACAAGATAATCTAAACAACAATTTAAACAATCAACACAATAATCTTAACCAGACCAATCAAAATTTAAACAATCGCAATAACACTCAACAATAAAGCATACTTAATCATTAAAGGATATAAAATGAAACTAAATACACTCATTCTTACTACTGCAATGATTTTTGCAATTAATGTTCACGCTAGCGATGACACCAAGCAAAATGCTAACGCTAAAAAGGATAGCGCAGCCATGGCTTGGCTTATCGTAGTTAACAAGAGTGAAATAGAGGCCGCTAAAGCTGCAAAAGTGAAGAAAATGGACACCGATGTAATGGAATATGCAGATTTGATGATTGAAGCGCATTCAAAAAACTTAGATGAAACACTCAACATCAGTAAAAAAATTGAAATAGAACCGTTTGAAGATAACAAGACTATTGCTTTAGAAAAAAATAGTAAAAAGGAGTTATCTAAAATGGAAAAACTTGATGATAAAAAATTTCAACAAGCTTATGTTGATGCCATGGTAAAAGATCATACTGATGCATTAAAAACGCTTGATGAAGAATACTTACCTAAAGTGAGCAATGAAGAATTGAAAGAACATTTAACCCAAACGAGAACGCACATTAGTGAACATTTGGATAAGGCTAAAAAGTTAAAAATGGAGGAAAATAATAAAACAAAATAGAGACAATCCATTAACTTTCCTTTAGTAATATTTATATACGGTAGATTTTTATGAATATCAGCAAACTATTTCTCTCCTTTTTCATGCTCAGCAGTTCCATCGTGTATGCCACAGGTAACACAGGAAATGCAGGTCTTGATAGCGAAAAAAGCGGTAGCAGTAATACATCAGTTGATATGACTGAGAAAGCAGAGCATCTTGACAAGAACAATAATTATGAAAAAACCAAACAAACAGCTGAAAAAATAAAATCTAAATCCTCTGCAAATGGATCTGATGATTCACCCCTCCCCTCTAAAAATGAAAATGCAAATTAAGGATTTCTTATCCCTCTCTCGTTTTAAGTTATATTCTTCGGGAGATTTTCATTTTTGCTTTGCTATGTTTTCTATTTAATTAGAAAATTTAACGTAAAAAGGCGTAGCTGCACCATAAGTTTAATTTGAAACACCAATAACATTAACACCCTGGAACTTTTTTTGCTCAACATGCATCCTATAGATTAAGGTAAGTGGAGGGTGTTTTAATGACTGACAAAAAGATTATCGATACATATGTTGGAAATAAGCCCGAAGAAGTTGTAAAAAGCCTTAAAAAACCTTCCAAGAAAATTGTATTAGAAAAGGGAGCTTTGCAAAAGAATAATTATACCTACGCCCTTGAAGCATTGATCACACGATTTTTGCAAAGCCAAAATGATCCCACTTCGCGAAACGTCGAATTTAATATAGATAACGATAAACTTATGGCAATTATGGATGGCAGAGAATATGACGTCAGTGAAATCATAAGACATGCCAATCTGAATCATCTTGAATTTACACCAGAGGATTTTGACAATTTTATGTACTTTATTCACAATGGAAATCCTGAGTTTATGCCCTTTCTTGAAAGTGCCGAAGGTATTCCAACTATGGAGGATTATGAAAAGCGTGAAAAAGAAGGTTTACATCCAGATGGGTTAAAAGACTTAAGTCTTGCTGAGAAAACTGCGATCAATATTTACACTGGCCCTTTCTATATATATAGCAACAGTTTGTTACGAGGTAATTTGAATAATATCGACAACGATTCTAAAAAAATTGGTGAAATTTTAGCAACGCTGGCAATGTGCTGTTCAGGGCTTAATAGAGCCACCGTTGATGTCCCACAACATAGCACTAGATTTGAAGAAAATTTTAGTGAAGAGCTTACCCAAGAACGAATAAAAGCAGTAGAAAATGGCGGTTACATTACACAAGAAATGGGCTTTTTCAGTACCGCTATTCAGCTAAACGATGAAGCAGCAATGATGTATGGACAAATGCTAGAGGAAGGAATGGGTACTGGAATTGTTTTATCAGATCTCCACGGAAAATATGTAGGTTCTATCTCGCAAAAACCTAACGAAGCTGAATTTTTGATCCCCCCTACTCAGGTAAGATGGTTAAAGCATCACCAAACAGAAAAAGGAGGTCATGTTTTTTATGCTAAACCTGTCAATACTTTAACGGGACTAACTGAAGAGCAAAGAGGTGAGTCTGAAAAAGCTAGACAATATGAATCTCATAAAACTGAACGTAGGCAGTCTTCGGTGCTCTTTGCTAAACCTTTGCATCAAGCAGAAAGCAAACCTTCTTCAACCACGCAAGTGCCTCAAACTCTCTTAGAAAATCAAACACGGAAGCCTAAACCTAAAGTATAAACCGGCTTCTTTAAAGCAGATTGAGCATTCTACTTTATTAATGCGACTCTCGAATTTGATTTTTTGTGGCTGATATCTTCTGTTTCTAAACCATTCTGCATCGATAATTTTTTACAATATTGATGAATAAATTCAGATATTTGCAAGATGCAATTTACTTTATCGCCAGCAGTATCATTCTCAATTGATATTATTTCTTCTGATATTAATAGCAATTCATCTGACGAAAGAAATCTTATATTATCATCATCGTCATCTTTAAATAACTCACCGTCAATCATGCTTATAGGTAATATCTCGTAATGTTCGGATAAATCTGGGTGATCTTTAAGCAATCCTCTAAGATGAGCAGCACCGACAAGCGCAATAGCATCTCCTCCTTTATTAAAGATCATTTCATTCATCATTATTCTATTTCTGGCTTTTACTCGTTCAAGAAATTGTGCTGAAAGATAATCTTCTGATTTGGTGATACCTAAATAAGCCAAAGAGATTTTATTGCATTCTTCCGTTACCTGGCGATCAAAAAAACTTAGTTCTTCACATCTTGCTAGATCCATAGGTATAATTTTTAAACCATTTTCTTCAGTTAATGCATCCAAAACTTTCAAGGAAGGAGGAAATGTTTTTTTTCTTAAACTATAAGATTTAGGATGAAAGTATTCAGAAAATGTGCCTTGAAAGCCTTTCCTATCTGCAAGAATTCTAAATATTAGAGACAGTTTAAAGGCACAGTCAATGTTTTCATGTGCTTCTCCTAACAATATTAATAGGGGCTTGTTGTTTTGCCTTGCAATCTTAGTAGCATTATCAATTCTATTCCAGATCACGTGATAAAGTCGATACAAAACCTGCGCATTGATTTTGAGGGTATCATCTTGCATTTTCGCAATCTCGTTTACAAAATCGCTGTTTTCCGATGAGAAAACTGAGTCCTTCCATATAACTTTGCTGAGCTGTGAGTAAATACTCTTACCAGTTTCATAGAGATAATTACAAAGCCTATCTAGAGGGTAAGGTTCAACCCCTGCGCTTTGAAGTGCATCTCCTATACCATGAGCTAAGCCAGGTACAAGATTCTCTGCTCGTTGTTGCACATCATTATTAATAAAACTTTTAGTATTATTTGTATTATAAAGATATGTTAGCGCCGTAGACTTTTCAGTCAGCTTCTGAGGGCTAGTTGTTAAGGACATTGATTATTTCTCGTATAAGATTGGCTATCACTGGCACTAAACCTAATCTAGTCAATATTTCCATCCAAGCATAGTTGAAAGTTAATGAAAGGTATTACAAACAAGATAGAAGGATCAGCATCATTTTTAGTAAAAAGATGTGAATTTATATTTAGGATATAATCCTGAAGTATACAGGCACTTGAATATGTGCTTTTACTTCACTACCTGGAATAATTCAAAATCAATTTTTAGCTAATTTACTAAAAAGTTTGTATTTACCCAAGAACTTCGGAAATATGCATTAAAAATAGGACCAGAAGTATTTGTAACAACAAGGTTAACAACTTTTTCCATATGCAACTAATCACACTCGTCTTTTTTGTGTAGAGGAAATCCCTGAAGATTTATTTTTCATTAAATTATTGGAAAGTTATATGTTCTAATTCGCTGCTGTTCACTCTATCTAGGAATAACCATTTATGAAAAAAGGTCCTCAGGAACTTACTGATGTCTTAACACAACGAATAGAAGCTTTGACAATTAGAAGCGGAAGGCAACCTTCCCTTCCAGTTACCCACGATTTTACTCATAAAAATATATCAGATGCTATTAGCATAGATCCGCTAATAAAAGAATTATGCAAACAATTTCTTGTACCCTCTAATATGACTTCGAGCAAAATGTATGAAATTTTAGAAGCATTAGATGAACAATTCCAAACAACTATTAAATCTTTTAAGCAACAAATTTGTACTATTGATCCCAAAACAGTTGAAGGTTTGAAAAAGCTGAATTTGATTATCCCCTATTCTGCGCCACGAGCTTATATAAGAGATGTTATCGGACTTATCAATCATCTGCTTACACTAGCAAAACCAGTTTTGCCGCACGAACAATTTCTCGACATTAATTTCGATATCTTGGATATATTTAGTGAATGGCTTGATCTCTTGGAAGCTGAAGAACTCCTTCCATCACAACTGCATGAATACATTCTCTCCTACACGCTTCATAAAGGGAATTTGATTGCTGAAACCTATATACGTCAAGGTATGAGTCATTTTGAAATTTGGATGAGTTCAAAGGAAGGCACACCTGAAAGAGAAAAAGATAGAAGTGCGATTGAGCATTATTTTGAAAAAGCTGTAGAAATAGCACACATAAATCAACAAAATCTAAACGATTTTAGAACGCTTTATAACAAACAACTTGCAATTGAGATACCAATCTTTGTGCCGTTTATATTTGCAAATGCTTTTGCTGGGCATTTTAAACTAGCTCGAGAATATGCAGAAAAAATCTATTATCAGATGATTGTACTGCCTAAATACTCTTTGTACGCTTTAAGTGCTTTTCCTTTTTATTTAAAACAGCTACGAGTTTACAATAACAACAGCTTCTATTTACATCAAGCGGTTGATTGGTATGAAAGAATATCTAGATTGGTTGAAGAGAAAGATTTTATCCCCGAACTAGGCTTTGATGGTGCAAACTATATCAAAATTTTTAAAAAATTATTTGATGCAGCATATGGCGACTATCAGGAAGGCCTTGAACATTGGGTTAACGCTTATGGTTTTACAAAAAAATCTGCCACGACGACTGAAATTGTTTATACCATGCCATCAGCGTCTTTCAATGCTCAGATAACAACAGCGCTTCCTAATATCCGCCGAAACTTGCCTTCAAAACAAATTTCTATTTCTGTTTCCGGAAAATCACTAAGTATTAAATTCTCTTTGGATGTTTCTCTTGATGGCGTACAACGCGCAGTTGACGAAGTGGGTAAACTATTTTTAACTCTTCAAGCGAAAACTACTTCAGCAAGAAGTATTTCTCATGACGTTGCGCCCGTCAATCCTACTTGTGTGTTAGATGTAGATGAGTCTACCATGCCCTCATTGGTATTTTTAGAAACGCCAACTGTTGATTCCGCTTCCCTGATTCATCATAAAGCCCGAGAAAATATAACCCAAGAAAATAGACAACAAGAACAAAAAAAAGAAAAGGAAAGCGAAAAAGAAAAAGAAAAAGAAAATGTTACTCAAAAGAAAAAAGCAAGGACTAATAGAAAAGTTCATTCTACAGCTAAAAAAGCAGGTTCTAGAGCGAAAAAGGCAAACGCGCGAACCCCAAAAGCAGGCACCATACCTTCAGCTCAGCCCATGGCTGAGCTGGAAGCGATTTTAGAAACAAAATCGCCTACTCAACCTTTTAAGAAGCCTGAGTTCGAAGCAGCCAAAATATGTGAACTTAAAGGAGCCAAAGGGATCTTTGTCGCTTATAATCCTCAACTTTCCTTTATTAAGCCTAAAAAGTTAGATACAACAATAGAGGAACGCTATTGCAAAATGTTTGATCATCCCTCCTTAGCAAGTGCTACCAACTGTAATGGCTTCAAATGGGTTTCAAATAATAACATGGGGGCATCTCTGGTCGGAAAGTTAACCCGTGAAAAATATAGATTATTTCCTGTCGAGAAGGAAATTAACGATGCTGGAGAAACCGCTTTTTTCTATGGTGAAATCAGAAATGCGAAGAATGGGAAAAAGAAGAATCGATATGGGTAATATTGGCGAACGAGACAATTCGTATTTGGATCTCATCAACATTCCCTCAGCGTCTTTTACCTGAAGGGATGCATTTTTGGTTAAAGAACAGTGAATCCAATCTCAGCCAATTTATTGGCAAATGAATTCCGTTTTTCTAACTAAAAATTCTATTTTATTTAAAATCTTCCTTCCTGTAAGTGAACGTTCACTTTAAATAAAAATTAATATATAATTTCCAACATAATCAAAATATGAATTAAATATTGGAGAATTTTGATGAGACAGTTAAACGAAATAGAAATTAATCAAATTCATGGCGGCGTGAGTACAGGCTTTATCGTTGGCGGAGTAGCCGGTGGTCTCACTGCCCTTGTCATAATGTCACCCCTACTTATCATGGGGTTAGCAATGAATCCTCTCACTTTGACCGAAGCTGCACAGATAGGCGGATATTTAGGGATCACAGCATTAGGTGGCGCTTTAGTGGGGCAATGTATTGAATATACATATCAATAAAGGTAAATAATAATGAGAACATTAGAAGCAAATGAAATGCCTATGGTTGCCGGTGGTTTTGGACAATATACAATAACCGGTACACTTGTTGGTGCAATAACAGGTGAAATTTATCGAGAACTTTTCTTTGCTGGTGCCTCCCTCGATGGCATAGTTTTTGTCGCCGCAGGTATAACAGCAAGCTTAATGATAGGCCTTATTGCTGATATTATCATTGAAATGCAAAGTGAGAGGAATATTTGATTTTGAGCGGCATATCTTTTAATGGCAAAGGGAGAAAAGAGCCGCTGCTCCCTTGTGGAGTTCATCATTAGGGATATCTTTTACACTCAACTCGGTAAGCGTAGGTTGGGCCGTAAGGCCCAACAACCAAAAGCTTCGTAATTGCATTGGTGTTGGGCCTTACGGCCCAACCTACTTCACTCTTCAAACATTTCCCCTCTCTCGTTTTGGGAGAGGGTATCCCAACTATATAGTTATGCGGTAAAAAAAATTATCTGCTTTCATCTACTTGTAACAGATTGAAAAATCAAGATATTCAATAATTCATTTTATGTATTTACAACAAAATTAGTTTGTTCAAATGCTTTAAACCTTAACTAAATGACATATAAGATTGAAGGATATATACCGCCTTTAAAAGGAGGATATTCATGAGTACCAGTGGTGCCCAACCTTCAAGAGCAGCGGGGGCAGGTGCGTCAAATCCGTTAGCAACCTTAAAAGGTATTCTTGATCCTCGTGAAAGCTCTCCTCAAGATGTCATGACAATGCAGGATCAAAAATTTAATGAGATTATTTCATTATTCAAACACATATTTGAACCACAAAACTTCAATAATTTAAAAATGGATCAATTAGAAGCCATATGGCTATATATGGCTTTTTCTCTTTACGTTCATCACTGGGCTAATCAAAAAAATGTTTTAAATGGGAATACAAAAAAAGAAGCCATTAAAGCCTTGGACATTTTAGCAGTACCATGCATTACAACACTTATAAAAAATGTTGATAATCACAAAGAGCACAAAAATATTCCGAATATTTCTTACCATCAAAAATTATTACAAGTCAATGGAAATCTATTTGCTTTTGCTCATAATTTACCATCAAGTGAAATTGCTTCTGGTTTAATATTTGGCTTTGCACCGGAACAATTAAATTTTTCAGCAGGAAAAGCACAACAAAGAGCAAAGGAAGCTGCCAGTAAATCAGAATCGATCGTAAATGCCGAACTATCTAATATTCTTCAACAGCATCCCTCTTTTTCTCCAATAAAAAGTGAAACCCAACATATTGACCCACTAAGTGGGTTAGAGCTCGATTTTCCTTTAAATGGGAAAGTAACGATCGAAACAGACGGCATTCATCACTTAAATGCCGGCAAAAAACATGAAATGATTCATCATTTTAAAGCGTCTTTACTGCGTGAACATGGATGGACTCGTATTCCTATACCAGTGCAAGGCAATAACATTGGCCTAAAAGCGCAACTTATTGCAGAAATGTTAAAGCTAAATCAAGTCAATGACTTTAATCAATCTTATCAAAAGCTTATGGATTTTCGCATGGCATTGCAGAATGAAATTATTAGCGCAAGTCTATTCATTAATGATATAAATTTCCCAGCAAAAGAAAAAATACTGATCCGTCATTACCAAGCTGATTTATTAAAAATTGATAAAGAAATTGCTACAGTGATAAATCATAGATCTTTAGAAAGAAATTTATCAGCGCTTTGCAGCGCTAACATCTCTGACGTGCATGCCAAATTAAAAAGTGTAAACCTCTCAACTGTCAAGCATGATGAGAACATAAAGAAACTTCAACAAGACAAAGCGGCTGAAAAAAGCAAAATTGATGCTCAAGTAGCCGAATCGCCACTTTCTAAGAACATTGAAGAGTGCAAACGTAAAATAAAAAAAGCTGAGGAGGCTAAAATAAGATATGCATCAAATAATGACAACGAAAGCATTAAAAAAGCTGATGTTTATATAGAAAAGCATAATAAAGAAATTGCAGTTTTAGAAAAAGAAATAGAAATGATGTATACATCAAAGCTCAGCTTTTATGATCAAAAAATTAGCGAAGAATTGGGAAAGAAAGAACGTTCAGATGCTATTATTTCAAAAATTATTACTTTGCCTCTCAAAGCAGTATTTGAAGCCAAAATTGCATCATATGAAGATACCTTCCAGCAATTAAAAGAAAAAGAATTTAAACGACGTCAACAGGTATCAGAGCAACACAAGCAAGATGAATTGAGGGATCGCCAACAAAAAGAAGCAATGCGGCACAAAGAAGCTGCAGAAAAGCAGCATAGTAAGTCAGATGCAAGGCAAAAACACGATACAACTGGACGAGAACGAGGATCGCAAAAAGACAAAAGTAAACGCGAAGCTAGCCCTAAAAGTACAGGTAGCGGTTCCCGCACTAGTTGTCGTAGTAAAAAGAGCAGCAGAAGTAGGAGTCGCAGTCGCAGCAGAAGTAGGACCCGAAGAGTTACTTTAAATAAACATGATAGAACCCCAACAGCAGCAGCTAAACCAGCTACTCATTCTCAATCTAAGTCTAGTGAACCACCCCCTAAGAGCCAGGGCACACATCACACTCACAAAGCAAAAGATAGAAGCCGAAGCCCTGATTATATTAGTGCTGATGCGGCTTCAAAAGAAGCAGTAAATCCATCGCGTGAAAAACACAGCGTTCATAGAGATCGAGATGATAGAGATAGAGAGCGAGATTATAGAGATGGCAGAGATCACGCCAGAAACCATAAAAAAGATCATGATCACAGAGAGCGTAGCAGGAGTAGGAGTAGCGAAAGACATGAAAGACATAAAAATGCTCATGACGAGCATGCCAAAGTGGAGGCAACAGTTGCCACTGCAGCTGCAGCACAGGAAAGACCAAAGCCTCATGCAGTAGAGCATATGCAAAGGCATAGAAGTGTTGGTCCGGCATTTCACCAACACAAACAGGGGCATGCACCTTTGTCTACACCTGCGCAGCTACTGAAGCCACCAACACAACCTAATCCTGCCAATACAAGCAAGCCTAAAAGAGGTCCTTAGCAGCAAACGAGATTCCCCTCTTTCTTCCCCTTTCCCTTTATAATCTAGTGGTGCAGGCATCTGTTTCACCTATAAACCTAAATGGTGAATATACTAATAACCAATCAATCTATGTATTACCACTTAATCCGTCCACATCTTATCCTCTCAATTTTCACGCATATCGCATTTTACGTGCAGCAAAAGTGTCATTTTTTTATCATATGCATATAAATATAAAACATGATTCTAAGATTCTAGGGGAGATTATCATGCTTACCTTTAAAAGCGACAACAATACAAATTGGAAAGAAATTCTAAAAAAACAAAATTTCTACAAAAGCCGCAACCAATGTGGCGATACTTACTCTGCAACTCAAATCGAAGAACTTCAACGAGAACTCAATGAAACAGGCAAAAACAAAATAAAAAGAAATGCTGATTTAAATTTTTCAGTCATTAAAGGTACAAGCGGGGATTTGTTTTCTCTTTATCATGGCGCAATCACAAGCGGAGATTATGGGCGTCTTAAATTTGCCAGGAATCTTAACAATGGTGAATTATATTTAATGAAACAGCAAACCTACGTTGAAATAGATGCTGAATTTGAAAAAGAAGAAACTATTAGAGAAAGATTTGATAGAGAATGTCAATTTTCACATATCGCAGGCATACATGTAGATGAACGATATATAGATGATAAACACAATTACCAATTCATTCGTATAATTGAGGGTGTACCTTTAAGTCATTTTATAGAAATAATTAAAAATCAGCCATTGACAGCATTAGAAGAAGCAAAATTGGCTTTAAGTTTTTTAAAAGCGCTTGAACGTTTATCTAAAAACAATATTAAACACCGAGATTTACATCCTGGCAATATCATGATTGATCCCATCGACATGAAAGTTACTTTCATAGATTATGGTAAAGCGCAAGAACTACAAACGGTTGAAAGTGATTCAGAAGAACGCGATGAATACAGCGAAGAAGAAAATATTTCTGATATAGAAGAAGCTACTAAATCAATTCTTAGAGTATTTCAACCAGAAACTGATTTGCACCTGATACTTAGAAATCTAAAACGAGATCGGCAATTACATCGTGCGCTTGATTCAGTGAATGCCTATAAAGTTTCACAAGAGCGTAAGCATAACAGAAATGCTTTCGCACAAAAGAGTCAAAATGTATTTAAAAAACGAAAGGCAAAACATACATCATTTGGTGATCAAAAAGAAAATAACGTTGAGATAGGCATTACATCTGACGAAGAAGCAGCTGATGGCAACTTAATCGAAAAATCTTTATCACTAATATCTACACTTCCATGCTCGAAACGTCGGATGTAACATCATTTAAATTAACAGTAATTTAGAACAGCTTAAATAATTGGCTTATATTATTAACATAAACATCATATAGGCCATCCCTTCTCTTTTATCTGGTGATCAAATTCATATAAACTTAATGAATATCCATCATCATCATGGTGCCTGCATGAAAAACCAGTACGATGCCTTGTTAAAGGCTTGCCAAAATGGAGAAGCTGATAAATTCCAGCAATTATTTTCCTCTCTTTCAGCAGAGCAAAAAATTGAATTTCTTTCCTACAATGACTATGAAGCCTATCACCAAGCCATGGCAAGTGGTAATTTAACGCTTTTTGAGGGTATAACCGCCGCTATTATTAAAAGCTTTGCAACTGATATGATGGACGAAGAGGAAGTGTTGATCCCCGCTTTTGAAGCAAGACAAGGAGAAGGGTTTATCCAGGCTTTAGAGCGTCAACATTTAGCGATAGTTGAGTCTATGCTATTTGTATTGTTTCTAGATTATTATTGTAATGAAATTATTAATACAAAGAGCAAATACATTCAATTTGTCCTACAGCATAGCAACTTAAAACCAGCCATTCCTGATCTCTTCAAACAAGCTTGTGCAACTGATCTTGATACAGTAAAACGATGGGTCGATATTTTACCTAACGAAACTTTGATAGAAATATGCAATCCTAAATTTTCAGAATTAAATCAGGAAGCCTCGCGTTCTTGCTTTTACTACGTTGCCTCACCAGAGATCTTGGATTTTTTATGGAACAATTTATCCCCTGTCATTCAAGCAACCATTGCAAATAATGTATTTCCCGGTTGTTTGGTTTATCAAGTTAAAAAAGAAGAAGTCGCTATTATAGAAAAAATTCTTTCTCTATTAGATGAAAAACAACAATCACATTGCTTCAAATTTGAAGATTATAATTGTTTTGTTTATGCAGCAGACAGAGGAAGTCTTGATATTATTAAATTGCTTTGGAAAACTTTCTCTTCAGAAGATAAAATAAATGCTTTAAAGGCAAGCAATTATGCTGCCTATCGATTGGCCAGTAAAGCCAATCATATTCAGATTATTTCCTTTTTAGAATCTGTGGCTCCAGCACCTATATTACTAGAAATGCAACCAGCCGTTTCACAGCCTATTAAATAAACAGAGGTAAGACCTGTTTTTCACAAGAAAGATATCTAACCAACAAATACAATAAACACAAAATAAGCTTTTTAACTGAAAAAGAATATTATAGAATGCATGCCGCCATAAGGTTAAATCCTTTGCCGTTTACTTATGGTTATGGAAGAAAAAGTTGTTGCACTTTTATTGTATTGATTTGTGCAATGTAAAGGAAAATTTATCACTGGCAATAATGTCTTAATGCACAATTTTGCATAAATTTTCCAGAGGATCTTGAGGTATGCTATTTGCTTTTTTTCCCTTACAACATTCCATTGAACAAAACAAATTTTTCCAGGAATTTATTCAACGCTGCCGCAGTGCAAGAATGCAGGGCTTGCCGACAGCGTTAGAAAAATTAGTCACTAAACAAGATATACACACAATTTTTGATTTGATTGAAAAAAATCTTTATTCCAAAATAGCACTAATGTCTCAAGGATCTAGCCTTCGTTTTGCCAAGAAAGACACGGGTTTAGCGCGCACATTTAATGTACTGCGTTTACCTAGCGGTGAATATGCGCTCGTCGTTGAAACGAAAAGTAAATTAGCAGATCACACAAGCTATTCCTCTCATAAGCAAACATTGCCTATAAGAGCGGGAACCATAAAATCGGGTAAGCCTGCCTGGCGAATTGATGGGTGGTTTAGTGAATATTTTAATTTAACTTGCACTTTTAGAAACAGCGCCGAGTTAGAAAGTCTTATGGATGAATATAAAATTTCAATGTTAATTAATTCCCCTTTTGTTAACAAATATATGTTGGGAGATAGGTATACTAACAACAAAGGGCAACCTACAATCAGTTTATATGCGCCAAAAGCACTCTTTAATTTAAAAGAATTTCTTTCTTTATATCCCCAAATAAGCTGTGAGCAAAAAGATATCTTTATTTCTGATTTGCTTTATGGAATAAAAGCATTTCAAGAGAAGGGTTATGTCCATCAAGATATTAAACTAGAAAATCTGCTGGTTTATTATTATAACGGATTCTATCGTTTAAAATTAAATGACTTCGGCCTTTCGTCCCGATACGGCGATACTTCCATTCTGCCTGTTGGTTCTCCGATGCAAAGTTCACCAGAAATTTTATATTTAAACAGTGTATCTTCAGCTTTCTACTTTGCAATGTACCAAACTCCAAATGTAAAAAATGGTCTTGCATATTGGGTAATGAGCAAAAATCGTAGCTTGTACCCCGCTCGCAATTCTATTAAAAGAAAAGAATTTGATACCCCACATTTTGCAAATGATATGTGGTCAGCAGGCATTGCTATTTTTTACCTACTCTATGGCCAAGCAGCCACACCTAAGGATTGGCAATTTATTCAATACAATCCATTATTGAAAGGTTTATTGCATCCTGAACGCCACCAACGGGTGAAAATAGATGAAGCTATTGCGCTTCATCAGTCTCAAACAATTGAAAATAGAAAAGTTGAAGCGATGCTAGCTTTGCCTTTCAATCAATTTATTCGAGATCCAGAAATTAGCGCTTTGTTTGAAACAGTTTCTATGCCGCGCCCTACTTACTTGCCGCAACAAAATGCGATAAGAAAGTCACCATCTAAAACTAGTTTTACAGCATCCCACACGCTCCATTTTGACAAAACGAGAACAAAAGGGCCATGGTAACGAATTCTTACGAATCAGGCATCAAATAGTGTTTCGCCTAAAAAATCATGTGGAAATGCACACATAGTTAAGTTAATTGCTCAATTATTTATGAAAAAATATGTACAACACCTACATTTTATAGTAATGATATGAAAACCAATTGGGGAACATGGATTCATTAATATCATGACGTACATTGAAGCTATCACTGAAAAAAAAGCCCTTAGCACTCAAGAGCATATTGTGTATGTTGGATACGATGATAATGAATTAAATGAACTACTTGATGAGCACAAGTCGCGTCAACTCTCTGGAGCATATTTCGGTGAGCATGATTCATTATTACGGATCTACACAGAAAAAGGGGATGAGTATATTGCTGTATTTAAGGCAAAAGAAGATTCATTATTCCGCACAAGCCAAAGCTTTCAGACTTTAATCGATAAACACGACAGGCTCATGCTCTGTGCCAATGGATATCTTTATCGATATCTCATCAATGAAAAGAAATGTATATCGGTTACTGATTATGATTGTCCTCATATGAGATCTGCAGATTATTATGGTCTTGCTTCATCACTACATCAATTAATGATACTGGTGACGGTCGATGGGGTAGTTGCTGTAAATTGGGAAAAAGAATTATGGCAAACACCTCTAAAATGGTCTTACGCTGGCTATCTTAGCCTGGAGAAAATTGATGAAAACTATGTACATGCTGAATATTCAGCGCCCTCTCAGCCACTAGAGGGGGGACAATTGGCTATAGAATTATCGAATGGAAAAATTTTTGAAAAACAATTCAATCAAGGAAGGTGGTCACTTTCTGAGTTTCATGAATAATAAATGCTTATCTTATGCTCTTCTTTTCAACAACAAGCTCTCTTGCCTGCTTAGCTATAAGCGTAATGCATTCAAGGATTACATTTACCCCCTTCTTCTTAGAATTATTTCAAAGATTGAGAATTATCTTGAATTCACAACACAGAATTTTGGAGGCGCATCAATGTGACTTCAGAAGTAGCTACTTTGAAAAATTTCAATGATACAAGCTCAAGCTCTTTATCATCTAAAAGTTCCCTTTTAAGCTTGTTCAACTCTTATGAAATATTTCTAAACATAACGTGGCTGCTTTTGTTCAAAACGGCAACTGCGTCTACGTCCATTCTCATCCATTTTGCTTCCCATGCCATTATGACGCTGCTGAAAGTTGTTCCTGCGTGGATCAAATGAATTGTTTCTTTTACGGCATAGATCATAATACGCTTGATGAATGATTTTTTGACGTTCTAAAATTGGAGGATGTTCATCCCAAAGGCATAAGGCTACTTTCGGCAAGGTTTTATTTTGTTCAGCACCATTTTCAATCCATTGAGCTATTTTATATTTTACGAAAGAGAATGGATTGAAAAAATGCCAGCAAAAATCTTTATCTGAAGATGATAGATCGCTATTGTGATTTTTCATAGCTTCAAGGCTAGAAGCAAGCACGTCAGAATTCAATAGCTGTATTGAGCCAATGTCTGCTCGGATCTCTTCTTCTCTTCTGAAACCAAGATAGAAAAACCGTGAGAATGTTGCTAAAGATAAACATGTAACAAAACTTTGAAAAAATCCTGGCATATTGTTGCCCATAGCGAAAGCTAAAGGCAACATTGGATCTATGCTCAAAAGCAAAGTCACGCATAGCATACTAGATGTATATTCGAACGTTTTAAGCGTAATCCAAGATAATGATGGCTTAGGCATGATCAATCTAAAAGCAAGACTCGCAAATGCCAGTTGCATTAATGCGTAAGGCATTTGTAAAGTTTGTAATAAATCATTTTGGAAATTTTCTTTCAGCATCGAAAGTGAGTTGATTACAATATAGAAGGAAATAAAAGATTGAATTGATGCCGACATTCCATAATTAAGCCTATAGGTGGCATGATAAAAAAAAGTTTGATTTAAGTGTGTAATTTCATGCGCCATGAAACCCATAATCTTATCGAAATTTTTTACTTTGCGAAGTAATCCTCTTAGTACAGTGATAGTATTAGTTTCAAAAATTGCGAAGGCATTTGGATTGATGTTCTCTTCTACATGCACATTAAAATGGGATATATTTGCTTTTTTTGCTAGGCGACTACATTCGTATATTATCTTTTCTTCTAATTCAATTTCAGTAGTGGTTCTTGATTCACACGCTGGATGGCGACGACAACGAGTATGCCCAGGAGAAAGTAAATTTATAATTATATCGAGTGTATATCCGATGCAGAAATTTACTTCTGGCAAAATGGCGCAGGCAAGGTATAAAGAATTCGGTCCTAATAACTGATTTGCTATAAGTGCACTTATCAAAGCAAAAGCAGGTTGATAAAACCGTACATAATGCTCATAACTTGGTAAATAATGGCTCAGTATGGGTGGAATGTTTCTCCCTAACTCTGCTGCACCTATGATTGCTGCTAATGACATTGGGATCTTTAATAGATAAGGGGATGCCAAGGTTAAAACGGAGTGACCTAAAAAATACCCGATTTGTCTGATTTGTTGCCACATATTATAAACCCTAGCACTCTAGAGAATTAGTCCTGTATTATTGTAAAAGTGTTTCTTGAGAAAAATTACAATTATACAAGCCCAACCCGTTATTCTTTTTTTGCCTTCGCTAACGCGATGACATGACTCGTAGGAATGGGGATTCCATTCCCCTATAAAAACAGAAGCGTCTGTGAAATACTTTGAATTACAAAGTTCGCAGTTTAGCTGTAATCGATTTTTTCAATTCCGTTTCAGATAAACCTTGAGCTGGATTTGAAAGCGTTTCTACTAAGGCTGTTCTTTGTTGAAGATTTAATGTAGCCGGAATTTCCCGTTCGCTTCTAAGATTTTTGAAAGCACGGCAAATTGCTTTGTAACATAAATTTGCTTCCAACGGATTGGTTGCAGGATCTTGCAACAAATGCTCACGAAAAAACTTTCCTGTTGCTAATTTAGCAACCCCTTTGAATGAACTATCTAGCTCTGCTTCCGCTGCAAGTGGTTCATAAGGTAAAGCACCTGTCATTATTTCTTGTTTGAAATTTTCAGAAATCTTAAAAGGCACTTGTTGCATTAATTGCTCAGAAATTTTAGCATACAACTCATTCGGCAGTTCCATACCATATTGCTCTAAGAGGCATTTTTTTCTGGCAAACTCGTTTTCCACATTATATTGATGCCACAATAAAATTTCCGTTGCATCATTATGTCTCTGGAACATTTGATTTTGTACATGCTGAGGTTTTCTCAAACCATTTGCTTGGCTATAATCACAAGTATTCGCACCCGCTGCGATTAAAAGCTTTACCATATCAATATTGCCATTTTCATGCGCAATATCTAAAGCAGTTTGCTTTCCATAAGTTTGATATCCAAGATGTGCTCCAGCTTTTATGAGTTCTTGTACGAGCACTATATCACCCGCTCTAACTGCATAATGTAGCGGCGTTTCATAGCATAATGTCATCGCATTAACATCGGCTCCTGCTTTAATTAAGGCAATAGCCATATCGTGCATGTCTAATCTAATCATTCTATGTAATGGGGTATCATAACGTGAAGCAGTTAAATCTGAAGTGACATCATCCAAATACCAACCCTCATTAATGGCTTGGAGTAATTCTGCTTTTAAGCCCGGCACGTCGCTCGGATCTGCTTTGGCTAATTCTTTTGAAATGCTTAGCACCGGCGATTCTATTTTAATAAAAGATTTGCCAGGCCAACTCATGGCTATCATCTGGCTGCGCGTCCAATCCTTCAATGAATCCAACATATACAATACCCCTTCATTCATAATAAAGCCACACAAGTATACTAACTAACTATTTTTTCAAAAGAAATAGCACATTAAATAATTCAGAAAAGTGGCAAAAAAGATGAGATAAAAGGCGTGGAGTAATCACGTGAACAAAAATTCACTTATCGGCATAGCGCGAAACCGGAGCACAAGATCAGACTTGTATTATCGTAAATTATTTTTCTTAACCCCTGATGGAAAAAAAACACTTAGTGAGAGAAGGCTAGGTCAGGCTTGTATTATTGTAAAAACTTTCCTTGAAAATAATGTAATAATACAAGCCTGATCATATTTGATTGATGAAATACTTTGCGGGAATGTCTCTATATCACATAGAAACCTATTAAAATTGTTTGATATCCTAATTACACCATTCCACGTAATCCTGATATCTATCTGATATTCTAACTCCTAGAATATTTAGGGCTCAAAGGCGCCTTATTAATGCTGGTGATACCAAATGTTAAGATTTTATCTAACATTAACGCAAACAAACATATTAAAACCCAAAACAAAGAAAAAGCACCTTTACTATAAGGCATCATATCGTATTATAAAGACCACATCATCCACCTGAACTATAATAGCCAAAGCATGCAGATGAAAATATGACAAAATTGCTTAACCAACACCGTGAGCACCTATCATCAATAAACTATGTGCAATGCAGTTCATTAAGATTACATCATATTCTTTGTGCACATTTCGACTAAGCGCATCACACATGATAAGTCATCTTTTATTTGTAACTTAATCGTCTGAATTTAAATAAGTAACGCTCTTCATCAACTCCCTACTCATTCATAACTGCGATAGGCATTGCTTCACAGCCAAATGAGCATCCAACTCGTTTTAACTAAATGTATGAATTACTATCTATACTTGTTAACATTTAGCAGCACTATAGATTTTAGTAGTCAGGGATAGTTGAATGGATCGAGAAAAATTAAACCAAATTGCTTCTGCTTATGAAAATGAATTATTTTGTTATAATCCTGAATTGGCAATGTACTTTGGAAGAAATAATGTTGAACATGATAAATTTAAAGACCATTCTTTAAAAGCCACATATGCGTGGCAAAGAACAGAAGATAATTTTTTATATCAATTAAATCAATTAAGTGAAAACAACTTAAAAAATTTTCCTGAATACTTAACATATCGCTTATTAAGACAAACTCTAATTGATAATAAAAAAATCCGAATATGCAAAGAGGAACTTTGGAATATTAATCCTCAAACCGTAAATGCGTATGACTTTTGGCAAAGTTCCTTGATGATGCTTGCGGAGAAGCAACCAATAGGCAAAGAAGAATATCGCAAGTTTGCACTAAAACGCTGGGAAACATTTCCTGAAGTGGTAAAAGATGAGATAGATAATTTAAAAGAAGGCTTGGCATTAGGATTTTCTGCGCCAAGATGCATTGTTCAAGTTTTTTTAAATTCACTAAAAAGCATTCTTCATTCTTCAATTATCAATTCTCCTTATTTTGATTTTGCAAGGAGAGATGATGATACTAAATTCAAGCAAGCAGTAGAAGAATTAATAAAAGTAAAAATTAATCCTTCCATCCAGAAATACACTCATTTTTTAGAAAATGAATATCTAATTGCTGCAAGAAATGAAATAGGTATAAATTCTCTTCCTTGCAGCGATGAGGGGTATATAGCAAAGTTACAAAAAGAAACCACATTAAACATTCAAGCTAACGAAATCTTCCAATATGGTATTGAATATATGAAGGAGCTAGAAGAGGAGATAGTTTCTATTGGCTATAAAATTTTTAAAACCAAATCATTGGAGGAAATATTCAGGTTAGCAAAAAGCGAGCCCCAATTTAGATTTCATTCAGAAGAAGAGATCCTTAAATATAACCGTTTAGCACTTGCGCGCGCATACAATCGAATGCCATTATGGTTTAAAAATATTCCTAAATCAAACTGTATTATTAAGCCATTTTCAGCTCATTTTGGTCAAATGGGTACCGTAGCAGAGTATCATCCACCTAATCTGGACGAACAAAGTCCAGGAATTTTTTACATTAATACGTATGCCCCAGGGGAACAAAACCGCCTTAATCATGAAGCAGTTCTATTTCACGAACTGATACCAGGGCATCATTATCAAACAGCTTTACTTTATGAAGCAGATTTATATCATTCGTTAAATAAGTATCTATGGCATAATGGTTATGATGAAGGGGTAATCCCCCCATTTATAGCAGTATCTAAAAGTAAAAACCTAGGCTGTT
>MKTN01000003.1:0-12262 GCA_001898235.1 Gammaproteobacteria bacterium 39-13
ATGTCCTCAATGAGGTGGATGTCCTCAATGAGGTGGATGCCCTAGTGCAGAAAGATTGTATTTTTTGCTGAAGTGACAGGCGTGCTTGCTGCTTCTTCAATTTTGTCAATCAAATGCTCTCTGTGGGATTTAAATGCGAACGTGACCTCAGCAGTAGGTTTTGAATGTATTTCCCAGGGATGCAATTGTTCTTCATTAATTTGTTGCATATTAAAAAAATGAGAAAAAGTGCCAAGTTTTTTACCTGCAGCGCAAAGTTCATGTTGATTAAAAGTTACCCAAAGATCTCCATCCAATAATTTAAAAAAGAAAATTTCAAAATCTGATAGCAGCTCGAAATCCACCCCTGGCAAAAGATCTTCAAGCACATCTAAACCATAACAACCGGGGCTCAACGGTAAATCTTCGTCTGATTGTGCAGAGAGCACCGTTCTATTATCTACATCTTCGTCTAATCCAAATTTACAAGCAAAATTACACGCCATAACAAAGGCCCACCATGCAATCATTTCCTTAGAGAGAGGAGATACTTTCTCATCACTATCCTCTAGGTCTTGCTTAAATTTTTGAGTCAGTTTTTCTAATATGCGTGCATAGTAAATTATAATAAGCCAATGATGCTCATCTTCCAACGAAAGATAATTTTCGAACAAGTCTTCTAATAATATAGTGTATTGTTTTAGGGTTGTTTCTGAAAAAGGCTGTCCTATTTTTTCATAAGCAAGCCAATTGGCTATTCCTAATGTAAAATCAATTGTCATAAATGCCTTTCCTAATAAAAAAAAAGCATCCTACTTGAGAAGATTTTTTTGTCAAGAAAGTACTATGAAAAAGGCGTTTTATAAAAAAATTGTAATATTATTCAATGAATTTGAGTTCACTTAATTTTTCTTCAAGGAACAGCTTTACTTTCTCAAATGCATCAATAAATTCCTTTTTATTCACATAAGAGTTTGCAAGCGCAACTTGAATAAATTCTTTAAAATCGTTAGGTAAAGACTTTAACTTGTATAAATAAAATTCTGTTCGTTTTGATGCTGGATCATAAACATCATTAATCACCCAAAGCAATTGAATCAGCGCATCCATTCCTACAAAAACCTGAAATTGATAGGCCAAGATCCCTATATCCCTTTGCAGATTATCAACTAAATCTTCATAACAATCATTTAATATAGGTAAAAATGATTTTACAATTTCTTTCTTTAACCCCAAGGGAAACGGTCGAATGTTAGATTTCACATTTTTTATAAAGTCATGTCTATCATAAATACAGGCTGAATGTTCTAATAATCCAAGAAATGTGTAGGGCCGAAAAGAAAATTCTTTAAAAGAAATCTGATTATCCTGGATTAATTTTTTTATAACTTTTTTCACCCAAGCAAGTGTGTTATACCCTACCTCAATCTTTAGATCTTCTATCTCTAACGCTGTATTATGCAATGTCCAAACATTATCCCAATGACGTAAATCCTTTTCCTCAATATTTTTAACATAGGGAATGCCTTTATATAACTCATGTAGCTGAGCAGAAGATGGCAACTTATCCAATAAAATCAGTATATCAACATCAGAATTTTTATCCTGTAATCCTGCACCATATGATCCATAGCAAAGAACACTCTCGATATTTAATTTAGAAGTTAAATACCGAAGAAGGGAATTTATTTTAGGATTATCTTCTGCTTTCATTATAATATCTAAAGTTCAATTTCCATGATTGTCACTGGAAAATTATTTAACCATTCACTACTAATTGGTTTCCATCCCAGTCTCTCATACCATTGAGGCAATGTTGAATCAAATGTTAACAAATAAAGCTTCCCATAATGCATTTCAATAGCCTTTTGCTTTATAGATTCAATCAATCGTCTAGCAATACTATGATGACGATATTCGGGTTCAACAAATAGCGATCCAAGCCAAGGGGTCAAATCCGTTCTAATGCCATCATTTTCACGCAATGAACACATACCAATCGGTCTATCTTTCTTTAATGCAACATACGTCAGCGGTAATCTTTCTTCATTTAAATGTTCTTGAAATTTCTGCTTCGTCTTCTCAAAACTAGCAGAAGGATTATACTCTCCCCAGGTATCAAACGCCCACTTTGCTAAAATATTCACATATTCAGGACGCATCTTAAGAGAAGTAATAACAATATCTTGACTTGAAACCTGATGCATAGCTCTCTCACTGCTTAGAATGTAACTGATGTAATGTCAGGCTGTTTCCTTCAGAATCAAGAATAACTGCCATCCTACAAACAGGGGAAGAAAAAATATCTAATTTAAATTCCACACCTTCCGCTTTTAAGCGCGTTGCCAGCTTATCTAAATCTTCAACTTCAAAAGCAACTGTTCCCCCGGAATTACTACTAGGCTTTACACCCTGTGCTAATGTAGTCAGCGCAAAACAACCACCACCAGGCATATCATACTCAACCCATGCTCCTCCTGCAGATACTTTGCTGACAGCAAACTGTAATTTCTTTTCATAAAACTCTCGCGCTCGCGCTAGATCTTCAACAGGATACATCGTAAACGCAACTTTTTTAAACATAAGTGTGATCCCTTATTCGATTGAGAAAATTACGCTTTAAGATAGCTCAGTCATCAGAGCTTTAATAAGTGCCTTATCTTTTGCTTCCTTCATTTTATCCACAGTTGTGTTTGTATTGAGATTAAATTGGATCCCATTCTCACACATCCAGGACATTTGATTTATCAACGCATAAACCGTCACCTGCCTGCGCGCATCGTTATCAATATGTAATGCGTTCATCACCGTATCCGTATAAAGTTTGCCATAAGTGGTTCCATACCAGCTTAATTTTATCCTACCAATAGCCTCTAAAGGATCGCCTTGTGTTAAACCATCCAAATCGACCAACCCCTTCAATACACCATTTTGTATCATCACATTCTTCGAACACATGTCGCCAAAATAAGTAATTGGTGTAACTGAATCAAAATAAGCTTTGTTTTCCTCATACAGCTTATTGGCCAAATTTATTAAATCATTGTCCATTATTCCTGTTTTTTTACCACGCATAATTGATTCATCAATCCATATCTTCATTCTTTGCGTCCAGCTATCACTGAGATCATTATCTCCACCTCCCCACACAAGTCCAAATTGATGGTTAGCTGGAATTGTTTGAATCTTTTGAAAGATTGAAGCAATTTCAGTAGCAAGGACAATGAGTTGAGACTCCGTTAGCGTATGGATAACATCACCTAAATCTTGACCTTCAATTTTACTTTGGATCTGATATGCAAAAGGAAATTGTGCTTTTTCGTAATCTTCAGCTAAAATGGCAGGAACATGTATACCTAGGCGTTTTAACTTGGGAATATGATCATGCGAACCCATGAGATATTTTTTCTCAAGATTCATACGAACAATCACTTCTTTTTCTTTCAAAGCAACAACATAAACCTCATTGCTAATGCCAATTTTTATTCGTTGAATAGATGTAGCGATCTGCTTAAAACAAAACATAATGATTGACTTAACTATGTCAATATGAGGTTCATAGCTGTCGTTTAGACTGTCCATAGATTTTCCATTTTTATTCTTTATTCCAATATAAAACATTTTTTGCTGTATGCAAAGTCAGTATTCCCTAATATTCTTAACTCCTTTACATTTAATGCATTTCTTTTCATTCTCAACAAGGAGTATCTATGCTATCTGGAATGACAAACGAAAACACAAATGCCAGCAAATATAGAAATCGTAAAATGTTCTCTATTGATCAAGTTAATAATTTACTTCGCTTAATTTACGAAAGAATAGATACAACTCAAATTGGATTATTTAAAGAACCAGGTAGCGCAAAGTGTGTTAAAAGCTTAAAACGAGCCATTTTCAATCATTTAGGTGCTGTTAATCCTGAAGAATACACTAAATTAGAAGAAGTATTTGACACAACTATTGAAGAATTAAAGCAAGAGAAGCGTTTAAATAAAGCTGAGATACAATATATTTTAGCGACTCTTGCAAAAAAAAGTATTTTCCATGGTGACATTATCAGAGAAACAGATGCTAAATCAGGCGCATGCTGGACAATATTTTTATCACAACTAAAACAAATTACTAAAAAGCATGCTGCACATTTTGATGATTTAAAAAAATATAATCGATTTAAAGAAGGCAAAACCTATAAACGTAATGATTTTATTACTCAAGATTTCCAAGATGCGTATCTCATGTTTATGGGGCAACTAGAAAAAAATGGAGATCGTTCTTCTGTTCAAGCAATTCATACTTTCTTTCATATTTTATATAACATATTAATTGCTGAAACCTTAAGAAATGCCGACACCCAGATAACTGATCCATACAATTATATTGCTACAAATGTCCCGACTTGTTTGTTGATAGGCTTAAGACTTGATTTTAAAATTTGGTCACTACCTGATAATCTATCAGATGAAACATTAAATATTGTGCGTTTAATTGAATATGATTTTATGTCGTGTTTTATATATGCTGTTATGCATTTAGATGTACTTAAAGAACCCTATACCGGGAGAAATTATAAAGCTTGGCAGCAAGATAGTAATTCTTTTGATGCTCTTAGCAAAGAGACTACAGAATTTATGTGGAAAGCTCCCTCCTCTCCTCTATTTGTCGCCAACAACCATCAAGATCACAGCGTACTTTCAAAAATGAAATCTATACTGCATCCCTTTAAGTTACTTTCTCTGAGTGATCACCCGAAAGATCATACCAATCAAAATGAAAAGAAAGTAACAGCGAAGCAGGAAAAAGAGAAAGAACAGAGAAAAGAAAAAAAGGAAAAAGCGCGCCCTATAGATCGTCGGAAATTATTAAAAAGGCAACCTAAAAGCGATACAGCACTCATCACCCTACCGCCAAGACCCATGAATGAATCAGCTGAAATAATCGCTAGAGAGGGATTGTCACCCAGATCGCAAGCAGGCCCTCAACCTCCTCTATTATACAGAATGCCTACACCTTCGTTAAGGAACCTTTCTGATCCAGCTTATCCCTCCTCTTCCTCGTATTCACAAAGCCAAGTAACAAGTCCTAGAAAAAGGATCACACGGCAAGAACATTCCCCTTCTGAGGATACAGAGAAACATACACAGCTGCCAACTGTCTGTGCAAAAACGCAAGATGGGCAAAACCAAGATGCTTATTCTCAATCCAAAAAAAATAAAAATACGGGATAAAAAATTCTTCTGAGCAGTTTGAAATTGTTAAAATTTTTATTCTTAAAAAAAAGCCCCGCTATCATTACAATAGCAGGGCTTTTTTATTTAGAAGCGAAAAAGAGAGATTACGCGCCCAATTTTTTATGGAGCTTGTCTAACACTTTTTCTTCTGCAGCAACACGTTGTGCTGTATTTTTGATTTCCACAATAGCTTCTAACTTTTTGTGAGCAAATTGCAGAACATGCAGCTTGTTGAACTTAGGCTGTTCATCTTCTGCCGCCGCAGCACCATTTTCAGCAAATTTAGCTTCAGGAGCATCAACCAAGTAGCCTTCTAATTCATTAATGAACGCTTCGTCTTTTTTGTTGCTCTTGAAATTTTTATCAAGCTTGGTTTCAAGTTCTCTAACAACATCATCTTCAGCTTTAACTTCAGCTTCATAACGTTGTTTATCAGTTTTTACGAAGTAAGAAGTAGCAAGATTAGCAAGTGTGTAAAGACCAGCAACAACGCCTACAGCCAATGCACCAACGCCTACAGCAATAAGAGCAGCGGGAGCGGTAGCAACAACAGCAGGAACAGCAACGCCAGCTTTAGCAGCAGCTAGAGCTAAAAGATTCAAACCACCGGCAAAATGAAACGCCGCACTAGTAGCAGCTACTGCGCTTGCAACAACAGCTGTTTTCTTCCAAGGGAAGTTTGAAGCAGTGTTGTCTTGATCTTTATCATCAGACTTGTCATCTGACTTTTTATCAGATTTCTTTTTGCTAGCAGGTGCTTTTTTACCTTTCTTAGTAGATTTTTTTACTTCTTCTTCATCTGAAGGAGCATCAATTTCTTCTTCTTCAGAAGCATCAAGATCCGTTAAATCAACTTCTTTGAAGCCTTTGCCCAAATAAGCAAGCGATGCGCTTTCGATTTCGATTGCATCAACAGAAGCTAAAAAGCCTTCAACTTTGGTTTTGCCATCTTCTAATGTTTGAGTTGCTTTTTTGAGCTTACCATCAACATTAATTTTGAAGATGGGGAATTGATCCGTTGCTTTTGCATTAAAACCATCTTTAGCAACTTTGAGAGCAGATTTTTCATCTTTGAAAACAACGATTTGATCTAAACCGTCTTCTTCTGGACGAAAAGCAGCAAGATATTGCTCAGGAGTAACTTCTAGCGCTTTACCTTTTTTATTAAAAACATCATCTACTGATTTATACACCGCATAATATGTAGTCATAAACAACCTCTATAATGACACAATATGAAAACTTAAAACTCATTTAATATGCCTACTATTGATTTGAAAGCAAAAGCTTCGCAACATCAATCGAAAGGATATACCAGTAGCATTGATGCGTTACCAATAATAATTTGGTAAGCCGATCCTGTTTTGTTTTTGATATTCCCTTTTTGCTACTTCAATATTTCATAGCAGCCAAGAACTGCTAAGCAGTACACTTAGTCAAATTATCCATGCAACTAAATAAGTTCCTGCTTCTAGAGCAACAATACTAGCAATAAAGCCATCTAACCTCAAACAAAAAATCTTATTTAACTATATAATTTTTTAAAAAATACCAGTTTTTTGTTAACCGACTTACATTTTATGTAGGGATTTATGGCAAATTAAAATATAAAGGTGCTCAGAATTAACTCTTCACCTGATATTCATTTTCTGTCCACCCATTTTTCCCTAGAACGTAACCTAATTTAAGGCTAGATGCATAGTCTTTTGAGTTAACTTCCAAGATCTCCCAATAAGCTGGGATTAGGGTAATAACACCGAAGTTAGAGGGAGCATTTGTACTATCAATAAGTGCTGGATTTTCATAAAACACTTTCTTTACACTTAAACGAACATTACCCCAATAATGGTTCACTTTTTCAGACTGTGACACCACCGTATCTAAAAAAACTTTCCCTTTGCATAAAATTTGAACGCTTGCAGCCTGATCAAAAATAAGAACTACCATCTTTTGATTTAAAGAGAGATCTTTCCATTTTTGTGTTATCAAATTCGTTAAAAAAACCAACTCTCCATTTACATTAATATCGACCAATTTCATGGTTCTAAGATGAGGTCCGTCCTTAGATTGCGTAGCGACCTGAGCAGAAATTTTTTGCAGGGGGAACTGCAAGATTGTATATAAATACGTTTTAATCCGTGAAGGTATTTCCATCATTTCTGTCCCTTTAGGGTAAAGTATTTCGCCTTCTAATAGTGTTTGGCTCAATCGTATCTGTAGTCATTCTTTGCCTATTTGTTTGAATCAAGCGAAAATAACTCAAAAAATGTGCTTCAGTGTGTTCAAACATTAATTCCTGCAAGAGTTGTGCTACCGTAGTCATATTATGATTTTCATATAAGGAAATAATTAAATCATAATGTTGACATTCTTGCGGAGAAAATTGCGCTGGACCATTTTGCATATTATTCCGCAGTATTTTTATTGTTCTGAATAAAAAGTTTACGAAAAGCTGGCAAAACCATATTTATTAGATTTTCAATCAGAATAGGTTTTTTATTCTCATCAATGATAGCCGCTGTTAAAAGGCCAGTTAATACTTTTTCCTTTCTTTCATTATATATTTCTTGTAAGAATTTAATCTTAAATCTTGATTCAGGTAAAAGCCTACAAGTCACCACAAAATGCTCGCCTGGCGTGAGTGACTTTTTGTAATCAAGCTCTGCTTTTATTGCAATCAAATAGACACCATCATCAGTCAGTTTCTTAAAATTGAGTCCAATAGAATCTAAGTATTCATGTCGCGCGTGTTCCAAATAATTCATATATACGGAATTGTTTACAATCCCTTGCATATCACATTCATAGTCACGCACCTTTAATAAGAGGGAAAATTCTTGATCATTTGGATTTTCTATAATTGCCTGCATCTCCAATAATCCTTAAAAAAAACCAATGAATTGCTGAGCATATTACTTTAAGACGGATAGAATTTTCATACGTCAGCCGATTGACTCATACCAATTATCCGCCACCAATTGCGAATGGTCGCTCACTCATTTTAATTTTCACTTTTCTTGCTTACCATCCCAAACATCATAATTTTATTGAAATCATCAGAATTTTTGATTTTGTCATAGGAGGTTGTCATGTCAGATATCATTGTAGTGGGAGCAGGTCCTGTTGGCCTTTGGACTGCCATACAGCTCAAGTTACACTATCCTGCTTTGCAAATTCTGATGTTGGAAAAACATGCTAAATATCAACGCAGTCATACAGTTAAAATTGACGAAACTTCTTTCAAAGAGTCTCATAGCAATCCAGAATTTCAAAAATTGATTGCCCCTCTGGTAGGTTTAGTATCGACAAATGTACTGGAACAAACGCTCAAAAACTATGCACTTAAATTAGGCATTGAGATAAGAAATGAAGCGGTCACATCTTGCCAAGCATTAGTTGAAAAATACCCTGAAGCCAAAATAGTAATTGGGGCTGACGGCTCACATAGTGTGGTCAGAAAAGACATTTTTGAAGATAAAAAAAACAACAAGGATCTGCAATATGTTGCTGAAATAAAATATGAAGTGGAGGGTGATTCTCAGCCCTTTTCAATATGGTCACAAATCTATGATCCTTTACTAAAAGTAAATCATCTTGTTACTGAGCATGTAGGCAAACAAAATCAAAATGGAAAAACACCAGTTACCTTAAGAGTGTTTGTCGATCAAAATACTTTTAACGGTATTACTCAAGCAACCTTTAAGGATCCATACTATTGGACAAAGGAAGATAAAAATAAAATGGATCCCAAATTGGTGCAAACTATAGAAATATGGCTCAAAGAGCGAGAAAAAACATTTAAGGATAAGATTGTAAAGAACAGCATCAAAATTTCTTCACTTAAATTAAATGCCTATCATAGTGAAAAAGTTGTAGATCAAAAGTATAATAAGCAATGGGTTTTAGTAGGCGACGCTGCGTTTGGTGTGCCGTATTTTAGAAGCCTTAACAATGGGTTATTATGCGGTAGCAAACTTGCAGAAAAAATATCTGCCTTTCTTCAAGGCCAGTTTGATGAAACACAAACGAGTGTTCTCGGTTTCAGGTGGACTAAAAAAATATCTCCATTGGGATCTTATTCAACTTTTGTGTCTGAATTGGCTAAATATGAAAAGTGGATTGCAGCATTAAAAACAGAAGGGATCAATGTACTTAGTACACAATTAAGTATGGTTAAAACATTGCTTGGAATCGGAATTATTGGTAAACAAGAAGAGGCTTCTGTTCCAGGTAGGATGATGGTAGTTGGTTTAACCGCTATTGCGGGAGCATGCCTTTATTCAGCAATGTTATCAACAAAAGATAAAGATGAGAAAAAGAATTTCAAAACAAAAACGGAGACACCATCTTCTACTAAACCCAAATGCAAATAAATATTAATTTTTGTATTTTGAACGTCGTTGTTCAGGTTTATCCTCTTTACGGGTAGCATGAGACAGAGATTGATTCTCTTCGTTGTCTTGTTTTTGTGCTCCCCCTTTCTTACGGCTTGTAATAAGAGCCGGCTTTCGACGCTTTATTTCTATTGGTTCATCTGCTTGTGACAAAACCGCCTCACGTTCTGCTTTTTCATTAGACATTCCCAAAACAGATCGCACCACACTCTTAAATGAATCCCATAACCCTCGAAAAAAAGCTGCTAATGGATTCGACTTTTGCGGCATCACTTCTATGAGTGATGGTTGATCAGGTTTTTGTTCTTTTGGTGCAAGTAATCTTGCTTTTTCATTCACATCTTCTTGAGCTATAGCCAAATTTTGCTCTGCTTTTAAAGTTGAAGCTAATTTTGATACATAAGACTGTGTTACTTGCAATACACGTCCACTCACTGCCTCCACAATGCTATGAGCTCCTACATGTGTGAGATTTTCTTGTAGTCTTTGTTTAACGGATTTCTCTTCTGCCGTGCTTAAAACCTCTTTAACCTCACGAGATTCAATCACGCTCTTGGTAACAGCATCATAACTCATCGTTTGCAATTGAATTTCATCGACAAATGTAGGTAATTGGCTAGCGGCATGGGCAATTGCATTTATTTTTTTATAAGGACTTTTAAGCATTCCTTGCATAGCAAGTAAATGTGGTTCTCCACCAGGATCAAGTTTAAGGGCGCTACGTAATAATTTTCCAGTTTTTTCATTCAGTTCAGTCTTTAGTTCATTAAACTCACCAACTTCGGCATAGAATGCACGAGAAATATCTACTAACTCACCTTCTAAATTCACAAGCGATTCTCGTTCATGTTTTAATGCATCATCAATTTGCGATAGTTCTTCTGTTAAAATTTGTGTCTGATTATCCATCTCTCTCAATGTATCATTAATTTTTTGATAAGGCTTTAAAATTTTATTTATTGCTGCTGCTTTTGCTTTTTCCAATCCTTCAAGTTTAGATTTTTTATCTTCTTCTAGCGCCAACAAAGCATCTTTTCCCTTCGCTTCAACTTCATTCATACCAGCAACATATCTTTCACCTAATTTTTCCCTTTCACCTTCTCTTTCTTGCTGTATGCTGGCAATACTTTTTTGTAATACATCTGAAGTTTTTAAAAAAGCCTCTAAATCCTTATCAGATGCTAATACCGCCTTTAAAAATCCATGTTGCTCTTCATATTCCTTTTTAATCGCGGTTCTAATAACATCTTCAGTTTCACGATTAAATTTCTTATAGGCCTCTTTTTGTGTTTCTTCTATCTTTCCTTTTCTTTCTTTTATGTCACTTTTGATTCTCCTTTCAGCTTTAGAAATATTTTCAGATATTTTGCTTATATTTTTAACATGTTCCTTTTCAAGTTTCTCCATTGCTTTGTCCATCTCTTTTTTCTTATCACCTTTTAGGTGCTCCTGTATAAGCTGTACCTCTTTTAATCTTCTTGCCTTCCTAGAGTCTTGTATTTTTATTTCAACACCTTCTCTTTTCTTTTTCAGCGTCTCAATTTTTTCTTTTTGTTTACCATGATTTTTTTTAGCATCAGTATATTTCTTTCTATGATCAACATGCTTTTCCTTCAGCTTTGCAAAATTTACTTCTAACGCTTCTTTAGCAGCTTTCAATGATTTAATATTTTCATGTAAGCGCTCCCATTGAGTATGATTTTTTCCTAAGGTGCCTTCTTCTTTTAAGGTAGATATAAGTTTGTCATATTCCATTAATAGTTTATAACTAAAAACCAATGCATCATCTTCTAACGCTTTAGCAAAAAGAACAGCCGGGTTAGAAGCATCAACTAGTGCTAAATCTGGGTTTCGTGCTGTTAAAGCTTGATATACTTGATATGCAGTATTGACACCGCCAATAACACCTTTGTTTTCTGTGTAATAATCGACAAAATCAAAAAACGACTTAGATTCTTCCTCCTTTTTTTCTACTTTCTCTTCAAGTGGTTCTATCGGTAAGAAATCAACAAACGTTTTAGTTTCACTATATTCAGCATGATGCTCTTTTACGCTAGCTGGAACTCTTAAAGCTGCATTCCTTTCTAAAAACTCAACATGTGCAGCAAAAACTTCTTTACTATATGCAGCTCCGGCCTTCCCTAATTCGGTCCCAATTACCTTTGCCACCTTTTTCGCAGCTTTTTCTGCTGCACCTTGTAGAACCATTTTGATAAAATTCTTCTTTTCTTCCTCGCCTTCAGGGATCGCATCTGCTTGTTTTTCGACAAATTCCTTTGCTGCTTTCATGCCTGCATGATGAACTATTCCAAAAATCCTTAAATCTGAAACCATTTCCTTCAATAAGGATACAAAAGCAATTGTATTTGAATCAGCAAGTTTCAATGCGTCAGCATGATCGGCAATAAATGAAGACATTTGATTAGCAATCACAACAAACATCTTATGTGCTTCTTGTGCTTTTAACTCTTTCATTAATGGTAAAATTTTGTCATTAAAAAGAACTTCTGCTTGATTTAGTTTTTCTGAATGTACTTTTTTATTTTGCTTTGATTTTTCTTCTTTTTCTTCTTTTAGTTTTTTAACATCTTTTTCAATATCAATACTTTCTCGAGCTTGCTTGATTTTTTCATCACGCTCACTTATTATTTCTTCACGCTT
>MKTN01000003.1:12275-27410 GCA_001898235.1 Gammaproteobacteria bacterium 39-13
TAAAATTTCTTATCTTCTTTCTCTTGTTCTACAGGATCTTTTTGAGCATCAGTAAGTTTTGGATATCCGCGTTGATGTTGTTCAAGTTTCGTCCTGCACTCTCTCTCTATTTGTTCAATTTGCTCTTGCACTGGAGCATAAAGTGCTTTTACTTTCTCTTCAAATTCTTGTGCAATTTTAGCTTCTTCTTGCAAGTAATCCTTTCTAAGCAATTTGTATTGTGTCAATTCTGCATTTAAACTTTGTTTCGTCTTAAATTCAGCATCTGACTCATTCGCTCTTTTTACCTTAACATCGATGTCTTCTTCAATAAAACTCATGCTAAGATGTTTAGTATATCCATCTTTCCTTTGTTCATATGCATCTTTATTGCTAATAAAATGATCTAAAGTTGTTTCAATACTCTGATCAACTTTAAATTGCTTTCTTAAAATAACTAGCTGCTCTAAATAAAGCGCATCTAATGCTTTATGACTACGCTTGGGTAACTGCTCCTTCCTCTTATTTATTCTCTCTTCAAGCTGTTTTTTAGCAAGCAGATAATTTTGATCTAACCCTATCCCCAGAAGAGATAAAATATCTTCTTGCATAAGTGCAGCGTATAGACCAAGTTCATCATTCGCATATTTAATCTTTATAGCTCCGATGCCTCTTGCCATTAAAAACAATGCATCAAATTGCTCTTGGCTAAGAACCTCTAACCCCTTTAATTGTGCTTCTCTGACGGCAGTATTTGCAAGACTTAACAAATCTAATGACATACCTTTTCTCGCTCAAATATCAGCTTCTTTAGATTTAGACGTAATAATAAGACAATAGTTCGATAAAAAATCTCGCTTCAAAAAAGAATTTCTTGACTTATATCAAAGAGTTAATAAAAATGCTGCAACTGCAACTTTCAATACGATGTATGGCGACTAAGTTTCCACGCCTAATCTTGTTTATTTAAGTAAACGTTTACATCAATAAAAAGATGCGCTATCTTTTTTTTCTTCATTTTTCCCACAAATTCCAATGCCGAACTCAAAGGAACTGATATGATTGGAGATTTAATCAGTATTATTCATTCTGTTGAAAATTGCCTATCGCCAAAAGATTTAGATAAAATTAGAGAAATATTAAAAACTTCTCCTCAATCTGCAAATACGCGAATTATATTCAATCGAAACCTTTGTCATTTAGCAGTGACAAAAAAGAACCTTGCTTTATTAGAATTATTTTCCTTAGAAGCTGATGTAGATATCAATGAAAAAGACACAAAAGAAAAAGCACCTGAAGATCTGGCAAAAGAGGAAGAAACAAAAATATTTATTGAAAAAATAAAAAATGAACTCCATCGACGCAAAACAAGTCGAGGAGAACACTTACATGATATTTTAATTAATGCAGTTAAAAATCAAATTGAACTTTCGACATTAAAGAAAAACATACGTGAACGATTGCAACAGGCAGAGTGGGAGACTGAAGAAGTAACCTTTTTAGGAAGAAATGCATGTCACTGGGCAGTTTATTTAAATTTACCTCAAAGCATATTAAAAATTCTAGTAGTCGAAGGAGGATGCCGCTTAAACATTAAAGATGATAATGGTTGTACACCTATCGAATTAACTACTTCCGTTTCAATGAAAAAATATCTATTGTTCCTAAGCGAACAGCAAAAAGAAAATGATTATCAAACTATTTTTAATGACAAAAAAAATTCTAAACCGAAAATTAATAATAAGAATTACGCTTTCTCATCTATCAAAAAACTGAATGAAGATTTTGAGCAATTAGCTATTCGTCGTCGAAAAAGGCAAAGTAATTCAACACAATCTCTTACAGCTTCTTCTTTACTCTCTCTCCCAAAGATAAAAAAAGAAGATGCTAATGAGCATGCTCTTGCGCCTATACAAGAACGTCTGATCCCTCCTCCTATTAAGTTAAAGCAAATACATCAAACCAATGATAAAAAAGAGAAAGACTCAGCAGGGATGAATTTCAAGCCACCTCGTATTTTGCGCTCAACCAGTGCTGATGATGCAGGTCGTTCTGATAATAAAATGATTGATAAACCTACAGCGAAAAATTGCACCGGTGCAAAGTCAGTTGAAAATAGCCCTCGAAATATGTTTGATGAAGAAGTTGTTAGCATTACCCATCGAACAATACTGGCGGCAATGGAACAAGATGGCAATCGATTACTTCAACCATTCCTAGCAATACCTCCGCCAGATCCTAATGAAGTTGATGAAAAAAATATCTCTTATTTAATGAAAGCCTATTTACTTGGCTCTTTGGAGTCGTTCCTTATTTTAATAAATCTTGGAGCAAAAATTCATTTAATTGTAGAAGATATCACAATTAATATTAGAAGCTGCGATGAAGCCATGAGAATGACAAGAGTAAATTTTCTTATCGAAGCACAAAGAAGAATATATTCGGATGTCAGTTTCGAGCAAATAAACAGAAGCCAAAAGGAAATAGCGGAGCTTGAGCGGCAATTTCATTATAATTTAATCGACCAAGGTTTATCACCTAAAATTCCCATTTCTCATGTTAAACCTGCAGATGAAGACGTCTTACTTAGAATGAGAGAAGCTTCGGCATGCTTTAAAAAATTAGATGACAAATTTGATATACTAGAAAGTGTTTATCAATATTGCAGCGGTTTTGAATCACCCTACAGCATCATTCCTCAAAAAATTGAACTATTGGATTTTCGTCAGAAAGTCATAGGTCTGCTTTCCTTTCTTGCACAACACAAAAAAAATACCATTATTCTACTTAATGCACTTTGCAAACTATACCCACACTTTGGTATAGCACAAAAACTGCTAGCCATTCTTTTTCTAAAAGAAATGATTTTGTGGGATCATTTTTCTGATTGTGCAAATAATAATTTTTTCTGCAACTTTAAACTGCGTTCATTTTTTAAATTAACAGAAAAAGATGGCTTTGGGGAATTTAACAGGCAAATTATAATTTTTATTAAATTAAAAAGAATGACTTCGCCGGCGCTATTTGCTGCACACATGCAAATAGAAGGTATATTAGAAAAAACTGGTAACTCTATTGGGAGCATCTCATTAATAGACACTTTAGATGGTTTAAAACCATTTGATGAAGCGAGTTTATCTATTATTGCCGAAATAATTGCCAATGATCTACGCACTATTACCTTACGATTTTACCAACAAGTTCATCCTGCTGAATTTTTAGATAAAGTTTGGGAAGAAAAGAATCCACGTAGACAAAAGGACGCACCTGAACTGTTTTTCCAAATAGAGATTTTTAATAAAATAAAAGATTTTTTTGTTTCCCCTATTTTTAAAGCAAAAACACGGGATGACAGAGCCACCCTTATCATGCTTTATATTCTAGTAATCGAACAATTGCTTAAAGATCCTGTTCCTGATTTCAACATGGCTATGGCGGTAAGTTCTGCCATAAATGATTCAAATGTTCAACGTTTGAAAAAGACATTTGCCGTTTTACCAGATAGTATTAACAAAAAATGGATAGAAATTGAAGAAGCTTTATCAACTAAAAATAATTATCATGCTCAACGCCATAGAATGGATACGAATCCACTTACATTAGCGCTATTAGGCGTTCATTTGCGTGATTTTACCTTTATCTTTGATGGCAATATAGCTAGCGAAAGGTATCCTCTGCTTGGAAAAAAATTCATTGAAATGTTTAATCGACAGAGGGTACTGCAGCCCCTTGTTCTTCATTTTAAAACAAATCTGTTATTTCTTTTGTCTCAATTTTCAGCTTTAAATGTAGATGACTGTTACGCGATGTCTCTTAAGACAGAACCAAAACCTGCTCTATTATGTGAAGGGGCTTCCTATGACAATATAAGGGAGTCAGTCTGTCTATATATTGAAGGCAAGGTACCACTCGAAATTAACCATTTGGGTCAGATAAAACAAGGTAAAGAAGCAGTTGAGGAACTATGCCGATGGCTTGAAATTCAAATTCATAAGAAAACGCTTTCTTGTTCAAAAGCGGAAGAATTAATTTGTCTTGCTTGCAAAGCAAGTGGCATTAATCCTATAGGTTTCAGTGCGAGATTAAAAGAAACTAAACTTCGTCAAACTAAGCCTATCATAACACAATTTAACTTGACCCAAGAAGGAACTAATTCTCCCTCACAACCCGCTAATGATGAAATACATCAGGATGATATATCTCTCGATAAAAATAACAAAGCAACACCTAATTAACTAATATTAGTAAAATTATTTAACAAAAACATAAGAATGGTCAATTCTAAAAGAGGTATAAAAAAGATTTAATCGTCCTTTTTTAACCCTTCTAAGAATACGTTTTTAAGCTGTGCATATACTTTCACGAACCATCGATAAAGTAATGCAATTAGTAATAAAATAATGACAAATATACCAATGAGAAGCTCAAACGGTGGAAGGATGCTAATACTTAACGCACAAATAAATAACATAATGCTAGCAAGAATAACAATAGGTATTAATTCTGAAGCGAGCTGATGAATTAATTTTACAAAATTATTATGATGGTTTTTGTTCTCTATCGATTCTACCATCATGATGCTTAATGCCTTCATTTTGCGGTATACAGCGACGATACAAGGCAAAGATAATATCATCGCGATGGTCCAAATAATTCCTTTATGAATATGTTGATTTGTCATTTCGAGCAACGATATACCCCATGGGGTTCTACTGGCATAAGCACAGCTGAAGAAAATTCCCATGATGATAAATAAATTAACAATCACTTGAACGGTCCAGCGAAAAATAGGACTTTTTTTAGCGCTAGAATTTTTAGATTTAAACTTTTGTAACCATGCTCTGTAAGTTTCAAACCGTTTGCTCATAGGTTTTGGTACTACAAGCACTAAATATTTTTCTAAATGATCTGAATATTTAATCAAATAGGGTGTAAATAAAGTTGTGATTGCAGAAACAACAACTGCTATCGGGTATAAAAATGAACTCGTCACATTTAACGACATTCCCAAGGCAGCAATAATAAATGAAAACTCCCCAATTTGCGCCATCCCCATTCCAACATGCATGGCTGTTTTCCCATCACGTCCAGCCAGTAGCGCACCAAATGTACAGCTGATGATTTTGCCGATGATGACAACAATAGCAATACCTATAATAGGAAAGGTATATTGTGCAAAAACGGCAGGATCAAATAGCAAGCCTACCGAAACAAAGAAAATAGCGCTAAACATATCTCTAAGTGGTGTGATAAGAAACTCTATGACCCCAAGCTGACGAGATTCAGCCACTATAGCGCCACTAATAAATGCTCCCAACGCAACACTGTAACCTAATTTTATCACCAGCAAACAAAACCCAAAGCAAATTCCCAGCACCGAAACAAGAAGCATTTCTTGGCTATTAAATTTAGCAATATAAGAAAGAAGTCTCGGAATAATGAGGATACCAAAGATCAACGAAATGACTAAAAAAGAACATAATTTACTAATAGTGATAATCATATCTTCTGGCTGCCATGAGCCAGTAATAGCGATACTAGACAATAATGCTAAAATAGCAATCGCAAAAATGTCTTCAATAATCAACACCCCAAAAATAAGCTGAGCAAAGCCTTTACGTTTGATGCCTAGATCATCCAACGCTTTAATGATGATCGTGGTTGATGAAATAGCCAACATCGCCCCCAAAAAAATAGCATCAGTCTGGCTCCAATTTAACAGCCTTGCAAAGCTGTATCCGACATAAGTCATAAACACAATTTCTATCAACGCGGTCAATGTCGCGGCTATGCCAACATCGCTTAATTTACGTAAATTAAATTCCAACCCCAGCGAAAACATTAAAAAAATAACACCAAGCTCGGCCAGAATATTTACTGTGTTCTCATCATGAATATAAGAAAATGGTGGTGTATGGGGTCCTAAAATGACGCCGGCTAAGATATAGCCTAGTACAACGGGTTGTTTCAATCGATGACACAATACCGTGATAAAGCCTGCAACAAGCATTATCACCGCTAAATCTTGTATGAATAAAAATGCTTTATTATGCACAGTTGCCCTTTATTCATATGAGCTAATACGCTTGCTGAATAATTGTTCAGTCTTGCGTAAAATTAAGCCAATATAATTGTTTAGTATAGGATATAGCTATTTATACAGGTGCTTATGTTCGTTCTCTTACCGTCTAATAGCTCTACCTCACTATGCTGCTCAATGAAATTTAGTCATTTAGTCAACATGTTATTTGCATTGAATAAGATGGAATAATGGCATCGCCCTTCAAAAGGCTATAGAATTTGCGTTTTATTTTTATGACTAAAAAGGTTTTTAGTACGGTGAGTAAGCGCTTATATATAGAAACTTGGGGCTGCCAAATGAACGAATATGACTCCAAGCGGATAGCAGAGTTGTTAGAAGCAAGTCACAGTCTAAAGTTATCCAACTCACCGGAAAATGCTGATGTTCTATTAATGAACACCTGTTCCATCCGCGAAAAAGCGCAAGAAAAGGTGTTTTCTCGATTAGGTCAATGGCGAGAATTGAAAGACCAACGCCCAGAAATAGTCATTGGCGTAGGAGGATGTGTAGCAAGCCAAGAAGGTGAACATATTCGCAAACGTGCGCCCTATGTCGATGTAATTTTCGGTCCACAAACCCTGCACCGTTTGCCTACACTACTGAATACAGTTAAACGTGACGGAAAACCAGCGATCGATATTTCGTTCCCAGAAATTGAAAAATTTGATAGCTTACCTGAACCTAAAGCAGAAGGTCCTAGCGCTTTAGTCTCAATCCAAGAAGGTTGCAGTAAATATTGTTCTTATTGCATTGTACCTTATACTCGAGGAGAAGAGGTCAATCGCCCACTAGATGACATCATTGCAGAAATTGCTCCTCTTGCTGCAAAAGGCGTACAAGAAATCACATTACTTGGACAAAATGTGAATGCTTATCGCGGCCCAATGCATGATGGACACATTGCCGATCTTGCCTTGCTGATTAGAATTATTGCGCAAATTGACGGTATAGAACGTATTCGTTTTACGACTTCACATCCAACTGAATTCTCAACGAGTCTAATTGAAGCTTATAAAGATGTCCCAGAGCTTGCAAATCATCTGCATTTACCAGTACAAAGTGGTAGCGATCGTGTTTTAGGATTGATGGGACGAGGACATACTGCCTTAGAATACAAATCGAAAATCCGCCGTTTACGTGAAGTAAGACCAGATATATCTGTTTCCTCTGATTTCATTGTTGGATACCCAGGCGAAACTGAAGAAGATTTTCTAGCAACATTAAACCTTGTCGATGCTATCGGCTTTGATCTTTCTTATTGCTTTATGTATAGCCCACGACCTGGCACACCGGCCGCTAATTTGCCAGATCAATTGTCACTAGACGTTAAGAAACAACGACTAAAAATCCTACAAGATAGATTAAATCAACATGCGCATCGTATAGGCGAAAAAATGGTGGGTACTGTACAAAAAGTGTTAGTCATGAATCCCTCGAGAAAAGATGCCGGTGATCTCTATGCGCGCACAGAGAATAATCGAGCTGTGTATTTTTCAGGGGAAAGCACTCTAGTAGGACAATTTGTGAATGTGCGCATTTTAGAGGCAAGGCCAAACTCGCTTCGCGCGCAATTACACTCCCCCATCGATGTGTAACTTGGTGAATTTCAATTCTTTTTCGATGAATGGATATAAACAGACTTTGCAGGGAAATTATTAAAGGTTATGCTTAAAGATGTAGATTCTGCCAAGAGGCAACCAGGACTCGAATTGAGCGAAAAAGTCAGTTTTTGTGAAATTTCTTTAACCCCTGTGGACAACCGCCGACTGATGAGTTTATGCGGACGTCTTGATGAGCATTTACGCCAGATAGAACGTCGACTAGGCGTAGAAATCAACAACCGCGGAAATAGTTTTCAAATCATGGGGAATAAAGATGCGGTTCATATAACGCATAACCTCCTTAATAAACTATATGCCCAAACAGAACATGAAGACTATCTGACACCAGCAAAAGTCCATCTTTCTTTGCAAGAAAGTTACCAAGAACTTGAAAAAAAGCAACCATCCATGACATTAAATGAAGCGCCTGCAACAGAGCATCCTGTCACGACTATTCGAACAGGTAAAATCGTTATCAAATCACACAGTAAAAATCAGCATTTATATTTAAAAAATATTCTTTCGCATGATATTAATTTTGGAATCGGTCCTGCTGGGACAGGTAAAACTTATCTTGCCGTAGCCTGTGCTGTTGCTGCCTTAGAAGCAGAAAAGGTGCGCCGTATTCTGTTAGTACGGCCTGCAGTTGAAGCCGGAGAAAGACTAGGATTTCTCCCTGGCGATCTCAGTCAAAAAATCGATCCTTATTTAAGACCTTTATATGATGCCTTATATGAGATGTTAGGCTTCGAGCGGGTGAGCAAATTAATCGAGCGCAACGTTATCGAACTTGCGCCTTTAGCTTATATGCGAGGACGCACATTGAGTGATGCATTTATCATTCTCGATGAAAGCCAAAACACAACACGAGAACAAATGAAAATGTTCCTAACCCGCTTAGGTTTTGGATCGACAGCGGTGATCACAGGAGACATTACACAAATTGATCTTCCCAGAGGGGTCGAATCAGGTTTAACGCATATCATGAAGGTATTAAAGAACACCCGTGGAATGAGTTTTACCTTTTTTGAATCAGTTGACGTGGTAAGACACCCTCTTGTACAACGCATTATTGAGGCTTATGAAGACTATGAGAACCAACACTCCTCTCAGGGGGAAAAATGAGGGAAATTGATGTTCAATTTGCGACTAATGATGAATGCCCAAGTGAGACTCAAATCCAACATTGGGCACTAACTGCACTTGTGCAGCAGAAAAAAAATGGGGCTTTAGTTATCAGAGTTGTTGATGAAACAGAAATGACCTCTCTCAATTATCAATTCAGAAAAAAAAATAAGCCGACCAATGTTCTATCATTTGCTTGTCAGTTGCCACCCTCTCTCAAGGGAGATATTTTAGGAGATATCGTCATCTGCGCCTCTGTCGTAGCGCAAGAAGCCAAAGAACAGCAAAAACCCATTGCCGCGCATTGGGCGCATATGGTCGTACATGGCGTATTGCATTTGTTAGGGCATGATCATGAGAAAGATGATGAAGCCACTGTGATGGAAAGTGAAGAAGTGATGATATTACGTGAACTAGGTTTTTCTGATCCTTATAGAGTAGAACACTGTGATGAGTGACGATGAAGTTTGTGAAACTTCCTGGCTAAAACGAATTAGTCAGGCATTAAGCAAAAGTCCTAAAAATCGTGAGCAGCTAACTGAACTATTGCGCGACGCGCAACGTTTAGGTTATCTAGATGCAGACTCCCTTCGAATGATTGAAGGTGTATTACAAGTTTCTGAGATGTCTGTTAGCGAAATCATGCTTCCTCGCTCTGAAATGATTGTCGTCAACAAAGAGGCGAAATATGAGGAAATTTTACCCATTGCGATTAAATCTGGGCACTCTCGCTTCCCTGTGATTGGTGAAAACAAGGATGAAGTGATTGGGATTTTATTAGCAAAAGATCTTCTCAATTATTCGCTTGAGCAAGAAAGAGATAATTTTTCTTTAAAAGATATCTTGCGCCCTGCTGTTTTCATTCCTGAAAATAAGCGCTTGGGTATACTGCTGAATGAATTTCGCAAAAACCGTAATCATATCGCCATTGTTGTTGATGAGTATGGCGGCGTCAGCGGATTAGTCTCAATCGAAGACGTGCTTGAACAAATTGTCGGAGACATTGAAGATGAGCACGATGTTGATAAAGGTATTTACATACGTAAACATAAAGAAAATGCTTATTCGGTAAAGGCAATTACACCGATAGAAGAATTTAACCAATTTTTTGGTACTCAACTAAAGGATGACGAATACGATACCGTTGGCGGACTTGTTCTTCAAGGTTTTGGGCATCTCCCCAAACGCGGAGAAACAGTTACAATTGAAGGCATTGCCTTTAAGGTGCTAAGAGCTAACAACCGTCGCATCCAAGTACTGCAAACAACATTAATTCCGCCAGAAAAATAAACCTTAAGGAAAGAGGCAAAGAAGGAATGGCCGATCTAAAAGAATATTATAAAAAAATCAGCCCTTATTTAGTTTATGTGATAGCCCTTGTCGGCGGTAGCGTCTTTTGCTATGGCTTTGCTCCTTTTAACATGAGCATAGCGGCAATTCTTTCGCCAGCATTATTATTATGGTGTTTGAATAAACGCTCTACCAGCCAGGCTTTTTTAATTGGGCTTTGCTATGGAATTGGCATGTTCGGTATGGGAACCAACTGGGTATATGTCAGCATTCATGACTATGGATATACCACGGCTTGGTTGGCAACCCTTATTACAGGACTTTTTGTATTGATTATTGCCTTATATCCTGCATTGATGTCTTACTTTTTCAATAAATTTTTCAAAAAAAGCACTTATACAACAACACTTCTTGTATTTCCCTCTCTTTGGGTTATTTTCGAAATGCTAAGAGGTTGGGCGCTTTCGGGCTTTCCTTGGTTATTTGTAGGATACGCTCATATAACAAACATTCTGCGAGCTTTTGCACCCATAGGTAGCGTTTGGGCCGTTTCACTGGTTTCGGTTTTCATCAGTACTTTAATTTTCTGCATTTTTGATTATTTTTATAACGACAAAGAAAAGCCAAAGGTTCGTAATGGTTTGGTAATTACCCTAATCGCTACCTTCGTTGTAGCATTTAGTCTTAATCGGATAGTATGGACAGTCCCCACCACCCAAACTCTTACTGTTTCTATGGTGCAAGGAAATATTGCGCAGTTGATGCGTTGGGATCCAGCCTACATCGCCAGCATCGTCCAGACCTATGAACGATTAACTCAACAAGCATTAACCTCTAATGTTGTCATTTGGCCAGAAGGCGCTATTCCTGTCCCTCTGCCCAACTCACATCGTTTCTTCCAAGAAATGGGCACAATGGCAAAGGCTAGTAATGTTGCTTTGATCACAGGCGTTCCAACACAGCTTCCTAATCATGTGAATTATTATAATTCTCTCTATGCAGTCGGTATGACTGGTGTTAATAATAACTGCGAGGCAGGCGAACAAGAAGGCTGTATCTATTTCAAAGAACATTTAGTTCCTTTTGGTGAATATGTCCCCTTTGAAAAACTGCTACGAGGCCTCATTGCTTTCTTTAACTTACCCATGTCTAGTTTTGTTCCAGGTCCAGCAAATCAAAAGCCACTGCTCGCGCATGGATTTAAATTTGCTCCCGCTATTTGCTATGAAATCGCTTATCCCATTTTTGTGCAACAAATGAGCAAACATGCAGATTTTATTTTAACTGTCAGCAATGATACCTGGTTTGGCAAATCTATTGGTCCGCTACAGCATTTACAAATTGCACAGTTTCGTGCCTTGGAAACAGGTAAAAATGTCATCCGGGCAACCAATACAGGTTATACCGCCATCATTGATCCTGATGGTCGCATTCAAGTGATTGCACCAGCATTTGAGGAAAATGTCACCACAGGCAGCGTCAGCGTCATGCAAGGTGTAACGCTTTGGACACGCGTAGGGATCTGGCCACTGGCTGCACTATTGGTCGTGATGTTAGCAGGCGGATATTTCTTGCAGACGAGAAAGAAACCTTAATACTCTTCCCATTTTAAATTTAGGCTGTGTTGCCTGCGTTCTCTCACCCCAGTCGTGTACTTTATGCACACTCCTGGGGATTCGTTCTCTTGGCGCCTTGCCTAAATTCAAACTGGTTCGAGTATAAGGATCACCTTTTAAAATATTTAACTAACACATTTTTAGCGACGCGCCATATCCCCTTCCGCAAACCCCATTCCGGCAGCAGCACCAATGGCAGCACCTACCGCAGCGCCCACAATCCTTAAAGGTAGCGTGACAATAGCTATAGCTGCATTGGTTGCATTTGAGTTGGAAGCAGTGCTGGCGCTACGGCTAGCGGGGTTACATCCATAGATTGAAACAAGAACCATCAAAATTGCGATACATTTACGCCGTGTCATAAAGATTTCCTTCAGGATAAGTTTGCCAGCCATTGCGAGAGTGGTATGCTATATGCTTCATTGGCTAACTATACTCAAAAAATACAGCATGCAAGAGCAATATCATCCTCAACTAATTGAAGCGCAAACACAAGACTTTTGGGAAAAGCACCACAGTTTCGTGGTCAAGGAAGATCCGCAAAAAGAGAAGTTCTATTGCTTAAGTATGTTTCCTTACCCAAGTGGACATCTTCATGTCGGGCACGTTCGTAATTACACCATCGGTGATGTCATTGCGCGCTTTATGCGCATGCAAGGTAAAAACGTTTTGCACCCCATTGGTTGGGACGCTTTCGGGCTACCTGCGGAAAACGCCGCCTTAAAACATCAAGTCCCTCCTTCACAATGGACTTACGATAATATTGCTCACATGCGCCAGCAACTGAAAAGTCTTGGGTTTTGCTTTGATTGGTCGCGAGAAATTGCTACCTGCGCCCCCGAGTATTATCGCTGGGAGCAATGGTTATTCACCAAGATGTATGAAAAAGGTTTAGTGTATAAAAAAGATTCTGTGGTGAACTGGGATCCCGTTGATCAAACCGTACTTGCCAATGAACAAGTAATAGACGGACGTGGATGGCGTTCAGGTGCAAAAGTTGAAAGACGCTCTATCCCGCAATGGTTCTTAAAAATCACAGCCTATGCAGAAGAATTATTGCATTCATTAGATAAGCTCTCTGGTTGGCCTGAACAAGTACGGACCATGCAACGCAATTGGATTGGTCGTTCAGAAGGCGTTACTTTCAAGTTTCAAGCTGAGCATGATGATTTTGCTCCGATAGAAGTTTATACCACCCGTATCGATACCTTGATGGGTGTGACTTATCTTGCGGTTGCTCCACAACACCCTATTGTTGAATTAGCCGTGAAGAAGCAACCTGAGTTGAAAGAATTTATCGACGCTTGCCGAAATATTAAAGTGGCTGAAGCAGATCTTGCTACTATTGAAAAAGAAGGGAAACCAACGGGATTATTTGCGCTTCATCCTATTACGCAGGAGCGGATCCCCGTATGGGTAGCAAACTATGTCTTGATGGAATATGGCACCGGCGCTGTCATGGCAGTTCCTGCCCATGATCAACGCGACTATGAATTTGCGCAAAAATATCATTTGCCAATGAAAGCGGTGATTCAACCTTCGACAGGAGAACAACCAGATCTCTCAGAGCGTGCTTTCACTGAAAGTGGAACGCTATTTAATTCTGGTTCCTTTGATGGTTTAAATTCGAGTGATGCATTAACCAATATTGCCAAATACCTGGAAGAAAAAGGAATAGGCGCACGCCAAGTACACTACCGATTACGCGATTGGGGTGTCTCTCGCCAACGTTATTGGGGCGCACCTATTCCGATGATCATTTGCACTCACTGCGGAACGGTCCCTGTGCCGGAAAAAGATTTACCAGTTAAACTACCAGAAGGCGTCACTCCGCAAGGGGCTAGCTCAATTTTGACGCAAATGCCAGAATTTTACGAAGTAAATTGTCCAAGCTGTGGCCAAAAAGCACGTCGTGAAACAGATACTTTTGACACTTTCATGGAGTCTTCTTGGTATTATTTGCGTTTTGCTTGCCCTGACCAACAGCAGAAAATATTCGATGACAGAGTGCATTATTGGACACCAGTCGATCAATATATTGGCGGGATTGAGCATGCTATTTTACATTTACTTTATTCTCGCTTTTTCCATAAAGTCTTACGTGATCTTAAGCTTGTACACTCGGATGAGCCTTTCACTAATCTGCTAACACAAGGCATGGTACTCAAAGATGGTGCCAAAATGTCTAAATCAAAAGGGAATACGGTTGATCCACAAACCCTTATAGACAATTTTGGTGCAGACACAGTACGTTTATTTATTATGTTTGCAGCACCACCAGAACAATCTCTTGAATGGTCTGATACGGGTGTAGAAGGCGCTTTTCGCTTTTTGAAACGATTATGGCGATTGGTGGCAACACATATCAATACCCATGGCGCAGTTCCTTCCACTAAAGTCGATACTTTAAACGAAAGACAAAAAACGTTACGCCGTCAAACACATGAAGCTATTGCTAAAGTCACTGATGATCTCAAACGCCGTTATACTTTTAATACTGCTATTGCGGCAGTGATGGAATTGGTCAATGCTGTTTCACAATTTGAAATAGAAGAAGATGCTGATAAACAAGTCAAACAAGAAGCGCTTGAAGCCATTGTATTAATGCTTTCTCCGATTGTGCCTCATATTACGCACGAGTTATGGCAATCTTTAGGGCATACAGAAATGGCGGTGATGGATACACCATGGCCTCATGTCGATACTGCAGCTCTAAAACGAGACACTATCGCCATTGTTGTACAAATTAATGGTAAGGTTCGCGCTAATATTGATATGGCTGCCACTGCGGATGAAGCTTCGATTAAAGAAACTGCACTTAATCACGAAAACATTCAACGGCACTTGGATGGCAAAACCATTCGCAAAGTGATTGTAGTAGGACAAAAACTTGTCAATATTGTGGCCAATTAACCATGCAGCATCTTAGAGTTATTGCTGTTTTAATCATGAGCATCGCGCTTTTTGGCTGTGGCTTTCATTTACGCCATAGCCAATCTCATTTAGGCGCCAAATATCCCGCCATCGTATTGCCCCCTTCTGGCTCCAATACGCTATACCAAGCAATTTATAGGGCCTTGCTTAGTTCCTCTGTGAATGTTCAAGACAGTAGCAACATAGCGGGCACACCTCGCTTAGTCATATTGTCCCAGCAGCTCACCCAACAACCGCTTGTCTATGGTCCTGATGCAGAATTACGTCGTGAGCGTTTACGTATGTCTGTTGTTTTTTCATTTGACGACGCAAGAGACAACACAGCAAAACGAGAATTTGAGTTGGCAACAGAGCGTGATAGACAACTCAATAGCAAACAGCATTTAGGTGATAATGCGGAAAAAATCATCATTGAACAAGAAATGCAAGCAGATATCGTTAGTCAATTAATTCGTTATCTTGCCAGCCGTCCAGTATGACACTCGAACCAGTCTGATTTTAGGTGAGG
>MKTN01000004.1 GCA_001898235.1 Gammaproteobacteria bacterium 39-13
TGTAATGTGTCCCTGGATTGTAATGTGTACCTGGACTGTAATGTGTCCCTGGACTGTAATGTGTCCCTGGACTGTAATGTGTCCCTGGACTGTAATGTGGCGTGTATTGTTGATAATAAGTCTTATAATAATTTGCAACCATATTATTATAGGCCGAGATCTGTGCAAGCTCAGCATCCGGTAATTTGCTACATGCCGTTGGACTTGTGACTTTTAACTTAAATGATGTGCCAAAATTAGGATGAATGACGTATTGATCTAATATGCTAGCATACGATTTACCATTACTTACGTAAGGATCAACATGTGTTACCGCACCAAGGGAATGTCTACCTTCGACATTAGTATGATTTGAGGTAACAATATGCGAACACTGAGTGGCAAATAATTCAGATTGCCCGCCACTTAAAAAACGAGAAACAGCGGTGTTTATTTTTTGGTTTAGATAATTTTTTGCAACGCCCATATTATGATCAAGGCAAATGTCGATGCATGTATTAAACTTGACGCCTCCAGATGTTTTACACTCAATAACATTATTAAAAGAAAAGCGATAATTTTTACCGTCTAATACAACACTATGCTGATCGACGCGATCACCTTTCTTAATATCAATATTAGCGAGTTGCTGTCTTCGTCCGCCTATTCTTTCTGAATAGACAGGATCGATCCCTGATGGATTATTTTTGACAACGTAATGGACTTGAGGTGACTGGCCACATTCTATTTGTGCAACCACATTCATTATTTTATTATCTGGCGTTCTTACCGCAAAGGAAGATAAGACTAAATGCAGATTTTTAGGTTGTTGTTTGGCTAATAATAAGATTTTTTGTTGCAGTTGGTTAAACTCAGCAATACTTAAGGGGGTTTTGGTATAAAATGAAAATTCATTAGTGATGAGGCGTGTAATATTGTTTTCTTTGTTAGATCTGAGTGTATTGCCATTGCAATTCATTTTTTTGTGTTCAAAAGCCGCATCCTCAATTAAATTTTTAATGATTAGATAGAGCCTACTCGTTTGTGTTTTTTCATCTGCTGAAAGATTGCCAAATTCTCCCACAGGTGGTTTAGTGCACGTTGGTATGCCTCTTGCAATAATATCTTGTATGAAAATGGGCGTATTTATTGTATTCATGAACTGCTTTCTCATTCATTTGCTTTAAAAGTTAATTAGATAACTTCTGACGAGATTAAGGTAGTTTGCAAAACATGTCAGTGAAAAATGGTATGAAGAATAGATATCTTGCGATAAAAGGAAAAAATTGATTGTTTAAAACCATAACTGAGAAGGTTAAAGTGTAGCGTTTTTACCTGAATTTAAATGGAAAATGCTTAGTTTCTTGATAAGCGAGCCGCTAGTTTTTGTGCTTCATCTAATTCGTTGTACGTAAGCTGATAGCTTAATAAACGTCGTGCTTCGATGGCAGAGTGTAGGCCACTATTTGCTGCAATATCGGCCCATGCATAAGCTTTTACTAAACTCTTTTCTACTCCTTTGCCTTGGGCATAGAGAGTAGAGAGGTTAAACTGTGCCATGATATTTCCTTGCATTGCAGCTTTGGTGTAGCACATTGCTGCAAGACGATAATTTTTAGGTTTACCAAGTCCTTGATGGTAACTTAATCCTATCAGTGCTTCTGCTTGCGTGGTGCCAGGGCCTGGCATTGCTTTTTGAAAATAATAAGCTGATTCACGGAAATTTCGACTGACTCCACGACCTTGTCGATACATTTTGCCTAGGGTAAGGCTTGCCAATGAATCTCCTTTAAAACTGGCTCGTTGTAGCCATTTATAGGCTTTTTCGTAATTTTCTTTTCTTTTGGTGGCATACCAGAGTCTGCCTAGTAGGGATTGAGCGGGCGTAAAATCTTGTTGTGCAGATTCTTCTAACCAATAAAAAGCTTTTTTATCGTTTTGCGGCACACCCGTGCCAGAGGCAAGCATGGCACCATACTGGAATTCAGCATAGGGATCGCCAAATTCAGCGGCTTTTTTATACCACATAGCTGCTTGTGGGTAATCTTGTTTGCCAAACTCAGAAAAATAAAACATATCACCCAATCTAATATAGGCTTGCACGTTACCGTGCTCAGCAGATTTCAAATACCATTCAAATGCTTTAGGATAGTTTTGTGCAACACCTTCACCTTTTTCATAGCATCTAGCCAATCCAAATTGGCTTTCAGGAATATCTCGATGAGCTGCCTGATAATACCAGCGAAAAGCAATTTTATGGTTAATTGCAACTCCTTGCCCATAGTAATAAATTTCAGCAAGACGAGCTTGAGCAAGTGAATGTCCGTGTTCTGCTGCACATTTGTACCAATATAATACAAGACTTTCATCTAGTCTTCGTTCATCATCGATTTCATAGCTTTGCGCCAAAGCGTACATCGCATCAGCAGATCCTAATTGTGCCGCTTCTGTTAAGTACTGTCTTCCTTTGATCAGATCTAGCATGAGAAATAGTAACCCTAATTGATACTGGCGTTCAGCGTAGCTTGGGGTTCGATAAGCTGTGATGCATTGCTGATAGAGCTTGTCTTTATATCCCATGGGGAAATGCTTTTGGCAAAAGATAACCTCAGGAGGAGGCGCATCATCAAGATCAGCAAACGCATTTTCTGCAAATGAAAAAAGAAAACTGCAAGAAATTGTGCTTAAGAACAGTTTGCAAATTCCTTTTCTCATTTTCACATTGACTATCCTTGTGAGAATTGTTCTTTCAATTTTCTATAAATGCTTTACTATAGCTTTCTCGCTTTTAGACTGATGTTTTGCTATCGCTGAAGTGGCTGCGTTAGTTTTGTCTAAAAGCCTATTTATTTAAGTCTATGCGCACATAATTACAGTGATTATAAGTTTGAAGAGTGCCACACTTAAATAAATAGTCGCTTATGCCGATCTTTGCTAAGTAACCTTTTAAAATAAATTTATACCATTATCAGCTGGCTATAAAACGGTGTTAAAATGATCAATCTTTTTGTAAACCCACGCGCGCTTCTAAATCATGTTGGTGTTGCTATTGCTATGAGTACCTTTGTTTATTGCCAAGTTGCAAAAGCAAACTCGAGTGAATTGTTAGCTCAGGCGCAAACTGCGCCGGCTGCCCAAACCGATGCTAAAGCGCAATATGATGCTGAGAAAAAGAAATATGAGGACACCTTGGCTGTTGCTAAAAAAGGAGATGCGCAAGCGCAGCTAGCTGTTGGTATGATGCTGATGAATGGGGTCGTTGTAGAAAAAAATGAAAAGGAAGCATTTTCCTGGTTTAGAAAAGCAGCAGAGCAAGGTATTGTTGATGCGCAATATAATTTGGCCATGTGTTATTTGAAAGCAATCGGTACCTCAAAATCTTATCAGCAAGCGCTCACTTGGTTTCAAAAAGCAGCCGATGCAGGGAATGTGGCTGCTCAATATAATCTGGGCTTAATGTATACCGAAGGTTTAGGCACTGAAAAGAATTTCAAATTAGCTAACGATTTATTTTTAAAAGCAATGGAAAAAAATTATCCGCCTGCAAAATTTGCTTTGGGGTTGAATTACAGTAAAGGTCAAGGTGTAAAGCAAGATGATGCCAAGGCGCGTGAATTATTTGAAGCTGCAGCTAAGGATAACTACGATCCTGCTTTTTATGTACTAGGTCTTATTTATCAAAGTGGTTTAGGGGTAGATAAAGATCCAAAAAGAGCGATGGATTATTATATGAAGGCAGCAGAAATCGGAAACGTAGACGCTCAGCTTTTACTTGCCGATGCTTATAAAAAAGGGGATGGTGTTCCTGTTAATAAAGAAGAAGCTGTTAAATGGGTTTTACGCGCAGCTAATACAGGTAATGAAAAAGGTATTCTTGCATTAGCCTTGTTATACCGTAACGGTGATGGGGTTCCAGTAGATAATGCAAAATCGCTTGAAGTTCTGCAAAAAGGGGTGGAACTAGGATTTGCTTCTGCAATGTATGAAATGGGAAATACGGAAGAACAGGGTATTGGTAAACCTGTCGATAAACTCAAAGCTTTAGATTGGTATGAAAAGGCTGCTGCAAAAGAGCACCCAAATGCCAATTTTAAATTATTCCAATATTACAGCCAGGGTTATGGGACGTCTAAACAACAAGGTTCCGCGAAAGATTACTTAAAGAAAGCCGTTTCGCTTTCAGATCCTGCTGCTGTATTGTTTATGGGTAATTCGTATTACAAGGGTGAAAATGGCTTTGATGCAAATCCTAAAAAGGCTTGCGAATGGTTCAAAAAGGCAATGGAAAAAGATACGCCAGAAGCCTATTACCACTATGCACTTTGTTTTAGAGACGGTCTCGTTGAAAAACAAGATTTCGTAAGAGCAAAAGAATTGCTTTTAAAGGCTGCTGAGCGAGGAGATGGCATGGCGCAAAACGAGCTAGCACGTTTTTACCATGAAGGCGTCGGTGGCAATATTGATGAAAAAGAAGCCTTTAGATGGTACAAAGCAGCTGCAGAGAAGGGATTGAAAGATGCGCAATATAATCTAGGTCTTTTTTACCGCAAAGGGACAGTTGTTCCTAAAGATGATGCGGCTGCCACCAAAATGTTTGCAGCGGCAGCAGAGGGAAATAACAATGAACCTGGTGCTGAGTATGAGTTAGGATTAAGTTATCTTAACGGATTAGGTGTACCAAAAGATGAAGCGAGAGCTGTAGAATTATTTGAAAAAGCCGCTTTTCAAGGGTATAAAAGTGCTCAATTTGAATTAGGGCTCTGCTACCGAGATGGAAAAGGGGTCCCCAAAGATATTGCGAAGGCTTATGCCTGGTTGAAACTAGCCTCAGCAGGGGGCGGTGCTGTTGAAATTATTAAAGCAAGAGATAAAGTATTAGAAGGTTTAACCCCTGAGCAGTTACAACAAGGTCGGAAGTTGGTTGAAGAGCTTACAGGAAAGCTAATGTCCAAAAGCTTTAATACTCCTGACAAAAAGTAGTAGGATGCTATATTCTTTCCATTTTGAATTTATGCTCTCCCGCCTAGGCATACGCTTTGGCGTGGCAAGTAATAAGCCTTGCCTAAAAACAAAATGGTGAGTATACATACACCCCGATAGTTTTACAGTTTTTGAAAGAGGATAGGGTTCATGGCATCAACTGTTGATGAAATTACCATAGAATACGTTGATGGAGGCGTAGTTACTGTTAAGCAGCTGGATAAAGTTGTTTTAACCAAAGGGGCTTGGGCCACCATTATGTTTAAATATCAGGACTGGGATAAACGAAAAGAAGAATATGGTCCTGAAAAATATAGTATCCGTCGTTATCAAAAGAAAAATAATGAATATCGTGCTAAATCTAAATTTAACATCTCCAGTAAAGATCAAGCACAAAAAATTATTGAAGCACTAAATCATTGGATTGCTGACGCAGAGTAGGCTTTAAAACTGCTCAGCGTAACGCTCAATTACTAAATCACACCGTGCTTTATTTTGTATAGAATAACCACGGTGTGATGCAAGCAGGTCTAATTCTCTTTACAACCCCCCTTGAATTCGAAGTGAAGCAAGTTAATGAAACATTATCGAGAAGAATTATTTTTCAATACGTCTACCCGCGTCGCTTTTGTAAACATAACGGATAAAGTCCAAAGTGCCGTTGAAAAAAGCGGTATTAGCAATGGTTTTTGCTTGGTAAACGCAATGCATATAAGTGCTAGTGTTTATATTAATGATGATGAGCAAGGGTTATTGCATGATTATGAACAGTGGTTAGAAAAATTAGCCCCTCATGAACCCATTAGCCAATACCGTCATAATGATACGGGTGAGGATAATGCTGATGCTCACATCAAACGACAAATTATGGGCAGGGAAGTGGTGGTTGCTGTGACGGATGGTCAACTTGATTTTGGCCCATGGGAGCAAATTTTTTACGGAGAGTTTGATGGGAAAAGGAAAAAAAGAGTATTGATTAAAATTATCGGAGAGTAGTAGTTTTTTTATGAACCCCATTGGATATCGTTTTATGCGGTATCCAATGGGGTTGAGAACAGAGAAAGATTATTGTTCTGGATTGCTTGAAAATCCGCAGAAAAGGATCTTAGTGAAATAATCGTGCTCTTCAATATTTTGACAACCGTCGTGCCAACGCTCACCAACATAGTTCACAAATTCGCGCAATCCCATGATGATGTGCGGCAACTCTAATAAAAGCAAAAGGCCAATTCCGCTATGGCCACCGCTGATTTGAGAAAGTTGATCTTCTGGAATGACGGTAAGTTCAGAACTCATAATACACCTCTTAACTAACTTCTTTTTACAACTCTACTAGGGTGAAAATGATACTCATTCTCAAATAGAGTGTAAACCTCTATGGATAAAAATACATGGTATGTTTATCTGACAATTTTTACCCTTGTTGAGCCAACATTCACAAACTCATGGTTCAACCATTTAGCATCTTCAGTAAAAAGCCGAACACAGCCGTGGCTCGCATTGAACCCAGGAACCGTTGGTGAACCATGCAATGCATAACCACCATGGAAATGCATGCAATAAGGCATGGGAGCGCCACCATGGGTAGCGATAGGGAATACATGAGAGATGCAACCTGGGCCCTGCCTATCCAGAACGGTATAAGTGCCTGTTGGGGTGCGACATCCTCGATGAATATCAGGACAGAAACTCTTCCCGCCAGAGACAGGCCCCCAATTCACTAATTTTCCGTTATCATCATAAGCACCCCAAGCAAGTTGGTTTAAATTGACTTGAATAGAATTTGCCTCGGATTGACGAGGCAATGGCGCTAAATCCATTAAAGTGACAGATTGAAGATTTTTGGGGACGGCAATTGTCATTCCGGCATGCAAGGGAGTATTCATGCGATTCACCTTTTTCACCATCATTCTTTGGGAGGGATCTGGGAATAAGCTTGCCCAAGACTGCCCACCTTGCACTTTGACGCAATTATATTGTTCAGATTTACAAAGTGTTTGTCCATAGCCCGTTGCTAATGCGTTGGCTCCAACTAGAGATAAACTCAATATTATCGTCACGCTAAATAGGTTTTTCTTAAACATAACAACCTCACCTAAGACTGCAGAGCGTTATTTTTTAGTGTTGTATTGATGTGACCTTACCCTCAGGAGTAAGTTCCTAGTCCTGCTCAAAAATAAGCAGGGTAAGACTCCAAGACTGACCATGAATACAGATCGTAAGATTAAATAAATACAGCTCATATAGTCTATAAGTAATCACCATAGTCAGAAAATTTTAAGCTTTATCTTTATCCTGAGATATAATGCGGAAATTTTTGAAAAGAGCAGAGGGTATAAGAAAATGTTGGGAGTTGAAGTACTTATCTGGTGCAATGAGCAAGAACAAACAGATTCTTACTACAATGTTGTCAAAAATTATCTATTCACAGGAAAAATAGGGCACTGTGCGCTTAAAATTACTGTTCCCTCTGATGATGCAAATGATCTTTTAATAAAAAAATATTGTTGTCAAGGAGAGTCACCTTTAATTGCGCACCATAAAGTCTCAGTTAAGATGAAGAAAAAGATCTCTAATAATAAAGATGAAGCAAAATATACTGTAGAAACAATTCCTGCGTGGGAAATTTATTTTAGTGTATGGCCAAATGGATTAAAAGAAGAATATCATGATCGCCTAATAGAAAATTATGAGCAAGAAGTCGAATATAGTGAAAAATGGTGTGAAAATTTCCCTGTCTCTTATAGAGAAAGACATACCGGAGCATTAAGAGGATGGGTGCCTCATCGTGTATTTGATTTTATTTTTGGTAAACCTGAGCTTGTACCTGAGCCTATTTGCTTTATTCTGCACCCCTCTGAGGAAGGGATCGTCTGCATGGAGTACCTGCTTGATTGCGAGGAAAAGCATGATTTGCTTTTACGGCAGATAGAAGAGCTAATAGTTAAAACAAATAAAGTAAATCTTGAAAGCTTGCTGATACAAAATGAAATCACCAGATTACAGAATTATTTGAATAAATGGAATTTATCAGAGGAACATAAAAAAGCCATTAAAAGTGAAGAAAATGCATTAAAATTGAAAAAGTGCAAACTTCATGAAGACAACCAGCCACTATTTGATACATTAGAAGATTTGGTTGCAGAGGAAGAAAAGCTGTCGCGAACTTTAAAAGAAAAAAGAGCAATGCTACAAAAATATGCTTCAATAGGTCGAAATCCTTCACAATTAATATATTTGCCTTTGACAACCTCGACAAAATTATCTTATGGCCTTTCTTTAGAGCCAATGCTTAAGTGTATGCAAAAAATTGCCAAAGATGTAGATTTTAACATCGTATTTAATAATTGTTCACATGCAGTGCATGAGGTTTTGTTAGCAGGTTGCGAAGTGCTAAAATCGTTTATGATTGAAGGAAATTTTTTACAATTTTCAGATTTTTATCCTTCCTTCTTAGATAGACCAAGCATTGTGGCTTCTTTTGCTCAACAACTACAAGCTGCCATTATAGACGCAAATAAAATGCAATTTGAAAATCAGACAGAAAAAAAAGAACAAAAAACTTTAAAAACCCAATCTTGGATGCCCGCTTATGGAGCTCAGATAGCTGCCAAAGTTGCAACGGCTACGTTATCTTCTGAAAGCGTATTGTGTAGATCTAGCCTTAAAGTTTAACGAAAGAGAGTAGTGAATATTTCCTCATAATGTGTTTTGTCTTCTTGAGAATATAAGCAGGCAATAACTTTTTTAAAATGATGTTGATAGTTTTGCATCACAGTTAAGGCAATAATTGCAGCTTCTTTTTTAGGGAAACCGAATACGCCAGTACTAATTGCAGGGAATGCAATGCTGTGAAAGTTGTGCGTTTTTGCTAATTCAAAGACATTTACGTAGCAATTTTTTAATAACACTTTTTCATTTCGTGTGCCTTCGTGCCATACCGGACCTACAGTATGGATCACCCATTTAGCAGGTAATTGAAATCCTGGTGTTAGTTTGGCTTCTCCAACCTCACAACCATGAAGTTTATTGCAAGCTTCTTGTAACTTAGGGCCTGCACTTTGGTGGATTGCACCATCAACCCCTCCACCTGATAGCAGCCTACTATTGGCTGCATTGACAATAGCATCCACGTGCAGAGTGGTAATATCTTGGCAAATAATTTCTATGGTCATTTTTTGCTCTTTATAAAGATTAAGCTAACTACCGGTACTGATAGATGGTAAAATAAAGTTTGCATCCAATAAATAGTTAGCATTTAAACTATTTGTTTCGACACAACAGCAAAGGATTTAGCTTTACATGAAAAATAAAGCAAAAAATAATGAAAAAAAAGTATGGGTAGAAGTCGAAGTTAATAAATACACGGATGGCATTACTGTTTTTCGCGGTCAAATGTTGAAAACCGATTTGGAAGCATGGTCAAGGGGAGAGCTTGTTGATTGTGCAATCAAACTTGAAAAAACCTATTGGTTTTTGGAAGACACCGTTTGCATTTTAGGTAAAGGAGAAGATAGTGCTAGGCACTATACCGGAGATACTTTCTTACGAGCAGACACCATTATGCTTATTTTTGTTTTAAAAGAAGATAGTTTCCCCACTCATTCATTGCAAAGTATAGATAATATTTTTCAGTTCCCAGGAAGATCGAAGCAATAGTTTGGATTCAAAAAGACCCTCACCCTAACCCTCTCCCACAAGTGGGAGAGGGGATCGGAATGTGAGATCTCTCCTCTGCGAAACAGACATATTCCCTCTACCGTAATTTTAAAATTGAAAAGAGCGAGTCATAGAAATGTTTAAAGTTATTCATTCTCCTAAAGCGCCTCAGGCAATAGGCCCTTATTCGCAAGCGACACAATGTGGTAATTTTATATTTCTTTCTGGACAGATTGGTTTCGATCCAACAACAATGGAGCTAGTTGGACAAAATTGTGAAGCGCAAGCGCAGCAAGTATTTAAAAACATGAAAGAAGTATTAATTGCTGCTAATGCTGATTTTTCTAAAGTGGTGAAGTTAACTATTTATTTAAAAGATCTTCAAGATTTCCCTGTTATCAACGAAATAATGAAAACCTATTTTCAGGAACCTTATCCTGCTCGCACTACGATCCAAGTTGCTGCCTTACCTAAAAACGCACTTATAGAGATAGATGCCATCGTAATGATATAAGTTCATAACATTTATTGTTGTGAATATCACTTTAATCTTGGCGTTTAGTAGAGACCGTGGTATCTTTTGCGCCTACGATGGCTAGTACAGAGATTCATTAATTTGAATAACTTATACGGGTACCATTTTATCGCTTCATGTGTTCAAAGATGTGGAACGTCTTTGAATGCCATTTTGGAATCTAAATCAGATTCAGATCTTCAACCATTATTACCCACCATGGAAGGTATTTGGTTAAAGGAGAATATATAGTGAGCTGGAAGTGCTTGGATTTTTTAAAACCCGCACCCTATCAGCCTATCGTTAAGAATCAAACGGAAATAGATGGCGATTACCGTTATTGGCGTATTCGGATCTGTTACTCTATCTTTTTGGGCTACGCGCTTTTCTACTTCACACGTAAAAGTTTTACTTTTGCGATGCCATACATGTCCGCTGATTTGGGACTATCGAAAGGCGAATTAGGCCTACTTGCTTCTATCCTTTATATATCTTACGGCATCAGCAAATTTATTAGTGGTGTCATGTCCGATCGCTCAAATCCTCGTTATTTTATGGCAACCGGACTTATTATCACAGGTATATTGAATATTCTATTTGGCTTTTCTTCAACCTTATGGGTTTTCGCTTTATTTTGGGGGCTCAATGGTTGGTTCCAAGCATGGGGATGGCCGGCTTGTTGCAAACAACTGAATTACTGGTTTGATCAATCAGAACGAGGCTTATGGTATAGCATTTGTAGTACTTCTCATAACCTTGGTGGTGCATTAATACCGTTATTAGCTGTGTTTTGTGCTGTTAATTTTGGTTGGCGATATGCCATGTTTGTGCCTGCAGTATGCAGCATCATCATGGGTTTCATTCTCATTAATCGATTACGCGATGTTCCACGTACCTTAGGGTTACCAACGGTCGAGGAATTTAAAAACAAAATTATTGAGCCTTCAGAGTCACAAGAAACTAAACATTCTTTGTTATCGGTTAGTGAAATTTTATTTAAGCAGGTCTTGAACAATAAGTACGTATGGATATTTTCCATCTCTTACTTCTTTGTTTATGTTGTTAGAACTGCAATTAATGATTGGACCTTCTTTTATTTAACTGAAGCCAAAAACATGGAAGACATGTTAGCCAGCAGTGGGGTGTTTTGGTTTGAGGTCGGTGGGTTCGTTGGTATGATAGCCGCAGGTTGGGGTTCAGATTACTTTTGGAAAGGTAATCGTGTTCCTGCGATGGTTGTCTGCTCGTTAGGGCTTATCTTTGCTCTATTAGGCCTTAAATATGTACCAGCTGATCATGTATTTCTAGACATGCTATTACTTGCTCTGATTGGTGCCTTTGTCTTTGGCCCACAAATGATCGTCGGATTAGCTGCTGCAGAATTTGTTGATAAGCGAGCTGCCGCAACTTCCAATGGGTTTGCCGGAACATTAGGCTATTTTGGCGCTGCGGTGGCTGGATACCCTGTAGGTAAAATGATTGATGCTTGGGGTTGGCATGGATTTTTTATTGCATTGTTAATAAGCTCAGCCTTGATATTGGTCATGTTGTTACCGTTGTGGTCTTCTACTGACAAAAAAGATAAAACGACAGATGAAAAAGGCAAGATGGAGTGGGCACCTAAAACCACATTAAAAGAAACCTAATCAACTTTTAAAAGATCGGAGACTTTATCATAAAGGGAAGACAAAGGAGGTGTGCGAAGTTAAAAAATATGGAAATTGATTGGTTATAAAACGATAAAAAGTTGTAGAAGTTTCAAGATGTATTTAAGAGGTTGACTATGCCGTATTTTCACGTAAGCCATAAAGATCTTAAAGTTTTAGATAAAAAAGGGAACCCGCTAAAAATTACTGCTGAAAAAGCACTTAGCGTTCTTGCAATTAATCCTGAAAAAGCAAAAGCCAAAGATAAATTCGTTGTATTCGATAACTATGATGCTGCGCTTGAATATGCACAGCATGGTGTAGATGAGCAAGATCATGAACACTTTCTCATCTATGAAGTTGAATTGCTTGATGAAAAAAAATTAGAAGCGACCAAGCAAGAACTCACCGCTGAGAACGACGAAGGCGAAGAAGAAGTTGTTAATGAAATTGACGCTTTTGAAACCCCTGTTAAAAACGTGAAGTTCTTAAACGTTAAATTAGATCATATTCATGATGATTTTAAAGACATCGTCATTAACAAACCCAGTAAAAAAGATGCTAAATCAAGCGACAAAAAATCAGGCGACAAAAAATCAAATGATAAAAATGATGATGCTCAAGGGCCTTCATTTGTTGCTCGCGCAACCAACGCATTAAAGAACATGGCAATCCCTGGTGCAACCGTTTTAGGCGTAGGCGCAGGTTTCCACTTTAGCGGCGTTTATCCTCTAGTTGCTGCTGGTTTAGCGAAAGCTGGTTTAGTTCTTCCTGCTGTAGGCGCTGCCGGTATTGCTGCTCAAGTTGGTGTTGCAGGCTTAGTAGGCGTTGCAGCTTACGGCTTAGGACTTGCTTCTTGGCATGTAGGTACTTCCTTAGTAAGCAGCGTTCGTAATACCTATACGAACTACATGAAGACTAAGAAAGAGCGTTATGAAGATGAAGTGAAGTCTAAAACTGCTCAAGTTGAAGCTCTTGAAAAAGATTTAGGCCTTGCCGATGATAACGAAATTGTCGTTAAATTTAATGATCTTCTAGGTAAAGGTGTAACACCTAAGTTTGATGATAAAGGTGAACTTGCAAAAGAAGGTCAACCTAAGAAGCAAACCAAAGCAATGCTCTTGCAATGGGAAATTGATAAGCTCAATGCTTATAAGAAAGCTTCTAATGATGAAGACAAGAAAGCAGTTGTTGAAGAAATTAAGAAGGGTCCAAAACTCAGCCTTTCCTAATTTTTTAGCATTTTGCTAAATCTCTAAAAGCCAGCTGCGATTGCAGCTGGCTTTTCTTAATGCAAACGCCACGTTGCAATCGCCTTAATTATTTAGTTGATTGACTTATTTATTTAAATAAATGGCTAAATTTTTGCTTTTTTTATTGAGGTTAGATGGCTTTATTGGTAATATGCCCGTCTTGAAGTTGATTAAGCTTAAGCTCAGTGCTAAAAAGTTTAACAGCGGGAGTAGCGGAATTATCTGCTATTCATACGAAATTTTCATGTTGTGTCATTTAAGAGGTTGACTATGAAATTGTATGCACTTTTATTCCCTACTGTAATTGATAATGATAAATACACCCGCGAATATTTACTAACAGGTATTACCCCTCCCAAAGGGTACAAGAGCAATAAGCTCGTAGCATTCAAAAGTTATGATGATGCAGTTTTAGCTGCAAAATCTGCTGCTGCTGAATTAACCGGTAAAAGCAAAGGTAAAGAATATCCTGTTTATACCATCGAAGTTAAAGATGAATCTAAACTTGAAGCTACAAAGTACAGCTTGAACAAAAAGAAGAAACTTGATTCCGTTTTTGTTCCTTTTGCTGCATTTACACCCGTTAGCGCTTCTTTGAAGCACGTTGATGCTAAAAAATTCGCAAAAGAAATCGATTTAACTGAAACTGTTTCTTTGAAAGATCGTGCTAAAACTGCGGCTAACAAAGCTAAAGATGCTGCACAAAACGCAGCTAAAAAAGCTCAAGATACTGCAAAAAGCACCTTTGAAACTGTTAAAAAGCACTTCCCAGTTAAAACTGTTGCTGCAACCGCTACTGTAGGTGTTGCTGCTGCAGGTTTCTACTACGCAGGTGGTGTGACTGTTGCTACTCCTTACGCTGCTGCTGCTGCTGCAAAAGTAGGTTTGGCATTGCCTTCAGTTCTTGCTACTTCTATCGGTCTTTCTTTGGGCGCTGGTGTATTAGCATTAGGCGTTGCTGCTGGTCTTTATTATGGTGTTTCTAAAGCGATCAGCTACGTTAAAGCTGCTTATGCAAAATCACAACGTACGCCTAAAGAAGCTTACGAAGATGCTGTAAAAGCAGAAAAAACTGCTGTTGCTGATCTTGAAAAGCAACTTGATCCTAAGAACAGAAACGATAAAGGTTTGTTGAACCGTTTTGCTGATTTGGTGAAATCAACTCCTGAACACAGATTTAATAAAGATGGTTCTGAAGCTAAAAGACAGCCAAAACACGACAAACTTTGTGTTCTTCAATTTGAGCACCGTAAATTAGCTGAAGTTGTTGCTATCAAAGACGCTAAAGAACGTGCTAAAGCTGAAGCAAAAGTTCAAAACGACATTACAAATCAAAGATTTTCTGTTAAGTAAAAGTTAATCTTAAATTTGTTTTGAACGAGCCCGCTACTCGAGAGAATAGCGGGCTTTTTTTCACCCCCCTACCATCCATTTCTTCGCTCGCTTTTTCTTCCTAGTCACGGCCTTTATGAGCGATGATCTTATAATCTTGTTGCGAATATACACTCAAAAAATAGTTGACTGGTCAGTCAAATTTTCTATACTGACATTATATTCTATTGGGTTAGCTATATGAGAAAAATTGGTGGTAATACAAAACAACTCTTAATCGAAACTGCTTCGGAGCTTATATGGAAAAATAGCTACGGGTCGGTTAGCGTTGATGATATTTGTAAAACCGCTGGCGTGAAAAAAGGAAGTTTTTACCACTTTTTCCCCTCTAAAGTTGATTTAGTCATTTCAACCATAGATATGTATTACCAAAGTAAAAAAGCTGTCTATGACGAAATTTTTTCCCCACAAATCGCTCCTCTTAAGCGTTTTGAGCAATTGGCAGATTATCTATATGAATCTCAAGCACAAACGAAAGCGAAGTATGGAAAGGTGTGTGGCTGCCCTTATGCCTCTTTAGGATGTGAGATGGCAGGACAAGAAGATGATATCCGCAAAAAGCTTAATGAAATTGGCACCTATTTTGAACTTTATTATGAGAACACTATTCGAGATTTAATTGCTGAAGGTGTGCTTTCTCAAGAAACTGATGTAAAAGAAAAAGCACAAGAAATTTCTAGCTATTTCGTTGGACAATTTACAGCTGCCAGGATCCACAATGATCTTGCATTACTCAGCAACCTAAAGCCGGGATTGCTGCGAACGCTGGGGATTAGGGAAAAATAATACGATGGACTTCGTTTGGATATTGAAAGTGAATCTAATCTGACTGTCAAATAACGTACAAGCAATCTTATCAGTCAGTGTTAGGAGAGCCGCTATGACAGAGTTTATAAAATTTATTAAAAACAGAGCCGTCGTGTTTAGTGCTGTTGCGGCTGTTGCTATCTCTGGAACAGGTATTGCAACCTACAAGCTCCCAGGCTCAAGTAAGCAAACTCCGGTGGTTGTTGCGATGCCAGCTATTCTTGTTGATGTACAAACGATTAATCGACAAGATGTGAGAGTTTGGTCTTCTTTTTCAGGTAGAATGCATGCAGTTGATTATGCTGAAATCAGACCTGAGGTTAGCGGGCGCATTGTTGATATTCGTTTCAGAGATGGACAAACCGTCAAAGCAGGGGATGTGCTGATGGTTATCGATCCCGAACCTTATGAAGCAGCTGTAGCAAAAGCTGAAGCAAATGTAGCTTCTGCGACGACAAAAGCCGTGTTTGCTAAAAAAGAACTCAATCGTGCTTAGCAATTTGATTAAATCACAAGCTATTGCTGAGACGCTTTACGATCAACGTGCTAATGAGGATCGCATTGCCCAGGCAGATATTAAAGCTGCTGAAGCTGAGCTTAAACAAGCCAAAATTAATCTTGATCATGCTTATGTTAAAGCCCCCATTTCAGGCCGTGTTAGCCGTGCAGAAATTACGCTAGGTAATCTAGTTCAAACAGGTGTGAATGCTCCAGTACTGACTTCGATTGTTTCCAATGATGGTATTTATGCAGATTTTGAGGTGGATGAGCAAACTTATATGAAAAGTATTCGCTCATATGCAGCAACATCGCATGATGAGCAATCTATTCCGGTGGAGCTGACCATAGAAGGAGATGAAGCACATCCTTATAAAGGCACAATTTACAGTTTTGATAATCGTATTGACACTACCTCTGGTACTATTCGTGCTCGTGCTAAATTTACTAATGAAGATGGTAGATTGGTACCTGGAATGTTCGTTTCCGTCAAATTAGCCAGCGGTAACAAAGAAAGCGTACTATTGGTGCCAGAACGTGCCATTGGTAATGATCAGAATAAAAAATACGTTTATGTTGTTGGAAATGACAATAAAGTTTCTTATCGTGAAGTTAGCCTTGGTAAACAGGCATTAATTGGGCAAAGAATTGTGATTTCAGGATTGCAAGCAGGTGAACGTGTGATTATTGATGGGATCCAACACGTTAAACCAGATGCCATTGTACAAGCCAAAGAAGTTTCAGCACATCCAGAAAAAGTAAAGCAACCTAATGCAAACCCTCAACGGTAAATTCAAGGATATACCATGAATTTGTCAAAGTTCTTTATTGATCGGCCCATTTTTGCTGCTGTCATTTCAATTATTATTTTTTTAGCAGGGCTGATTTCAATGTTTCAGCTCCCAATTTCTGAATATCCAGAAGTTGTTCCTCCTTCGGTAGTGGTAAAGGCACAATATCCTGGGGCTAATCCTAAAGTGATTGCCGAGACAGTTGCTACGCCTCTTGAAGAGCAAATCAATGGTGTTGAGAATATGCTTTATATGTTCTCGCAAGCGGCCAGCGATGGTACGCTAACATTGACAGTTTCATTTAAACTGGGTACCGATCCTGATTTAGCTACACAATTAGTACAAAACCGAGTTAACCAAGCCTTGCCTCGATTACCAGAAGTTACTAGACAACTTGGTGTGACAACAGTGAAGAGCTCTCCTGATTTAACGATGGTTGTGCATCTCAAATCTCCTAATGAACGATATAACATGCTATATCTGCGTAATTATGCGTTATTGAATGTGAAAGACCAATTAGCAAAAATCCCTGGAATTGGCAATGTACAACTTTTCGGTTCTGGTGATTACGCTATGCGCATTTGGCTGAACCCCGATAAAATTGCTGAACGTGGGATGACGGCTAATGAAGTCATTGATGCTATTCGTCGTCAAAATGTACAAGTTGCCGCAGGTGTTATTGGCGGGCCACCCTATAATGAAGGGGTTGAATTACAATTACCTGTAAATGCTCAAGGACGACTCACCGATGCCGAAGAGTTTGGTGACATCATTATCAAACGCAATAACGGTGTTGTAACCTACCTCAAAGATGTTGCTCGCATTGAAATTGACGCTGCGGAATATGGGCTGCGATCTTTACTTGATAATAAACCGGCCGTTGCAATTCCTGTATTTCAGGCACCTGGTTCTAATGCTATTGATATTTCAAATAATGTACGTAAAACCATGGAGCAGTTGAAGCAATATTTCCCCGAAGGCGTTGACTATAGCATTGTATATGATCCGACCATTTTCGTGCGTGGCTCTATTGAGGCTGTGGTGCACACCTTGCTTGAAGCTGTTGCGCTTGTGGTATTAGTTGTTATTCTCTTTTTGCAAACATGGAGAGCATCGATTATTCCTTTGCTAGCAGTTCCTATCTCTATTATTGGTACCTTTGCTGTGATGCATCTCTTTGGTTTTTCAATTAATGCATTATCTTTATTTGGATTAGTACTAGCAATTGGGATTGTTGTTGATGATGCTATCGTTGTTGTCGAAAATGTAGAACGTAATATTGAAAATGGATTAACCCCTCGTGAGGCTACCTTAAAAGCAATGACGGAAGTAACGGGGCCGATCATCGCTATTGCTTTAGTTTTGTGTGCGGTCTTTATACCGATTGCTTTCATCAGTGGTCTGACTGGACAATTTTATCGGCAATTTGCTTTGACAATTGCTTTTTCAACAGTCATTTCTGCTTTTAATTCGCTTACTTTATCACCAGCACTTTCTGCAACATTGCTTAAAGCACATGATGCCCCCAAAGATAAACTGACACGAGGAATGGATTTTTTATTTGGGCGGTTTTTTGCAGCTTTTAACCGGTTTTTCCGCAAAAATTCACAACGCTACGGACAAGGAGTGACCGGGATCTTAGGCCACAAATCTTTAGCATTAATTGCTTATGCTGGGTTACTTGCTTTTACCTACGTAGGATTTAATCATGTACCGCCAGGATTTGTACCGGTACAAGATAAGCAATATTTGGTTAGTTTTGCCCAATTGCCAGACGGTTCCACTCTAGAGCGTGCGGAGAATGTTATTCGGGAGATGTCAGATATTGCTCTTAAGGAACCAGGCGTTGAAAGTGCGGTCGCTTTTCCAGGATTGTCGATTAATGGATTTATTAATAGCCCTTCAGCAGGTATTGTATTTGTGACCTTAAAACCCTTTGAGGAGCGCAAATCCAAAGATTTATCTGGTTTTGCTATTTCACAAAAGTTACAACAAAAATATGCCGGGATAAAAGATGCCTTTATTGCTATTTTTCCTCCACCTCCCGTACAAGGATTAGGTACTATTGGTGGGTTTAAGTTGCAAGTTGAAGATAAAACGGATCAAGGCTATGCGGCTCTGGATCAAGTTATGAAAGCTGTCCTCTCTAAAGCGAGAGAAGAACCAACACTTTCACGAGTTTTCTCTAGCTATAATGTTAGCACGCCACAACTTTATGCAAAATTAGATCGCACTAAAGCAATGCAATTAGGACTTGATGTACAAGATGTCTTTGATACGATGCAAATTTATTTAGGATCTCTTTATATTAATGATTTTAATAAATTCGGTCGTACTTATGAGGTTATTGCACAAGCAGATAAGCAATTCCGTTCCAAACCAGATGATATTTTAAAACTACAAACCAAAAATTTTGAAGGGAAAATGGTGCCGTTGGGATCAATTATGCAGATATCAGAAACTTCAGGTCCTGATAATGCCATGCGCTATAACGCTTTTCGTTCAGCAGATATAAATGGAGGGCCTGCTCCAGGATATTCCACAGGTCAAGCGCAATTAGCTATCACTAAGATATTGAACGACACTTTGCCCAAAGGGTATGGGTTTGAATGGACTGAGTTGACTTATCAACAAATCCTGTCTGGTAATACCGCTTTACTTGTTTTCCCACTTTGTGTGTTGTTAGTTTTTCTGGTGTTGGCAGCTCAATATGAAAGTGTCTTCTTGCCACTTGCTATTATTTTGATTGTTCCTATGTGCCTTTTGTCAGCCATTACCGGAGTATGGCTAACTGGAGGCGATAACAATTTATTCACACAAATAGGATTCTTTGTTTTGATAGGCCTTGCTTGTAAAAATGCTATTCTTATTGTTGAATTCGCCAGAGAATTAGAAATACAAGGACGCAGTACCATTACTGCTGCTATTGAAGCCGCTGGCCTTCGTTTACGACCGATTTTAATGACTTCCATGGCTTTTATTATGGGGGTTGTGCCATTAGTCTTATCTTCTGGGGCAGGGGCTGAAATGCGCCATGCAATGGGAATAGCTGTTTTCTCAGGTATGTTAGGTGTAACCTTCTTTGGCCTCTTTTTGACGCCCGTTTTCTACGTACTGACACGTGCATTAGAAAAGCGTATCACTGGAACAGAAAAAGTACACCATCATATTTGATGGTTACTTTCTAATTTTTTGATAAGCAGCTAAAGCACGCTCGCGCGCTATCGCGTGTTCAACCAAAGGAGAAGGGTAGGTTTTTCCCAACACGATATTGGCCTGTTTTAAGGCTGCATCAGAAGCTGTCCACGGGGCATGAATGTCTTTAGGAGTCAGGCCTTGCAATTCTGGCACCCATTTTTTCACGTAGGTTCCATCTGGATCAAATTTTTGCCCCTGGATCACGGGATTAAAGATTCGAAAATAGGGGGCTGCATCTGCGCCACTGCCTGCCACCCATTGCCAAGAGGCGGCATTATTAGCTAAATCAGCATCCACTAATGTATCCCAAAACCATCTTTCGCCCTCTTGCCAAGGCTGCATGAGATGTTTGATAAGAAAGGAGGCAACAATCATGCGAACGCGGTTATGCATCCAGCCCGTGTGCCACAATTCACGCATGCCAGCATCGACGATAGGATACCCAGTTAATCCTTTTTGCCAAGCTTTTACATGTGCAGTATTCTTTTTCCATGGGAATTTGTTAAATGCTGTCTTAAACGCGGTGTTTGGTAGTTCTGGAAAATGATAAAGCTGGTGGGTTGAAAATTCACGCCAAGCAAGTTCTGATAAAAAGTGAGTGATATCGCTATCGTGCGAGGCCGTTTTAGATTGAATGCTTTTGGCGGCATGCCATATTTGAACTGGACTAATCTCACCAAAATGCAAATGAGGTGAAAGCTTCGATGTATGTGCTTGTGCTGGATAATCTCTTGCAGTTTTATAATCAGAGATATTATATTTTAAAAAATGTTTTAATTTATCTTGAGCTGTTTTTTCTCCAGGTTGCCATTGGTTTGCCAATGAAGCATACCAAGGCAGGGAAGGAAGCAAATATAACTTTTCAAGGGGGAGGCTATCTACCTTAGGACCTGGCAAAATGCTTTTAGGTAAGGGGTAAATGTCTCGAATAATTTGATTTTGCAGCGCTCGCCAAAACGGGGTAAATACTTTGAACGGCTGTTTTGACTGGTTTAATACTTCCCAGGGCTCCTTAAGCAAAGCACCATTAAAGCTATGAACTTTAATATTTTGTTCTTTCAGTAATAATTTAATTTGATGATCCCGTTTTATATAATAAGGCTCATAGCAACGATTCCAATAAAGTGCCCCTGCATTGGTTTCTTTTATGAGCGTCTGAAGGATAGCAAGAGGCTCACCTTTTTTTAAAACTAAACGAGCACCAAAACGTGCAAAAATGGCATTATCAAATGCGGTAAGTCCTTCATGTAGCCACCAACGGCTAGCTTCACCCAATTGCCAATCATATGATGAGTCATCAAATATATATAGAAAAATAACAGGTTGTCCTTCCTTCGCAGCATGAAATAGAGCTGGATTGTCATTGAGACGAAAATCTTGTCTTAACCAATAAATAACAGGAGTGCTAGGCATTATATCTCTTCTCTTAAAGTAAGCCCTTGAGCTGAATCATGTAGATCATTCGTGGCGATATGGACATATATCATTGTTGTAGAAATATCTGAATGTCCCATTAATGCTTTCACTTTTTCAATGGGGCAACCAGACTTAACGAGATAGGTACCATAGGAATGGCGTAGCCAATGCGCAGAAGCTTTACGCAATTTTGATGCCCTGTGCAACAATTTATAACTTTCTTCCGGCTGAATGGCTGCAAGCTGTTCGTATTTTTTAGCGCCAAGCTCAAATGACCATTTTAAAATTTGATCAATGCGTCGTCGTTGAATGGGCGTTATTTTATCTTGCGCTGGAATTAACGGGGTTGCTTCTTCAAACGCAGGCAGGGCCGATGGAAACTCTAATGCTCTTCTAAACTCCATCAAGGTATCTAAATATTCATCAACGACGACAATTTTTCGTGGTTTTTCTCCTTTACCAACAATTTTTAGATACCATTCTCCCTCCAGTAGAGTGAAATCGCCCATGGTATGATTGGTTAATTCGCCTAAGCGCAAGCCTGTGTAGAACAAGGTTAAAATAATGTACTTAGCGCGAATAAGTTGAAAGGGATCATAGGCTGGATTTTGCTTTTCATCCTGCAAACTTTCTAGCACCATATTAATTTCAGGTTTTTCTAACCATCTTTCCATACCATTAGAGGTAACACGTTTTTTTCTTCTTTTATTTACAGAAAGTGGATTACCTTTCAAATATTGAGTTTGCACTAAATAATTAAAAAAGCTATCTAATACGCTCATCGTTTTTTTAATCGAAACAGCAGATAATCCATCTGCAAAAGGACGCCAATCTGGGTTAAATGATCCATCTTTTTGACATTTGGCCCGCTTATTACCACACCAGAGTGCTTTGGGCGTTGGATTTTCCAAGAATGCTTTGTAGTCTAAAATATCATCATAACTTAAATCTGAGATAGTGACTTCTTGCACGTGAGTGCACCATAACACTAATCGCTCCAATTCTTTTAGATAGGTTTGGTAGGTCAGTTTCGATGATTGATAACCAATTAAAAAAGACTTCAGGGCCTCTGCGTCATTGGTGGCCTTTAGCATGTTGGGACCATTATTCAAATTATACCCAGGAGTATTTGAAAGCGTGTGAGTTAACGATCTGAAGTCGGTGGAATCATTTGCTTCGAAGATTGGTTTGATAAATCCTTTAGTCATTTTTATACCATTATCATGAATCAATAAAAGCCATGATCTTAGATCGGAACATGACAATTTTTTTCACTTAAAGAGGTGGCCAGCTTCATAATGAAATATCATATTAGCTTGTATTATCCAGTTTCTTAACCTAGTAGTAAAGTTGAAAAGTATTTACAATAGGGGATCTCTAACACAAGGAGAGCATATTATATGTATTTGTACCTTATGCGCCATGGTGAGGCATATTCAAAAGTAGAAGATCCGGCGCGTGATTTGAATGAACGGGGCAAAGCAGAAGTAGCTAAAATGGCTATGCATTTAAAAAGCATTCATATCTCTTGTCACAAAATTTTTCATAGTGAAATACTGCGTGCTAGACATACAGCACAAATAGTCGCTGAAAAATTGGACTGCCTACAAAAACTGACAGTACTTCCTTCGCTCAATGTCGATGATGATGTTTATAGCTTGATTGTGGATGTAGAAGAAATAAAGGAAAATTCATTGCTAGTAGGGCATTTGCCGAATATGGAACTATTAAGTAATTACTTATTGACTGGTAATATAAACAAATCAACCGTTGGATTTACGACAGCGACGGTCATCTGCTTAGAAAAAAAGGAAGATAGATGGATATTAAAGTGGGGGATTGATCCAGTCTCCATTAAGAACTAGTAGAAATTTCTAATCACTAAAACTTCGTCGAAGCATTTTCTAGAGCCCCCTGAAATTTAAAGGCAAGAATATACTATTCTTAAATGATATGTCTTAAAAAAATGTCATTAGAGCTTGGGGATAATCATGTTTTTTACAACAGTATTGAGTGCTTTGCTCCTTGCATGTTTTGTATTGTGGTGTAAGAAATATTTTGTTAAAGAAACGGTCCCCCAACAAGACCACAAAGCTAAATATCATGAAATTATTATGATATTGGTGGTTTGTTTTGCATTCGTTGCTGCAAAATATCTGATTGACACCGGATTTGCTAAATCTATAAAAAACAAAGCATTTTTAGATGCTGAAGAACAATTACAAATTGGGAAGGCATTTTATTTAGGTCAAGGTTTACCTAAAGATAATATGCAGGCTTTAAATTGGTTATTACTCTCAGCACAGCAAGGTAATAAAGATGCCAAAGAGTTAATTCACCTATTTGGTTATGATGTTGAGAATCAAGCTGCGCAATCAGATCAGGCCGATCAAGATCAAACAGGCACATCCTCATTTGCAGTTGATATCATTCCCGCTGCAAAAATAAAAACAAAACTAAGCGATATTGCCGGTATGCATGAAGCTAAGGCTGATGTGAAGCAGTTTTTAGAATTTATTAAAGATCCGGGAAAATTTAAAAAGTTAGGCGCAAAACCCCCTAAAGGCATCATTCTTTCTGGCCCCCCCGGTACAGGTAAAACTCTATTAGCAAGAGCTATTGCGGGGGAAGCCAATGCTACGTTTATATCTGTCTCAGGTTCCGCCTTTGAAGAAGCATATGTAGGGAAGGGGGCTGCACGTGTGCGAGAACTGTTTAATATTGCCAGACGTCATAAGCCTGCCATTATTTTTATCGATGAAATTGATGCTTTGGCGCCATCTCGTGGTAAAGATGAGTTATCAATGAGCCATATTCAAACTGTTAATCAGTTACTTTCTGAGATGGAAAACATTGATAAAGAAAAAAATGCAGACATTTTTATTTTGGCTGCTACGAACCGAATTGAATCCTTAGATGAAGCATTGCTGAGGCCAGGACGTTTTGATTGGCAGTTACACATTAGATTACCAACAGACGAGGATCGCAAGGAAATCTTACAGAAATTACTTAAAAAAATCCAAGTTGGATCTGATATTAAGATTGAACAATTAGTAGAATCTAGTGCTGGTTATTCAGGCGCCGATTTAGCGAATTTAGTGAATGAAGCAGCAATCTTTGCAGGAAGAAACAATAAGAAAGCTGTAGATATGGAGTCTTTCCAATTAGCCTTTAAAAAAGTGGCTAGCTATGAGAAGGACTTAAGTCCTACTTTCTCAATTAAAATGCTTAGCCCCAGTGAGATCAAATCTCGTTTTGCTGATATTGCAGGTATGAATGAGGTTAAACGTGAAGTAACAGAAGTTGTAGAATTTCTAAAAGACCCAAAGAAATTTACTCGATTAGGTGCTAAGCCACCAAGTGGGATCCTGATTTATGGCCCTCCTGGTACAGGAAAAACCATGATGGCAAGAACCATTGCGGGTGAAGCTAATGCCACTTTTCTGGCTATTTCAGGTTCTGCATTTGATGAACAATATGTTGGGGTGGGAGCTGCCAGAGTAAGGGAATTGTTTAAATTAGCAAGGAAATATAAACCGTGCATTGTGTTCATTGATGAAATAGATGCACTTGCGCCCAAACGTGGGGCTTCGAGTGATATGTCGGGGCGCGATCAAACTATTAACCAATTCTTAAATGAGATGGATAACATTCAAAAAAATGTTAATGAGGGAATCATCTTTATTGGGGCAACCAATCGATTAGATATTATTGATCCTGCTGTATTACGACCTGGGCGATTTGATCGTAAAGTATATTTTAGACTACCTGACTTGCAGGAAAGAGAAGCGATATTGAAAGTGCATTTAAAGGATATCCATTACGCAAAAGATGTCGATCTGACGCTTCTTGCGCAAATAACCTCTGGATTTTCAGGAGCTGATTTAGAAAATTTAGTAAATGAAGCGGCAATTGAAGCTACAAGGGAAAATAAAGAAACTGTCGATATGGCTTCATTTGAGAAAGCTAATGACAAGATTTCGTTAGGTGTTAATCAAGGAAGCGGCAGCTATACAGAAAAAGAAAGAAAATTAACCGCATACCACGAGGCCGGGCATGCCTTGGTTGGATTACTTTATCCTGATCAACCACGAGCCTTTCATAAAATGACCATTGGTATGCGAGATATGAGCCTTGGGGTGACACATTTTAGGTTTGAAAGTGATGTTCATTCTTTAAATAAAAAACAATTAGAAGCGATAATAGCAACATCATTGGGTGGTTATATTGCAGAAGAGCTTATTTTTGGCAAAGACAATGTTACCACGGGAGCTGCGAGCGACTTAGTTACTGCTAATAATATTGCAAAAGACATGGTAACAAAATATGCCATGGGCAATGATCAATCCTTTATCATTGATGAGGTGTTTCCACAAAGTCCAGAAGTGGTGTCTAAAAAAGCTGAAGAAATCATAAAGCGAAACTATGATAACGCTAAAGCACTTCTTGAGAAGAATATGGATAAGCTACATCTATTGGCAAAAACACTGCTAGAAAAAGAAACCTTAGATTATAATGAAATTGTAAAACTATTGAATTTACCCACTAAACGCGAAGATTAAAGATACGTTAAGAAAAAGGATTGCTTCGCAACATTCGCAATGATAGGCTTTTGTACTTTAAAACTGTCATTGCGCAATCCCTATCCGGATAGGCTTACTAGCCTTCACAGGTATAGTCGCACTCTGTTGAAAATTTCTTAAAACACTGCTACCATTTTGAAAGTTTCTTAAATTTATTTTGGGATTATTTGTGATTTTAGCCGTTTAGCTACTTTAACCTTCCTTTGAGTGCCTCTCTTAAAAAAGAGAGTGCATGCTCACATCTATCGAATCTTCTAGCTTATCAACTTTGCTATAAACGGTAACATCATGAATTTTAAGAAAAATACTTATTTTTTTCCTTTTTTCTTTCTTTTGTACGAAATGGCGGGCAATTTATCAAATGATCTTTATTTACCTGCCATGTCACAAATTGCAGATGAATTTCAAACGGATATCGCAAATATTGGGTTAACGATTGCCTTTTGGTTGGCCGGGAATGCCTGTTTGCAATGGCTACTCGGACCTTTGTCTGATCGTTTTGGACGAAGAGAAATCTTATTTTTTGGTGGTGGTCTTTTTTTAATTTCTTTAGCGCTGAGCGCATTTGCGCCTAACTTTGTGGTGATGCTAGCTGGACGTTTTGGCCAGGGGATAGGGGTTGCTAGCTTAATGGTGGCTGGATATGCCAGTATCCATGAATCCTATTCTGATCAAGATGCAATAAAGATCCTTGCATGGATAACCAGCATTTCAATTCTAGCACCAATGATGGGGCCTTTAATAGGAGGATATTTATTACAATGGGTTGATTGGCGCTCACTTTTTCTCATTATTGCGGTTTTTAGTGCTTTTGCCTTAATGGGATTATGGTTTTGTATGCCTTCCACTCAAGCCAAAGATCTTTACGCGTTTAAAATAAAAGAAATTCTGAACGGCTATACAATGCTTTTGAAAAATAAGCTATTTATGAAGCAAAGTATAATGTTGGGATTTATCTATGCAGCGCTTATTGCTTGGATCACGGGTTCTCCTAGTGTGCTTATCAATGAATATCAGCTTTCAAGTGTCGCATTTGGTTTAAGTCAATGCCCGATTTTTGCAGGGTATATTATTGGCGCTCAAATAGGTCAAAAACTGATCTCAAGATATGCAGCTAAAAAGCTCATTCAATATGGTTTAACAGGGTGTTTTATTGGAAGTATTGTATTGATGGGGTGTGGATATTGGTTACCAAATACATTGTCAGGACTCATTGGTGCTACAAGTATTTTGGTAACGGGCGCAGGTTTGATAACTGCACCATTGAATCGACTTTGCTTTCAATGCTCAGAGCAAGCTAAAGGGATCACCTCGGCTATGTTTTACATGTGTATGATGTTCATTGGAACGTTTTGGAGTGTGATGGTTAGTGTGATGAAAGTAGAGACGGCCTCATCTTTGGGGGTTATGATGACAATCTCAATTATAGCTGCCTGTATTTGTTTTAATCTTAGGTTATGCAAAAATTAAAAAAAAAAGCGCTTCTGGTTGTTCCAGAAGCGCTGTTGGCATTTTAAAATTAATTATTATTGGCGCTGGCAAGCGTTTTAGCTACACGTTTAGAAGAATTACGTACTTGTTTTCCATAGCCATAACCGTAACCTTTACGAGTGTTGCGTGATTCATTTTGCACAGGCTTAGTTGAATCTTTTGATTCGCTGATTTCTGTTTTGTCTGATTTTTGTGTATCACTCGCAACTGTTTTGCCATTGCCGCGAGATTTTAAAGCATTAAATAAATTATCATAATAATTTTGTGGACTCCATACAAACCATCCGTCGGCATTAGCATCTTCTACAGCCTTAATTTGAGATAGGATGTAAGAGGTCTTTTTAGAAGCAGACCATTTGTAATGATAGTTTGAAGCTTCAATATAAGGGTTTAATTTAAACGGCATTTTTTCATTATTAAATTGCCCTTTTAAAGATGTTAAAGACTTATATACTGTTTCATAAGGTTCTGCAGAGTGTTTTTGATAAGGATGGTAGTGAGAAGGGTATACCATAGGGCATACGACGTCTATGGTATCAGCAAAAAGCTGAATATTTTGACCTATCCGTGGTGACTCTTTAAAGCTTACTTCACCAAAGATATCAATTTGTAAAGGAATGCCTTTCGCTGCTACTTTTTCTTTGAAAAATTTAATGACTTGCTTAACATCTTTCGCATTTTGTGGAGAAGGAGTTTGCTTAGAAGAGTAGCGGATATAATCTAACTGGATTTCTTCAGCACCATACCCCATTGCCGCTTCAACTAATTTATATCTTTTTTCCCAGTAGTCGTTGCTTTTAATTTGGTTTGCTTTGCCGCCATCAGGAAATACAACGATACGGGCTACATATCTTAAACCGTTGTTTTTTATCTTATCAATATTTTTTTGATAATTTTTGGTTGCTTTTTCAAGATCGACAACAAAAGTGTTGATCCCAACTGCTTTAGACTGTTCAATTAAATAGTCAAGTTGTTTTGAATTCTCTAACGTACCCTGGTTAATATAAATGCCTTTAATTTTCGGTTGCGCAACAGATTGTCCAGAAACAAAAAGCATACCTGCTGTCATTAGTGCCATAACGGTTAATTTTCTAAACATGATTTTTTCACCAATTATTGTGTCCTACCTGTGTCAAATAATCGACAAAATAAAAAAAAAGTTGAACTTTTTTATAAAAGTGGCTTACACAAATTCGTCATTTATCTTTTTTTGTTTTAATGCGTTGATTTTTAAAGGAGTATTTTTATTAAGCTTACCCTTTTCTTTAAGATTTGATATTATTTGTAGTATCTTAGGAAGATTTTCAAAAGGTTAGATGTGGTCTATGCCAGTTAAAAAGATCATTACCAAAGGCAAGGTGCCCGTTAAAATTTACACTGATGATATTGATATGTCGGCATACCAACAATTAGTCAATATCTCTATGCTTCCTATTATACATTCTCATATTGCAGCCATGCCTGACGTTCATTGTGGAATTGGTGCAACGGTAGGGGCTGTGATCCCAACTAAGCATGCCATTATCCCTGCCGCTGTAGGGGTTGATATAGGGTGTGGCATGAATGCGGTGAAGCTTTCTTTAAAAGCGCATCAGCTTCCTGATAATTTAAAATTTCTAAGGTTAAATATTGAAGAACAAGTACCTGTTGGTTTTAATGCTCATAGTGATTCAACGGTACGATATGACGCATGTGAACCTTTTAAAAAACGCCTAAATCAAATTTTTATTTCTCACCCCAAAATATTGAAATATGCTAAAAGTTTGGATAAAAAATGGATGAATCAAATGGGAACCTTGGGTGGAGGTAATCATTTTATTGAAATATGTTTAGATCAACATAACGATGTGTGGATAATGCTTCATTCAGGAAGCCGCGGTATTGGTAATGCCATCGGATCTTATTTTATAGAATTAGCTAAAAAAGATATGTGCACACATATTAAAGATTTGCCTGATAGAGATCTTGCATATCTTAACGAAGGCACAAAGCATTTTAAAGATTACTTAGAAGCGGTTTCTTGGGCACAAGAATATGCATTTGCAAATCGCCGGGAAATGATGTCAATTATCATTAATGCATTACAAACGCAATTACCGCCTTTTTCCATTATCGATGAAGCCATTAATTGTCATCATAATTATGTTACCAAGGAAGAACATTACGGAGAAAAAGTCTATGTGACGAGAAAAGGTGCTATTCGTGCCAGAGAAGGGGAACTAGGAATTGTTCCCGGTAGTATGGGAGCGCATTCTTATATCGTAAAAGGAAAGGGATCTCCTACTTCTTTTCATTCTTGTGCTCATGGGGCTGGCAGACAATTGAGTCGAATGGCTGCAAAGAAAAAATATAGTATTAAAGATCTTCATGAGCAAACTAAGGGGGTAGAGTGTCGTAAAGATAAGCATGTTCTTGACGAAATCCCTTTTGCTTATAAAAATATTGAACAAGTAATGGCAAATCAAAATGATTTAGTTGATGTGCTTTATGAGTTGAGGCAAGTGATTTGCATCAAAGGTTAGGATACTCTTCCCATTTTGCTTTTAGGCTTTGTTGGCAGCTCTCCTCGCTACAGTCATGTATTTTATATGCACTCCTGTTGCTCCTCGCTTGCCGCCTCGCCTAAAAGCAAAATGGAAAGTGTATAGTGCTATGGAGGAGCAAAAAATGAAAATCCAATCTCGTGCTTTTGATGAAGCGAAAGAAATTCCTGCAAAATATACCTGTGAAGGACAAAATATTTCTCCCCCTTTAAGTTGGAGTGATGTCCCCAAAAATGCAAAGAGTTTAGTTTTGATTGTGGATGATCCTGATGCGCCTGATCCTAAAGCACCCAAAATGATATGGGATCATTGGGTGCTCTATAATATAGATCCTAAAAGTGGCGATCTTGATGAGAATGTGAGGCTAAAAGATTTACCTGAAGGAACCTTAAGGGGTTTAACCAGCTGGAAAAATCAGAATTATGGTGGGCCTTGTCCGCCTATAGGGCGTCACCGTTATTTTCACCGTCTTTATGCATTAGATGTCTTATTGCCTGATTTAGATAAACCTACAACACAAGAATTGCGCCAGGCAATGGAGGGGCACATTCTTGCTGAAGCAGCACTAATGGGGACGTATGAGAAGTCTAAGTAAGGTTTAAATCTATCCCCAATCAATAGATTGGTTTTACTTTCTTTTATTTAAGGTGTAGATGCACTAAAATAAAACCTTTTGTCCTGAAAAAATGCGTTTTTATCAACTATAAGTTAGTTTTATTACATTTTCTTGGTAACATAGCCAAATAATTATTTAGCGTATGTTATGGGGAAAAGAAAATGCCAAAACAATTAACATCTGAAAAGAAAACCTTTAAATCTAAATTCGATCCTTCAATGAGCATTTTATACAAAGCTGAATTAGAAAGACGTAAAAATTCAAGAGTAATTATTAAAAGACATAAGTCTAAAAATAAATTTTCAGCTAAAAAAGAAAACGGCGAGCTGGCAATTCTTAACGGACGCTATGCTTTCATTACAGTAAATGGAGAAACTCGTGCTTGGCCTATTGTCAGCACTTCGCATAATGATACCTGCCATTTTGCACTTTCTGATTTCGCACAATTAGTAGAATATGCAGGTGAAGTAACATTTAGCAGGTATATCAGCAAAGATAAGAAAAAGAAGGCAAAGCCAGATAATGCTCAATGCGAAAAATTTGATAATGCATCAGGAACTTACAGACCAGATGCAGAGCAAAAGGCGCAAGCAGGTTTTCCTGTGGAAAAATATGTTGCGCCAACATTTAAGTTTTAATTAAATCTTAAAAAGGAAAATCTGGTTTCCTATACTTTTCAACGGGGAAACCAGCTTGTTCCTTATGCTGCTCTTTTGGGTTATAAGTGCCAGAAGCGCTATCAAAATGAACTAAATTTCCTGGTTTCTTTCTACTAAATAATACTTCTCCGGCGTATGCAAGCTTTTCACTAAAGCTTGATAAGCCAATATGGAACGTATCATTGTGCCCACTGATTGGCCAAGCGACAATTTTCTTTCCTTCAGGATGCTCAGGATTTGTTTCGTCAAGTTTTGTTGTATAAGCATAATAGCCAGTTGGGCTAAATTTAACAGCGGGATTATTAGGATGATAGGCTAACCATTTTCCTTTGTCGTCAGGATCTGGAACCAACGTCACACGCTCGTGTTCTCTTTTCGTTTCATATTTACCAAGAAAATCTAATAAAGTTTTGTTAATTACTTTATTAGATTTACATGGAACAACCCTTTTTTTAACGGTTGTAGTTGCAGCTTTTTCTTGATTAGGTTTATTTGGGACAACCTTTTTTTTGATAGTTGTAGTTACAGCTTTTTCTTGATTAGATTTACTTGGGGCAACCCTTTTTTTGATAGTTGTAGTTACAGCCTTTTCCTGTTCTGGACCTTTTAACATGCTTTAAATTCCTCAGAGTGGTAAGGGAGTTAATCTTACAACTAAATTTGTGTTTAATAAACCTTTTTAAGCAATTAAAGGGCGGATGTTGCATATGCAACAGCGTAGCAAACCTAAATGGATTACATCATGCATTATCCTGGTGGCCAATGAAAATTCCTGCCTCCCATAATATGCACATGTAAATGAAATACGGTTTGGCAGGCTTGGGAACCATTATTAATGACTAATCTAAAATTATCTTGGATCCCTAAAGTTTTAGTAATCTCAGAGACTTTCGTCATTAAATACCCCAGCAAAGTGGCATCTTCTGGACTTGCATCAGCAAGTTTCGGAATAACTTTTTTCGTCACTAGTAATACATGAATAGGTGCTTGCGGACTATTATCATGAAATGCAATACAGTGCTCATCCTCATAAATGATATTGGCGGGTAATTCGCGATCAATTATTTTTTCAAAAATAGTTTTGCTCATGAATAGCCTTTTAGTAAATTATTTTCGTTGTTGAATATAAATTTCGGCACAGCTTTTTGCAGAATAAGGAAAAAAATAACGCTTTTCTTCTAAATTGTTGATAAAGTGTTCCATCCCGGGTTGATGCATAATTTCTTTTAAAACATTTAATTTGATGGTAGACGTGATTTCTGTTTGTAGATCTTCGAAAAGAGAGATAAGTTCAGTTAAAGACAATTCTCCAGTATGCTTTTCTACGCATGATACGATATCTTGCGTGCCAACTCTTAGCGCATCAATGTAAGCTTTGATACCGTCAATAATTTTTCTTTCAGCATGAGTATTTAATTTTCTCGGATCAAATAAGGCAACACCGGTTTTATGATGAATAGCTTCGTCTTTTACAATATTTAAAAAAACAGATTGCAAATCTTCACGCTGGCAAGTGGTCGCAAGCGTTTTGTAATAGAAAATACCCCAACCTTCTAATATTGTTTGAACTAAATAATACAGTGTATTGGCATCACACTCATCGATCATTTTTGTAATTGAATAAATAAACTTTCCTTGAGGTGTGATTCTTAAGAATTCTTTAACAAAAGGGCTCAGCCATTGCAAATGCACCGATTCATCGCTAGCAATTAAACCATACATTTGTCGAATTTCTGTTGTTTCTCCTGCTAAAATCATTTTTGCACAGTAAGCCAATCCAGCTTTTTCAATAAAATAAGATTCACTCAAGATGAAATCATTGCATTCTGTCAAAATTGCATGCTGCTTTTGAGTATCAAGACGCTTAAATAGATTGCTTTCATCTAAAAAGAACAAGTCTGCATTCCAAGGTAAGATTTCATGTTCTACGGCTGTCAATCCGATGCGCCCTTTTCGTTTTAAGCTAGCACGAATGACTTTGTCTAGCGCTTTGTTTTCTCCGGAATGAGGTAGTTGCAAACTATTTTGAATAGATAATAGATTAGTCATTAATGTCATGACCTTAATAATGTTTTATGCATAATGGATTGGGTTAATGATGTTCGCACCTAGAATGCTAATCATTCTACATCTCGTGTTTTGATAAAAACTTGGTTTTGATGTTTCGCATCTAGAACAATAATAGATATATAATGTTCTGCATTTAAAGGCAACTTATACCATTTTTGTTATCTTGCTACCATCGGTGATTTATGAAGTTAGACTATGTGATTAGAACAGCAACAGAAAAAGATGTGCCAGAAATATATGAGATGGCAAAAGAATTAGCACAAATGCAGGGACTCTTAGAAAGATTTTGTGTCACACCTGATTCCTTGCTTCAAATGTTAAACGAGTCGCCGCAAAACACGAATACAATTGTGGCGATTGGAAAAAACAGGGAATTGTTAGGATTTGCGATGCATACGTTGATTAAAAACAATCGTTTGTACCATTCAGGTTTTGCAATGTATATCGATGAGCTTTATGTTATCCCTGCAGCAAGAGGACATGGCATTGGTAAAGCCTTATTCAAATATATAGCTTCTGTCGCCATTCATCATCAGTGCAATCGAATGGAATGGTGGGTAGAAAGTGAGAATAAATCAGCAATGGAATTTTATGATAACTTAGGGGCTCGTGCTTTAGAGGAGTTTATAACGTATCGTTTTCAAAACCCGCGTTTAAAAACGTTTATTGAGTCTTAATATTCATTTTCGAAGGAGAGAGCATGAAAGTTAGAGCTGCTGTAGCCTATCAAGCGGGGGCCCCATTAACGATTGAAACAGTTGATTTAGAAGGACCTAAAGCGGGAGAAGTATTGGTTGAAATTAAAGCAACGGGCGTTTGCCATACAGATGCTTATACATTATCTGGGAACGATCCTGAAGGATTATTTCCCGTCATTTTAGGTCATGAGGGCGCGGGGGTAATTGTTGAGGTAGGACCTGGTGTATCTACGGTAAAACCTGGCGATCATGTGATCCCTTTGTATACGCCAGAATGTCGGCAATGCGAATATTGTTTATCGCAAAAAACTAATCTTTGCCAATCAATTCGCAGTACACAAGGCCAAGGATTAATGCCTGATGGGACTAGCCGATTCAGTATTGCAGGTAAAAAGATTTTGCATTACATGGGGACTTCAACTTTTTCCAATTATATCGTTTTACCTGAAATTGCTGTTGCCAAAATTCGTTCTGATGCGTCTTTTGAAAAAGTTTGTCTGATAGGTTGTGCAGTAACAACGGGTATAGGTGCTGTGATTTATACTGCTAAAGTTGAGCTTGGTGCTAATGTAATCGTATTCGGTTTAGGCGGAATTGGCCTTAATGTGATTCAGGCGGCACGAATGGTAGGTGCCAATATGATAGTGGGAGTAGATATTAACCCTAATCGAAAGGCCCTTGCTGAAAAATTAGGGATGACGCATTTCGTTAACCCAAATGAGATTGACGATGAGCTTGTCCCTTATTTAGTTAATTTAACTAAAGGTGGGGCAGATTATACTTTTGAATGCGTCGGAAATGTAAAATTAATGCGCCAAGCTTTAGAGGTATGCCATAAGGGGTGGGGCGTTTCTACTATTATTGGCGTAGCAGGCAGTGGCCAGGAAATTTCGACTAGACCATTCCAGCTTGTCACGGGTCGAGTATGGAAAGGATCTGCTTTTGGTGGTGCCAGAGGGCGTACCGATGTGCCTAAAATTGTTGATTGGTACATGGAAGGCAAAATTTCTATAGATGATTTTATTACTCATCGAATGCCTTTAGAAAAGATAAACGATGCATTTGATTTAATGCATGCGGGCAAATCTATACGTTCTATAGTTACTTTTTAACCAGGTTGAAATATGCGCTTAACTATTATCTCTGAGCATAAATGTTATGGTGGAATGCAAATTTTTTATAGCCATGATTCAAATGAAACAAATTGTAACATGCGTTTTGCAATTTTTATTCCACCACAAGCAAAATTTGCTAAGCTACCGGCACTTTATTGGTTATCTGGCTTAACCTGTACAGAAGAAAATTTTGTGATCAAGGCGGGCGCTCAAAGAGTTGCAGCAGAATTGGGGTTAATAATAATAACACCTGACACAAGTCCTCGAGATTTAGGAATTGCTGGTGAGAATGATGCTTATGATTTTGGGACAGGCGCTGGCTTTTATGTTGATGCCACCCAAGCACCTTGGATCAGAGGCTATCGTATGTATTCCTATATTGTTAACGAATTGACAGCGCTTATTGCGATGCATTTTCCTGTTGATCTTCAACGAGTCGGGATCTTTGGGCATTCGATGGGTGGGCATGGAGCGCTTACAATTGCACTTAAAAATCCAGATTATTTTAAATCTGTTTCCGCGTTTTCGCCCATTTGTTCTTCGATGCGTTGTTCTTGGGGAGAAAAGGCGCTTGCTGGTTATCTTGGAAATAATACAAGTTTATGGAAGGAATATGATGCAACTGCTTTGATACTTGAACGAGGATGGAAAGGAGCGACAATTTTGGTAGATCAAGGTTCGAAAGATCCTTTTCTTGAAACGCAACTTAAACCAGAATTGCTTTTGCAAGCTTGCCAAGAAGCTAATGTACCATTAACACTTCGGCAACATGAAGGGTATGATCATAGCTATTTTTTTATAGCGAGCTTTATAGAAGAGCATTTACGTTTTCATGCAGCAAATCTACGTAATGATGGGGTCAAATTTACTAAAATTTAATTTGACCCCAACTTATCGCGTATTAATAGTCGTAATAATAATTACTTCTATCGTAGAGATACCCGCCGACAGCGCCAACACCGGCACCAATAAGTGCGCCTGCCCCAGCATCGCCAGCAATTGCCCCAATTGCTGTACCGCCAATAGCACCTATAGCAGCACCTCCCAGTACATTTTGTTGAGTGTGTGACATATTGTCGCATCCTACCAAAAATAGTACCGTCATTATAGGAATGATTTTAGTGTAGTGTTTCATATGAGTACGCTCCACAATGTTTTAGTAGCCGTATTTACCTCTATCGTAAATATAACCACCGACTGCCCCTACACCCGCTCCAATCAGTGCACCTGTTCCAGCACGTCCTCCTGTTGCTGCTCCAATTGCGGCGCCACCGATTGCACCGATTGCAGCCCCACCCAATACATTTTGTTCAGTATGACTCATGTTGTCACAGCCTGTAAGGGCAAGCAAAGCTATCACAGGAACTATTTTGCTGTATTTTTTCATATCTCTACTCCATCTTTTCTAGATACGTAAAAACATAGCAAATAAAATTTAGATTTTTCGTTTATATTCATCAATTCTCTTTGGTATAGTGGATGTCCTATATTAAAGAGTTAGTATATTGTGGGGATGATGTATGACAAAAACAATTTTGATTACCGGCGCAAACCGTGGTTTAGGGTTAGAATTTGTACGTCAATATGCAAAAGAGGGAGCTACGATTATTGCTTGTTGCCGAGATCCTAATGAAGCAAAAGATTTACAAGATTTGCAGAAAAAACATCTGAATATTGAGATACATTCTTTAGACGTTTCTTCTGAGTCTGATAGATTAAAATTAAAGGAAAAAGTATCAAAACCAATCGATATCTTAATCAATAATGCTGGAATGCTAGAAAAAGGTGCTGCTTTTGGTAATATTTCAGTTGATGAATTAAATAAAACTTTTTTAGTAAATGCAGTTGCACCTTTAAAATTAACAGAAACATTATCAGAAAATATCGCGAAAAGTCAGCGTAAGCTGGTGGTCTGTATTTCAAGCAGTATGGGCAGTATTTCAGATAATACAAGTGGTGGTTATTATAGCTACCGAGCAAGTAAAACAGCTTTAAATATGCTAATGAAAAGTGCAGGCGTTGATTTAGCTTCCCAAGGGATCCAAGTACTATTGCTTCATCCTGGATGGGTAAAAACTCGTATGGGAGGAAGCGATGCCATGATTGAGCCTGAAGTAAGTATAACGGGAATGCGTAAAGTGATTGAAAAATATTCTCCAGCAGCAGGAGAAGTACGGTTTTATCGTTATAACGGTGAAATTGTTGCTTGGTGATAATTCCTCAATTATATACCCTTGCCCAACTCGCAAGGGTAATTGCTATAACTTTGAAGAACGTGTAGCAAAAATAAGTAAATTGCATGAATAATTTATTTATGCTCAAAGTAACTCCTCCTTTTAGGTTAGATCTAACCGTAAGGGCTCTAAGACGAAGAGAGTCAAATCTCATAGACCAATGGGACGGGGTTTATTATCAACGAGTACTTATTGTTTTTAACAAGCCTATACTAATTTGTGTTAGCCAGGAAAATAAAAAATCTTCTTCAATTACTGTCACAACGCATCGCGATATTCTAGAGGTTGAAAAAAAGCATATAAAAATTGTTCTGAAAGAGATATTAGGATTAAATTTTAATGCTGATAATTTTTATGCGCTTGCTTTAAAAGACAAACACTTAAAATTGGTGGTTGAAGAATGGAAAGGGCTTAAACCACCGAAATTCCCTTCTCTTTTTGAATCGCTCTGTAATGCAGTTGCTTGTCAGCAATTATCTTTAAATGTTGGGATAGAATTATTAAATAGATTGACCGAGCATTATGGGAAAAAGGTAACGATAAATAAGAAAAATCATTTTGCTTTTCCAACTCCAATGGATATTTCAAAATGTAAACCTAATGATTTACAAAAATTAGGTTTTAGTCTAAACAAAAGTATGACGTTAATAAATATTGCCAACCTTTTAAAAGAAAACGAATCCAATATATATAAGAAACTTTCAAAACAAAAAGATGAGCAGGTCATCACTTTTTTACGACACATAAAAGGAATTGGGCGTTGGTCTTGTGAGTATGTTCTTTTAAGAGGATTTAGAAGATTGCATGTGTTTCCCGGTGATGATGTCGGAGGACAGAATAATCTTCAAAAATTGATGAAAATGAATAAGAAACTAGATTATGAATTGGTCAGCAAAATAATTCATCCCTGGGATCCTTTTGCAGGTTTTGTTTATTTCCATTTATTGCTTTCTAATGTAAAGATTAAAGATAAATAACGTAAAACGTTATCGTAATTCTTGCTTAGCAGATGCTAAGCAAGAATTTATTGAGCAATCTTAACGCTTCATCACTCTCGTATGACGTACAGGCGTATGGGTCGGTAAACTTGGGGCAAAGGTTGTTCTTGTACCATGACCCACAGGTGCTACGCTGGTATGACCTGCTGTTCTACTGCTGCCGAAACCCCATGAGCTAAAGAAGCCACCGGTTCTTGCTTGTGAAGGAGTATGAGGGACAGGTCCTGGAGGAAGAACGCGTGTGCCACCAATTGGTCCACGATGATGTACTCTTGGTGTTGGATGAGGACGATGAGCGTGCCCAAACCATCCACCAAACCAGGGTCTGTGGAAGACAGCTGGAGCACGTACAACAGCAATTCGACTATGCACAGGTGGTGCTGAGAAAATTGCAGCGCCTATTGCTCCAGATAAAGCACCATAAATCAATGCTGCAGCAAGTGGAGCACCAAATCCTAAAGATAAACCAAAACCGATCGCAGCGCTTACGCCAAATGCGGCTCTAATGCTCATATTAGTTCCCCTTAAAGGTTATTTTTAAATCTTAATAAATATAAATGATTTCATCGTAGTAGTAGGGATAGGGATCATATACGTCGTATACAACCACTGGTGCTACATAGTAAGGACTATAAAAGGGATCATAGACATAGGTGTCATAGTAGTAATAGGGTGTGCTAACAGCGGCAGCAATGATACCGGCAGTTGCAACTATCATACCTGCAACTATTAATTCTTCTCCATATCCCCCAGCAACATCCTTCATTTCTACAGTAGATAGTTCACGCATAATTAAAGCTCCTTTGCTAAATTGTGTTTATTCTTGTGGGACCAAAGGTAACAATCCCAGGATAAAGTAGCAAGATTAATTGCCTGCATTAAGGACAAATGGTGAGCAAATAAGGATAAATGGTCGTTGAGAATATTTTTTATGTCGCCACATTGCATAGATAAACAAAAATACTAAATTTTCTGGAAAATATGCATATAGCTGACATTTGTTTGTAAGTTAATTGACAAAATAATGATTTGAATCTTCAGTGAAGAAGAAAATTATTTATGCTGGATTTTTATGGATAAATAATAAAATATTTAGCATGAAATGTTTTTAATTATTTTTCATATTAAAAAATAGAGTCTACACTCTTTCAATTGAATAATATGTGCACGCATTCCTGATAATGCTATTGATATATATTATAAACGGCAGGACTTTTTATTAAAAATATGCCATAATATATCAATAATATTGAAGAATATTATGTATTAAATATGATGATTTATTTGGCTCCTACACAGTTTCAATTTTATTGAATGTCTTTTCAATACAGCGCAAACGCATACATTTAACGCTACATAGCATTCGTTATTAATTCACCGCACATTAAACGTGTGACAGCATTTTTTTGCCTTATTATTTGGGTCTATCATGTTAGCAACTTCAAAAACAAATAAGATAGAAAATACAGCTATCTTAAATGATTCAAAAGGTCATATTCGCGCACTTTGGCGGATTTGTTTTCCATTAATGCTTACTGCATTGTCAGGCACATTGATGGCGTTTCTTGATCGTATTATTTTAGCAAAATATGATACTCAAGCGATGATTGCTGCTACTATTGCGGCAAATGTTGTTTTTATTTTTCAATTTGGTGCGATGTCTATTGCAATGATTGCTGAAGTATTTGTTGGACAATATAACGGTGCTCAGCAATGGAAAGAAATTGCAAAACCTGTTTGGCAAATGATTTGGTTTGGATTGTTATGTGCATTTATTATGATCCCTTTGGGACTATTTGGTGAAACTTTGTTTATTCCGCGGGAATTTGCAAAGGAGGGAGATCCCTATTTTTCCTGGATGATGATATTTGGTCCTGTTTTTCCAGTTGCTGCGGCGTTATCTGCATTTTTTATTGGTCGAGGCAAAATAAAAGTAGTTACCTTGTCAGTGATCTTAGGGAATATTTTAAACTTATTATTAGGTCTTTTGCTCGTATGGGGGATCCCGGGAATACTTGCTCCTTTAGGTGCAAAGGGAGCTGCTATTGCTACAGGGATTGCTGAAACCTGCGTGGTATTAGGCTTATTATGGGTGTTTTTACATCCTTCAAATCAAGAAAAATATCAAACACATGTGTGGCATTTTAATAAAGATTTGTTCATTAAATGTATTAAAATTGGTTTCCCAAACACAGTGGGACATATGATTGCTACTGCGGCTTGGGCTGTATTGATGCTTTTTCTAGCAAAACGTGGTCTTGAGCATATTACTGTAATCTCGATAGGGTTCAGTATTTGGATGCTGTTTTCTTTTATTACCGAAGGCTTACAAAAGGGAGTCACAGCGATTGCAGCAAATTGCATAGGTGCGAAAAAGCAAAAATATATTTCAGATGTGCTCATGACAGGATTAAAGCTGCAATTTCTACTAGCAATTATATTGGCAGTTCCTTTAGTCATTATGCCAAATGTTCTCGTAGATTTTTTTATTCCATTACATAGCGAAGGTGCTGATATATCTCATTTAAGAGAGTTAGTTGAGATGAGCTGCCGTTGGTTATGGGTTGCTTACATCTTTGATGGTATGGCTTGGGTGATAGATGGTATTTTAACTGCCGCGGGTGATACTCGGTTTATCATGTTCATGAATTCGATAGGTACCTGGGTATTCTGTGTCGCACCCATCTATCTTTTTGTCGTTATACAAGATGGCGCAGCGATGCTGACATTACAGCTGATTACTATTTATTGTTTAGTTTTATTTGCCAGTTATTATTTTCGTTATAGAAGTAATAAATGGCAGAATAATTTACTGGTCGAGCCTTCGGTTTAAAATGAAATGCACTTTGATAACTTTCAAACTAATTTAAATTTTTAATTTTTTATTGAAAATCGATAATTTTTTAAATAAAATTATTCATGTTGAAAACAGCTCTGTAAAAAGGATTACAGCATGAATGATAGTAAAATCAACATTATAAGTTATCGTTTTCGTTTACTTTTTCAGTGCCTTTTGTTTTTAGCGCCTCTCTTTGTTTGTTTAAATTGGTCAAATTTCGATTTCTGGCTACAATTTGCAAATGTAGATCCAGAGCCTTTTGGCACCCCCATTCATTCTTTAACTTTAAGTTCTCGATTAGGTGCTATTCTTATCTCATTTATTCCGGCGGGCATGTGGATGATGGGGCTTTATTATCTCATTAAGTTATTCAAACTCTATGAGCGCAATCAGATTTTTACAGCCAATAATGTTATTTTCATTAAAAAAATTGGTTGTGCCTTATTTGCCGAGGTGATGGCACGGTTTCTCTTAGAGCCTTTTTTATCTTTAATTGTCACTATGCACAATCCACCAGGGCATCGAATGATGGTGGTAAGCTTTGGTACGCCAGATTTTGCTGGATTGATGTTTAGTGGCATTGTTATCCTAGTTGCCTGGATAATGCAAGAAGGCCAGAAATTAAAAGAAGAATCAGAATTTGTCGTGTAACAAGAAGAAGAAATACCATGGCTATTGTAATTGAGCTTGATGTAATGTTGGCCATCCGTAAAAAAAAATCAAAAGATCTCTCAAAATACATAGGAATAACAGAACAAAATCTGTCTATGTTAAAAACAGGGAAGGCTAAAGCGGTTCGTTTGAGCACATTGAATGCAATCTGTAAGTACTTAGAATGTACTCCAGGTGAAATTTTAAAGTATAAACCTGATCAACATGATGCTAACAAAGAATTACTTCAGGTTGAAGAATGATTTCTTCCTGTTGAGGTGTAAAGATAATAGGTTGATTTATTTCAGTTGCTTGAGCAATATCTGCGTCAAAGCTTTCCGTGAGAAATGCTACCGGCATAAAAAGGCTTTCATCAAATAATGGTTCACTAAAAACATCAAGCAAGGTAATAGTATTATCATCCGCTTCTTCCACGATAAAATCATTTTGTTCAATTGTAGTGGAAATAATATGGTGGGAAGAAAGTGGTCTTAAAGATTCGTTTACATTGAGAATCAAAGGAGATTTCTCGGTGTATTCAGAATAACCATGAGGACCATGATTGTAGCCAGTAAATATATAGCTAATATAAGAAGCAAGATGAGCTGGTACTTGGAGAAGATTTGAAGAATATGCCTCTAATTGAACCCACGTTCCTGCGTGGCCATCTAGAGTGGTGGTCCCAAATAGGCACTCCCCAACCAGTGAGCCTTGCGAAGAATATTGTGTATTAAGAGAATAATGGCTTGAGGAATAATCTCTATTAGTTAAACTATTTGGATCTGAGGCGGCAAATGCCTGATAAGCCTGACCATTATCAGGGATGAAAACATAAGCACCACTGAAAAATTCTTTATAAAAGTAATCTCGTTGCGCAGTTTCAGCTGGGGCGATTGAGTCAATATAAACAAGCACTTCAAATTCAAATTTTGTAATTTGATAAATGGGTAAACGAAGATACTCATGAATAAAGATAAAAATAGGGGACATACGCTGATACAGCCTTAACGCACGTTCTAAGTTAGGGAATGAATTCAAACATCCTTGTTATATTCTTGTCAACGTTAACATTAAGAAAGAATTAAAAAATCTAAATTTTATAAGTTAACTTGCTTAATATTGCCTTTTTATTTACTTCCTTTCATCTCGTTACTTTAGCCAGCTATCTTTCAATCATAGATCTCAAGCGCTATGCATCCCAAAATCATGTCTCATAAATTAGTAAAACGAGAAATATATGAGCATTAAAAATATTTTGTCATTCGCTGTGGTTGGAACCATTGCTTCGATTACATTTGGAGCGCGAATTTATCAATTGTTGCAATCAAATGAAACGCCAACAGAAACCTACACAAGAAATAGAATGGTGGGTTCAACTTTAACTAACGCAAGGCGCTCAATGAATGAGCCTAGCACTAGTAACATTGCAAGTATGTTGTTACCTGCAGGGATCACGTTACTTAATGCTTATTCCGCTTATTCATCAAGGCACACGCAAGCGCCTTCTCATGTTAGTGCACGAAATACTGCACGCCCAGGTCCTGTTACCCAGACGGCGGCAATTAGAGTCGTAGAAGAACAAAATCCTTTTGAGAAAAGATTAAACAATGCGAAATTCTCGTTGGATGATATTCCTGAAGAATTTATTGATCCCATTTCTTATAGAATAATGGCCGATCCCATTGTTGCGACCACATCATGTAAAAACAACAAGGGCGAAACCATTACAACACGCCATTTTTACGATAAAAGTACTTATGAGAAGCTCAAAGGAATTTGTCCTGAAAATAGACTTAAGTTCTTATCTTGCAAACCAGATAATGCATTAAAGTTGCAAATTGAAAATTTTGTTAAACAAAAGGAAAAAGACCAAAGTAAGAAAAAATGTTCAATTAAGCGATAAAAAGGTATTCCTGAATATTGGAAGCCATCATACTTTGTGGTGTGCTTCCATTTTTTATTGAGTAAAGATACAGCATGTAAAAATATCCTCTTGATTACATTTAAGTTTTTCTCATATGTTTCGATATATGTCTGTGAGTTTTTCATAGATATCTTTGGAGGAATCATGCAGGGTTATTTATTTGGATTTTTATCAGGGGTCGCAAATGGTATTACTCAACGAATAAATTCAGGAATACAAATTTTTACGGATGGATATAAAATTATTACCCAAAAGGAGAATTTTGTTTTAGGAGAGCTTGCAGAAAGAGCGCTTAAAAGTGATGAGGGCTATGCCTCAACATATTTAGGATTACCTTTTGCTAAATTGGCAAGCTTTCATGTCGTAACTGGTGATAAATATCTTAAGGAAGCAGCTTCATTTGGTGAATATGACAAAAAGACTCTAGCAAAATTTGATCCTCAATCTCGAAGTCTTTTTGAGCCACTTAAAGAATTTCTTGGTGATGCTTCAATCATTAACATGAATGGACCTGAAGTAACCGCAGAGCGTAAAGCAATTAAACAATACCTTAGCATTAGCAATGCAGCAGCAGTAAGCAGAGAGGTTTTTGCTGATATTGTTAACAAATGGTCCAGTGAAAAATCGATTAATGATCAGGTTTGTTATGGCTGTACGCAAGTGATTGCCACTGCTTGGTTTAATTGCAAAAATATTCCTGAAGAAATAGTACCACTGCTTAAAAAAGCAGAATATTATGTTTTTAACCGCGATAAAGTAACTGATGCTGATTTTCAAAAATTAAGAGGCCAATTAAAAGCGCTTAATGATAAATATATGAAAGATCATGCAGCAGAAATTTTAGGTACTGACAATTACCTAAAGCATATGTATACAGCAAGAAAATCTAAAAATTTGGAGGATTTGAACGGATTGCTGGGGTTAGTCGTAGAAGGAAACATTACAACCGTTTTAACCTGCGCGATACTGCAGATTGCAACCCAACCAGAATTGCAAAAAGCCTTACGTGAAGAACTCAAAGGGTTTGATATGAATGTATTATCCTCACCAGAAGGATATGCAAAGGTAAGAGAATTGAAGCTTTTGAACAATATCTATCTTGAAGCGTTACGATATTTTTCGCCGGCCCCCCCGCTTGTTCGTTATGCTTCAAAAACTGGAAAAATGGGAGATAAGGATATTCCAGCAAGATCTTACATTTTTATGCCACTCAGACAAATTATGCATGATCCTAAAAAATGGGGTAGCCCACAAGTATTCGATCCTGCTCGACACGAGCAAAGCCAAGTAAGAGTAAATAACTATCCATTGACCCCGTTTTCTACCGGGCCACGTGTTTGCCCTGCTTCATTTGGTTTTGCCGAAGCGCTTTTTAAAATTGCTCTGCTTTCTATTTTTAAAGATCAAGAATTAAGATTAACTTCACATAACCAACTAGAAAAAATCCCAGTCAAAACAAAGGAGCCACGACTGAAAAAAGATTATTTCGGAGAATTAAAGTCTTCTTTTGAGCTTAAAGACGATGGGGAGGCTATCGTTCATGCTTATTCGAATCATCAAGTAACGACAGAACTCACTGCTCAACAGATGCAAGTGCCAGTTTATTTGACTGAAGAAAAAAAGAAAACTGGCCTCAAATGCTAAAACCAGACGCCCTTCATGTTTTGCATTAAGGGCGTTATATCTTTACTGAAAGCAAAAGATAGGTAAAATCTGACCTGTTTAATTCTAATAAGAAAAATTTCACTTCGCTTTATAACAGTTATTTTTCAAACATTTTTAATTTTTTTAATCTAAGAGGGATCTTATGCTTGTTACCCGAAATCGGTCAGAGCGTTTTGGTATCGCATCAGCTGCTTTAGGAATTGGTTCTAGTTTGATTGGAACAATCTACAGGGGAGCGCAGCTTATTTCTGATGGTATAAAAATTATTAGTAAAAAAGAAAAATTTATTTTAGGTGAACTTGTTGAAAGAGCAACCCAAAGTGAGGGAGGGAATACGAGCACTTATCTTGGGCTTCCTTTTATGAAAGCAGCTAGTTTTCATATCTTTACGGGTGAAAAGTGGCTAAGAGAAGCCTTGTCCTACGGTGAGCATAATAATGACGATCCTTCATCATATGATCCAGAAGCTAGAAAATTGTTTGCACCCATTGCACAATTTCTGGGAACAGAGATGGTCATTAATCGTAATGGGCCTACAGTTAAAGAAGAACGTCTCTCCTTGATTGCCAGCCTCACTTCAAAGAAAGCACTAACGGCAGCGATTGAGGCTTCAGATCATCTTATTAGCAATTGGTCGACAAAAAAATCTATCAATGAGCAGATTAGCTTTTGTAGTATACAAGCGATAGGCAAAGCCGTATTTGGTTGCCATGACATCCCTGAATCTGTGACGCCTCTACTGAATAAAGCTGAGCATGATGTATTTAATCGTGATCAAGTTAGTGACACAGATTTTAATGACCGAATAAAAAAATTAAAAGAGATCAGTGATCCTTATACTGAGCGGCATGGTGAAACGATTTTAAGCAGTCCGAACTATATTAGATATCTGTACGAAAAACAAAAGGAAAAGGAAAAACAAGAAGAGGAGAAGGGGAACAAACCTAAAAAACCAGTTGAACTAAAAGATATAAATCCACTATTTGGCTTGCTTGTCGAGGGGAATATTACTTCAATCGTTACCGGGGCAGTGCTTAAAATAGCCTCATCTCCTGAAATTCAATCCAAATTAAAACACGAGCTTAAAAGTCTTAGGGAAGAAGATTTATCGGTAGAGGGTTATGAAAAATTAAAAAAATTGAAATATTTACACAATATCTATCTTGAATGCCTCCGATACTTTTCACCTTCTCCCCCAATTGCTCGCTATGCCTCAAAACATGGCAAGATAGGCGACATAGCAATCTCTCCACGTTCCTACATATTTATTTTATTGCGACCTATGATGTTTGATCCTAAGCACTGGCTTGAACCTGAAAAATTTTTACCTGAACGCCATGAGACGACTAAAAACAAGCTAGGTCAGTACCCCTTTGTGCCGTTTTCAACCTATCCAAGGATTTGCCCTGCTTCGCTGGGGTTTATTGAAGCGCATTTTAAAATGGTTATAGCCAAGCTCTTTATGAATAAGGAGCTGATCTTGACATCACATCAAGAAATCGAAACGATTCCTGTGATTACCAAGGAACCGCGGTTGCATCAGAAATATCATGGTGTGCTTAAGGAGATTTCCGAGTCACCTAATGCTCCACTCACGCCAAGCTATAAAAATCAAAAAGTTAAAAGACCGAAGGTGAAAAATTCGCTTACACTAAATCAGTCAGGACAAAACACAAATTGTCAAACATCTGGAGAAGAGGTAAAAACAAAAAAACTTCTTTACGGCTAAGCCGGTGATTGTTTGTATGTCGCCCCCTTAAGGGGGGCAGGGACTTCCATTTGTTTGCAAGTGAACTATGATAATACGGCTATAAATAGATTTTTGTACAAATATGTTCAGATTATATTCTGCTGAAAAAATTTGGCTATTTGATATTTTTAAATACGGAATGAAGCGATTTAAAATTTTGGGCTTACATGTTTTATTCGGTAAAGGATACCTATGATTTTGCCGAATTGATTGCAGAGCGTTTAGTGTCTTGCGCATTTCAAAACATTTCTACAAAGCCGGACGCTAGTCATTTTGTATAGACTTAATGTAGAATGAGCTGGTACAAAAATAGGTGTGAAACCTATTTTGATTCTAAGTCCTTAAGGAATCGAATAATTTTTAAGGATAAGAAAAGTTTTGTTCCTTTTTAATGCCATCGGTTCAGAACAAAATAAAATAATAACCAGCCTTCGCTGTATATATATTTTATTTTTCTGATCTTATGTGCTAGATTTGTGATAGTTACCCAAAGTGAGGAGATACTTGATGACCGCTCGCAAAAAGCCAGGACGCAAAGCTGCTACCAAAAAAGTTGCAGCTAAAAAGTCACCAGCTAAGAAAAAGAAAGTAGCTACTGCTAAAGTTGCTGCTCCTAAAAAAGCTCGTAAGTCGACCGCTAAAAAGCGTAAGACGGTGAAAGCTGCGATGCCAGGCGCTGCTGCAAAACCAAAAGCAGCGAAAAAGAAAAAAGTTGCTAAAAAAGCAACCGCTAAGAAAAAAGCTGCAGTTAAAAAGACCGCTGCTGCTAAAAAGCCAAGAGCGAAAGCTCGTAAGAAAAAAGCAGCTAAGAAAGCCTAAGCTGCTTAGACTGACTTGAAATACCGCGTTAGATCTCAATCTAACGCGGTTTTCTTGTTTTATCTTGCCTAAAAATGATGAAAATTTTTTTAATTTTCTAACTTATCAGTATTTTATAACTACTATTCTTTTTTCCATGACATATCTCACTCTCTGACTGATATTGATATGAGCTCAATCTATTATGTAGTCTTTTGAGGCATTACCTCGTCATTGCGAAGCACATGGTGTCGAAGCAATCCGGATTGCTTCGCTAACGCTCGCAAAGACAAGAATAATGTTCCTATAAAGGTTTATGAGTGCGATTGGCATGAAGAGGATAATTAAATACCTATTTTACAGGCGGGGTTTTATTTTGAAGAGCGTTCAATTCTTGACTAGCCTTGTCTAATTCTTTTTCTTTAATTTTCAGTTTTTCTTCGTTACATCGTTGCTCTAGCATTAATTCTAATTGTGAGGCTGCTGTTGTCATAATGTCTAGCACATTTTTGTTTTTAGATAGCTTTTGATGTGAAAAGAATTCGGCAATAGCAATAACTTTGCCATCACATATAATTGGAAGCCCAACCGCTGAGTATAATTCAAGATTTTGAACAAATTCTGCTCGTAAGAAATTTTCATCATCTTTAATATTTTCAATCCAGCAAGCTTGCTTTTTTGCATAAACGCGGCCAGGTAAGCCCATTCCATTCTGAATAATTGTATTATTTGTTACGTCTTTAAATGATTTATATTTTTGATCAGATAGATACCAGATATTGCTAGGGTAAAGCACGACACTATCACTTTCTCGCTCTCGCTCAACCATATAGATATGACCAATTGACCACCCTTGTAATTTACTGACGCCTTCTACAAAGACTTCGAGCGCATGTGCCATCGTATAATCACCGCGTGGTAGTTTAGCCAGAGAAAATATCAATTCAAGACCTGCTCGATTATTTTGAATTTCTTCTGAAGCATTTAAGAAATTTTGGATGGTGTTTAATAGTTCAGCATTGATAACAAGAAGCTTTCTATAGGCATGATAATGGCGTAGTGATGCACTGATTCTTGCTTCTAATTCCTCATTCATGAAAGGAAAAGAAAGATAATCGTCGGCGCCTGTTTGTATGCACCTTTCCATGTCTTTATTTTCGTTCTTATTATTAAAAATAATAATGGGAATATGTTCGTAGTGAAGATCGGCTTTTAAAGCTTTGATAAGTTCAAAACTGCTCAGCAGAGGCAGTTGCATATTAGCTAAAATAACCTGTGGATGACGCTCATAGACTAGATTGAGCGCTGTTTTGCCGTCTTGGGCTGTTAAAATTTCATATGAATTTAAAAGCGATGAAATATATTGCAGCATTTCATTGTTTTCATCTGCAATGAGGATCAAAGGCATTTTATTTTCAATTTGGTTAAGCTCAAGCATCCACGGTTCTCATTTTGCTACTGAAATCATTTTCAGGTGGATGGAACAAATCTTCTTATTAACTTGTCGTCAAAAGATAGTTTTGCTTTAATGCCTCTTCAAAAATGTCATATGAATTACGACAAACTCAACTACCGATGTGTTAGTCGACTTTGTTTTTTTAAGTAAACCTCTTTCTTACACAAGGTAATTTTGACATAATGCCTGTGTTATCTGATTAGATGAAATGGTGATTGCTTTTTAAGTGGTTTTTAACCTAACTTATAAAAAAAATAAATTGGTCGGAAAAAATATATGCTCAAATTTCCTAATATTAAAAAAGCAGGACTCCCCTTAATATTGTTTTGTATTCTTATCTTTCCGCTTTTTCTAGGTCCCTATATTCCTCCTTACGTAAAATCATTCCTTTATTCTATTAGCTTATCAATGAAAGCTATTTTGCTTTTTATTCTTCCTCTTATTATTTTTAGTTTTATATTTTCATCAATACTTAATCTCAAATCTGGCGTATTAAAATTTATACTCGCTCTGGTGGGTATGATTTTTGTATCAAATTGCACCGCAATTTTTACAGGATTTACCGTAGGGTCGCTTTTATTACCAAAATTATCAATTAGTGCCAATAATCCTGTCGATCAGGAAGTAGCATTAAAAGCGCTTTGGCAATTGCAATTACCCAAATTAGTATCAAACCAATTTGCTTTGCTTGCAGGTTTTGTGATTGGGATCGTTTTTTCTTTTAAACGAAATCCTCATGTAGAAAAAGTAGCAAAGGGATTAAATACTGCTGCCAATTTTTTCTTAAAAAAGATTTTTACGCCTCTTTTGCCCCTTTTCATCCTCGGGTTCGTTTTTAAGCTTGAACATGATGAAGTGCTTGAAACGGCATTAAGAACCTATGGACCTGTTTTCTTCATTGTGATCGGGACACAAGCATGCTACATGATATTTCTTTATCTGGCGGTTGCTAAATTCTCTATCAAAAAATTCCTCATCTATATAAAGAATGTGCTCCCGGCAACAATTACAGGGTTTAGCACTTTATCTAGTGCTGCCTCGATGCCAATTCTTATTCTTTGTACTGAGAAGAATTTGCGCAAACCAGAAATCGCGGAAATTGTTATACCTGCAACAATTAACACGCATACTTTAGGAAGTGCTTTAGGGATTACTATTCTTTCTCTAACAACATTGTTAGCTTTTGGCCATTCGCTCCCTCATATCAGCGACTTTATTGAGTTTGGTTTATTCTATGCGTTGGCAAAATTTGCCGTAGCAGCTGTGCCAGGGGGAGCGATTATTGTCGTGACGCCTTTGCTAGAAACCTATATGAATTTTTCTAGTGAAATGATAGGCCTTATTACAGCAATTTATATGTTGTTTGATCCTTTTGGAACAGCAACTAATGTTACAGGTAATGGATTTTTTACCATCGCATTTTCTAAGATTTTTAAATTTAATCTTGGCGAAAACCAAAGCGTTTCTTAAGTTTTCCTGCCCATGATGTCGTACCGCTTTGGGCGGTACGACGAAATGACCACTTCAATTGATGCTTTTTAATCTTCTTAAATAGACATTTCTGGTAGCTGTCTATTTGTAGAGCATATTTGTCATCATTTTTTTTTTAAAGCCGAACATTTCTAATGTAAAAGAATTATCCTTTTAGGTAATCGATGCGATTTTTGATGCTGTATTTATAGGGTCGCTGAATTTTTATTACTCTGCAAATCTTTCAAATTATTTTTATTGGAGATTTATCATGAATCACAAACTTTTTGCCATGGCCATAGCGACGTTGTTAATTACAGCTGCTTGTAGCAAATCTGAGGAAACAACGAAAGAATCTAAGAAGAGTGAAACAACAACGACGACAACACCTGCAACGCCTTCAGGTGCTTCTTCAACGACAACGACTACGACCACCAATACACAAACTCAGTCTAGTTCGCCTTCTAGTGCGCCAAGTTCATCTCATATTTTAGGAACAGAACCTAATACGGGTAGCTCATCCACTACTACTGGTAGTCCTTCAGGTGCAGAAACGCACCCATCAACCTCTCCCTCAGGTGAAACACCTTCAGGAACAGGCGCAACAACAGATGGGAATCCGTTAAGTGGTCCTTCAGAACATCCTGCGCCAAATGGAAGCACACCTAGTGCAACAGGTACTGCACCTAATACTTCAAATCCTTTAAATAGTGGTTCTTCTCCAGCTTGTGATCCACTTAAAGATCCTACCTGTAAAACACCTTCTAGTGACACACCAACACCAGCAAGCCAAGGTGGAGCAGGTGGTTCACAAACAGGAAATTAGAAATTATGCATGGATGTTAAAATGGCAGCGAAAGCTGCCATTTTTTTTGCGGGGATGACTAGCCTTTAATCTTTCCTGAAAGTGTGCGCTTATGTCGTCTTTTGGGTTTTTTCTGTTCTGGTGAAATGGAATCATCTGCAGAAATGTTAAACCCATTGGCTGCAAGAACTTGAACAGCATTGAAGCGCTGTGCTTTAAAAAATTGCTGGTATTCTTCTTTGTTGAGATCCGCAACTTGCAATAATCTCTCATCATTTTCTACATTCTCGTTTGCCATATCAATAGATTTTAAAGCTGCAAAAAGGCCACAGTTATTGTTTTCGTATTTTTGTTCGTTTTCAGAAATACATTCATAATTAACGTCATAACCTTTTTCTGTAAAAAAGGTAAGTAATGAAGTTTGATAAGAATCATCAAGATCTTCACCTTTTGAATCATAATATCTAATATCTACGCTTTTGTTGTTCCTTGTTCTTCCCTTTGCTTGCACCACTGCGGTGGTATAATGATTATTGTTGATGCGAAGGGGAATGATAAACTGCGAGCAGTTACGAAAGCGATTTTTCAAAATATTATTCGCACTGTCACTCATAGCTTCTAAAAACCAATGAAAGAGTATTTCGTCACTGATCCCATTATTTTCCAATACTTCATCAGCCTTTTGGCGAAGCGCTTTTTCTTGTGCATTTCTTCTTCGCTCTTCCCAATCGCGCTCTTCTAATGCCTCAATGTCATCTTTAAGTGCTGAACGTTCAGGTAAAGGATCGTTGCTTGGCACAAGTCCTTCGCATCGTGGATCGCGTTTTAAGAGTTTATAAACATAAGTTTGTGCCTGAAGATAGATAGCATCTTTACTAAAGACAGGAAAAATAGCCACACTATTGCTCAGATGATTTCTCTGTGACACCAAATGATGCAACATGCCGTCTACATGTTCGGCATCAAACCAGCAAGTTTCATCTATTTCTGAAGGGATAGGATCAATAGTGGGATGTTGCCCAAAACAAATTTGTCTTTGTTTAAAAATATAATTATCAATCTTTTGCTTAATCTCTGATTTAGTAATAATAACATCATCAAGATCAATCTCTGTATCAAGATCAAATTCTTCTTCCTCATCGCTGCTTTCAAAATCTGCAGGATTATATTCATATTCTGCTTCTTCATCTTCTGAGCTATCTAATAGCGGATTTTCAAAAATTTTCGCTCTTTTCGTCGGGCGAGTATTCTCATCCTTTTGTGCAGAGGAGAAAATGTAAGAATACATGTTTGATAGAAATTGCAACATATCATTCACCTGGCTAGCTAAATTTAGGTTGCATCATAAGGAGTGATAACGCTAAGATCAAAGATTCTGCTTAAAATTACGATAAAATAAGCGATTTTCCGGATGAATGACTCGAGTGAGTATTTATATTAGGGCTTTATGGCGCAAGCTTGGCAAATCCCAAAAATCTCAATTGGCTTTTTAGAGGCAAAAAATGCATATTTTGTTGAAATATCATCCATTGCTTGTTTAAGAGATTCAGTTTCTATTTCCTCAGAATGATTACATTTTTCACACAGTAATAACTGAGGATGATGTTGATGCTCGGGAATATTGCAGGCGGCGTAAGCGTGGCAGCTGAGGACACGGTGTATAAGATGGTATTTTTCTAAAAAACTTAAGATCCGATAAACCGACATCGCCTCAATTTTAGGGTAAAATTTGCGTAAAAGACGCAATAATTCATAAGCTGTCAAAGGTGCTTTATTTTCATAAAGTAGTTGCAGCAAGGTTTTGCGCAAAGGTGTGAGCTTTACACGATAGGATTGGCATAGTTTTTCTGCTTTTGTTAAACGAAATTGCACATCTTGGCTTTGTTCAGCGTTCAAGACTTACTTCTCCTGTACGCTTAAAATAATTTATTGCCAACGTGGAAAACATGCCTAATGCCATGAAGAAAATAATAACGGGGCTAGCAGGGGCATCCAAGTAACAAGAGCAAATGATGCCAATTGTATAGGCGACCAATCCCAATAAATACCCTTGCCAAAGTTTAGCGCGTTTAGTTTTCAGGGCAGAGGTAGCAAGAGCTGGCATAATCAAGCTAGCAAATACAAGATAAACCCCCACTAATTGCACAGCTGCTGTTACACAAATAGCGAAGATTAAATAGAAACTGCTTTTATTCCACCAGAGCAAACTGGCCGCAAGAAGATAGTAAATAAGCGTAAGGCCCAAGTGGTCTGGTGTAACCCATAAGATCTGTCCCATCAATATTTCGCGTAAATGCTCAGAGGCATGCGTATTACCGGATAAGATCCATAAGCCCATGCTTGAAATCATGACAAAACTACAGCCAATCCAAGCTTCCAAGTGTGAATTTTTACGTTTTTCAAGAACATGAAAAATCACAGCCATGAGTAGGGCGCTACTCAACGCTGTGATTTGCAATGCCCAGCCTTTAGGATTGACGCCCAAAAGCTGTGCCAGGATAACCCCCAACCCCGCGGCTTGTGCAATAGCAAGATCGAGAAAGATTACCCCTTGGCGCAAAACTTGTTGACCTAAAGGGACATGGGTTATCAAGACCAAGATCCCAGCAATCCATGCAGGCAGCCATAGGTATAGGGTATCTGAAATCATTATTGCGCTGCTATAGTTAGCTTTTCGATGGTGACATCAAACAATGATTTTAAATCCTTTGTATTTTCTGTTCCCCCAACAGTAAAAGGAAGCATAACAATTGGCGCGTTTATTTTTTTGCTAAGCCACTTTGCAGCCTCTTGTGACTCATAGGGAGAGCAGAGAATAGCCTTAATGTTTTGGTTTTTGACTTGATTTAAGATTTCGTTGAGATGAGCGGCACTTGGTGGAATACCAGGTTTGGGCTCAAGGGTTGCAATTTGCTTTAAGCCCAGCCAATTATTTAAATAGACCCAGCTGTGGTGATAAGTGACCACAGGCATACCCTTTAATATTTCTGCCTGTACGGTCCATTGTTGAATGGCTTTTTCCCACTCGTTGATAAACGCAAGAGCGTTTTCACGATAGGTATGGGCATGGATAGGATCAAGCTGTTCCAATCGCTGCGAGAGTGCTTTTGCAATTACAATGTAATTTTGAGGATCAAGTTGAATATGGGGATTGCCTTGAGCATGGATATCGCCGTGTATTCGATCAATCTCTCTTGGAACATCTAGCAATTTTATGAAATTTGCAGCCATGAAGTGGCCAGGTTGACCGGGTAATATTTTAGGATTATTTACTTTTTGCTGAATGAGTGGTAACCAACCATCTTCTAGCTCTGCGCCTGTGCAGACTAAAATATCTGCTTTTCGAGCAGAAGCAAGTAGAGTAGGTCTGGCTTCGATCTGGTGCGGATCTTGTCGAGCCGTGGTCGCTTGCGTCACCATGACATGCTTTCCACCGATGGTTTTCGCTAAATCAGCCCACTCAGGTTCGCAAGCGAATACCTTCAATGCAGCATTTGCTGAAAAGGTTAAAAAATATCCGGTTAAAAATAAATATTTAACAGCTGTTTTCACTTTTTTTTCCTTAAAAAGGATGTGCGCCATGAGAGCCCATATTAACAATGAATTGTAGCATTGTTTGCTTGTTTAAAATGGGTTGTGAATGATCTAAGTTATATTGTAGCCGGATCCGACTAAATTCACTTGGGCTAAAATCAATCATAAAAGTATTTTGATAAGGGTGATAGCTATCAGGTAGCAAAAGTGTTTCTGTAAGCACTTCTTCATCGCCACCATCATTATTGCTCCATAACCTATCGTAACGGTATCCAACTCGCCATCTGGGCATGAATTTATAAATAGCTTGCCCGTACCATCCATTTTGATGGCTATGTAAAGAACTTATTTCTTCGTCTAATGCAATGATCCCGTCTTCATGCCGATGATATAGTTCAGTTTGAAGAATGAGTTGGCGTTCGCGGGCATTACCAAAAGGTGCCCATTTCCAAATGAGATCTGTCCCTATCGTTGAACTTGATCCTGAAAAATTATAACTATCACTGTGATGGTGGTGATCGGTATCATGATCATGCGGATGCCCGTGCCCATGATCTCCTAAAATAAAAGCTTGCCTTTCGCTGGGTTTAGTATGCAAATAGGACACTCCCCATTGCCAGCTATGACTTTCATTAAAGTCATCCCCTATATGAGAGAAAATACTTGCAGAGCCTATATGATTCCCTGATCCTGCAGCTGGGAAAAATCTTCCTGGGAAAACCTCTGTGCCAATTTCCCAATAGAAGGGAACAGGTGCAATCCAGGTGGCTTGAACACCATCATCAAAATACTGATTATTAAAGAATGCGCGATAAACAAGGGGAGGATCCGCAAAATCCCATTGATCCGTGTGATGATAATTAAGATAGCCTATCCCAGAAAAGAAACGACCCGCTTTTAGCCTTAAACCTAAAGGTAAGCTGAGTGTTTCAATAAAAGCTTCTTCCATTTCGAATTCGATTTTGTGACTATCTTGATGCAGGGCGATAGTTAAATTGCCTCTAAAATAGGGATCAATGTTAGATTGAATATTGACTTCTGCTTCATTGATAGCAAAACCTGCCGGCATAATGGAAGCTTCATTACCGCGTTGGAATCCTGGGAGATAGTAGTTATCTGCATCAAAACTTGACCAAGTGAAACCACCATTTAACATGACGGATAATTGAGGATTAAATCCATGACCAAAATAAGATGAGCCTGAATTGATTTCTGGCATTACGCCTTCATGCGCGATACCTGAATAGGGTGAGCACCATAAAATGCTACAACATACAGCATAAAAAAGTTTTTTATTGGAATGGGAACTCACTACGCATATCCTTGTTCTTATTTTGGCGCGATATGTTATAACATAACAATTAAAACTGAAATGATTCTTTAGTTTTTTTTAATCTTGCTGAAGGGGGATGGTTTAAAATCATTTGGTGATTAATCTAAATAACTTTTTTGGTGGGTATTTTCACCCTCACTTATGAAACACTATTGCTGAATGTCTTGTCTCATCGACTGCTGCTGCTGCTGCTGCTGTTATAAAATTAATGATTTCTTTAGGATTCTATGAGCGTGGTAAAACACCTACGGTCAAATCAATGTTTTAGTTAAATGAAAGTCGCATGAGTGAAGTCCTTTTTATTTTCGTTTTAAAGTTTTTAATGAACATGGAGTACACCTGAATTTTTCTTGAACAAGATCTGCTAATTTATATCTTTCTTTAGCGGGAGGATGATCCTTAAAAAGTATTGACAATGAATAGTTATTACATAAATTATCCAAAAAATTAGCAGATTTTTCATCTTCTCTAATGGAGTGCATAAAAAACTTTTTCAATGAATCAGGATAATAGTGTGCTGAAAATGCATCAGCAATTTTTTCATCTGCCTGAACATAAGCATGATGACCGATAATTAATGCTATTCCTCCTATACAAGCACATCCTAAGAATCCCATCAAATTCATATTTAAAGGAGGAAAAAACAATCCAAGGATAGCCTGAGCACAAAGTGGGAGTGGTAAATACCAAGCAAAATTTTCAAAAGGCAAAAATAAGCAACGATAGTATCCCGTTTTTCTCCAAAACCATAAATGACCTACTTCATGCATTAATACGCCATGGTAGTGTTCAGGCAATAACGCAATCTTTCTATTTTTATCTATTTCTTGTACCCCTACATAATTAGCGGTATGTGTTACAGCAGCAAATGCTTTTGAATTGGGATCATTATCTTGAAAAATAATTCCAGTTAAAGAAATTTTTGCTATTTTGCACATTTTAATAATAAGGGTGATTATTTTATTTTTTTGTTGTATGTATTTTGGCGATGAGATAGAACGCATCGAAATTTTCTTTTTAGTATTATTTTCTGAGTTTTTTTTATGGAAATAAGCATATGTAGCGGAGAGAGTTTTATTGATATAATTGATAATCTTGAAAAATATACCTTTATTATTGATAAAATTATTCACTTCGCAAGCTAAGAAGGGAACCATGCAAACAATTATTGATCCACTTAGCAGATAAGGTAAAACCAGTCTCGTAAAGTAGGATGCAGCTAAAAGCCAATCAGAATTGAAGTGATATGATAAATTTATTAACCATTGAGAACTTAAAAAACTAGCATTCAGCATAAACCAAGGATTCAATATATATAGGATAACAAGCGTAAGTAGGGCTAAAAAACAAGCTCTATATTTGGCACTTATAATCAGGGATTGAAGAATATCTTGATTGAATTTTATTTTATATAAGTGATGAGGTTGTTTTAATGTCTTCAAATCGCGCTCTCTTAGCTTTAAATTCAGGCAAATTTAAAAAAACTAAATGTAATTATACTTGCGCCAGTTTTAGATATTAGGGGGAAAAATCCTAATTTCGACATGGAAAAACTTGAATAAGGTATGAGCTGGGTATAACTGTTTGAAATTATTATAATTTTATCTTTGTTTACTTTATAACTTCTGGTTTTCTATTTCTATTGAAAAAAATATGCTATAATATTTCATATGAAATAAATAAAGAGTGTTATTTATGCAATTAAACCCTAAGCGTGCAGATGCAACACAAGTCGTCAATAAAGCGACACTCAAAGCAGCACAGTATTTGCAATTAACGCAAAAAGAGCTGAGCCAAATAGTAGGGGTGAGTACACCACAAGTAAGTCGTTTATTTAATAGTGGTACGTTGTGCATTAACCAAAATACTAAAGAGTGGGAGTGCGCTTTGCTTTTTTTAAGGCTTATACGCAGCCTCGAAGGAATTGTCGGTGAAGATCCTCATCAAGCGCGAGAATGGCTTTATAGTTATAACCACCATTTGGCAGAAAAACCGATTGAAATGATAAAAAATATTCCTGGATTGAATGAGGTTGTATCTTATTTGGATGCCATGAGAGGACAAGGTTGATGGGGCAATGGCATCAATTAAAAGGGAAAAAATATTTTTCTGAGGCAAAAATGTCTGCTTGGCGCATTGTGGAAGATCAATCAAAATCAACAACACGAAAATTTGTTGATACCGCTAAAGAGCACGATCTATTGGAGCAACTGATAGAGCAAAGCAAGCCAAAAATAAAATACTGCGGCGATGAAAAGTATTTTAAGGATTTGCATTATCTTTTATCGACACCATTTCGCTATCCACCTTTAAAATGGGGATCACGTTTTGGAACACGATACGAACGAGGGATATTCTATTGTTCTCTTAATATCAATACGGCGATGAGTGAAAAGGCTTTTTATCTCATGACGTTTTTACACGCATCCGAAGGAAATCTCGGAGGTAAAACGACGCCTTATACGGCGTTTAAAATTCATATAGAAAGTATGAAATTTGTTAATTTTTTAGTAAGACCATTTAGTGATTTTGAAGAAGAGATCTCTTCTAAGATAAGCTATCAATTTTCACAAATGCTTGGCCGTGAAATGCGAGAAGATGACGTACAGTGCTTTCAGTATAGATCGGCTAGATGTCATGAAAAGGGTATTAATGTTGGGATTTATACCCCGGAAGTTCTAACCAAAAATGAAAATTTAGAAGAGTCCTTTCAACATCTAAATTGTTACATCACAAAAGATGTTATCGAATTTTCTCCCAAGCCAAACTACAAAGCGTCAACATATGTGTTTCCATTAGAAATGTTTCTTGTTGAAGGAAAGATCCCATTACCGCCTAATTAGGTAATAGATTTTGCACACTGTAAAGCGGTCAGAATACAACCCCCTAAAAACGTTCCCTCCAAAGCATATTGCCCATTCATTCCGCCACCGCCAAAACCTGCAGCCTCTCCAATTGCAAAAAGATGAGTGAAAACTTCACCATTTTGATTAACAACGCGACAATTTAGATCTGTTTCGATCCCCCCTAAAGACTTGCGGGTTATTGGAAATTGCCTGATGGCCATTAATGGCAAAGCTTTAGGATCGATGATAGGTTGATTGCGACATAAACGTAGTTTATCAACGAGGTAATGTCGATAATGATCAATTCTGCATAATTGGTCATCAGTTTGCCAAGGAATTCCTCTTTTGATTTGTGAATCAAATTCATCAATTTCGCGAGTAATATTTTCTCTGTCCAATTCAAAACCAGGCAGGCTTTGTGTTTGCATTTTATCTAAGAGCTCAGGTAAGTTATTGGCTAATAAAACATCTTGTGGTGCTTCCTTGATTAATAAGTCAATGCGCGATTTGTCACCAAAGAGGATATTACGTAGAAATTTGAGTTTCTTTTTCTCACGAACAGCACTAAAGTAGCGGCTTAAGGATACAATTAATTCCTTTGTGGCTATTTTATAATTTAAAATAGACCAACTATATTGTCCTGGCTCTCGTAATATAGCATGAGTGATTTCCATCATATTGGTACCAATAAGTAAAGGTGGGGGACCAATACGCTTGCCATTAGCATTAAACCAAAGACTGTGTGCTGCAGGCAATACGGAGATCCCATCATGGGGTTTTCTATTTTCAGGATGATGAACCCCTGCCGGGTAAATCCAATGATACTCTAACCTAGAAAGCTTTCCGCCAATTTTCTCAACTGCATGATGTAATTGTCCGTCACCGTAAAGATGGGCGCCATTGAGTAAATGTGTCGGTAAGGAAGGATAGCGCAAAGACCAATGTTGTCGTATAGAACTGAGATCGCCGCCACTAATGCCGCCTGTAGCGATAATAATATTATCTCCTCGAGCACTAAATGGCTTATTGGTTTTCAAATTAATGCCGTTAAAACTTGCTCCTTGTTCGTCCTGAAGCATTGCAGTGACATGATGTTGGAATAATATATCTAGATTGGCACGTTTAGGATGAGAATGAATAGCCTTGATTATTTGTTGAACTAATCCAAATCCTGTGCCCCACATCAAATGCCAGCGCGGATAGGAGTTGCCAGGAACAAAAAAACCTTTCTCAATCCAAATAGGGCGAGGCACAAAAGAGACACCCATTTCTTGAATAAACTGATAGATATCATCAGAATGATGGCAATAGAACTCAGCCCATTGCTTTTGTCTTACATCATTAGCATGAAAATGAGCGAAACTTTGCCAATCACGCCATGCAAGAGCGGGGGTATCTCTGATCCCTTGGCGTCGTTGTTCTGGGGTATTAATAAGGTGAATGCCGCCTGCTGCCTCAAGCGCTAATCCCCCTAACTCTTCTCCACACCCTCTTTCTAATAGAACAACTTTTTTCCCTTGTTGTAATAGTTTGAGTGTGACAATTAAACCTGAAATCCCCCCTCCGGCGATAATAACATCACCTTGAATTATTTGTTCATCAGACTTCACGCAAACCTTCCTTATGGGTAAGATTTTTTATTCCGATCTGTTTTGCTGAACAGTCAGGCAATATTTCATTGCTGGTAATTTATTTGATTTCGCTTTAATTTTAATGTGTAAACGCTTTCTTGGCATAATTTCATACGGGTAAGGTAGGCGAAGGTTGTTGTAATTAATATGGGTAAGATCTGTTGGTAGTCTTTTGTCATTTCAATGCATAAAATTATCGACATCATCATACCGCCCGTTACGCCAGCTAGCATGCCCGCCATGCCGGCAACAACATAAGACGCATTAAAATCGATCCCGATAATGTAATGGCTACCCATCATCCAAAGGACCCCTAAAATTGCCCCGATGAAGAGCGTAGGGGAGAATATACCGCCTGAAGCGCCTGAGCCTAATGTGAAAAAGGTTGCTAATAGTTTGAAAACCAATAGCAGTAAAAGCAGCCATGGATTTTTTATTGCAAAATGTAATGCATCGTTTATCGTCGCAATACCGACTCCTTCTATATAATAATGTCCAAAGAAAAACATTAATATATATAACATAATACCAACAAAGGACATGCCAATAGCGTGTCTTATATAAGGATTTTTAAAGTATTTAACAAAAAAATCTTCAGCAATGTATACGCCTCGGATAAAGAGAGTTGAAACTAAGCCTAAAGCTATGCCAAAGGGAAGTAAAAGTAACAGTTGCTTAAAAAAGGAATTATAATCAAATGGCTCAAAGGTAACGGTTGAAAATAAGGAAAAATCACCTAAAAAATAATGCCTAACAAGTAAAGCGATAATTTCGGCTAACACAATTAATGAAATGCTAAAGAAATTAATTGAGCCTAGTAATATTTCGATCACAAAAGCTAAAGCACCTACTGGAGCATTAAAAATAACAGTTGTTCCTGCAGCGGCTCCCGCTGCAATTAAAACCTTTTTTTGATGAGGTGAAAGCAATACTTGCATTCCAACCAATGCACTAAAGGCAGCGCTTAGCTGTATAATGGGGCCTTCTCGGCCTAATGAGCCACCGCTTCCAATGGATACAATGGAGGCGATTGCTTTTGCAAAGGCGGGGATTGGTTTTATTTTCCCTTCATCAAAATGGATACTATAAATAATCGCAGTGACGCTAAGGCCTCGTTCATTTGATGCAAAACGCTCTATGAGCCAAGTGACCAGGAGTGAACCAATGACTGGGACAAAAATAATACCAAAACCTAGTATGCTTTGAGGAGTATGTGCATTTTCATTGTAAAAAAAGCTTATTTTATTGATGAAGCATAAATTATGGACTAAAGCGAATAATTTTATGAACAAAATGACACTTAGGCTGACAATGCTCCCTACGACGATAGTGCAAATTATCATGGAGAAACTATTTATTGGTTTTGATTCCATAAAAACAAAATATCCTACAAGCCCTCAAAATTGAGCTATGGCCATATTATTATTTCGGCTAATTTTATATAGATGTTAGGTGTATCCACACCTCACACTCCTTAGGATTAGATATTTTTCATTTGGTATTTTAATGCAGATCTTTGAATGTGATTTAAGCAATTTTATGTTTTATTGCATGGGAGGATTATTATTTAACCCAGCTCTTATGGGGGAAGGATGGTAGGTGAATTACGGTTGATATTGAATTGAAAATTTGCCATTGGGCTTAAGATCAATTTTTAAATGCGCTAATACTCGACTATTGTTAAAAAAGAACCAATCAAACGTGCCGCCTTCTTTTTCATTATAATCTTTATTCTTTATATATATTTGAACGTCATGTGAACTTATTCCAGCTACTTTTAATGCTGAGTGATAAATATCTACAAATTGTTGCGCCGATATTGCATGATCCGCAAAATATAAAAAATCAACATGTTCTTTTTTTGATTTTTTATCTATAAAAACTTGAAATACAACATCGAATTGTTCTTTCTTTTCAGAAATTTTTCCTATCAGATACAAAAACTGTTCATCCGCGTTTTCTGATGAAAGCTCTTGAAATCCAAGCGGAGCGTAATTAACATGCTCTGCATAAACAAAAGGCTCAAGGGAGTGAGTATAAAAGTATTCTCCGATTTGATGTGTAATATTTTTTAATTGCTGTTGGCTTAAATTTACTTCTTTAAAATCTTTTTGGTCAATCGCATAAACCAATCGTTGCGTAAGACAAAGTTGAAAGAAAATGAAGAATATTGAAATAACGACTTTTCTAATATTTATCATTTTTGCCTCAACTAGTGGCGGTAATTACGATCTATTAACTTAACTCGGCTGTTTATTTAAAAACTTAAAGGGCACTAAATGGAGTGTATGTACCCTAAAACATTGGAAGAGAGTGGATAGGCGAATGGTTATGAATTGTGAAAATGTGAAATATGTAATGACATATTTGTCATTCATTTATGAACGAGAAGGTTTTTTAGGTACCCATGTGGTTTTTTCTGCAAGAGGAGCCGTTGGCGTAGGCGGTTTGACTTCTTGTTGAGAGTCCAACAATTTATTTTGTTGAGGTGAAACAACCATTTGCCATTTTCCTTCTTGTCGCGTGTGTTGTTGTTGATAAAGAGATGTGAGTGGCGTGACTCGTTGTTGAGAAGTGGCTGATACGCCATGAGGGAGCGGCTCAAGAAAATCAGGTGATTGTAATTTTTTCAGTGAAACATTCATTTCTCCTCTCATTTTCTCAAAATCACTAATAAGTTTAATTTGGGGATATTTTCGGATAAATGTCGTGAGTTTCAAATCTACAGGAATATCAACCTTCTTCTCATTCAAAAGCGCTGAAGAACATTCATATATTCTGTCAACAAAATTTTGTGCTAATTGCATAAATTTAACTTTATCTTCTAAAGGCATTTTCTTTTCTGGTAACTCTTTTATTTCCTGCAAGAGATTATTGAGATCATGTGCTTTGCTTATTTGATTAAAAACAGCAGCTAGATATTTTTCATTAGGAGGGATTGCATCTATTTTTGATTTTATCCCCTCAATATTTGCTTGCATAGCTTGTTTTGCTGCAAGCTTATTGTGGAGACTTTCTTTTACTTGTTCGAATGATGCATCTTGGCTAACACCTGCGTACATTCTAATGAAAACACCTTTATCGTATTCCGAATCATAATGCATAAGAGGAACCGTATCTATGGCTTCTTCCAGCAATTTATCTGGTGGCAGGTTGTTGGGGTTTAATTCAATGTGTATTAATAGTTTTTTTAAATTTTCTATATCATCCGTAAAATCAGGCAATCTTCTTTTAATATAATCCCCAACAACTTCAGCCATGTCATTGGGTTTGGGAGGCGTGACATGGAATGTACGAACAACGGGAAGATGATCAGAACCATGATAAAGCATCTTTCCCTTTTGACTAGGTTTAAAATGCTCATTGCTTACTGTAAAACCATGTTTTACTGCATCCACTTTCAATCCAGTTGCATAGGCAACTCTATCTAAAAAGCCACCTCTAGCAACGTGTTTTCTTTTGATTTTAGGATCAGGATCATTAACGCTTTTTTCGCCATCAAACATTCCATAAGTACCATCAAGTCTTATATTACCATGCTTTGTCTGCATGCTCGGTTGCTCCCCGACATCAAATCCATATTTTGCAAAATTTGTTTGATTCATCATGTCTTTAGGTGTTGGTGTGGAACCAAATAATTGGTTTCTTTCGTTAAAATCGCCGGTGACAATTCGAAAAGCGCTAGCCTCTTGATAGATATCGCTAAAACTTTTAGGTTCGCTCGTTTTTAGATTCGAACGCTCTAAAAACTTATTAGCATGAGCTCGACGTTTTTGATCTTTATTGGCATCAAAATGTCCACCTGATGCAGAGATATTCATCAGCGTTTTACCTTGTCCGTCGGTCAGCTTTCCACTTATTGTAATGATAGATTTGTTAACTTTTTTATCCTTTTTAGGATTAACGACTTGATAGTCGATTCGTGCAGTGGCATCTTTTAATTGATAAGGCTTTCTGACGAGAATTGCTGTGCTTACACGATTTTGATTTGTTGTTAATGCTCTAAGTAGAGTTCTTGCGCTATTATTGGCACCTGCCATCGTTGTGTGAAATTGTGGCTGTTTGGTGACGACCAATTCATATTCTGTTTCACCTTTCTTTCTTGCTTCCTCATTCAATTTAGCAAGCAATAAGTCTTGTAAACGCTTGCCGTTTGGTGCCAATTCTTCTTGTGTGCTAATAGAAATTACTGTCGGGGGAGGGGAAGCTTCAATTTGCGAAAAAATATCATTCAACGCTTCTTTAGAAGCAGGTTTATTACCCATATTCCAAGTCAGAGCTTGAATAGTAATGGGACTAGGCATAGCACCTTCTTATAAAACTTTGTTCTCTATCTAATAGTGACAAAAAATGCTTGAAAAAGTTTCAGTTTAAAGAGGAGATGCACTCAAATTAAAACTAAGACACAATACAATGAGTTTGTATAGGCTAGGAGGCTTTTTTAATACCAATCACCAAGTGCATTTCTGGTCGGAAAACTAAATCTATCATACTGATACTTCACATTTAATCGAAAGCAGAAGGTAAATTCCTGCACATTAAATATTCTTTAATATGAACATAAATTCATGAGGTTTCACGGCTTGAATTACTGCTGTTTTAGCCTAAAATGATCGCTTTTTGACATAATTTTTCTAATTTAAAACCTTCAAATCACCTTCCCACAACCTTTTTCCTAACAAAATGATTAAATTCGATTGTCATTGTGAAGAAAATTGTACTTATCGAGGATTGACATGCTTAACTTTACTCAGACACACCAAGTAACAAAAACCGATCTTTTTAAGAACTTTATAGCTGACGCAAACGAACACGACATTGTAAAAGCTAAACAATCAGTAAATGCAGCACCAGTAAATGCTAAGGCCTGGAATGATCTTGGTGTAACATACTATAAGCATTATCGTGAGAATCTGAGCTATAAAATCAATTATTTGTTATGTTTTGAAAGAGCATTTCGTTTGGAGCCGAACAATGTAGAATACTTATATCAATACTGGACGCTTAGAGGTAATGCTGAAACTGATTTAAAAAAGGCAATGGCATGTTATGCCCAAGTAGTTTCATGCAATGCTCTGAGCAATAAAAAGCAAGGCCATTTATGGAATGCTATTGCAGCTAAATATGCAGAGTTTGATTTAGGGTTCAGTGCCTTCTATTGTTTATTTTATTCCCAACACCTAGATTATTTTAATGTAAATACGTGGTGGTGGCTTAAACATATCTATCAGAATCACCTGGTTGATGAAGAAAGAGCAATAATATGTTCCGCGAATATCGAACGCCTTAATCAATTTTTGTTACCTTTACCATTAGTTGATGATCGCATGCCTATTAATAAAGACAGTGGTGATCCTCTTTGCCCCGATTTAAATATTTTGAATACTTTTCCTAAAACAGAGTCGATACTTCCTATACCTTCTCTTACTGCATACTTAGAAAATCGCAGGGTTTTAGAGTTACCTTCTACATTTATTGATGTGCAAGTACTAAAAAATAAAATTATTGCGTTACAGTCAAAACTTGAAAAATTAACTCAAACAGTTCAAATGAAAGAAAAAAGACTAGACGAACTCGAAAGAGCTAATAGTAATCAAACAGCTGCACGTAGAGTGCTCTCCGGAGAAACAGAGGTTAAATCGACTATAAGAACAGTAAAAAGATATGGAATGAGATAACTCGACCCGGAACAAAACTGCCTACTCCCCGCGAAAGCGGGGTTCCAGAGTCATTTTTAATTAAACTAGAAAACCTATTGACCCTATAGTTACTATATACCTTACCTTTAATCAGAAGGAGGTAAAACGATGACCGAGTGGTATGTAAAAGACTTAAGCGAACTAACTGGTATATCGGTGCAGACTTTGCATCATTATGATCGGATTGATTTGCTAAAACCTTCTATACGTTTACCTAATGGTTATCGAATTTACGCCGAAGGAGATTTGTTACGCCTACAACAGATTATTGCCTTAAAGTTCTTTGGTTTTGAATTATCTCAAATTAAAGCACTACTCGCAGGCAATGCGAGGGCTATTGAGCATTTTTCAGTTCAAGCCAAATTATTGGAAAAAAAGGCAACAGCCTTACTTGATGCAAGTAATACGCTTAAGCAAATAATTGCCGAGTCTGTAGACGATAAACCTATCTCTTGGGAAGCTATTATTAAACTGATTGAGGTATATCGTATGTCGCAACAACTTGAACATTCTTGGGTGAAAGAAATATTTACACAAGAAGAATTAAAGCAATATGCAGCTTTTGAAACTGAATTGAAAGCCAATACCAATCCTGAACAAAGAACCGCTTTTGAAAAAACTTGGGCTAATTTAGTAGAAGAAATGAAAAGTAATCTTGACAATGATCCAACGTCAGCGGTGGGAATTGCCTTGGGTAAAAAATGTATGGATTGGCTGAATACTGTTTATGGCAAAAAATATGCTCATTTGCGCACTAAGAAATTTGAGAAAGGGTTTGCAGAAGGGAAGGGATTGGATGAAGTGGGCTTAACACCTCAAATTGTGTCTTGGATGGATAAAGCAATAGATGCATATTGGAAGGATCGTATTTATAAAATTTTGAACCAAGTGGGAACAGGCGTTTCTGATGAAACCATTTTTAAACTTTGGAATGAAGCACTTGAGGATCTATATGGAGAAGACAACGCTCGTAAAAAAGCCATTTATGACATTGCATTAACTGACGACAATGTGAGTGAAAAAGCAAAGGAATGGCTAAAAACTTTACGAGAGTTAGTAGAAGCAAATCGCCATTTATTATAAATATGAGAAAGGTGAGCGGCTGCTTTTTTATATCAATGAATAACAAAAGGCATGCCACTCATCCCTAATCGTTTTTTACCCCATACTTTGGCGATAGAGTGAGTAGCCTCACCAGTATTTGCATTTAAAAATTTGCATCAGAAAATACTAGACATTCCCCAATCAGACTTGATAAATATTAATTGCCTAACATGATTCACAGGAAAGATTCTCATTGTTTGGGCTAATTCAGGGAATAGTCACTTCGCTTACGAATGGAGAGATCGCATGGCTGACGAGAAGAAATGCCCAATTGTTCATGGAAATTCTCATATTGGAATGCGATCGAATCGAGATTGGTGGCCGAATCAGCTCAACCTTAGGATCCTTCGACAAAACTCTCCCCATTCTAATCCTATGAGTAAAGCATTCAACTATGCTGAGGAGTTCAAGAAACTCGATTTCAAGGCTCTGAAGAAGGACCTCAATACACTGATGACGGATAGCCAAGATTGGTGGCCGGCAGATTTTGGCCACTACGGAGGGCTCTTCATTCGCATGGCATGGCACAGTGCTGGTACCTATCGCATCGGCGATGGCCGTGGTGGTGCCGGCGCTGGCCAGCAGCGCTTTGCCCCCCTCAATTCTTGGCCAGATAACGCCAACCTCGACAAAGCACGCAGGCTCTTGTGGCCAATTAAGCAAAAATATGGTCAGAAGATCTCCTGGGCCGATTTGATAGTCTTAGCTGGCAATGTCGCGCTTGAGTCGATGGGCTTTAAGACATTCGGTTTTGCCGGTGGACGCCCAGATGTCTGGGAACCTGACGAAAGCGTCTACTGGGGCAAGGAGGACATTTGGCTAGATGACAAGCGTTACACTGGAGACCGTGATCTTGAGAACCCACTTGCTGCGGTGCAAATGGGATTGATCTATGTGAACCCAGAAGGCCCGAACGGCAAACCAGATCCGCTCGCAGCAGCCAGAGACATTCGCGAAACCTTCGCGCGAATGGCAATGAACGACGAGGAAACGGTTGCACTCATTGCGGGAGGGCATTCTTTTGGTAAAACCCATGGCGCGGGTGATGTAAAGCTCGTTGGCCCTGATCCAGAAGCTGCCCCAATCGAGGCACAAGGCTTGGGCTGGATCAGTCGTCACGGTTCAGGTATGGGGGCAGATGCGATCACTGGTGGCCCAGAAGTCACTTGGACAGAAACACCAACGAAGTGGAGCAATAACTTTTTCAAGAACTTGTTTAGCTACGAATGGGAGCTCATGAAGAGTCCAGCCGGGGCACATCAGTGGAAAGCGAAAGGCAATGCCGAAACGATCCCTGATGCATTTGATCCGTCGAAACGACACACCCCAACCATGCTGACAACAGATCTTTCTTTACGAGTTGATCCTATCTATGAAAAGATCTCGCGACACTACTACGAGCATCCAGATGAATTTGCGGACGCCTTTGCCCGTGCGTGGTTTAAACTCACGCATCGCGACATGGGACCCCGTGCACGTTATCTCGGTCCAGAAATTCCAACAGAGGAATTGATTTGGCAGGATCCCGTACCAGCAGTTGATCACAAATTGGTTGATGCTAAGGATATCGCAGATCTTAAGGCGAAAATCGATGCTTCGGGTCTTTCAATCTCCGAACTGGTTTCAACAGCTTGGGCTTCGGCAGCAACTTTCCGTGGCTCAGACAAGCGAGGAGGGGCAAATGGTGCACGTATCCGTCTTAGTCCTCAGAAAGATTGGGACGTAAATCAGCCTGCCCAGCTGAGCAAGGTACTCAAAACGCTCGAAGACATTAGGAGAGCGTTCGATACAGCCGCAAGCGACGGGAAAAAGATATCACTAGCCGATCTTATCGTTCTTGGTGGCTCGGTTGCTATCGAACAAGCTGCGAAAAAGGCGGGGATTGAGGCAACAGTTCCTTTCACCCCAGGACGTACAGATGCCTCACAAGAACAAACTGATGTAGCGTCTTTTTCTTATCTTGAACCCGTCGCAGATGGATTTCGCAATTATCTTAAGACTAAGTATTCTGTCTCGGCAGAAGACCTTCTCATCGATAAGGCACAACTATTAACGTTAACCGCGCCGGAAATGACAGTACTCATCGGTGGCATGCGCGTCTTGGGAGCAAATGTCGGCAACTCGCAGCATGGGGTATTCACGAAACGTCCAGAGGTGCTCACTAATGATTTCTTCGTCAATCTCTTAGATATGAATACAGCCTGGAAGGCAACTTCGGATGGAGATGTCTTTGAGGGGTATGATCGCAAGAGTGGCAAGTTGAAATGGACTGGCACGCGTGTCGATCTGATCTTTGGTTCGAACTCTGAGCTGCGGGCTGTTGCTGAAGTTTATGGTTCCGCTGATGCGCAAGAAAAGTTTGTGGTCGATTTCGTAGCAGCTTGGACCAAGGTGATGAACGCCGATCGCTTTGATATTTAGTTTTTTAGATTGTCCCGACAAGTGTTGGGACAATCTACAGCCATTAAAAGCTGATTGAAATTAAATAAATCTGAGCGGAGTAATTTAAATGTTTAAGCGCGATGTAGTCATTTTTTTAGCAGGTGCAGAATTTTTTCATACATTAAGCCATATTATTTTGCCATTTTTTATTAAATTACCTTTGGATATGAAATTTATGGTTTTTACAGCATCATTAAATAAATGGACAATTGTTATTAACGCTCTTATCACTATTGGTTTGTTGTGGTGGGCAAGTCGAATGAAATCAAAATAGTTCTTAGCAATATTTAAAGGAATATTCCCTTAATATTAAAATTGCATAGAATAACTGTTCTATGCAATTTTATGGGTAATCGGGGGCCACTTTTGGAAACTTCAAGCAGTTTTACTTGTTCTAGCCCCAATGACGTTTTATTTATGTTTGTGTTACTTCACGTGTAATGTTACATCAATATTGCCTCGTGTCGCTTTTGAATAAGGACAAATTTGATGAGCAGTTTCCATGAGATGTTGGCTCGTGTCCTTATCAACGCCAGTTAAATTGCCGGTTAATGCAACTTGTAAATTGAAACCACCTTGATCGTCTTGCATCAATTTAACATCTGCTGTGATTTCAACATCTGCATCTTTAAGCGAAATTTTTTGTTGACGTGCAGCGAGCATTAAAGCGCCACCAAAACACGCAGCGTATCCACAAGCAAATAATTGTTCTGGGTTATTACCTTCCCCTTTACCTCCTAAACCCGTGGGTAAGCCCAATTTTGCTGAGAATTGACCGTCTTCAGTGTGAACATTCCCGCCACGTCCGCCAACTGCTATCCCTTTGGTTTCATACAGTGTTTTCATGCTAATGCTCCTGCTGCTTTTAACAATAATACCACTATAGACAATTTGTTATATGAGATCTGTATGCCCTATATTAGATCAGGTAAAAAGTAAAGATATGGCTTTTTTGAAACATTAATCATTTACAGCTACGCTTTTTTAAGAAACTCTGATGAGATATTGAGAGTGCGCACTAGAACCTTAGATTTGCAAAAAATCCTGCAAAGTAGATATTTGATTCTACTAATATCTCTATTAGTAATGATATTGGTGCTGCCTTTCTTTAATGAGCTGCTGTTGAGCAAAATCATTCTTGGTGGTTTCTTTCTGTTTATTCTTGCGGGTATTTCGTATGGCGTAAATGATAGACGTCACATGTTCATTTTTATTCTTTTAGGTTTGGTTGCGCTCGGACTGAATGTTGCTGCGGTTGCATTTGCACCGTTACATATCATCAGTAAATTTTTATTTATTATTTTCTATCTTTATGCCATGACATTATTTTGTAAGCACATTTATGCAAGCAAAGTATTAACGGCAGATATATTACTTGGTTCGGTTTGTATTTATTTGCTTATTGGTATTATTTTTTCTTTGATTTATATGCTGATCCAGGCTTTCACCTTTAATTCAATTGTTTATCTAACAACGAATACACCGGTGACGAATCCCATAGATTTTTATTATTTTAGTTTTACAACTTTAACAACAGTTGGTTTTGGGGATATTGTTATCCAAAATGGATTGGGTAAAAGCATAGTGATCATCGAAAGTGTGATAGGTACGTTTTATATAGCCATTATTGTTGCCCGCCTTGTTGCTTTATTCCGTCGTTAATGCGATTACAAATGGTGCAATATCAATTTTTATTAAAATGCGTGTCCCCTTCTTTTGTCTTGTTAGATGGGCAGCTTATCTGATTTTATACCTTCGTTTTTATAATCTTGTACAATACTTCATTTTTATAATGGCTCTAGGTATGGTGCATAATGATACATTTTTTACAACAATGTATTAATGTTTCTGATCCAGAAAAAATGCTGGATATGGAAAGCTTTAATCAATTTCCTGCGCATGTTTATTTAAAATCATTAAAAGGGAAAAGTTTGCGCTATATTGGTGGCAATGAACAATTTGCAATTGATGCAGGATATGAAAGTGCAAAGAATTTATTGGGACAAACAGATTTTGATGTATGGCCAAGTGTTGCTGATAAATTGATTGCCAATGATAATAAAATCATTTTAATGAAAAAACCTATGAATTTCTTTGTGAATGGTAACATGCCTGATGGCAGTGAAATTCAGGCAATTAGCCAAAAAATCCCATTATATACTCGAAAAAATAAAATTCATGGTGTTTTTGGTATTTCATTAATTTTAAAGAAAGGAGAAGAATCTTTTATAGAACCCCCTTCTGACGCTCAGCATGATGAGTTTAATCTTCTTTCTCGTTTGGTTTCTCCTTCTAGAGGAATCAAATTTCAAGGCTTAAGTCAACGACAATCAGATTGCTTGTACTGGCTTATAAAGGGAATGACGATGAAAATGATTGCTGCTAAATTAAACCTTTCCATTAAAACAGTTGAGCATTATTTAGACGCAGTGAAAGCTAAATTAAGATGCCATACGCGCGCAGAATTAATTGAAAAAGGGATCCGACTCTTCAAATCAGAATTTGTGGAATAGATGCTAAATAATTGTAGTTTTTATATTAATCAAATTTAGATAAAAACGCGTCTTTTGCCCCATCACTATGGGGGATTTATTCCCCTAATATTTGAAAATCAAACTAAGTTATAATACCTACCGATAAAACATTCAGCTTGCATTTTATTGTAGGAACATGCTCATGCCAACTGATGCCCTTTCATTAAACATTAATGATTATTTACCACCAGAAGTTTTGCTGCAGATTTTTTCGTATTTAAATCTGCAAGAAATATTAAATGTTATAGAGGTAGAAAAACAATCGTGGTTACCCGTTGCTAAAACGCCTGCATTATGGAGGGATTTAGTAGCACAATACTTTCCACGGCTTGTGAAAGAACAAGAAAAGCAATATAAAGATGATCCGCATCAACTCTTTCAAGATGCGCTTCAAAATGTATACAATAAATTTAAGCATTCCTCCATAAAACCTTATATCTTGCTCAGCTTGCGCGGTGAGATTGATAAAATAGAAAAATTGCAAATTGGCTATAATGAGCAACAAGCATTATATTTCGTTGCAGCAAGAAATGGACATTTTGCAGGTTTAAGGAATATGGGGGCCGCTGAAAAATCAAAATTGCTGCAGCACTCAGTGCGTAAAGGGGATCTTGATTTAATTAAAGCATTATTAGCAGAACATGCTGAGCTTCCCTCTTCTGATGCAACAATCGCTACATTTACTAAAATCTCCTCTAAAGATATTAGTACCGCAATGTGCGAGGCTGTTCGAAAAGATCATAATGAAATTCTAATTGAATTATTGACCCAAGTGGGAAATGAGGTTTCTTCTAAATGCAAAGGGACCGCACTAATAACCGCTACGGAAAACAATCTTTTCACCATTGTTCAGACATTGCTTATCTATGCTGGTAATTCTTTTGAAAATAAAACGTTATCTGAAGCCTTATCAACAGCAGCTGCAAATGGTTATTTAGAAATTGTTAAAGTATTATTAGCTCAAGCAGGCGATAAAATTTATACTGCAGATAAAGAATTAGCACTATTATATGCAGCTCAGAATAATCATTCGGCTATTTATCATGAACTATTAGCGAGCGCTAGTAATCAGATTTCAAATAAAAATAAGATGTTTGCTAAAAAACATATCAAAAAGCATGCTATTAGCGAAGGGGGTTATTCTACTGTGGGTGCCGGTGGACGGGTATTTGTTTTTAATGTCGAGGCTGAACCTTTAAAAGCGCCTAAACGCAAGGATTCAAATACACATCTGCTTAATGCTTTATTGCCACAAAAGGATTTAAATCCGCATCAAGAGGAGTATAGTCAGCCTTTACTGCATCAGTATCCTAAAAGAAAAAAAATCCGAAAAAGTGAAATCACATTATTGCTAAAAGAAGCAGATGAATTCATGCAAAAAAGATCTAAAAAAATGTAAAAAATATAAATTAGATGTATGTGGTGACAGGGATATTTGCTCTTATGTATATTTTTCGGTTAAAACCATGGAAACCATTTGAGGGTACTTTGTAATCACAATATTTTAGGTATGGTAGTGCCAATGAGTAAGACCATACCAGTTCAAATTAAAAATTTTTAATCAAATAGCAACCAATCGAATTATTAGCATGCCCAGGACGTTCATGCTCAATGATAAAACCTAGCTTTTGATACCAAACGCACGCAGGCCAATTTTTTAACGTAAAGACGGTCAGAGCGTTGCAGCCTTTTACCATTGCCCAATCTTGAGCTTTTTCAACCAAGGCTTTACCATACCCTTGATTTCGATAATCCTCGTCTACCCATAGCCCCCCTATTTCTGCTGGCCCAAAATTGTCGAAGCCAGAAATAGCGGCAATAGCTTTTTTGTTCTCATCATAAACTGCAAAGAAATATCCACCCGTTCCAGCTAGTCCATAATGCGCAGCATATTCATTAATCCCATGGTGAATTACTGCGTAATCATTCTCAGAAGGGTTCTCAATCAATACAATGGGATGCATGATAATCTCTTAGATGTTTACTTAAGTAATAAAACAGTAAACTTTACGTGATAGATAGCAGCGAGTCAAGGCAGTCCTTATTTTGCAGAAATGGCATATCATCTTAGCTTTATATGCCATTTCGTGGTTTCTTCATTTATTGCCCTTGATGCGAGTTTAATTTTTCCGTAATTTGATCTTTAATCGCTTCAAGGTTAAATGACGCGGGTTTTTGCATAGGAGGAAATTGAATAGCACTTTCAGCAAGTTTTTTCACGACGTCTTGTACGAAAACAAAACGCCAAAATTCACGCGCTAAGAATTGGTCCATATAGCCAGGAGCGCCGACGGTGAAATTCATTTCTTGCGCACGCTCAAAAGGATCTTGACGTAGATTGGTGATAGTTGGCATATTTAAGGTATCTTTAGCGCCAGGCCAACCATCTTTCTGATCGATGAATCTATATTTAAAATCATCAATCCGAATAGCGCCCAAACGTGCTTCTGCAAAATAAAAGATTTCATGACGGTTTGAAGGACCTTTGCCAGTAATGAGATCCATTTGGTTATAACCATCTAAATGGACCTTAAATTCTTTATCTCCTAACTTTTTACCGGTTTTGAGTTCTTCCACAATATTTGAATTCCCTGCCGCAGCGACTAAAGTGGGGAACCAATCAAGACCTGAAAATATTCCGTTTTCTACTTTTCCGGCAGGTACTTTTCCTGGCCAACGAATTAATGCTGGCACACGAAAACCACCTTCATAAATGGTACCTTTTGCCTGTTTAAAGGGCGTCATTCCTCCATCCGGCCAGGTAAATACTTCGGCGCCATTATCTGTCGTAAAGACGACGATGGTGTCTTCTTCTAAGCCGTTTTTCTTAAGATATTCAAGAACAGAGCCCACTATATCATCCAACTGAGCCATCCCTGCTTCTTCAATGCCATAGTTAGTGTCAGAATTCATCATCCCTTTATATTTATCAGATAAAAAAGTCCAAATATGCATCCGCGTTGGATTGAGCCAAATAAAGAAAGGCTTGTCGTCTTTTTTTGCTTTATCCATAAAGGCTATAGTTTTAGCTAAAATTTCATCATCAACGGTTTCCATCCGTTTAGGATCTAATGGGCCTTCATCAGTGATTTTTTGTTTACCTATCTTACCCCAACGCGGCATATCAGTGGTGTCATCTTTATTGGTAGCTTCACATTGAACCATATTGCGAGGACCAAACGTGTCACGGAATTTGGGATCTTTGGGATAAGAGTGCCAATAGGGATCAGACATCGCATCTAAGTGATAGAGATAACCATAAAATTGATCAAACCCATGTACACAAGGCAGATATTTATTCAAATCACCGAAGTGATTTTTCCCAAATTGTCCCGTTACATATCCCATAGATTTGAGCGCAGTAGCGATGGTAGGTGCTTTATCTGGCATCCCTACATCAGCACCTGCCTGCCCTACGGTTGTTAATCCTGTACGTATGGGGAGTTCACCGGTGATAAAATTTGCTCGCCCAGCTGTGCAGCTTGCTTCAGCGTAATAATCTGTAAAGCGCATCCCTTCCGATGCGAGCCTATCAAGGTTAGGTGTCTTTCCTGACATGATACCTTGGTTGTAAGCACCTATGTTAAACCAACCAACATCATCCCCCATGATCACAATAATATTGGGTTGTTTATCTTTGGCGACAGCACAACAAGCCACGCCAAGTAATATGACGCCTGAAGTAAAATTTTTATATAAACTGCGTAGCATTGTGCTCATATTAGAATTTCCCCATACGAATTTTACGCATAAGAATTTAAGGCATTATCTGAAAATAGCAGATTTTTTAAATTGTGGTTTGATTGGTTCAGTAAAGATAAGAAGATTTTTAGATTTGCAAAGATATTTTTGGACAGAAAAGAAGATCCCCGTCGAAGAGTAAACTATGGCACATTTCAACTGAAATGTGCCATATCAAACATTAATTAGCGCAACGCTTATGTTTGTGGTGATGGTGTTTATGGCAATGTCTGTGATGCTTATGACAATGCTTATGACGTTTATGGCAATGCTTGTAATGATGACAATGTCTTACAGGCTCATTGACATAAGTTTTATAATAATACCCATCATAGTAATATCCAGTTCCATTTGGACCTGCACACCCAGTTAGACCGAGTAATGCGATTGCTGATGCCAAGATTGCTAGTTTTTTCATAGGATACCCCCACTTCGTGTTATTCACGAAAAGACATATCGGTCGAAAATTGAAAAAGATTAAGAGTAAAATTAAGAAAATTTATCTTTTTGCTAAAAATAACGTCAGCGCGCCATAAAAACCTGATGATTTACTCATATACCGTCTTTAGGTACCTTCCGTTTTTATCTGATGCACCTATAGCTATCCTGAATTCCTGCGCAGCCAATAACTCAGAAGTCCATAGTGGGATCGATTTTGATAAGGTTATACGCGCCAAGGTTATATGGGGTTTGTAGATATCTCCAGCATCGTTCAAACACGATAATTGATGTTTATTTAAAACATCTACTATCTGATGATGAGTCTTCATCATGAGTGGATCTCTTTCTACGGCAACTTGCGCCCAATAAAAGCCGTCATGACTTTTTAATCCTTTGATAAAATTAACCCCAATTAGCTTAGGATTAAAAGGTTTGATATTTAATTTAGCGATTTCTTCCCACAGTATTTGAAGGCGTGCTTTTTCCTCATCATTCAATTCAAATTGTGCAACAGTAATATGCGGAAAAACCGAAGAAGATAATAAATATCCATCACTCATTTCACTTAAAAGTGATTGCGCTGTTTCCGTGTAGATTGTTGGCTTCAGAGGGATTAAACCGATAATATAGCGCGTTTTTTGATTCATATTATTCAACTAAATTTATTTTGTTTATTAATTTTTTTTGTTTGCATCCAAACAAAATATCACATATTCTTACTGCCGTTTAAAATACATATAGGTAACTTACAATGTCAAATAATTTAGGTCCTGCTCAGAATTTAGCTGATTCCTTATTGCTGCAGAAACATGAGTTAGAAGTAAGTCTCGCCAATCCTCAGCAGCGTATGAGCAATCCACATCTTGTGTATCTTTTATTGGGCACATTTTATGAAATGCGCGGAGAGTATGATCAAGCGCAAACATGGTATCAAGATAGTCGCCAATTATTTGGACGTCAGCAATTTTCAATGCATTCCCCTTTTATTGAATCTGAGCAACCTGGACTTGTGCAAACGATTTTGACAGAAGCGCCAGGTCGCCAAGTAAATTTTACAAGAATACCTCAACCCGGAATATTTATGCCTTCTTCTCAGACAAGGGCTGAGCAGTCATCTCAACAAGAACCCCGAACCAGAACGCAATATAATTCTACCCCTAGACATTATTCAGAAGAAAGTCGGCCAACCACTTTTATTCAACATCAGCCTACTTTTTATGTGGTTTCTCCACAATTGCCCAGCGAGCCTTTAAGGAATCTTTATCGACATGATCTGCCTGAGCAACGCGTGTCTGACCCATTGAATAATATTTATGCTGCTCCAAGCAGCCAACCTAGAGGGCTTCAGCTTCCTGAAGTGACTCAAACAATTGCTACCGCATCTGGGGTACCAAAGCCTGTGCGCAGGTTTTCAAGTGAAGACAAAAGAGAAAACACGCTGTTACGAGAAATACGTGATGTTCTAAATGAGCTACCCAAGGGAGAATCCATCAGCAGGAATATGGTTATTAAAAGACTTGGTTGGGCATCAGCGACGCTTAAAAAATATTTAGAAAATTTAATTCAAAAAGGTTATATATCCGAATGGCCAAATTTTACGATAAAAGGGCAAGCATATCTTAATAGTATTTTAGATAATCCGCACGCATTTTTACTAAATGAAAAAGACACAGAAAGCGCTGAATCTCAACCTGTTAAGCGCAAACGTCTAGTGGAAGCATTGATGTTGAGAACTGCGACCAAAAGTTCTTCTGTTTCCGGTGAGCCAATTGCAACGGAATTTATTGAGGAGCTAAGCCCTGGTAAGACATTAACTTTTTCAGCTGGACACAAAAGAGTTAGAACGACTAGAGAAGATTTTATAGCAATTCCCTCGGAACCTAAAAATAACGATAAACCGTTGGATGAAAATGAAGCTCGAAGAATTAGAGGTGAAATGAGATTCAGCAAAATCTTGCTATAGTTATTATCCTTCTGCGCACGCGTGATGTGCGCAGAAGGATTTTCTCTTTTTATTTGTTATTTCTAGTTTTATTTCAAAAGTTGTTTAACTTGTTAAATCATTGCAATTTGCCCTTTAAAAGTATTAAACTCCCTCAGGATATTTAATACAAGGGACAAGACATGCCTTTTTTTTCTTATTTCTCTATGCATATTAGTCCTCTTACCTTATTTGGCTTAATTTTATTATTGGGCTTAATTGGCGGTGAAATTACCAGATTAGTTCGATTTATCCCACGAATTTCAGGTTACATTGCGGTTGGCTTTTTAGTTGGACCTAGTGTATTTGATATTATTAACCCATCATTATTAGTTGATATTCGTTTATTTGTTGATATTGCATTGGGACTTATTCTATTTGATTTAGGCCGACAGCTAGATTTTACATGGTTGCGTCATGATCCCAGCATCATTTACATGTCATTGGCAGAATCAAGTTTTACTTTTATTTTAGTATTTGGGACGCTATCATTATTAGGAATTTCAACAACAACTGCATCAATGGCTGCTGTCATTGCAATCATTAGTTCGCCAGCAGTCATTATTCTGGTGACAAATGATCTTTCCTCTGAAGGGCCTGTAACACGAAGAACGCTTATATTAACAAGCCTAAATAATTTAATTGGGTTGACGTTATTCACTTTGCTACTTCCTTTAGCTAAGGTAAACACAGCAGCCAACGTATCTTCTTTTGCATTTTATATACATAAATTAGGCGGTGCGTTAGGGCTAGGATTATCTATTTTTCTTGTTGCTTTGATACTAGGCGCAGTCATTGGAAAACGAAAGGAAAGTCAATTTGTTTTATTTGTTGGATTAGCTTTGTTAACAATTAGCTTAGCTAAAGTTTTTCATCTTTCTATTATGTTGTCACTTTTTGTTTTTGGCGTTGCAGCACGAAATTTTGATTATAAACATGTTTTGATTGAAGTTGATTTTGCCTGGAGCGCACGTTTATTTTTTATCATTATGTTTGTTGTCACAGGTATACAGCTTAACGTGCAAGGATTTACAACAAGCACTTTGGTTATTTTAAGTTTTGTTTTAATGCGTTTTTTAGCCAAAACCGCTGGTGTTTGGTTATTTGCTAAAAAAAGTCGTCTCACCAAACAGCAAACCGCAGCTATTAGTCTTGCGTTAACACCCATGTCTGGTTTTTCAATTGGTATGGCAATGACATTATTGGAGGTTAACCCTATATTGGGGCAACAGCTGATTATGATTATTACCTCAGCTGCGACTGTCTTGCATACATTTGGCCCTATCCTGACACAATATGCACTTCTTCGCACCGATGAAGCCTTAACTAATAATTAAGAGGTGCTTTAATGAGCAATTTAATACCGTTTAATGGACAATCTTATCCAACCATGGGCGTTGAATTAGAATTACAACTAATCAATCTGCAAAATTTTAATTTAGCAACTGAAGCGAAAGACTTTCTGCGAAGACTAAGTGAAACCTCACTCAAAGGTGAGATTAAACCTGAAATTACGCAAGCGATGATTGAAATAAACTCTTGCGTACATGAGAACTACGATTCATTAATTAAAGAGCTGAATAATTTGCGCACGTTTATTGCTCGCGAAGGTTATCAGACGCATATTGGGATCTGTGGTGGCGGCGCTCACCCTTTTCAAAAATGGAAGAAGCAGCGTATTTTCCCGACAGAACGCTTTGCCCATGTTTCCGAGCAATATGGTTATTTAGCAAAACAATTTACCGTATTTGGTCAACATATCCATCTAGCTTGCCCAAATGGCGATGATGCGCTTTATTTATGTCATGCTTTAGCGCGTTACATTCCTCATTTTATTGTATTATCAGCAGCCTCCCCTTTTCATCAAGGCGTCGATACATCTTTTGATTGCTCTCGTCTAGGTAGCATTAGTGCTTTTCCACTTAGCGGAACACCACCATGGGTCGTTTCTTGGCATAAATTCGAAGATTATTTCGACAAAATGTTCAAACTCGGTGTTGTTAAAAGTATGAAAGATTTTTATTGGGATATACGACCAAAACCAGAGTTTGGCACCGTCGAAATCCGCATTTGCGACACCCCTCTGACAGTAGAAAAAGCAGCAGATATTGCAGCTTATGCGCAGATGTTGAGAGTTTGGTTATTAGAAAGACGCCCCGTTTTATCTCGTGAACTGTATTATACTTATCTTGTTAATCGCTTTCGTTCTGCACGCTATGGTTTTGATGCGATAATTGTTGATCCTATCAAAGAAGAGCACCTTTCCTTAACCGATGATATTTTACATACATGCGATCAATTAGAGGATTGCGCAAAGCTTTTAAAGAGCACTGAAGCGTTAGAGCGGATCCGCGGCTCTGCTATGCGGCGAATGAATGGAGCAACTTGGCTGCGCGAACAATATTCTCAAGCAGAAACATTTGAAGATACGGTAAGACTTCAAACTAATTTATGGATGGAATAAAGATATCATTGTTGTTTAATCAATAATTAGACATCTATCAAAAATTTTTGTTTGACATATAGTATTACTTTATTCAATATTAAAGATGGGTCAAGAAGGAGGTGAACCATGGAAAGAAATATGTTACTCGCCTCTATTTTACCAACCACTCTTTTTCTGCTAATGACATCAAATGTAGCGCAAGCAGAGTACCAAGTTAGTTCGCAACTAAATAAGCTCTGTCAGATTGAAGAAATCACGCCACTCTCCGCTCAACAAGTGATCCAAGATCACCTTTGGTATAAAACTAGCAGTAAAAAACGTCGCACAAGAAGCACTTTAAAATTGCGTCCGGATTATTGGCTTAAAATTGGCCCCAAAAACGCAATTAAAAAGCAGTTTAAAATTGAATCTGAATTATTTACAAAGCAACTGCATCCAGCTTTTGAATCGAAACCGCGTAAAACAAAATGCAATCTTACCAATATGGTAATAAAGACAAATATTAAGCATTTCAATGTCGATGCGAAAGCTTCGCTAGATGTAAATGATGCTGCTAAATTTGGCATGTTTGCTAAAGCAGGTATTTCGTATGCCAAAGAGAAATATTCCGTTAATGCCTATCAAACAAACTCATTTTCTATTTCCAACAAAAAGTCCGTTTCAAAAACGACGGTTGGTTTTGGCTATGAGCTGACCCAGAATATCAGCACCAATATTTCATTAATTCAAGAATTTAAACCTACAACAGGCAGTTATCTTAAATCGACCAACTTTCCTGGCGCCAGAATAGCTCTTATCAATATGGCCGTTAAAATCTAACCTGTGCATATTCAATCGTTCAATAAAACAAAATTCCTTTAAAAACCAGCAGCTTAAAAATGAATGAACTAACAGCTGAGCCATTATATGTTGGTGTGATAACATATATAGATGTATAGATGTATTTCAAAAATGAGATAGCTTATGGGCTTGGGTAGTGATTGGAATGCGCTCATCGGGATATATGAACAAGAAGCACCAGACGGCGGGCCGTCTGCTGTGGCTAATAGCGAAAAGGTAGATGCACTATTAAGTGAAGAAGCAAAAAAAGCACTTTATAACGGCATTGAGCTTGTAAAAGATGCTAAAGGTATTGAAATTGATATAAAAGACGCAAGAATTGCATTTTTGGACTATCTAAAAACCAATTTTTCTTCATTTGATATAGCTTCTACTCGGAATCAAAATACAATCAAAATGGAAGATTTTTTAGGAGAAGAAGGGCTAAAACTATATAAAGCTGCTATTGAAGAAGAAAGAAATTCCAAAGCATTTAGAAATGCTGTTTTCTTAAAATCAACAACGCATTATGAGGGTGAGAAATGGGACAAAAGAATGGTCCTGTGGGTTGGAGGCCCCTCAGCATCAGGAAAAAGCTATGCAGCAGAGGCCGTTGTAAAAAAAATGGCTGAGGAGGTAATGCCCTCTAGCGGTGAGCCTGGTGGAAATGATGTCGTTTCAATAGATGGTGGGATTGAACGCGAAGTTTCGCAAATGAGACAAATGGTGCTACAAGCTGCATTAGCCAATGGGTTTAAGGGGATTGAAAATTTACACTCCCATACTAAATTAGGTACCAAAAAACATATCCAAAAAGCCGCATTAATATCTGATAATTTAAGTATGGTGATCCCTGCTACGTTTACACGAGGGCTACAATCAGAAAAAATGTCAAAATTTGAAAGCATGAATGTAGTTCATGCTTTTTGCGAAGTTAAAGCAGAATCTGGCTACGAAGATCGCTTTCAACAATCTGTTAATTTTAGTGGTGATTCAAGAGCATGGAATACAAGAGATTTTAGAACTACTGATATAAAAATGAATAATTTGAATATTGGATGTGAATCGAAAAAATATGAGCCCAAATATTTTCAAATAGGAAAAATTGCATCAGAATTGGCTCGAAAATTCTTTGAGCTCAATAGCAAAAGCAAAATAACTCTCACAATCACGAATGATCTCGTTTTTCTTAAGAAGGATCCAACAGGAAACTGGGTTGAATGCAAAAAAAATGATGTTCCTGAAATCAAAATGTCATCTCGTGATTTTAGCACATGGCAGAAATATGCTTCTCCTTCAGGTGCACAGATGTATATTCTAGGGGAGCTTACTGAAAAGCAAGAATCGGCACTTAAAGATTTAAATACACATCCTCGTAAAGGATTGGAGGAATGGCATAAAATTTGTAAAGAAAATAAGTTTTTGAGCCCGCCCCTGATTAGCCTTAAAGGGAAATCCTTAAAGCAAAATAACAAATCTGGTGCCACAGAAGGGTTAAAACGCGGCTCATCCTTTATGGATAAGATACAAAAACAAGGTAAAAATTTGGTTAAAAAGCTTCCCCTCTCTCAACATCTCTCCACACCTCAACATGACTCTGCTTCTGAGAAAAAAACGCACCACTCTACCCCCCAACAAGCACCCAGCTCTACATCAGAGAAGCGAGATAGACGAGTTACCTTTGCAACTCTTTATAATCATGTACAGAATAATCATCAATCGACAAGTTTAAATCCATTATATAAAGAGAGAGCTCGCTCCGGGACAACACTAGATGACCCTGCACCTCACAACGAACCCTCTAAGGGACGTCGAGCAACAAGAGGTTGATATTATCATATTCAGATAACTTAATTTGTCGTGTTTTTACTTAGTTTATTCAATAACTATTTATTTTTTATGACTCACAGAGTATGATGGCCCTACTTTAACGCTGTAAAAAGTCTGAAATAACTATGTTAACAAATGTATCTACAGCAAGTGCTGCCCTTGTTACAAGCACAGAGTCCACATATAACTTTGCCTACTGTCCGGTCCGCACTTATACAAATTCATCACAAAAATATATACATAGCCAAGATGATGCCTTAGCCAGAATCATACACGAAATGAGGATGCGAGCCGAATGTTTACCTTATGGCTTAGGAGTAGGTATATATAACGCCTATAATAGTTCTCGTGTCCAATATAATGAAAATCAAAAAACATCTTACGTAGAAAGTGTAAAGATTAAATCTGATAAGCAATCAAACGATACTTGTGCGCTCACTGAACATGATGGTTTGGTAGAAGAAATTTGTCCTCTACCTTCACAAGATGATGCAGTTATAAGCAAGCCAAAACAAACTGATGATACTTGTGCGCTCATATCACCATTTGATCATGATTTTTCAAAAGTAGAAGAAATTTGTCCTCTATCCCCACAAAGCGACACAGTAGTAGAGGAAGAAGAAATCGAAGAACTAAGTGAAGAAGATGATTCTGATGCATCGAGTTATTTTGATTATATTTCATCGATAATGGACTATGTAGTTGACTCCGTAAAGGAATTCGCACGGATCTCTTTACAAAAAGCGCATGATCTTTATGAGATAATTCAAACATCTTTTGAGCAAGCAGAACAACCAGCGCAAAGCGCAACAACAGACAATTTAACGTGTGCACTCAAAGAAAATACGCCGCAAGCGCTTATGCTTAGAGCAAAACCGCCAACAATCGAAAGGATCTTTAATGACGAAATTTTAGGTGTTAGCCGTCAAAGAGATAAACTCTTAGCAAAGCTTTCAACATTTTATCAAGTTCATTCGAATGAAGTAGATAATATTAGGCAGTTTTGTCAGGCAATAGAAAGAGCAAGCTTGTCTGGCCCTATCAAATTATTGGTAATAGAAGCACATGGTACCGCTTCCACCATGAGATTAGGCTCAGAAACTATTAGTGTTGAAGATTTTTTTAATGGCCAACAAGATCTTTCTTGTTTAACACTCATGGCACCCAACGTTAAGGTAGTACTTGCCTCATGTGATACAGCACATGATCATCAGCATACATTTGAAAATGGTGATATCATCTCTTTTAATACCCAGAAATTATTTGCGCATTATGTCCCTGGCGGTACAGTTTATGCTGCAGATTTTACGGTATTAAAAGGATCGGTAGATATTACGTTGCAACCAACTTTCAAGATCCAGGCCTATGGAACCGATTTCACTCATGCGATGAGTCATATATTCGAATGGAGGCAGTTCATAGAAAATATGAAGAAAATTAATAGCGCCTATGTAAAAATTCCACTTTATTACCTTGGTTACAAAGCGCCCGCACGAAGAGAAATGATAGAAATCTCTCCTCAAAATGGCACCTTGGTTCATGATACGTTAAGTTATTTTAAGATGAAAAAAAATGATGAAAAACCAAGATTAAAAAATTGTAACCCCTTAAAAGGGCCCTCCAGTGTCAGGAAGTTAGGTCCTGTTTAAAGTCAAGTATGCTAAACCTACTGAGAAAATAAAGCCTCTTATAAGAGGCTTTTCTCTAACTTAATTATTTAACTAGAATTTTATTATTTGTAGTGGTTATTTGTGGTTCGCTAACAGTGGGACCGCTACCGTTTGCAGCTTTAATTGCCCAATAAGTGTAATATCCAAAACGGTAAGATTGCTTATCGCCTTCTACCCATTTGTCATAATCACTTTTTTCTTTAGGCTGTTCCTTTGGTTGTGTTTCCTGTGCTCCATAGCCCAACATATACTTCAGTCCGTACCCTAGACGATATGAGCCTTTACCCTGCTTCCACAAATCAAAGTTGGAAGGGGAAGGTTTCTTTTCAACTGGGGTTGGTGGTAGCGATACCACTTTTATTTCTTCTTTCTTCTCTTCTTTATCTTCTTTTGCTTCTTCGTGGGCAACGACTTCTTCAATCAAGAATAATCTGTCTTCTATCTCTAGGCGCTTTATCATGTCGCTTAATGTTGGATCGCCATACTTTTGTGCTAAATCTTCAAATTCTTTTGTAACATTCTTAGCGGTTCGCCAACGAGGATCACACATCCACAGATCGCCCGTTGTAGAGTCACGATAAACTGCCCAAGTGTGCGCACCAATATAGTTACCATTGACCTTTAAGCTAGAACGATATTGACGCACGCAGCCTTCTGGCAAGAGCCCTTTTTCGACTAAATGTGCTAAAATGCTTGCCGCAAGTAATCCTTTATGCCTACAAACTAAAATTTTCTTCTCTACGAGCTCATCAAAATGAACATCGATGTGTGCATCTGGATGAAGCATAGTTCTTTTTTGAATTAAAAATTGCGCTAGTTTTGCATCAAGACTGCGCTCTACGCCCCTATCTGATATACCTTCTATTGCTGTTAATTCATTAATTAATGTATTAACGAGCGTAAGCGTTTCGCTTATATCTTTACCTCGGCAGGCGTGCTCAGCTTTGTGTTTAATGACAAGGACAGGATCAGAATTTTCATCAAAAAATAGTCTTTCTCTTTCTTTGGTAGAGCCCAATGATACCCAACGAGAATGAGTACTGTTAACCCAATTTAATTTAGAGTTAACAACCTGCCAATTTTGATCGGCATAAGTTACTTCAGGAGCATCGCCATGCATTTTTACTGAAATAACCGATCTTTCTAATAATTCTAATTCAGGCATTTTGTTCATTTGTAACATTTAATATCTCCCACGCTTGAGTTAACATAATGACTCATTAGTGAGTGAATATCTACTTACTACAGACAAATGAAAGTAACTATACGATAAATAACGGATTTACATGTAAATACACACTAATTAGGAGAAAATACTATCGAATCTATATATTAAAAAGGTGTGACACAGCATTATTATCGAATCGTTTTCCTTCTTCGATATAGCCAAGAACAGTTGCTTCATGTTGCCATCGTCCTTGACGCATGATGGCACTAAAACTTGCCCCTTTTTTGCTTGCTTCGGTAGCAAATCCTCTGCGCATACTATGACTTCGATAAAGGTAAATGTCTTGCATATTACAAGCTTTTGCAATCGTTTTGATGATGATATTCACTTGGTTAGGTTTTATTGTTTCTGTTTTTATATACCCTTCTTTTCCAATTTGTTTAAAAACAAAACCATTTTGATCCGGTGAATGTTCCCGCCAAACTTGTAACGCATTCACAGCACATAACGCTTTGTTGCCATAAGGAATAGCACAAAACTGTCCCTCACCTGCTTGATCTGTTTTTGAGCGCGGGATCAGTATTTCTATTCCCTCTGGTAACCAACGAATATGCTCCCACTGAATTGCTACTAATTCACTGCGACGAAATGCACCAAAAAAACCGATTTGCAATAAAGCATTATTACGAATATCAATTAAACGCGATGATGACTTTAGATAATCTACCCATTTTAATAAAACTGCTAAGGTAAGAGGTAAGGCCTTATTTTTGGGTTTACCATGAACGTGTCTTATTCCCTTCATGGTTTTGCGTACGCCAAGACTAGCCGTTGGATCGACAAAACCCTGGCTCAGGTGCCAATTCTTTAAAGATGTAAGTTTTCTAACAAGTGTTCGCGGATTAAGGCGCATTGCCTGTTGCTCAAGATATCTAATGATGCAATCACTAGATGCAGGCAATAACCCTCCGCATTGAATAAAATGACGAATATCTGCTTGATAGGCGCGACGCGTGTTAGCACTGGTTGCCGCATGAATATAATTTAAGACGCTATGCTCTGTGATTGTCTTCTCAGCTTGTTGTAGTGCTGAAACTTGCTCTAACAATACAATTTCTTGTTTTGAGCTTGTCACTTTCTCTCCTTTCGTACCACAAGACTATGCACGCTCATATTATATCCATTTTATACCATCGATAAACAATATTATCATTGGTTAAATATTGAACTATTTTTATCGTTTTAAAAATAAATATAACGTTATATTATGTATTATGTTTTACGTTATGAAACTGTAGGGAATGCACATGGGACGTATTGGGGTAGCTTACCAAGATGTTGATCAGGCAATTGAAATATTGCTTTCGAAACAAAAAAATCTCACTGTCGATAATATTCGTGAAGTGTTGGGAACGGGTAGCAAGAGCACCATTGCTCGTCACTTAAAAACATGGAGGGAGAACCATTCTCAAAATGAAAATGAGTCATCTTTACCTTTAGAGCTTCTTCAATCGGTCAAAATGCTTTGGGAAAGATTACAGGACCAGGCAGAGGGTTCGATCAATCAATATCAACAAGAGGCTGATAATCAAATCGCAAATATGCGGACACAATTAAATGAGGCCCTCCTCGAAAACAATGAATTTAAATTGCTCATACAGCAGCTAGAAAGTAATTACCTTGCTAAGATGGAAGAAAGTCAGCAATTAGCAAAGATGCTTAATTCAGAACAAAATGAAAAAAATAAACTTATTGAGCGCATGGCTTCTTTTGAGCTTAGATATCAGGAAAACAAACATGAGTTGGATAGATTGCATTCACTATTCAAGCATGCACAAGATAATTTAGAACACTATCAAGTTGCTACTTCTCAATTACGCCAAGAACAAACATTACTTCTTGAAAAGCAACGGAACGAATATGAACAAAAAAATAATGAACTCAATAATGCTATAACACGCATTACCCAAGAAAAATCTTTAGCACTGGCACAAATGGAGCACCTTAATCAGCGTTATGTTGAATTGCAGCGTGAGCATCAGCAAATGGCGCAAATGCTTAAAACCCAACAGGGTGATTACCAGCAGTTATCTCTTACTCATCAATCTTTAGAGCAAATGCAATATTTTTTAAAAGAGCAATATCAACAACAAGCCGATTCCCTTCAAATCAAAACAGATCTTGAAATTGAACTGCGTGCACAATTAACGGCGATACAAGAGAAAGCAAATGCCACTGTTGCAGCACTGACTAAAGCAGAAGAAAAAATCTCATCTTTACAACAAGAGAAAGAAACGCTTTTTTACCAAAAGATAAATACAGAAGCAGAACTCAAACAATTTCAGGCACTTTTGTCAAAAAGTGTCGCTCAAGAAATTGAAACATAATCTTACCAATTATTCAGAGACAACTAACACACTAAAGTCCTTGTTTTTTACAGCAAAAATTGATGCTAACGATAAATTTTTATGACATGTTTGTAGTACAATATAGTAAGCATCTATTCACTTTTGCTAATTTAAATCAACGTTATTTACATTTTTATATTATTGATTAGAATAGCTCCGACGATGCCGTAAAAGAGGTTATTAAACAATTCTTTTTTACGGAAAGTAACGTTCGTAGTAAGAACGTTACAATTTTGGCGCTCAAGGATGAGTGCCTTTTTTTTTATGAAGAAATTTAGTGAATTTTACTCGCCTTACTTGATGGTAAGCGAGCAATCAAATGCATACACTGATTGCTCAAATGTTTTTATCGTACTTTCTTTTTCCTTTCCACATCACATCTAAACTGTTAAAGGGTTATTAGGCACAGCTGAACGAATCTTTAGCAACCCAATCGTTAATAGTGGAAAAATAAATACGCTTATCATAAACCACGTCAGCAAGCCATACCCTTGCATAATAAGCTTTACCAAACCAAATTGTGACAATCCAAACACAATGACCAAAAGTGCTATTATCCATCTGTTTTTGTTTTTCACAGGGGCCATTCTTTCGTTAAAAGCGTGAACAAGCCCTACTCCAGTTTCAACTAATGTGCCTATAAGGATAGTGGAAAAAGAAATCGTCAATAAAGGGATCGCTAATTTTTCCAGCATAAATGTTGACGGAACGATTGTGTGCAAAATGGTTGGATATTCGGTTAGCAAAGCCATAAAAAGCAAAATGCCAGGAATGCTAGCAAGTGGTCCTGCCAATAAACCTGAAATGATAGCTTGTTTTGTAGTTTTAAAATACCGCAAAGTAAATAAGATAGCTGGAATACAGCCTAAATTGTAACTTGCATATTTGATACCATTTTTTAACCAATTAGCGCCTGTTGGCGCAAAAGCAAAGACTCCAAATAGATTTGTATTTGAGTTTTTGTAACAACTGATTAAAAAAGCAAAAAAGACGAGATATAATAATATTGACCATAAAGAAAACATTTTTTCTATTGATCTGCTGCCTCTTCGAATCATGATAAAAATGTAAAAAAATGGCAATAAGAGGCCTATCATGTAGGGGAGCCCAAGTAGATCTTGTAACATACTTCCCACAGAAGCAGCGATGACTGATAACGCTATAATGACTAAATACAAATAGCAAGCCTCAAACAAAATCCAACCACGACCCAGTAATAATTTAAAAAAAGTTTTGTAATCATAAGCATGGTAAATTTTCGCTAGCACAAAACATAAAGCACAAATCACTGACCAAAATGCTGTTGTGATCAATAGACCATAAAATCCGTTAGTAGGTCCTAATGATAAAAAATATTGGACAATTTCCTGACCAGTACAATACCCACCTGAGATCACGATGGATTGAAAAGTGATCCCAGGCAAAATATAAACTTTAAAAAAGTTTGCTACAGACATGTTAAACCTACCCTATCTTACGTACTCCCAAGCCTGGTGAATCTACAGTTGACATCATGCCGTCCACAAGATGAAAGCCACCAGTCACAACATCGTTTTCAAGATCAAGGCTTCCATCTAAATCGATATACTTGGTTGCAGGTGATGAAAAAGCTGCATGTAAAGCTGCCGTAATACTAATGATGCTTTCATCCATACAACCCCACATCAGATCTATCCCCGAAGTCTCAGCCAAGGAGGCAATTTGTAGCGCACCATGAATACCGCCGCATTTCATCAGTTTGATATTAAAAATACCGCAGCAAGGACTAGGCGTTAGCATTTTAATAGCATCTTTCGCATTTAAAACACTTTCATCTAACATGATCATATTTAGATAATGTTTAGGCAATTGATATAATTGTGATGTATCGCTCACTTTCAAAGGCTGCTCTACAAATTCAATCTTGAGTTCTTTTGTTTTGTCAAGAAAGACAATGAGATCTTGTAAAGTATATCCCTGATTAGGATCAACCCGGATAGTGATTGTATTAGTAAAATGTTCTCTAAGCTTTATCAATCTCACCATATCTTCTTCGAGATTAGATCCTAATTTAACTTTTAATACTTTAAAGCCGCGAGAAATATATTCTTCGGCTTCTTGCAACGTTTCTTCAACATTTTTGATGCCTATGGTTATAGAAGTTGGCAATTGATGATGCACGCGCCCCAATACTTCCACTAGTGGCTTATTTAGGGTTTGAGCATAGAGATCATGTAATGCGATATCCATGGCCGCGCAAGCAGCAGGGGTTGCAGTTAAATGTGCATAGCATTCTCGTTTTAATAAGGAAAATTCATCAATATTTCGACCCTCACACCATGAGGTGCTGTTAACAAGACTCGTCAAACACGCATCTATGGTTTCCTTAGTAACCTCCGGTGAAGGAGAGGCTGCACCTAGCCCTATTTTTCCCTCATCTGTTGTTATTTCAACAATAACATTTTCAGCAGTAGTATGAGTTTTATAAGCAATTTTGTAAGGCCTAGTTAATTTAAATTGATGTCGGTAGGCTCTAATGTTTTTTATTTTCATCGGTTAGCTCCTTGTTGTTCTATATAATTTTTAATAATGGGCAATAATGAAGCCACTCCTTCTTCTCTCGGGCATACAACGGGTAAGTTGATTTCTTTAGTAATGCGCTCTTTTGCTTGTCGCCAATTTTCTTCAGTGAGGCTGCTTGTATTTAGTGTTACGGCTAAAACATCAGCACCATACATTTTGATCAACGCAATTTCATCATCTAGTTTAGGTAATGGATAAAAAATATCTGGTCCATGGTTATAATATTTCCTACCAGCTGGGTGCTGTAAAATGACACCTTTTGCCCCGCCGGAGCAAATAAACTCAGCACCGCAAGGGCCGCTTGGGTTTCGCAGCCCAGACTGTCCTTCTATAAAAATAATGTCTGGTCGTCTATCATTCACACAAGATACAATTGCATGCTCTACTTCGCCTGAGACAAAATCATTTAAAGTGCTATCAAAAATAAATCCATAGTTAAAACCTTGTAGCCATCCAGTTTGACCGGTATAAATCATTTCCGCATTGATCTCATGTTGATGACAATACTGATGAAGCATCAGCGCCGTGGTTCGTTTACCAATAGCACAATCAGTGCCAAGCACAGCAATCCTGGGTGTGCTTATAGAAGAAATTCTTCCCTTCCAAGCATGCAATTGATCAAATGATTTTGGTTTTCTAATATCAATGGCATAAGTTTGATGCTTTTCCATTAATGGCTTAAGATCGCTATGTTCACAAACAAGTTCATGTAAACCATTCACAATGCACAATTTTTTTTCAATGGCTGTCTTCAAATATTCTAACAAAGATGGCGTAATGTAACCGCCGCTAGTTGCAATTCCAACAATACAATGCGTTGGTTTTGTTTCAAGACGTTCCAATGCTTCTTCTATTGTTGCATAAACTGGAATATTTCTAGATTTTCCATCGACTATTGTGCCAGCATCTTTTCCAGCATGTACAGGATCTATGACCGCTTTTATAGGATAACGGCTTAATCCTGTGATGAGTCCATGTGCGGTTTTACCATGGACATCGTTAAGAAGCCCTGCTGTTAAAATAATTGCATTTTCTGCCATTTTCTCTCTCCAAAATTAATCTTATTAAACTATTAACGATTCAGTTTTACCCTGATTGAGATCATCTTTTTGATGTTGTTGTGCTTTATCAACACTTACTGTTAACTTTTCCTTAAAAATATCAGAAAGCTTTGCAAGTTTTTCAGGTTTCCTACTAAAATTAACTAATAAATGAACATTTTTGTTAAAGGTCGGCATACTTCTGTCTTCTTCATAGGCTACTTCTGGCACAATATGCCTAATCAAATCTACATTAGAAGTAATACAGTTGATAAAATATTCGTTAATAACTTCGCTTTTTTGTGGAAGCTCTTTCTTAGAAGACAAAAGCACTCTTTGTGTCTCTTCATCTTTTTGTGCCGTATAAGGAATAACCTTTCCACGTTCATCGTTTCTATTTATAGCATATCCAGGTTTAGTATAAATAAAGGAGAGCTTTTGATCCTCATCGAAGTACATTTCACGGTAAAATCTATCGAAATGAGGTTCATCGAAAGATTTGCTCTGATTAATTCTGCCAGTTTGATGTACTTTGCTCCAGGAAACTTTAACACCACAGTTTGATTTTTCATATAACCATCGACAAATAGCGGTTTGATCTAAAAAATAACTACGATTAGATTCATTGTAGGGAGCAATGCAATTTAAAATATTCCAGGTGTCTGTGCTGACTGTATGTTTAGCATCTTGGCTTACCCTATATTTGGGATGCGTAGCATTTTCAAGCTCAAAAGTGCTGATGAACTTAGCTCGAACTTCTAGATCTTCTCTAATTTTAAGATAGTTAGGATCTTTTATTATCTCGGAGGAAAGCTGAAGCTCATAATGCTTCTCAACTTTGAGATTTTTTAAAATATTATAAATTTTTTTAATATATTTATTTCTTGTTTTTGTAACATCATCACCTCTTTCACAACTTGAGTGTTGGCATTGATAGGCAAGATGATCTCCTATTAAAACATGGACTTTTGCGCCAGGCTCTAAAACTTGCCTTCGTATATCTTCTGCCGCAAGCAACATATTATAGATATCTATTGGTACGCCTTCTGATAATCCATATTTGAAGGAAACAAAACCAAATCCTACCATAATGTCTTTTTTCTTTTGCGCAATTACACCATAATTTTTGTCAATATAATCAGTATGGTTCCAACATAACGTAGATTTCTTCATCGCATCATTAAGTGTTTTCTTAGGTACAGCATGCAAACTTTCGCCTTGCATAAAAGCCTCCTTATCATTGTGGGGACAAAAAAAAACCCCGGCTTTTGGGGCCGGGGTTTTTAAATTCACTAGCGTTTTTATAGCATCATGCAATACCCAGCCTTTCGGTAAAGAACCAAAACAGAGCCAGCATCATTATTGATTTAAATAAAGATTTGGCCAAATTGATCATTTGACTAAGAGGCTTTAGTTTTAATAATAATGATGATAATTGCATAAATATCTCAAAAATAAATTAATAACTAATCAAACATATATAATTAAACTTTTAATGTCAATACTATTTTTTGCTGAAAAAGATTAACTGATAAACTGTTATTAAACCTATTTTAACGGTTTTATTTAGTCTCTAAGCGGTTGGATTGAAGCCTGTCTAAAACATTAAACAATAATGGGTTAATCAATATCGATATGATAGCACCAGCTAAAATCACGTCTTGAGCCTCTGTTGAGAGTAATTTTAACTTAACACCCAGCTCAGCAAGAATAAATGAGAATTCCCCTATTTGAGCAAGACTCACGGAAACAGTTAGAGCTGTAGTATGGGGGTAGCGAAAGGCTATTACTAATAAATAGGCTGCCAAGGATTTACCAAAGACGATAACGACTACGGTGGCAAAAACTAGCATAGGCTTTTGTATCAGAATCGCGGGGCTTAGCAACATTCCCATCGCAACAAAAAAAAGGACTGCAAAAGCATCCCGTAGTGGTAAAGTCTCTTCAGCTGCTTTTTGGCTTAATTCTGATTCACTCAAAATCATCCCAGCAAAAAAAGCGCCTAATGCGAAAGAAACCCCAAATAATTTAGATGCACCAAATGCCACGCCCAGTGCAATAGCAAGCACACAAAGACGGAATAATTCATGTGATTTTGTTCTTTCAGTAATTTGTAGAATCCAAGGGATCACACGTTTACCAACTATAAGCATTAACGCAACAAAAGCGATGATTTTAATAAGTGTGAATAGCAAGGCAATAAAAAGATTACTTTCAACACCGCCTTCTGTAGGCACGCCAGATAAGCTGTGATTTTTCAGAAAGCTTGCCAGTGCGGGTAATACGACCAGCGCAATGACCATAGCGAGATCTTCAACAATTAACCATCCAATGGCAATTTGTCCTCGATTACTTTCAAGCAACGAACGCTCTTCAAGCGCGCGCAATAATACAACAGTACTAGCCACAGAAAGTGAAAGACCAAAAATGAGCCCTGCCTCAAGTGGCCATCCCATTGCATGAGATACCCCGAGGCCCATTAATGTTGCAATGACAATCTGACAAATCGCGCCAGGTACGGCAATCGCTTTTACTTGCAGCAGATCTTTCCACGAAAAATGTAATCCTACCCCAAACATGAGCAGGATCACCCCAATCTCTGCTAATTCGTGAGCAATCTTTAAATCCGCTGTATATCCTGGAGTTGCTGGGCCAATAAAAACCCCAGCAAGAAGATATCCCACAATTGGAGATAAGCGAAAGTAATTGGCAAGCATACCCAGCACAAATGCCGCTACAAAGCCGGTAACAATCATTGTAACAAGAGGCAATGTATGGGGCATTTTGATCCTGTTTTTTTAATTAGTCATAGCTAAAGGAGACGCATATCTTATTCAAGTATGTGCTATGAGGGCTTGTTCAACAAGAAATGGTGGGATTAGAGAGGAAGAAAGGGTTATCAGGAATGTCTGATAACCCTCAAAAAGTAAGATTTAGTGGCTTTTACGAGCACTGCTTCTTGTCGTGCGACGATTCTCATTTTCTGCAACTTTTTCAGCTGGAGCATGACGAACCAAATCTTTCAAAGCGGTAAATTGACGGCGACCGCTTTCATAGGTTTTGTCGTTAGCGACATTAGCACTAAATTCATTCTCGAATTTATGCTGCCATTTCGCTAATTTTTGCTCTAATTTTGCTTTAAATGATTCAGCTTTAGGTGCTTTTTCTTTTGAAAAATCAATCTGCTTATCCCAGATCCCTAAGCCCCAGAAAAAGCGTTGCGCTATTGTTCCGCCTACCAAGGTACCTAATGCAGCAACGGTGCTAGCGAATCCTGCAACGCCATATTGTAATGCTGATAGAACAGAAGCGTTAGTAATGTAAGCCGCAGCGCTTTGCCATACTGGTAAAGCTAACAAACCTGCCATGCTGCCGAAAAAGACACCATATACAGCAACACCCAAAGCACTTAATAAGACTGCTGTTTTTAAGGTTTTCTTCAGGCTGATTTTATCGCCTAAAGCAAAATCTTTTGAAAAGATGCTATGTATATCACGCATCAAGTTCTCAGCGAGATCAAAAGCACCAAATTCTTCACCGCACCATTTAGCCAAAACAACGCCAAGCGCTGTAGCGCCGAATAAAAGTGGTGTTGTATAGGTTAAAGACAATACGGCTATCATCGTTAAAATAAGAGCCGTTCTTTGCGCCATGTAATGCGCCGCTCTTTCAATCAAAGTGGTTTTGGCCGCAGGATTGATTAAATTTACTTTAATGGAGCGAGGGCCACCTGCTTTTAAACCAATTAAGCCTAGATTCTTTAAGTAATCATCGATTTGATATTTATAGACAGTTGGCGCAAGCGGTTGTCCATTTTCGATACGATAATTAAATTCATCTTCAACGCGCTTTTGGATCCCACGTGCAGATTTTTTATTATCATCCGAATAATGCACAGGCAAAACACTTAATTCAAAGGGTGTTTTTGCTTTACCTTCGCTTGTATAAAGTTCCGCATAAAAAGATTGTTTTTTCTTTTGTTGCGCACTGGCTTTAGGATGTTTTTTCAACCATTGTGCTTCTTCTTGTTGAGCACGTAAGCCTTTTACTTTAGCTAATTCATAAAGTTCGGGCACAAAGGTACCAACAGTTTTGTTGTCTTTGGTTATCAGCGCCTTAAATGCAATGTCATAATGGCGAATCGTGGGGGGAGCCTCTTTAGGATCAACCCAAAGGACGTATGCGTCCTTTATGATGGTTTTGAAATCCTGCCATAAATCACCAACATCGAAAGCCAATCGTGGCATAAGCACCTCCAGGGCTAAAAAAACACAACCTTCCATCCCAACTTCAAATTCATCCCTGAAAATGCATATTTATACTTAATATGCACAAGATTTCAAACCTACCATGGCAATAAGAACTATTCAATAAATTTTTGCAATTTATTTCAAATCAAGTGAAGTATAACTTTTAAAGCATTGAACCCTTAATTTCCTTCCTTGCAGAAGACTGTTTTTACACGAATTTATTTCTTGAACGCTTTTATTTATTTTTGGCTTTTTTTATTTAAAGAATACAGCGCAATTGCACTTAAGCTAATAAAATTAGTCTTTTAAACGATTAAATGATATTTGCCACATAATTGAATCTGTTTATGACGTTTGTATGAATCGTCTTTCGTTAATTTTGCGTGAATGAAGACAAATAATGTTCTTCTTTGCAGAGGTGTGTATCTTATTTTTAGTTGATTAACTTAAAATAAGAGGATATGCATCAATCTTTCTTTCCTATTCTATTTTGAGAATTATACTAAATAAGGAACTCCTCTTGCGGATAGGCCGCCAAAAGAATCTAGGTAAATATGCTCATGAGAATAATCAAATCCTTAGCACTTGGACTGTCCATATTTTCAACAGCAGTATTGGCTGAAAATCAAGAATTACAGATAAATCTTAAATCTTTCGAAGTTATCCATCCTCAAGAAAAGCGTGGCGATGAGCTTTACATCAGTATTACAGAGTTTTCCAAAAACAACCTTCCACGTAATTATAAAGTTCCTCCTTTTCCATCTCATTGGCTATCACGGTATTTAAATAGCTTTAAAGAGATGACACTTTGGCGAAAAAGTTTTGAACAATGTGAGCCATTAGATTTATTGATTACTTTAGTTGAAGAAGACGCCGAACCCTGGGATCCTGACGATTCTTTGGGATCCGTTAAATTGCAGATTAGCTGTACCAATGGCAAGTTGGAAGAAAAATGGATTATCCCAAACTCAGAAAAAGTATCCGAGATAGCTAAAAAGAAAAATGCCTTTCATTTCAAAGGAAGTAATGCGCAATATGATATGCAATTTAGTTTAGATAATGTTGCGGTGAAACCATTGGATAAGATAAAACCCAAAGAAGCGATTCCACAAAAACAGTAAATCGCTCTACCCTTTCTGCGCCTCTCCCTTTAATTCGTAGGTTGGGCCGTGTTGGGCGCCTGATGGCCCAACCTACTTCGCTGTCGAAGTTTTAACGAAGGTATACGAGGAGTTTTATTCAAAGCTTGCGTTTAAAACTAAGATAAAAAATAACTAATGTTAAATAGTAAATAAAAGCCGGTTTAATCACAAAATTGATAATAACTAAAAAACGGTAAAATAATTTCTGTGTCTTCCAAAGAATATAAATAGTATCTTTTAAACCAAGGTGAGGTTCTAAGTTCAGGTAGAGTTTTATTGTTATCACTTTTATGATGTAAATTGAAACCAACATTGATATACAAGCAAATACGTGTCTAAAAACATATAGCACACCCATGCTAAAAAATAGTTTCATTTTTTATGATGAGAAATTGGCTTATATATAATGCTAAGCACGACTGAAAAGGCCAATACACTGGCAATCACGGTCAATGATATGCCAATAGGGATTTTATACCAATATGCAATGAGCATCTTGCAGCCAATAAAAACTAATATCACAGATAGACCGTATTTAAGAAAATGAAATTTTTCGGTCATATTCGCAACCAAAAAATACAAAGCACGCAAGCCTAAAATGGCGAATATATTTGATGTGAAAATGATAAATGGATCATCAACAATCGCGAAAATTGCCGGAATACTATCAACAGCAAAAATGATATCGCTAATCTCAATAAAGATCAGCACTATAAAAAGTGGCGTTGCATAAAGGAGGTTTTTTTGACGGATGAAGAATTTTTCACCTTGAATTTCTTTAGTAGTGCGTATATGTTTCTGTAACCAAATTAGTAAAGGATTTTTATCAATGCTAGGTTCATCATCTGCCATAAATAGCATTTTAATACCAGTAAAAACCAAAAATGCACCAAATAAATATAAAATCCAATAAAATTTAGCAACCAGCCATACGCCAGTAATAATCATAATAAAACGCAAGACGATAGCACTTAATACCCCAAAAAGTAAAACACGACGTTGATATTTTGCAGGTACAGCGAAATATTTAAAAATCATTACAAAAACAAACATATTATCAACTGAAAGGGACTTTTCTATTAAATACCCCGTAAGAAATTCTAACCCCCTTTGATAAGCAACAGCGGCATCTTTTGTTTCCCAAAGGTACCACCATAGTAATAAATTAAATAAAAGTGCTAAGCAAATCCAAGTAATACACCAACCTAACGCTTCTTTAGTAGAAACATGATGTGCCTTTTTGCCACCCAATAAAAACATATCTATAGCAATCATAATCAGAATAAATAGGAGGAATCCTACCCACATCCACCAGGTGGCTATTGTATGAACTTCGTGTCCCACAATGTTCTTATTTATAACTAATGAGTTGTTTTTAAGTATAGTAAACAAGAGCAATATGCGCTTTTAGCAGGTTTACCCCCCTTCAACGTCTTTAGAGCGATGCGGTGTAATAACGTGAATATATATTCACATTTAAAAAGCCAGATAAATGCGCACTTTTAGATAGATAAATCGTATTTAACTCGCTTTGCGTTTTCTGTAGCATAAGCAATAAGTAATTCAAATTACTTACGAAATATTGATAAATAATCAAGGGGAAAAAAACATGCTTACTTTAAAAGAACTGCAACAGATCCAATACACGCCTGCTGAACAAGCTCAAATTGATAAGGAATTGGAAATTGTTCGTTTGCAAAAATTCAGTTACGAAATTCATCAAAAAATGGAACAAAAAAAGGAACTGAAAACAAAAATTCAAGAAGAGAAAGAACAAAAGAAGAATGAAAATGTTTCATTAGCGGCACCTAGCATTTTAGACGAAGTAAAAAATGCTTTATCTTCCGTCAAAGCAGAAATGGAAAAACATAAACAGGCACGGTCATATAATAAAATGATGCCGGCTATTTATGTCGAAGTCTCTCCCAATATGAAGAAATCACGTCTTTGGTAATATCCTTGAAATACCTCGCTATATTAAGCGAGGTATTTCTCCTCATGAGGAGCCTTTATGCAACATTCCGGTCCTCGCGCATCTCATGCTCAAGTACGCTTGAATGATAACAGTTTAATGCTTTTAAAAGGCATGGAATATTTATTGTCAGGGCAAGAAGAGAAAGCTTTGGCATTATTCAAACGTAAACCTTTTCTTTTAAATAACATAGATAAAAGCATGCCCATTACGCCTTTAATGGCCGCAGCCTCTAAAGAACATCCTTGCTGCATCGAAACATTTACCTGGATCTTACAACGTACTCAAAATATAAATCATAGTACTAATACTGGTAATTCTATTATACATTGGTTAGCGAATTTAAATTATCATGTTTTTTTGAGCACTCTGCTTGCTAAAAGAAAGAGTGATATTAAGATTAATCAACTAACCAATAATAAGGAAAGTCCTACCTTTATAGCTTGTTATTCTGGTTCTCTTGAATCATTGCAACTGTTTATTGATGCTGGAGCAAATATTCATATCCCTAATGCACAAGGAACAACGCCTCTGCAGATAGCTTGCGCTCAAGGACATGCTTGCTGTGTGGAACTATTGTTACGCCATGGCGCTCTAATAGAGCAATGTGATTATGAAGGAAAGAACGCATTTCACTATTTAGCATTAAGCCAGTCGGTAGAAATACTTAACTTACTTATGCAAGCAAATGAAGCAGGCTTAAAAGTAAAAACCAAAAAAGGAAATCTTCCTTTTGAGATAGTTTTAAATCAAGGACATGAAAACTTTGCTACATTATTGAAAAAACAAACAGAAAATGTTCCTAATTTGAAAAAAATATGCGCAAATGCGATTTGTTTTCATTTTAAAAATGAAGATCGTAGCTTTAGAGAAGTATTTGCAAATCAACTATCTTGTTTACCATTAGAAGTCATAGAGTATATAGAAAATATTTGGCGCTTAAAAGCACGCCGAAATTCAAAATAAATGTCGTGATTTTTTAATTGATCTTTGTTAGCATATTCAACATATTGGTGCAAGTAAAGATTAGATAAAATGAGCATTTCTCCCTCCTCTATTAAAATTGCTTATAATAGAATTCAAGCTTATGTTAACACCACACCTATCTTACAATCGTCGCTTCTAAACGAAATCCTTTCTTCCCATCTTTACTTTAAATTTGAAGGGGCACAAAAAGTAGGCGCATTTAAAGCAAGAGGCGCAATTAATACACTCTTATCATTAAAAGAAATGAATCACTTACCCAAAGAAATTGTAGCATACAGCTCAGGTAATCATGCTCAAGCAGTAGCATGGGCAGCACAAAAGCTTGGCATTAAGGCAACCATTATTGTTCCAAAGTTTGCATCTGAAGTAAAAATTGCTGCAACGCGAGGCTATGGGGCTAATATTATTTTAACGCAAGAACGACAAGAAGCAGAAGATCTTTCTTTGCAAAAAGCTAAAGAGAAAGGATGTTTTCTATTGCCTCCTTATGATCACGATGATGTAATTATTGGTCAAGGTACCTCTGCATTTGAGGCCTGGCAAAATAATATAAAATATGATGCCGTATTCGCTCCATGTGGTGGCGGAGGACTCCTTTCTGGTACCTATTTAGCAACACGTTTTTTTTCTGATTCCGCACAAGTGTTTGCAGCTGAGCCAAGTACGGCCAATGATGCTTCGCGATCTTATCATGAAGGTAAAATTTGCCGATTTAGCACAACGCCACAAACTATTGCCGACGGAGCGCGAACCTTAGGTGTCTCAGAAAGAACCTTTCACTATATTAAACAATTAGATGGTTTTTATGAAATTACTGAGGATGAAATTATCTATTGGTCGCAATGGTTAATGCATTTAATGAAAGTGACATTAGAGCCCACTGCAGCCTTAGGGATGGCTGCAGCTTATAAATGGATAAATGAAGGAAATGAGGGTAAGAGTATTTTAATCATTATTTCAGGTGCGAATCTTGATCCTAAAACTTACCTGCAAGTTTGGCAAAATAACTATCTAAATAAATTACCCACTATTGCTAGATAATCTAATCACCACGCTATCTTATAACCGCTAGCCACTGCGAGACGCGCCTCAAAGCTCATTTCTAAAGACTATATATGCCATGATTTGGCATGATCTTTTATTCACTGAGACAAAAATATTGCTAAGCACCTTATTTTCTATATAATTTTGCGCTTCTTTTAAGTTAAGAAACAAAACATTGAGGATGATATGCTAGAAATGATGGTTAATAAAGACACTAAGTTGCAACAGTATATTAATAGTTGCCAATTCCCTTCCCCACCTCCAGGTAAAACTCAAGCCCAAGCTAAAACTCAACATGTTCCTGACAGCATGAATTGGAAACAAGCTGTGCGCAGAGAAATAACAAAATATATAAAAGATAATATGCCGCATTATACAGCCCAAATATGTAAAGAAAATGGTGGCATCAGAGGCGATGGCCAAAATGCTGCATGTCAATTTCTAGAAAAAAATCGCACATTTGCTAGCGAAGAACTTTTAGGACAATATGATTTTCCTAAATATTTGGATAAGAAAAAGAAAAAATCAATAAAGACGAGTAAAAGTCGACCCAAAAGTATTGAACTACTCTCTGCTATAATGGAAGAAGATGTATCGCCTACAGAACGACGTCCTAGAAGCGAAAATTTTGAAACCATGCATTCAGCATTTGACTTTCAAAGCTTACAAAACCTACTGAAAGAATTAGAATCAGAAGATGGTAAAGTTGAATATACTACCATATCCCCAAGCAATCAGACTTTTATTACGACTGATTTATCATCAATTAATGAAAATAAAGATAAAATTAATACTGATCATAATGAAAAAGTAAAACGTCGCTTTATAGTCTAACAAATAAAGCAAGTTATGCATCCTCAATATTTTAAAATCTTTGCTTATTCAATTTTTTCTTTGCTTGAGAAAATCTCAGGCAAAGGCTCATCTTTTGAATTTTTATTTGATTATACCATAGAAAAATTTGCCGGATATTCTTGAGAAAACTTACCTTTTTTTAAACTCCATTTTAATTAAAGAGGAAAGGTTATGAAATCCGGATTTTATTTCAATGATTCTAATAAGAAATTTTCGCAAGAATTTAATTATGAGCTACATAATTTTAAAAAATCTTTTTTGTCAAATCTTGATCCTAAACTATCAGGGCACTATCACAAACATTTTCTCGATATTTTGCGCTACCAGTATAAAGAAGGTGTTTTGGAAGGCTTAACGCTTATTTGGATGATTGTATTTGATGCGCCAAATGATAATTATTCCTTGTTAAATCATGTGTGGGAAAAGTATCAAGATGATCTTAATATTGAAGATTTCAAGATCATGCCTAAATATGGCTCTCATAGAGGGCGTACTGCTCTTGATCTTATTGTTATAAATAGTACATCAGAATATCGTGATTTTTTTGAAAAAGTTAGAAAAAAACTCAAAAATAAAAATATTCAAAGCAATAAAAATATCCAAGATACCTCCGTCATGAGCACAAGCCAAGAGCCATTAAAATCATATCAACCTATTGCCGGGATTGATGCAAAATATTTAGGCGGAGCACTGCCTAACCTCCCTCATGCTTCAATGGTGAATAATTTGCCCTCAATAAGCTATAATATGAACATCATGTTTGTAGGCATCAATTCACCTTCAGTTGCATCATTACCTTTACCCTCGACAAAAAAAGTATTACATCTAAATTCTTCTTATTTTAAAGCTGAATTTCATAGTTACCGTTCAAATAAAATTAATAAAGATGATAAAATAATATTTGTTTGTGCAGGACGTACCAAAGAGGCATTAGTTCCGCCTGTTAGTCAAACTAGATGTATCGTTGTATTAACTGAAGCAGAATACACTTCTATACAATCATCTCTTTCACCTTTTGTTGAAGTTCTAGTCATTAAAGAGTTGAATAGTCTTAGTCATGGAAATTATAGTGCACTGCATACTATCACCAGCAGAAGAATCGCCATTTTCATTTTTGCTCATAATTTTAAATTAAAGCATTTTATGATGGCCGATGACAATATAAGCCAAGTAAAGCTTCTTTCAAATATATCTTCCAAATGTAACGCTGATAATCTTTATGAGTTTATGGCAGCGCAATTAGGTGATGCAGGATGTATTTCTATTAAAACACAATCTCCTAAAAAATCTCCACCAGGCAAGCTTGGTTCAAAATTGTTTATGGTGAACATGCAAAGAATAACGCAATTTCTACCTAATACTCCAAATATGTTTTTATTCTTTCCTGACGCCTGGCATGCAACCACACACTGGGGAGAAGATTATTATATGCAAATCATGCTTTATGAAATTCTTCATCCGAGGATTGGGTATAGGGAGTTAGATTCAAATTTGATTTGTCTTGAAAGATCACACAAAAATCGCAATTCTTGCACAAAAAAAAGTGTTCAAACTGAGTATTACCAGCTACTTCATTCTTTTCGTGATTCTCTCCCTTTTGAACAATTTAGATGGATAAGCAACACTGTATTCACACTTAATAAAATTATTTTTCAAAATAAAACCAGATATTATGAGTATACGAAACACCTTGAATCAGTTGATTTGCTAAAAAGGCATGCCATTGCGAATAATGTTTCAACCAGCACTATGTCTTCCATGCAACCAATAGTAATTAACAATGAAACTTTTATTGATAAATTTAAACGTAATATTAGAGATGTATCACTTAACCCACAAATCTTTCGTTATTATCAAATAGAAACTATAAAACAAATTGTGAATATTTCTAGTAAAACAGCGCGCGCAGTGCTTGCGACAGGATCTGGCAAAACGCTTACGCAGTGTCAACTGGCAGCGATTGCTCATGCATCACAAACATCAGATCAAGATACGATTATTGTCACACCTTATATTGAGCTGGTAAAACAATTTTACCAAGATATGCTAAAATTTAACGAAAATACCTTAACGCATCGTATTCCTCCCCAGTCAATCATTACCATTTCTTGTAGTACGCAAAGTTGTAATATTAATGCGCTCTTACGCAACAAAGAAATTTTAAAACAAAAATCTGTTATGATTTTTTGCAGAAACAGTTTTGACGCTTTATTGGCTGCTAACCATCCATTATTAAAGCGGGCTTCATTATTTCTATTGGATGAATATCAAGAATACCCTAAAACAATACAAAAATTAATGACTTTTCCTTTAAATGACGCAATGTTATTAGGATTTACAGCGACACCACCGCCAAATGATATGTTTAGGCAAACACTCTATACTTATACTATGATGCAAGGAATAAGAGATGGTTTTCTTTCCCCTGTAATAACAGATAAATTAGGATGTAATTATTCCGAAGAGAATGTTAAGAGATTAATTAGCGCTCTCCCTCAAATTTTAACACATCAATACCATCCTGGATTTTCAGATAATAGAACACTATCAAAAACTAAGGGTATCATTTATCTTCCTTCGATTAAATTATGTGAAAGTGCGCTCCAAATATTGAGAGCAAATAATATTCGCGCCTTTTGTATTCATAGTAAAAATCCTCAATATAAAAATGAGTTAAAAAATTTTATAGAAAATGAAACACCATGTGTTCTTCTTGCGGTTCAAATGTTAAAAATAGGTTTTGACGACAACAGCTTAGCATGGACTATTATTGCTCAAAACATTCAAGAAAATAATAGCGGTCATCTTATTGATATCAAGCAAGAAATAGGTCGCCTGCTTCGATGGAATCTATACAAAAAATGCGGTTATGTTTTGAGTTTCGATAACATATGTAAAATTATTTCCTCTCTTTTCGCACAGCAAAAAATTAATTTTCAAGTTGCCAATATGTATTTAGCTGCACGACATGAATACAGATTTGATACTGAGAATGCTTTCCAAATTTCTCCGTCTATGGATTATTTGCCTAACGGACAATCTTTGCTGTTTGCTTACCCTAGACAGCAGAATGGAGTGTATGCTTATCCGAGGCAGGAAAATACAGTTAGTCCTATGTTATATGCGCCGACAACGACCCAAAAGATGCCACCTTCTAATCGACTATTGTACGGATTAGCTTGATTTTTTGTATAATTAAAATTGCAATCTGATTCAACTATAAAGGAAGAAAATGAAGAAATCTGCTATTTTAAAGTGGATTAATTTTTGGCCCCCTTTTTTGGGGGCTGGCATTCGAGTCAAAAAGATGTCTGAAGATATGCGGCGTATCGAAGTTGAAATGAAGCTAAGATTTTGGAATAAAAACTACGTTGGTACCCATTACGGTGGTTCGCTCTATTCCATGGCAGATCCCTTTTTTATGTTAATGTTATTAGAGAATTTAGGAAAGGATTATATCGTGTGGGACAAAGCGGCCACCATTCGATTTGAAAATCCTGGTAGAGGTCGCGTACATGCAATATTTGAGCTATCGCAGCAAGAGATAGATACCCTTCGTTCGCGAGTTCACCAGGAAGGAAAAATAGAACCACAATTTACTGTACAGATTAAAGATGATGCAAATCAGATTATTGCCATTGTAGAAAAAACGCTTTACATTCGAAAAAAAGAAACAAAGAAATAAAAGGCGGGTATCATTGCCCGTCATTTCCCGTTGCGTTTATATCCTGTTGTTTATCTTCAAAACTAAACACTTTTCGCCAATCATTCTTCATACTCACTACAGTCCAACCACGTTTTTGCGCTTCATTGAGACCTTTATCAAGCTTTCCAATGTCAGATTGACGATCATATGCCCATTCACGTTTTTCATCGTCATGATGAACTAAAATTCCCAAACCTTGCTTATTTCCTGATGTAGTCCATTCTAACATTTTAACATCACCATCAGAATTCCCGAATGCCGCAATAGGACGTCGACCAATGTACATTTGAATGCCTACAGGTTTACCTGCGCCATCATCAATAAAGTTAATTTCCGACAAACGTATAATTTCCGGTTTATTATTGTTATCTTCGTATTTAAGCTTTATGCTGCTGCCAACCACTTGTTCGGGAGGGATCCCATAAGTTTTTTCTGCCCATGGGCGAATAAATTCAACCCCACCACCAGACACAATAAATGTTTTAAAACTATTTGCCCTTAAATACCTAAGTAGTTCTAACATTGGTTGATATGCAAGACGCGTATAGGGTAAATTAAAACGAGGATGTCGAGCAGTAGCAATCCATTCTTTGACTATTTTATCAAAGTCTTCAGCAGACATGCCGGCATGTGAAGTCATAATTAACTCCACTACACCTTTTGTGCCTATTTTCTTTAATCCTTCAAGATCGCCTTCAATTACTGCTTTGAAGGGTTGCGTATTTTTCCATTCAGGATGTTTAGGTGCAAGTTTTTTAATGCGATCTATGGCAAATGCCAGCTGCACATACATTGGTTGTTCTGGCCACAATGTGCCATCATTATCAAAAACAACAATTCGTTCAGCGGGAGGCACATAACTAGGACCTTCCTCTTTAGTCTTAGCAACAAAATTGAGAATAGCTTTTTTTGCTGCTCCATCATTCCACGAAGGAAGAGGATCGGCGTCAAAAGCAAAAGCTGAATTTAATGCTAACATAATGCCTATCATGAGAAATAAATTTGATAGCCTTCTTTTGATTAACATTGCTACTCCCTTCAGTAATAGATAATTCATTATATGAGAATATCAGCACATCTGCTTTCTTTTCCTAGAAGGAAAATTTAAGAAGAAATAAAGAAGAACGCAAAATGATCCAAGAAGCTCTCAGCTTAATTATATTTAAAAACGGCATTAAAACTTAGAAAATAGACGGCCACACTTTCGTACACGCCGATCAAATCGCCTTTCACAGGTCCATGACTATTGGTATGAAGATCGCCACCATAAATATATTCAAAAGCAGCACCTAGATCTAAACATTTCATTGCATTAAATTTTGTTCCTACACCAAAACGCCAGGCTGAGTTAACTGGCAGAGAGACTGGAATATTGGTTGTATCTTGAAGTCGGCTATCATAACCAACACCAGCATTGAGTAAAATGTTTGAGGTATATTGATGCTGCAAACCAATAGCTGCGTGCCATGTATTTTTGTAATGTCTATCAACTGTGATACTAACAGGATTAGTTGAATCAATTCCCACGTCAACTTGTCCAAATTTCGACCATTCTTGCCAACCACCACTTGCCAGAATTGCCCAACGTTCTGTCATTTGATGAAATATACTTCCCATCCAGGTTTGCGGAACTTTGATCCCAATATCAACTTCTGCATTGACGAGGCCACGATTAGTTAATAACGCATTCAAAATCGGGTTTAAATTTGTGAATTCTGCATTTGGGGAAAAATTAAGTTTAATTTGTGAGGTATAATCAAGTCCAATACGGGTGCATTCATTAAATTCAAATAAAACCCCTAAATTTGCACCATATCCCCACTCTTTATCCGATAAGCTAATTTCACCATCTGCAAAATCAATTATTTGAAAAGGAGAATTATTGACTCGTGTTTTACTTCTTAATATTCCATACATAAAAATGGGACCACCACCAATCGATAATCCATTATTAAATCGATAGGCCAAGGTAGGTTGAATAGAGGTACCAATTAAAGTCCCTTTCACCGCAGAATATCTACCTGCCCAATCTCCATGATAACGCAATAAAGATCCAAAATTACCGTAAATTCCAAGTCCTGACTTAAAAGCATCATTGATACTATGACTATAAAAAATGCTTCCTCCGGCAAATATATCGACAGGATTACCGCCGTTATCTGTCCCTTCATTTGCATTGGATATTGTTAGCTCAATATCTTCATAATAGACTTCTGCTCCGAGTAAAAGCTGTCTGCCCTTAAGACGAGTCATACCCGCTGGATTTGTATAAATTGTTGAAGGATCTTGCGCACGCGCAGAGTAACCTGCAGCGGCCAGTCCCACATCATCGGTCCCTAACTCATAAAGAAATATACCACCTGCTTGAACTTTAAACGTAAATGCAACACTTGCTATAAGAGGAAATATTTTAAAGCTGGGTAAAATTTTTGACATTTAACCTATCCATAGTTAACTTTCAGACTGTTAGTGGGCAGAAAAATTATTGAAATATAATAATTAATTTCAATATTAAGTGTATAGAGAAAATTGAAAAGAAGCGTGTTAGCAAATGTACTGCAATGCGGCAGATAACAAACATCAATCCTTCGCACTAACACGAAGGATTGATGTTAAAATTTGTTAAAGTCCAATTTGAATATGCGGCGGGAATTTTTTTAATACCTCATGATAGCGTTGCATTTCTGTTTCAAGCGGAACGCCCATCGGAAGATGTCTAATACCTATGGCATCATTTTCTTGTGGATTGGTATAAAGATTAAACATTACTAAACCCGCCGCTTTAGAAATAATCCCACTAAATCCTCCTTTATAACCATCCGGTGTTGCAGCATTAGGTAGTTGTACTAGGGTCATAAGCTTGAATTCATCCATTCGGGTACCTGCAAGTTGATCGTTCCAGAAATAAAGGATGCTACGACGATTTGATTCTCCGTTTTTGGCGAGCAAAAATGAGGTTTGATCAATTCCATCAATATACCGCTCTTTAGGTACAAGCTTTCCTAATTCTGCGCCTGATTTGCCTGCAAGAGAAAGGGCTGTGTTGAAAATATCAGATAAGTCAAATAGCCCCTCTGATTTACGTGGTTCAATCATTCCCTTCCAATAAACAAAGGTTGGAACACGCACCCCTCCTTCCCAGGTGGAGCCTTTTGCTCCCCTAAATGCGGTGCGGCCATGCGGAGGCACTTCTGCTTCGGGACCATTATCAGAGGTAAAGAATATAATCGTATTTTCAAGCTGGCCTGTTTCAACCAATGTTTTATGTAGCTTAGCAAAAACATCATTCATCTCGACAATGCAATCACTATAACTTGTACGTGCTGGTGAGCGCCCTTGATAATATTCATTAGGATAATTATCAAAATGACAGCCGCGTGTACCATAATAAAGGAAGAAAGGTTTATTGCCAGTAGACACTTGACGAATAAATTTCTGACCGTAATCTAACCAGCGCTGATCTAGATCTTTAATATAATCAACGGTGATAGTTCCTACACTTTCAGCTTTGCCGCCTTTTACTGCATGCACATCGTCTTTATTAAATGGAAGCTCATTTATGTAGGCAGTTCGTGCAGGGCTCAAAGCAACTTCAGGATTATAATTTGGATCACGCCATTCAGTATACATATCAGATACGGATAGAAATCCTCTAAAGTCATCAAATCCCACATTCTGTGGCTGAGAGCCTTCATTTTCGCCTATATGCCATTTGCCAATAGCTTGGGTGACGTAACCTTGATCTGATAATAATTTGGCAACAGTAATAGCTCCTTCCAAGCCACCGGGTTGACCATACATAGGAGGTATCAAGATCCCATGATGCACTGGGTATTGCCCTGTCATGATGGTCGCGCGTGTAGGTGAACAGCTAGGCTGAGAGTAAGCTGATGTTAGAATGAGTCCTTCAGCTGCAATTTTATCAATATCAGGCGTTGGGTTACCTACGGCAATGCCACCTCCATTAAACCCCATATCCATCCAACCTACATCATCCATTAAAAACACAATAATATTGGGTTTTTTTCCGGTCTTTTTCTCAAGTGTAGCCAGTTTATCTTGTGCTTCTTTCATTTGCTCTGAGTGAGCAATAACAGGCTCCATATTGTCAGCAACAGCTATTGCTTTAGTAGCTAAATATTGATTGGGATGATCAAATCCTGCCATTCCTTCACGCTTAGACACGCCTTCATTTTCTGATAATAATTTTTCCGATGATGCGGTTTTTGCTTGTTGCTCTTCTGTCGATACAATCGTTGATTTCTGTTCTGTTCTTTTTCCAAATAGGGAATAACCGACTATTCCAATAACAAATGCGGCAACTGCGCTAATCACGATTATTCTTTTGGAAGAGTCTTGTTCATCATTATTTCGAGGGGCTTGTTGATCACTCATTTTATTGCATCCTGAAAGGCCTTGCCTATTTTTCGGCAGTAATAACAAAAACTGAATTGCATATGAATTTTCTAGCTAAAACTATTGATTACTGGTAATAAATTCATACAAACTTACCAAGTTATTCACCTTGTTTCCTGATTACTTCCTCAGCAGGCAAATGAAAAAAATATTGATACAATCATTTTTTGTGTTGCATTGCTACGTATTTTTTATCTTTAATTCATATCAACGCAAGGAGCAGCGGTATGGCACTTTATGATTATCTTGCCCTAGAGGGTGGTGGCGCTAAGGGATATATAGATGTTGGTGTAGCAGAAGAGCTAGAGCGATTAGGTGTTTTAAAAGATTTTCGAGCCATTGCAGGTACTTCTGTCGGTGCAATTGCTGCTTTAGTTTTATCTACGGGGTGGCCTGTAGAAAAGATGAAGCAAACCTTCTTATCTCTAGATTTTGGCAAAATGGCCCAAGGGGATTGGAAGGATACCCTTAAAATACCTTACACCATAAAAACAGGGTTTGGCTTGCATGATGGTGCAGCATTTTTAGCGCTGTTTAAAAGCATTGTAAAAGAAGTTACAGGAAACGAAAATACTACTTTTGAAGAATGGCACAAAATTAAAGAAGAGCATCCAGAACTTGGACTAAAAGATATTTTTGTAGAAGCGTGCAACTGTAATCGCAGAGTGAATGAAACCTTTTCTTATCTTTCTCAACACAAAGATGTTCCGATTGCTGATGCTATCCGTGCGTCTATGGCTTTCCCTGGTTATTTTACACGGCATGTCATTAAAGGAAAGTCTTATAGTGATGGCGGTGTGCAAATGAATTGTCCTTCTGCTGTATTTGAAGAAGAGCCTGGTGTTTTTAATCCAAAAGTATTAACCGTGCGATTAGATAGCAAAGATGAGATTAAATATTTTGAGGAAGGGATAGAGCCGCCAGAAAAGGAAATAAATTGCACACTTGATTATGCGGTTGCAAATTTTGAAGCATCAACCAATGCACAGAATTTTGCCTTTCATCGCAGTCCTTACAAAGAGCATACTATTTTTTGTGACACCTTAGATGTAGGAACATTAGATTTTGAATTAAAACCCAAAAAAAAGGATGCACTTATCGCTTCAGGGCAATATTCAACTATGCGATATTTTCAGGAAAACCACCCAGAGCTTGCCAAACAAGTCTATGGAAAAGAAGATAAGGCAACCTTAAAGCAAATCAAGGCCTCAAAATATACCAGATTTCTTAGCGATTTTATCGCACAACAGCCAGCTCAAAGCTTTGAGGGGACAGCAACTGTTGATGTTTCATCTTTGGCATCAAGCTCAAATGTTGTCCCTATTACTCATCGCTATAGCCAGTGGTGTCAACTACCAGCTTTACAGAAAATGCATCGAAAAGCACATACTGTAGATCTTACTTTAGATAAAGAGAAAAAGAAGACCGCTCTCAAAGTATGAAATATCCCCTTCTTGGGGAGTATCATGTCATTGCGAGGTACTTATGCTGAAGATTGCTTCGTTAGCTGCTCGCAATGACAATTAAGGCTAGCTTTGTGAAACAAGACGAAATCCTACATGTGAGGTGCCTGTATCCACCGCCTCACCTCTCCTTGCACTGGGTCTATAGCTTTCACAATAATTTGGATTGCATAAAAAAGAGCCACCTTTTATCACCCGTTTGATAGCATAAGGCTCTAAAGGATCAAAACTTTTTTCAGGTCCTATAGGATTATTTAAGCAAATTCCTTGGCTTGCTCTATCAATATACGTATCGGCGCGATACCAATCATTAGTCCATTGCCAGACATTGCCTGCCATATCGTATAAACCATAGCCATTTGCTGGAAACGATTTCACCGGCGAGGTTCTTAAATAACCATCTTCTGGTACACCATCGTGTGGAAAATGACCTTGAAAGGTATTGGCCATATGCTTGCCGTTAGGTTTAAATTCATCTCCCCAGGGGTAACGCTTTTCTTTTAGCCCTCCCCTTGCTGCGTATTCCCATTCTGCTTCAGAGGGTAATCTTTTTCCTGCCCATTTCGCATAAGCATTTGCATCTTCCCATGAAACTTGTACCACAGGATGATTTTCTCGCCCTTTGAGATCACTGCCAGGTCCTTCGGGATGGCGCCAATTAGCTCCAGTCACCCACTTCCACCAAGCAAAGGAATTATTGAGTGCAACAGCGTGTGAAGGAGGGCTAAAGACTAAAGCACCGGGTACTAGTACCTCATCCTTAGGTTTTGCAGTGTTGGGAGGAAGTTGCTTTTTCAGTTCTTCCCACTCAGGTTTACGCTCTGCCGTTGTTATATAGCCAGTTGATTTTACAAATTTTTCAAATTCAGCATTAGTAACAGGATGTTCATCCATCCAAAAGCCTTCGACATGCACTTTATGGGCTGGCCGTTCATTAGGCATACTACGAGGATCGTTTGTGCCCATGGTAAATTCACCGGCAGGGATCCATTTCATTTCTTCATGGGTAAATTGGTTGTGGGCGTTTTGCTTTTCATGATGGAAGTGAGTAAAAAGAATAATGGTGAGTGATATTAAAATAACAAATATAAGCGTTTCTTTGCTTTTTACAGAAAAATGCATCCCTTTCATCCTTGAAATGGAAAGTCATGAATTTATCATAAATCGTCTTGGCTTAAATGCAATAGCTCAAACTAGTCATCTAAATGGTTTAAAAAAGCTATTGCATAGCATAAAAAGATTAAGTGATAGGGGCTGCCAGCCATGCCTCAATTTGAGCTCTTAACATAGGTAAAGTCACCGCACCATTTTTAAGCACTTGATAATGGTATTCACGAATATCAAAGCGCTCACCCAGCGACACTTTAGCTAATTGTCGTAAATTTTCAATTTCACGTTTGCCAAGCATGTAAGAGGTCGCTTGACCTGGTGTCATGATGTAGCGATCAACTTCACTTTCAATAATATTTTCATCTAATGCAGTATGTTGCTTTAAATAATCAACAGCTTGCTGTCGGCTCCACCCCATGACGTGAAGTCCAGGATCAACCACTAAACGAGCCGTCCTTAATGCTTCATTAGACAACATACCCAAACGAGAAATGTCATCACTGTACAATCCCATTTCATCGGTCAGGCGCTCTGTGTAAAGCGCCCAGCCTTCACCAAAACCTGCATTCCAAAGATATTTGTCTAAACCATGATGAGATTTATCTTCAAAAGATAAAGCAAATTGAAAATGATGACCTGGGATTAATTCATGAAATAGGGTTGCTTCTTGATCAATCCGGCTTCTTTTTTGCGGCTCAAAAGTATTAATGTAAAAAATGCCGGGACGTTGACCATCGTCACTTGGTGGATGATATTCACCTGCTGCACCTGTTTGCGCACGATGCAAAGGATAAGGCTTAATTGTTCCATCAGCTTTAGGGATCTGCTTAAACCAGGCATCCACTTTTGCCTTGGCACGTGCTAAAGCAGCCTGGTTATAATTCAAGATATCTTGCTCAGAATGGAATAAATATTGCGGGCTCGTCTTAGCTTGATAAAAAACCTCTTTCATTTCTTGGATACCAAACTCTCGTTGACCGATAGTAGCAACTTCTTTTTTCAGAAGATGCATATGAGAGAGTCCATATTCATGAATAGTCTCAGCAGGTAAATTAAGTGTTGTTTCTTTTTGTATCTTTGCCGCATAACACTCAGCACCATAAGGTAATGCTGCTAATCCAACCTCCTCTCTAGCGATAGGCAAGTATTCTTCCTCCAGGAAATAAGCATAGCGTTTAAGAGACGGATTAATTACTGTTTCAATGACTTGGAGCATTTGCTTTTTAAAAGCGGGATCGCCATCACGTTTTGCAAATTCAAGATAAGGAGAATTTTCAACAGGTGTGTTAATAATAATTTTAAGTTGTTTCAGAACTCTTTGTACCGCAGGTTTAGGAGCAGTATAGCCCTCGGTGATGCCTATTTTTAAGTTATGCATTTCATCATTCACAACAGTATCGAAAGTTCGCCACCGTTGTAATGCTAAGCGTCGGTATTCAGGCGTTCCTACAGGTTGCTTTTCAACTATAGCAGCAATGATATTATGCCAGCCCCATAGCGGGTTAACATTCCAAAGCTCATCTTTGCAAACCCGTGCCCTTTTATTATTTTCTAATGTTTCTTTTAATAGTTGATAAGTATTATATTCTGGAAGGTTTTTGAGAGCCTCTTCATCGAGAGCTTTTAATGCTGCTAAAAAATCATCTTCCTTTTTTTGCCAAGCGGATAATGCAGATAAGGAGTGATCCATAAATCTGTTTTGAGCAATATCGGTGCGCCCAAAATACATCCCTAGTTCTGGAAAAAAATCAAACCACTCTTTTTGATATTTATCTGCAAGTTCAATTAATTTTTTCTGGGTATGAATGTTTATTGGTTTCATGTTTGCATCTACTGTGGCAGAAAAACAGAGGGGAATGATAGAACTATAAAGAATGCTTAATGCTTTTCCCTTTCGCATCTTATCTTCCTAACTAATATTAAAATGATGATAACTATCACCAGCTTTGAAGCTGAACGACGTGTTATATCATGAAAAAAAGCGTCTAGATAGGTAGCACTGAGGATACATAGATCTGCGCACAGAGAAATTTTTTCTTTGTTTATTCTCAATATCAGATTTGATTCTCTTTCATTTTACTATTTTATGAGTTGATATTTGTAAAAAATGACTTATTCAAAAATTGATAATGATAAAAATTTCAACGCATTCGATTATTACCAGAAAATTTTACTTTTCATTTTAAGGAGACATAGGAAAGAATTGATATATTGATAGTCTAAAATAATATATGTGCAAAGGATTGAATTGGTGTTGTACATCAATGACGTACATTAAAGGCTGATAAAATTTTTTGCTTAAACTTGAAACAGCTAGGTAGGACGCTGAAAAAGTAAGGTACATTTTATAAACTTGTTCAGGAACAACTTCTCTTATAAGCTTTCTTAGGGTCACCTTTCTTCTGTAATCTATAGAGGGCACTAATTTAGAGAACATTCCTAAAGAAAATGCCTTTTTGGTCCGATTCAAATTGGTTAGAACCTGCTTGCTTAAAGGATAATGTAAAAATGACTAAAAAATGCTTAATTGCTATCGCTCTTTCTGTTTTTTTCACCAGCGCCTACGCTCAGTCTTCTCCAAATCCTGAGCAATCAGGTCCTGCATCTCTTCCTCCTAGCCTTTTAGAAGCTTGTAAGGGCAAAAAGGAAAAAGATAGCTGCACGGTAACAAATCCTAAGAATGAGAAGCTAGAAGGTACCTGTCTTAAGCTGCCTAATGCGCCTGATACCGTCGCATGCTTACCTAACCCACCTAAGGAAATTATAGAAGCCTGTAGCGGTAAAGCTGATGGCGAGAGCTGCACAATTGTAGCCCCAGATGGTAAAAATATCAGCGGTAAATGCCGTCAAAGTCCACTCCAAGAAAAGGAGCATCTCTGTATTCCTAACGCACCTGTGGGTTCCACTGAAGAAAGTGCGCCTAAAAGTGGTAAATAAAATAAGTCACATAAAGCGATCTCATTAGAGATCGCTTTTTCTCGCTCAAAATATCCCTCTACCTTTTTTGTATTTCTTTTTCTTTTGGGTACTGTCTAATAACAAACTATCCATATCTCCAAATTCTTCTTCAGCGCTCGGTTGAGGCAATTCAGCGTGAGAAAACGTATAAAGCAAATTTCTTGCAGAAGACGATGATGCCACCTCTGGTAAGAATTTTTTTAATGCATCAACGCTATCTTGAAATAAAATTGCTGTATCACTCTCTTTTTCCAAGGGTAAAAGAATACGCTCGATTTCTCGAAGCATCGTTTCAAAATGTAATTTTGTCGTTCTTTCTGACAAGTTACTTTTTAGATAACTTGCAACAACACGATAATCTGATACTGAGGCTGCAAGATTATTCAAATTCTCTTCAGCCTGTTGACGAGATAATATTTTTTTTTGATTAAAATGTTTAAGCATGCCACTTCCTTGTAAGCATTCAATAGAAATTTAAGATTATTTCATTCATGTTTGTGTGAATGTGGTTTACGCACTTTAAGTTCGATCTTATCTCCCTGTTGCGTATTTTCTTTTTCTCGATACGGCTCATTAATGTGTCCCGTCCATTCATAGGCCACGGTGCCTTTGGGATGCTGGTACCAGCCAGGATCACTGTAATCCCCTGGCTTTTGATTTTCGCGTACTTTAACAACAGTAAACATTCCACCCATTTCAATAGGACCGAATTGACCGGTTCCTGTCATCATAGGAAGTGTATTTTTAGGCAATGACATAGACATCTCACTCATACTAGCCATGCCAGTTTCGCCCATTGGCATATAATCTGGAATAAGTTTTTTGATTTTATCGCTAACACTCTTTGTGTCCACACCAATCATTGTTGGCACATCATGTCCCATTGCATTCATCGTATGGTGAGATTTATGGCAATGAAAAGCCCAATCACCTGGTAAGTTTGCATCAAATTCAATAGCTCTCATTTGCCCTACTGCAATATCTGTTGTTACTTCAGGCCAACGTGCTTCAGGTTTTATCCAGCCTCCATCGGTTCCTGCAACGACAAAATTCATTCCATGCAGATGAATGGGATGATTAGTCATCGTAAGATTCCCAACACGTATCCTCACACGATCCCCTTGCCGACAAACTAATGAATCGATTCCAGGAAATACGCGACTATTAAATGCCCACAAATTAAAATTTAACATCGTATTTACTTTGGGCGTATAACTACCGGGATCAATATCATAAGACGCCAGTAAAAAACAAAAATCACGATCCACTTTCATAAATTGGGGATCTTTAGGATGCGTAATCCAAAATCCCATCATCCCCATTGCCATTTGTACCATTTCATCAGCATGCGGGTGATACATGAATGTTCCACTTCGTCTTGCCTCAAATTCATAGACAAATGTTTTACCTGGTTTAATTTGCGGTTGGGTAAGACCGCCAACCCCATCCATCCCATTGGGTAAAGGTTGTCCATGCCAATGGATGGTTGTGTGTTCAGGAAGTCTATTAGTAACAAAAATACGGACTTTATCTCCTTCTACCACCTCAATAGTGGGTCCAGGAGATTGGCCATTATAACCCCATAAATGTGTTTTCATTCCGGGGGCAAATTCTCGAATAACTGGCTCAGCAACTAAATGAAATTCTTTCCAACCATTCTTCATTCGCCATGGAAGAGACCAACCATTTAATGTGACAACCGGATGAAACGGATGGCCATTATCGGGAAGAGAAGGAGGGAGCGTTTTTGGACTGCTCGTTGTTACTATTTCCGGCAAAGCGGCAAGCGCAACTTTACTGACAGAGGTTGCAGCAAAAGCGACACCTAGTCCAATAGCTCCTTTTGCTGCTCCTTTTATAAAATCGCGTCTTCTTTTAATCATTTCATCCTCTTAATCTACTACGCTATGAGGTGATTTAACCATCAATGCAGTTTGCAAATCCGTTTCGGCAAGCCAAAAATCTCGCAGAGCTTCAATATAAGCGTTCACGCTTATGATTTGTTCTCGCTCATCAGCAAGTAATTCAAAAGCGCTTATTAGCATGCCATTGTAACGTAGTAAACTTTCATCCAATATTAACTTTCTTAAAGACACAACATCATTATGATAAAATTTTGTTTTGTCATATAGAATGCGGTATGTCTGATAAGCTTCACGTACTTCAGAGCGCGCATTAATTGCAATTTCTCGTAAATGCCATACAGCTTGCATATAGATATTTTGCGCTTTTGCTATCTTTGCATCGCCCCAATCAAATAAGGGAATTTCCAAACTAATTTCGTATCCAGCTTGATGTGGCTCATCATCAGAACTATTGCGTACGTATCCTAAATCAAAAACATCAATAAAGCGGGTTGCTTTGGTTAATCCCAAGGCTTTACACTTACTTTCAATTTCGTGCCTCATTGCTTGAATATCAAGTCGAGAAATAAGTGCTTGTTTTTCAAGTTCACAAAATTCACTTACAGAGGCGGGAAGATCTGGTAGGCGTTCTGGTAGTTTATAATGGATTTGCGCTCCCCAAAGCCCCATCAATCTCGTTAAGCGCTCTCTTTCTTGCAATGCATGCAATTTAGCATCAGCAAGTTGTGAAGTTATTTCTGCATAAAAAGCTTGTTCACGTGCTTGTTGCAAGCGATTCCAATTTCCTACTTCTGCCATTCGTAAAGCTAATTCCGCACTTGCTTGTGATGCTTGATTTATTTTTTCTAAATATCTCACCTTTTGTTCAGCGGCAATGGTTGAGTAATAAGCTTTTCTGGTTTTTGCAGCAATGGCTAATATATCCATGGCAGCTTGCAATTTAGCTTGTTGAAAATGCTGTTTTTCGATAGCCGAGCGCATGGGTAATGTTAAAAGACTCATTACATCAAATAATACGGTGCGTTCTATATCATATTCACCACTCACGGGTGTTAACTTTGTATAAGAAATCTGTGGATTGCGAATTCTACCCGCTTGTACTAAATTGGCTTCTGCAATGCCTAAATTAGCAAGTGCTTTTTGTAGCGTTGGATTATTTATAAATGCGACACGTACAGCATTATCCGCTGATAAGGTCGTGTCTAAAATCGTATTAACAATTTGCTGCTGTTTACTCCTTTCTTCATCTGATCGTAACCAAACTGGCTGTTGTTCTACTCTATTATGAACAATTGAGCTTACCTCGGAAAATCCCCCGTCTTTAGAAAGCGTACTGCAACCACTAAAAAAATAAGTTATTATCAAAACAAAACTGATTTTAAGATACCCGTCAAATCGCGCCATAGCAGTTTATTGACTTCCTTTCCTCAGATGAGTTGAATGTTGCTTTTCGTGTCCATGATGCATTGGTTGGTTTAGCACTGATTGATTAGCTTTAGGCCAAGATTGAAGCGTTATAGGACCTGGACGTTTATAGTCCTTGAATGGAGATTGGTAAGTTATTGTAGGAGTACAAACGCTAGGATCATCAGGTTGCCCTAGACCAATGATTTGTTCTGCTATCACACAAACAGGCCAACAAATCATGAGTATTAAACTACAACAAATTTTTTTCATAGATAGCTTATAAACTAACCTTGAATTTGATGTACGTATTCAGAACCTTCTCTCTCAATAACACTACTAGGGGATAATAGCAATTTCATTAAAATAAATTCATTCTTAAAAAGGTAAAGAGCAAATGAAATTCATTAATTTAATCTGATAACTATTTTTTAAGAAAATTCTTTCTTATCCTATCTCTTACTTACTTTTAAAACACTTAAGATTCTTTTAATCCTTCTCCTTAGCGCTTCTAAAAAGCTTTTTATTTTCCAAAATATGCCTAATGACCATTTTAACATTGATTTAGCAGAGAAGGATTTGATTGAGGAGGTATAATCGTTTTTAGCAATTAAAAATTATGTAAGTTCTTCCTTGAACTTCAAGTTTCTTTAGGAATTTTAGCGCATGGTTTAGATCTTATTTTATCTTATCACTTTATTACTCTTTTTGGCTTTCTAACCTCTAGCTCTTCTGATTCACTCTCCTTCATTGTTTGCTCCACTTTTTTAAAGATATTGAGCAATTTATCCTTGCAAAGATTAGCAAATTGCACACAAGCATTTGCAAGTCCTTGCAGATCAGATAAGTCTTTAGGACGCGAGCCTAATAGCAATTTTGATGCGCTATTGCGGACTTCATCCACTGAGTTCATTGCCATTTTTTCTATTTCAGTCAACAGTTTTTCATCGCTCATCTTCTTTAATGGCTTTATTTGTGGAAAGAAAGTACTTAAAGCATTTAAAGCATTACCAATTGTCGTATCCATTTTAAATTGTCTTAATATCTTGGTTGCTTGATTAAGAAGATTCGCAACAACTTTGATTGCATCTGGCATAATTGGAGCAGCCATTTCGATCATTTTTTTTATGCTTTCACTGTTTTCGGCGATTAAATCTAATATTTTCCCAAGCTCAGGACTTCTTTTTCTAATATTTTTGTTCTTGCGTAGTATATCTACAAACACCATGATCCCATCTAAAAGTTCTATCAAAGCCCCTTCATTGCTTGCTTTTAATTCTATGGCATCTTTTTTACTCTTCTTAGGCATATCAGACCTCTTAATATTCAAGGTTACCTAGGCTTGAGACTGCTATCCTTACTATAAGGTTCCCGTGATTCTTATCACGTGCATATACAATGGGAAAAGAAATGCTAAAACATGCATTGCTGAGTAACAGTATTTTTTTAAACAGTTAAACGCAGTAAGGTTTTATCATGATAAAAAATAAAATTATTTCGTTTGTTTTTGTGTCTATTTTAACTGCTACAAGCTGCTATGCTGAATCCACTTTTAGTGAAGAGCAAAAAAATGATATTGAAAAAATTGTACATGGCTATATTGTTGCTCATCCTGAAGTAGTGAAAGAAGCAATCATTGCCTTGCAGACCCAGGAAGAAAAAACGCTGCAGGAACAGGCAAAATCTGCTATTTCAACGCATTCTGAAGAAATTTTTAATGGTCAAAGTCCCAGTCTTGAACCTAAGCAGCCAGCTGTTACGGTAGTAGAATTTTTTGATTATCAGTGTCCTCACTGCAAGAGGATGGAATCTCGATTAGAGGCGTTATTGACCCAAAACAAAGATTTAAGAATTGTTTATAAAGAACTTCCCATCCTCAACCCACACTCAGTCATGGCGGCTCAAGCAGCACTAGCCGCTCGTAAGCAAGATAAATATTTACCTTTTCATCGTAAGCTGATGGCCATGGATCAAGAGCTAACCCAAGAGAATATTATGGCTGCAGCCAAAGAGGTAGGCTTAGATGTTGACCAGCTTAAAAAGGATATGGCTTCACCAGAAGTTGCTAATGAAATAAAAGCAAATTATAAGATAGCCCAAGCAATTGGCATTAGAGGTACGCCAGTATTTATCGTTGCTCCTCACCCCATGAATAAGAACAAAGAATCTGAATTTGTATCGGGAGAAACGAACCAGGATGCCTTACAATCTCTTATAGATAAAGCAAAGGCTACATCAAAATAAGCGTAATAGCTAACAAATATTCACATTATGCTTGGGAAAATGTCATAAAAAAAACCACTCATCTACATCTTGCTTGTGGCGCTATACTGAACGGTAGAGCGCCACAAGCAAGCATTCTGTCACTTGGTATTTACCATAGATAGAAAACTATGCTATAAGTTTGGCTAGTTACTGATGCCAAGATCCGAGATTTCTGTCTAGAATCTATCTGCGGGATCTTTTCCAAAGTCGCCCTAATTCTCTCTATGCTTAAACCATTTTGTTTAGGAATGCCGGATGTCAGGTAAAATTGGTTTTTGGTCTGTATTTCAATTAGTCACTATAAGCCAGGTTGGTTCGGGCCTTATTCTCCCAGCCAATTTAGCGCCCTATGGTACGTTAAGTTTGGTTGGATGGGTGCTTTCAAGTATTGGCGCAACCATTTTAGCAGTGATGTTCGCCTCACTTTGTATTCGCTATCCACGTACTGGCGGCCCTCATGCCTATGTACAGGAAGCTTTTGGGGCACCAAGCGCATTCTTTACGGGTTGGACTTATTGGGTTATTTCTTGGGTCAGCACTACAGCCATAGTAACATCAGCTGTTGCTTATTTTATTCCGCTTATTGGCGTTAGCTCTACTTTCTTTGAGCTCTTATTAGAATTTTTCATTATCATTGCAGTTACAGCAATCAATCTCAAAGGGGTTTACAAGGCAGGGTCAACCAAATTTTTGTTTGTTGCCCTAAAAATGTTCCCTTTGCTACTAGTTCCTCTTATTGCGCTTTTCTTTTTTGATAAATCCAATATCCCTGCGATTGAAACAGTTGCTGGTGACGATATGGCTGGCACACTGAATAATGTTATGCTGCTTACCTTATGGGGTTTTATAGGCTTTGAATCTGCAACTGCAGCGGCAGGAGATGTTAAAGATCCCAAACGAATTTTCCCTCCAGCTTTAGTATTGGGAACGCTTTTTGTTGCCTTAATTTACTTTGTCAGTAGCTTAGGAATTATGGGAGTTATACCAGGGCATATCCTGATGAATACCGAAGCTCCCTATACAGAAACCGCACGTATTATTTTGGGCGGAAACTGGCATCTACTTATTTCCTTTATTGCTTGCATTGTTTGTATTACTGCAGTCAATGCATGGACCCTTGCTAGCGGCCAAATTGCCTTAGGGATCACTCAAGACGGCTTAATGCCTAAATTCTTTGCCAAAAAGAATAAGCATGGCGCTCCGGTTTTTGCCTTAGTGCTAAGCTGTATCGGTACCCTACCCTTACTCTTTTTTACCCACAGTGAAAATTTAGCGCAAAAGGTAAATACTATTATTGATCTTTCCGTCACAGCATTTCTTTTTGTTTATGTGATCTGTTGTTTAGCCTATTTAAAAATTTTATGGCAGCAAAGAGCAAAAGAGAAAATGTGGCAGTGGTTTTGCGGGATATTTTCCTTAGGGTTTTGTCTCTGGATTATTTTTTCAACCCCGATGAAAACACTTCTTGTTTGTAGCTTCTTTGTTGTAAGTGGGTTACCTATCTATATTATTAGACGCAAGAAGTTGAAAGGCACTGGCACTACTACTACGGAAGTGTTCCAATCTACCCCGCCCTCCCTGGCTAGCGAAGCACCTTAGAAAGGCAACCCCTAGCAAAGCAATCCACCTCCTTATGATGGATTGCTTCGCTAAAACTCGCAATGACAAAGAAGAGCACATAGTGCCAAAACAACCCCTTTCAACTCTGCTTGGGTTATTTTTCCATATTACTCTTTTTTATCTACACCTATCACTTTATCCGCTTTAGCCAACAAATCTTCAGGGAGATCCAAATGAATAGCCCTAGCCATCTCTAAGTTGATATAAATCGACTGCTTAGACGGCGTTGTCACTGGAATATTATTAGGCGTAGTGCCATTTAGAATTTTTATTGCTTTTAAACCAGCATCATAGCCAATCTCATATTGGGCATAACCTAATGCAAGGGTCACTCCTTTAGAGACTGAATCTGGATCATTAGAAAATACAGGGATCCCATGTTGCTTGGTGAGTCGGGTTAAAGTTTCCATTGCAGACCAAACTGTATTGTCTGAGGGAAGCACAATGAGATCTACTTTAGCAACTAATGCATTCACGGCTTGCGTAATATCCATGGAATTTGAAACTGGCGCCTCTACAATCTTCAACATGCTTGATGCCTTTATCATTTCAAGACTTTTTACTGAATTGGCTTCGCTAGGGTTGTAAATAACACCTATTGCCTTTGATTGTGGACATATTCGCTCTATCATCTCTAATAGGGCTTGAATAGGAGGAGATTCCATTGTTCCAGTAATATCTTGCCCCGGATGATCAAGATTTTTTACTAAATTAGCCGCAATTGGATCAGTTACACTAGAAAATACAATTGGATTATGATTAGTATTGGCTGCCAACATAGATTGAGAAGAAGTCGTAGAGATGGCAATAATCACATCAGGTTGCATATAATTTAATTTTTTAGAAATCTGAGCTCCCACGCTTAAATTACCTTGTGGTGTTTCATAAATAATTTTTGTATTTTTTCCCTCATGGTAGCCAGCTTCTTTTAAAGCATCAACGATCCCCTGACGTGCTTGATTTAATGAGGGATGATCTACAATTTGAGTGATCGCAATGGTTTTATAGTTTTCTTGCAATGCCTTGCTCGTATGCTGCGCTATCCCTATATAAATACTTAAAGCAATCACTAGCGTTAGCACTAAAATTCGTTTTAAAAGCATGAGATTTCTCCTTTGGTTTATAAAGTCCCCAGCTTAAGCTGAGATCTTTTCACCAAAAGAAAAAACCCAGCTTAAGAAGAGCTGGGTTTTCAATATTTCTACAAGCCCAGCTCCAAACTAAAGTAACTAAAGTAAAAGAAGCTGAGATTTGGCGAGCAAACTATCGTTGCGCAACAAGCTATCATTACATTTGTTTTTTTACACATAGCGGTTTACTCGAAATATAAGATCTGTCTTTTCACCCTACAATAGAACGTTTTTTATATCATATGCATTTTAGATAAAAGTGCTTATTTTAGGGATGATCTGTTTGAGTGCATTTTAGCCTTGCCAGGACTTGGTATTTTTGCCCTAGGGGCAAAAATAGAAGGAAAAACAATAGGCAACAGCAATATTTGCTGTAAAGGCGTGATTAGAAAAGAGGTTTTGCTTACAAATTTTCATAATAATTTCTAACATGAATAAAGACGCGGCGTCAACCTAATTTGCTAAAGTGCGTCCTTTGCGGCTGGCTAGTCATAATTGAGTATTCATTTAAGTGTAGTTTGCCTCTATGGTTGTGTCAAACGAGCAACTACACTGCTTTAAGATAATTTTCAAAAAAATCCTTTACCTTACTATACTGAAAATAACATGGATGGATGCTCGCTATAGGATGGAAAAATGGCGCGTAGGTTTATGCAATTTTCTCTATTAATTGGAACAATCTTTAATTTATCTTCTGTTTTTGCACACTATCAGCCTATTCAATCTTCCCCTCACAAAAAACTTCAAGTTGATACCATTTTAGTTGAAAAACAAAAACATAAAATGACTTTATATCACAATAATCGTCCCATTAAGACGTATAATATTGCACTAGGCTTTAACCCTGAAGGGCATAAAGAGCAAGAAGGTGATGGTAAAACACCCGAAGGTGTCTATTATATTACGGGTAAAAACCCACAAAGCCGCTTTCATTTGTCTCTTAAGCTATCCTACCCATCAATCAACGACCAAAATAAAGCACAAAGAAAAGGGATAAACCCTGGAAGCAATATCATGATCCATGGATTAGGCCCCCGCTTCCATTCTAAAGGCAAATGGCATGCACTAAAGGATTGGACCTTAGGTTGTATCGCTGTCACCAATGATGAAATAGAAGAAATATTCCATTATGCGGATGTAGGAACAAAGGTAGAGATCCTTCCTTAATTAGACTTTTAGTGCCGAAGACACTTTTGACAAGCAAATCCCAAAACTAGTTTGGTTGATTAACAAATTAATTTTTTAATCTCTATGGTTGATCTGCAACCCAAATTGAAGACGAATCAGACTTTTTAAAATTAAACCCCTTCTTTTTAAACAACGCTAAACAAACGCTTACCACTTTGGGATCATAGAACTTTCCTTTATTGGTTGATATTTCCTTCAGTGCATTTTTTAGTTTAATCGATGGACGGTAAGGTCGATGAGAGCACATAGCTTCAACTACATCGGCAACAGTAAGAATACGGGCTTCTAATAAAATTTGTTCACCTTTTAATCCCCTAGGGTATCCTGAGCCGTCAAATCGTTCGTGATGTTGTCTAATAATCTCAGCGATTGGCCAAGGGAAAGGAATGTCTTTTATAAATTCATAACCAATGTCAGGATGTTTTTTAATAATTTTCATTTCATCAAGATCAATTTTTCCAGGTCGATTCAAAATTTCAGCTGGAATATATAATTTACCCACATCATGAACCATCGCAGCTAGTAAAATACTTTTTATTTTTTCAGGTGGCAATCCCATTTCTTTGGCAATTTTTATGGCTAGCAATGCGGTTCGTTTTTGATGACCACTAAGATATGGATCACGTTTCTCAACAACCGCCCCTAAAACATCTAATGTTCTGATTAAAGAGTATTCAATTTCTTGTGCTTCCTTTACAATAATATCTTGTGCTTTATTCCTTTCAAGGAATAAAGTTGCTATTTCGGCAACTGTTATTAAAAATTTTTCCTCTGCTTTTGATACCGCTCTTTGAGGGGATGCAGATTCAAAACTTATAAAACCAATACGTTCTTGATTATTTGATATTAATGGAACTATTATTATCGACTTGACTTTATTTTTTACCCAATGTTTTTTCTCGGCACTTGCTTTTTTGTTAAGTTTATCAACATCAGGTATGTGAATGATGGATGAACGAATTACATTTTCAAGCAACCAATAAAACTTATTTTTTGAAAAAGAACTTAACTCTATCTTTAACTTTATATTTTGCTTTTTCCAAGAAAAAATTGTAAAAATCTTATTCTGCGCATTATGTTCTTGAAATAAGCACAATTTCGCCTTTTCATAGTGCACAAACCCACTCAGCAAGGTAAATATTTTATTTAGAGGAATTTCGTTTTCTTCATAGTTAAAAAATGCAAAAATATTCCCAATTTCATTTAAAGTATTTTGAATTTTAAGTCGCAATCTTAGTTCTCTTTCGAGTTCATATCGCTTAGTAAAATCATGAACAATACAAACAATAAATTGGTGGTGGTTTGTGCTTTTTGTCATAGAAAAAGAAACTTCAGCAAAGAATGATGTTTTATTTGTTGTTTTGGCAATACAATAGATATCTCCTAATTCAGGAAATTTCTTTTTACCCTTTAAATCAATATTTAGATACTCTGTAATATTTGTACCTAACATTTTAGAAGGCAAAATTTGAAATAATTTTGACACAATCGGATTACAGCTCACAACTGTCCCTTTTTTATCGAGCAATATCATCGCGTCTTTAGATGTATTATAAATTGTTTTAATATACTCTTCAGTTTGCGTTAACTTTGATTTAAGCCGAATGGTTTGGATCGAGAAAGAAACATTTTTGGCAAGCTGATTTAATAATTTGACTTCTCTAGATTTAAATGCATCCTCTTCTGCGGCATAAATTTGAATTGTGCCAATCACTATTTTATTGATTTTAATAGGCAAAACACAAGATGCTCGAATATTGTATTTAATGGCAAGCTTTAGCCAAGGCTTATAAGCTGGATTTTCTCTCGCATATTGGTTAACCTGAATTTTACCCGTTCGAATACTTAATCCAGTGGGGCCGCGTCCCCATTTATTTTTTTTAGACCAAGATATTTTTACATTACTAACATATTTGGCACCTGCCCCAGCTTGCGCAATGGGCAAGACACTTTTAAATTTATCATTTTGCGCATAGCCAACCCAAGCTATTTGGTAGCCTCGTAGTTTACAAATAATTTCACATGCTTTTTGAAGAAAAATAAATTCACTTTTTTCGGTCATTGAAATTTTACTGATTTTGCTCAGTGCAAAAACCGCACGTTCGGCCTGCTTAAAAGCTTGAAGATCGAAAGTTTCTCGTTTTTTTGCCACTGTCGCAGCTCACATCCGAAAATCATTCACTTGTACATTATTTTAGTATAGATTGATGAACCCCGAAAAGCTGGGCAACTAAAATAAATTTCTAACGTGCAAGCTCAGAATGAAAAATCAGCAAAATACAATTTAAGTAAGGATTTCCAGAAGGGATCACCAGAACCTATAAATGTTTCCACTTGAATAAAATTCAGGCAAACCAAAAATGATCTTAAGTGATACAGAGCAGTTCGTTGTATCAAGCGTTGTCGTTTTACTTACCTCACAAAGGTTACGATGGCATTCGTGAGGCCTTATCAGTAAAATTACATTACAATTTCCGCAACACTAATATCATTCTCCAGGCAGATTTGTCATTTGAAAAGGGAACCGTAATATCCCAATCTCCTAAACTATCGACTAATTCAAATACACCAGAGAGTGCAATAAGGGCTTTCATTTCTTGAAAGGTATATTCTCGTTGCGGACAATGATCAATTAACTCACCAGATTCTTGAGGTGAATGATATTTTAAGCGCGCGGTGACCGTTCTCACTTGAGTAATAGGATCAAAATAATCATTCTCATCCCCCCATTGTAGAGAAACGTGGGTATCTCCTTCAATTCTTTCCCATTTCTCTTCCCAGCGCTCTTCCCATTTTTCTTCCCAATCGTCTTCCCAGTTTTTCCAAGATAATTTACCAACGGCAAACAAATCACGAGGATGAGGCATTTCTAAAACATACAAACCATTAGGTGAAAGATTTTTAGCGACTGTTTTAAGATGCTGGATCATGTCTTCATTCGTTAATAAATAGCAGGTGCTAATTGTAAAAATCGCTGCCAAATCAACCGGAGTCTCTAAAGAAAAATCCCTCATATCACCATGTAGGTAAGTAACCTGGGCATTTTCTTCTTTTGCTTTTTCTATGCCATACGCAACCATTTCTTTAGAATAGTCTATAGCAATAGATTGGATGTTCCGCTTATTCATATCAATGGCATTGCTGCCAGGACCTGCAGCCAAATCAAGAAAAGCGGTAGGCCTTGCCTTAAAGAATTTCTGATATAAATGGATTAATGCCTGATTTTCGCTTTTTACATCTTTAAACTGAAAAAGAAGATCATAAAAATAAGCTTTTGAATAAAATTTATTATGATTTACCATTTTTGTATCACCTGATATAGTCACAGCATGTGATTTTTCGGCGAGAAGCAAGCTCTCGAACAAAAGGAGTGTATATAAAATACATAACTTTTACGAGATGAGCAGCGACAACAAAGTCGAAAATTCAGATGCGACAACTTAAACAACTTGACCTGCAGCCCAGCCTGAAGACCATGCCCATTGAAAATTGTATCCTCCTAACCAACCTGTGACATCCAACACTTCACCGATAAAATATAATCCTTTTATTGTATTAGATCCCATGGTTTTAGAGGATATTGCATTGCAATCTACCCCACCTAAGGTTACTTCAGCAGTACGATATCCTTCAGTTCCATTGGGTTTAACACTCCATTCGTGGAACGCTAAAGCAATTTCTGAGAACGCTGCTAATGTAAAAGCTTGCAATGGCTTTTGTCCTAATTCAGGCGTGATAAAAATACCGACCAACCGTTTGACAAAATGCTCAGCTAAAAACTCCTTTAAGGAACGATTAGGAAATTGTTTTTGCGCTGATTTAAATAAGCTAATAAGATCTTTATCTGGCAATAAATTAATTTTAATTTCATCACCCGGTTGCCAATAATTAGAAATTTGCAACACTGCTGGCCCACTTAATCCACGGTGGGTAAATAAAATATTCTCTCTAAAGCTTTTCCCATTAGAGGAGGTCAGACTATCATTAGAAATGCCTGATAAAGAGATATATTTTTCTTTATCATCTGGTTGCAATGTAACAGGTACAAGACCTGCTCGGGTTGGCCAAACCTTTATATTAAACTGCGCAGCTATTTTATAGCCAAAAGGGCTTGCGCCCATCGTTGGAATGGATAGACCGCCTGTCGCAATAACGAGAGATTGGGTTCTATATTCACCCTGATTGCTTTTAACATTAAAAAGATTATTATCCAGTTGCTGAATGCTATCTATGGTTTCATTTAATTGGATGGTAACACCAGCAATACGGCATTCTTCCAAAAGCATGTTCAATATGTCTTTTGAGGTGTGATCACAAAATAACTGCCCCAAAGTCTTTTCATGGAAAGCTACCCCATGTTTTTTCACCAAGTTGATAAAATCCCATTGTGTATACCGACTTAACGCAGATTTACAAAAATGAGGATTGTGTGAAAGGTATTTATCAGGGCTCACATGATAATTAGTGAAATTGCATCTTCCACCACCAGACATCAAAATTTTTTTACCTGGCTTATTAGCATGATCAATGATAAGTGTCTTGCGTCCACGTTTTGCCGCTTCAATGGCGCACATCAGACCTGCAGCGCCTGCACCTACAATAAGGACATCAATCTGGATGGGGTTTGAATTCAAGCGATTGCATTGTGATAGCGACTAAAATTGGCCGAAATGGTGCCATAGTAATAGTATTACGTCAAATCCACAAAAGTAAACTAAATGACTTGCATTTAAAAGACTAAGAACTTACCCTTAATATGCCCAACAAAAGCACGACCATTCACTATGCTTTTCTGTGCCGTAAATGTAACGAACAAGATCATGAGAGCCATGATGATGATCACAATGGTGGTAGGATGTGGCCGCAATCACCTTATTACCGCCGTAAGTCCCAAAATGTTTAATAGGCGACCAATCAGGGCTAACAGGTGGCAGAGATGGATTTAAATCTGCAAATTCATCCGAAGCATGTACAACCTCACCTCCCAGTACTGTTAAACAAGCATAAATATCTTTTATTTCTTCATCAGTTACAGAAAAATAATCTTTTGATAATACAGCAAAATCTGCCAGCTGATGTTCCAGAAAAGAGCCTTTATTATCCGTTTCCTTTGAGAACCACGCGCTACCTCTTGTATATAACTCTAACGCTTTCTCTCGAGATAATGTGTTCTCTTGTCCGTATAACTGTGTTCCGCCAACGGATTTGCCAGTGGTTAACCAGTATAAACACAACCAAGGATTGTAGCTAGAAACCCGCGTTGCATCTGTCCCCAGCCCCACCGGGACGCCAGCATCTAATATTTTCTTTATAGGAGGGGTTCTTAAGGTTTTTTCTTTGCCATAACGCTCAATAAAATATTCCCCTTGAAATGCCATTCGATTTTGAATAGCAATTCCTCCACCTAAATTCTTTACCCTTTCAATGGAAGCATCTGAAATGGTTTCAGCATGATCGAAAAACCAATTTAAGCTGTCAATCGGAAATTCATGATGAATTTTTTCATAAACATTTAATGCACGAACTATAGACTCATCATAGGTTGCATGTAAGCGAAAAGCCCATTTATTCTCTGCCAGTAAACGAACAACAGGTTCTAATTGAGTTTCCATATTAGCAGATAAATCAGGCCTAGGTTGCAAAAAATCTTCAAAATCAGCAGCAGAAAATACTAGCATTTCTCCTGCGCCATTATGACGATAATAATCATTACCGTCTTGGTATTTTGAAGATTTAGTCCATGATTGAAAATCATCATATTCTTCATTAGGACGCTGAGTAAACAAATGGTATGCAATACGTATAGTGAGTTTATTTTCCTTGTGTAGTTTTTCAATAATGCGATAATCTTGCGGATAACGCTGAAAACCACCCCCGGCATCACAAATACTAGTAACTCCCAGCCTATTTAGTTCTCGCATAAAATGTAAGGTGGAGTTTATCTGATCATTTGATTCCAATGTAGGCCCCATTGCTAAAGCAGAATATAGGATAATGGCATTAGGGTGCGCAATTAATAGGCCTGTGGGGTTGCCGTTCACATCTCGTTCGATCTTGGTTCCAGGCATTTCTTTAGTATTCTTGTCATACCCTATCACTCTTAATGCAGCTTTATTTAACAAAGCGCTATCATATAAATGCAAGATAAATACTGGCGTGTCTGGAGAAACGTCGTTGATCTCCTTTAATGAAGGCATCCTTTTTTCTTTGAATTGAAATTCTGTCCATCCGCCCACTACTCTTACCCATTGTGGCGCAGGGGTTCTTGCTGCTTGTATCTTTAACATATAAAGCGCATCATTTAAACTAGTGATCCCATCCCAACGTAACTCCATATTAAAACTCAAGCCACCTCGTATCAAATGAATATGAGAGTCATTTAAACCAGGAATAACTGTTCTGCCATGTAAATCGAATAATTTAGTCGAGGCATCAGCAAGATTTTTAATTTCATTATCTTGCCCAAATTTCACAAAACGATTATCCCTGATTGCAACAGATGTAATATTCTTACCAAAGGTACCAAAACCTTGGAATTTACCATTAAACGCTATTACATCAACTGCCATCGCTACTCTCCTAAGGCATGAGTATTTTTATAATATAGATACAATTCTGAATAAAAAGACTAAAGAGCGAAGTTACATTCGTATAAAATTTTACAGTTTGCTAGATAAAAATAAGGTAAATATTAAAGCATAAGAAAGTAAATACGATACTAATTCAAATAACAATGTCATAAGGAATTTTATGCCAAACGCAACCGCTACACCAGGAAAAACTCTTTTAAATCCTACTGATCATATTTTAATTATGATAGATCACCAATCGCAGATGTCCTTTGCAACTAAATCCATTGATGCAATTAATTTACGTAATAATGCTGCTCTTGTTGCCAATGCGGCAAAAGAATTTAAAGTTGCTACTATTCTTACTACCGTTGCAGAAAAAACATTTTCAGGACCAATATTTCCTGAAATCAGCAGCGTATTTCCCGAGATCAAAGCGATTGATCGCACATCGATGAATACCTGGGAAGATGTTAATGTTATCAATAGAGTTAATCAGTTAAACAAGACTAAAATTGTTTTATGTGGTTTATGGACAGGGGTATGCATTGTCGGTCCGGCGCTCTCTGCCATTGATCAAGGATTTGAAGTATATGTCATTGCAGATGCTTGTGGAGATGTTAGTGAAGAAGCGCATGAACGAGCAATGCAACGTATGATACAAATAGGAGCAAAACCCATGACCTCTTTGCAATATTTGCTAGAATTGCAACGGGATTGGGCTCGCTCGCAAACCTATAATCAGACCGTCGACACGGCAATTAAGTTTGGTGGTAGCTACGGTCTTGGTCTTATCTATGCGCATGCGATGTTTGACGCCAAAGAGGGAAAATCCTAGAAATCCCCCCACTCTTTTGGTAGATATCTTATTTAACAACGATGAGCACGCAGAATCTGCGCTTGGCACTCCTAGTTAATCTAATAGCAGCTATGCTAATCTAACATTGTCTTTGATATAAACAAGTTATGTGCCTCAGCTAGTTTAGTTAAAAGGATTTTGTTGTTCGATGAAAAATGCTGCTTTAGGTATCCTTTTATTTTTCACCGCTTCTCTTTGTACAGCATATCAATCCCAGCCCGTAGAAAAAAAGGGAAAAGCAAAAGAAGAGAAAACGGAAGAAAAAAAAGACAAGGAAGATAAAAACGAACCGCCTAAAATAGGTAATTTTGCTCTCCCTAGCACGCAGCAACCTGGGGCGTTCCTAAGCATGGGGCAAAATGTTATTGATAAAAACCAAATCCAGCTCTATTGCCTAGCCGACGTATTCCATGGTTCTAAAAGACATAATATCGATGCCATTCCAGCTGTTGTCTATGGGATCACTAACAATTTATCGGCATTCTTTAATATACCTATCGCAATAAGTTATAAGCAAGATGATACCCATTCATCCGGCTTAGAAGATATGTTTTTACAATTTGAATATGCAGTCAGCAGTAAAACCTCTTCTGATTCTTCCTATCAATCAACTATTCTTGCTAACATCACCTTTCCCTCGGGCTCAACAGAGAAAACTCCAAATACAGGAATTGGCGCTCCCAGTTATTTTTTAGGTGTCACCTTTGACAAAACCTACGTCAATTGGCTTGTCTTCACCTCTTATGGGGGAGTTCTTACAACAACACGCAATGAAACAAAATATGGAAATGAACTACTTTATCAATTGGGCATAGGTAGGAATATATACAGCATACCGTCTAAGTGGATTTTTGCCTGGATGGTTGAAGCCGATGGGCAATATACTGGAAAAAATAAAATTAATGGGGTAAAAGATCCCAATTCCGGTGGGAATGTACTATTTATTACCCCATCCATGTGGATTTCTTCTAATCATCTTATACTCCAATTAGGGGCGGGAGTGCCAGTGATTCAACACTTGATTGGCACTCAAGATAAGAACAGTTATCTTTTGGCCTTAAATATAGGATGGACTTTTGGTTCTGATAAAGCAGATTTATGAGGTGAAAAATGAACGATAACTTAAAAAAAATTGGTACCGCACTTGGTCCGAAAGAAATATGGTTTCGAGGTCTTTTTATCGTACTATTTTTCTTTATCAGCTACATTGCCGCTTTTGTTCTATTTTTTGTAGTCATGTTTCAATTCTTTTTTAATCTTATCACTAAAAAATCTAATGAATATTTGCTTCAGTTTGGTCAAACTTTATGCGCCTATTTTTATGAAATTTTTAATTTTATTACCTATAATTCTGATCAAAAACCATTTCCTTTTAAATCCTGGCCTAAAGCATCTCTTCGCGCTGATATTTCATCAAATTAAAAGCAAAATTTGATCTAGCTTTGTTATTTAAAATCAATTTTTAATGACGAAGCTAGATCCGAACTTCACATGCTTAACTCTGTTGTCAGCAAATGTATGGTTCGTTCAATTTAATACCATGGTAAAACATCTTAAAAAATTGACGAACTTTTGAAGATTTCGCGCTGATAATAAATCTAAGCAAAAAGGGGGGCAAGCCCCAATACTGAGATTTAGCATATTCTGCTAAATCTCAGTTCGCAGCAATCATTCCTTTTCTGCAGAATCAGTACTTTTCTTGAGTTGAGAATGCGCAGGTATATCAGTACGCGAATAAACACTTATGATTTTCAAAGGCTTATCTTTGTTTAGATTGATAACATTATGCGGCGTTCCTTGAGGGATAAATATCAAATCGCCTGTCTTAACTGTTGATGTTTTTCCATTTAAATCAGTTTTTGCATTCCCTTCTGCAATGAAAATGACTTGATCAAATTGATGTGTTTCCATACCAATTTCATTTTTTGGATTAGTCGCGGGTGAAATACTCATAAATACGACTTGTGCGTCTTTACCTGTTAGGAAAGCAGATTTCCAATTATCATTTTTTTTGGATTGTTCATAAATTTGATGAACTACTGTAGGCTCGCTAATTTTATTTTCTTCTGGACTTTTTTCATTTAAGCCAAATGTTAAAGTGGGCACAAGGCAAATAGCTAAAAATGAAATCTTGAACGCAGTTTTTTGAAGCATGGTGAACCTCCTTGTTTATACTAGAAATATTATAAATAGGGTTTCGTTTGATAGCTAGTCAGTATAAATCAATTGCTAGTAACAACATCATAGTCATTGTAGTCATTGATAATTTTAAAAAACAACATATTTAGTTAATTTTATGGCACAGTTATGACTAGACATATATTTAAATCTCAGGCATAAATTGCTTTAGTTTCAGTATTTACTGGATGTTAAAAGGACTTGCTATGAATAATACGGATTGGAGTTATGATGTCATTTCTAAGTTATTTCACTGGATATTGGCAATCTTGCTTATAGGTTTAGTAGCTTTGGGCTGGTATATGATGTCTATCGAAGATCAACCCAATAGTGGTTGGTATTTTGGCATTCATAAATCGTTCGGCCTCATTGCTGCCACACTTGTTTTGTTGAGACTAATCTGGCGTATTGGCCATAAGCCTGCCCCTCTTCCAGATAGCGTGCCACATTGGCAAGCCAAAATATCGAGAGCGATCCATTTTTTACTTTACATTTGTATGATCGTCATGCCATTAACAGGTTTTTTAGGATCATCATTTGGTAAATACGGGGTTGCCTTTTTTGGATGGCCACTTCCCAAATGGACAAATCAAAATCATGATATCTCAGAACAATTTTTCGAAATTCACGAAACATTCGCATGGTTTCTTGTTGTATTAGTAGTACTTCATATTCTTGCGGCACTCAAGCATCTTTTCATTAACAAGGATGGGGTGTTTAAGCGCATGTGGTTTTAATTGTTTTGATAAGCGCATTTTACCTGGTGGTTGCAGAGGTGGGTCTTGAACTCACGTTTTGCAGCCATACATATGCATGCATTAAGAGCGTTTAGCTATTAGCTAATCTTACACGATGATGGTAATTTATCACACGGAACATTAATTCATTTTCTTTTTCTGTGGGTGAATCAACCATCATAATATAATGCCCATTTTTAATGTACCCTTTAAATTTTTCAACAATAGGATTTTCTACACTTACACCGATTAAACTGCTTACCCATGCACCAAAGAGCATGCCAAAAAAGAGTATTAAAGCAATTACTAAGAAATTAGCGGGAATATTTGCTGGTAATGCATAAGCATATAATGCGGCAAGAATTACAGAAAAACCGATCCCGATGCCCCCCCCCCTGATAAGAGAAGGCACCAAATCAGATGTTTGCAAAAGATTAGCTTCTTGCAAATGTTCCTTCTCAAGTTTTTCTGATGCATTCCCTAGTACATGAACATTCGTTTCATTAATTCCAATTTCTTCCAATTCATGCACTATTTCTTTTGTTTCTGATAGATCGGGTACAAGAAAGAAAAAACGTTTCATATTCTTTCCCTCCACTCATTGGTTCATTAGTACTATTTTAGCATGCATTGAGTTGGGTAACACCCTGATGTTGCACGTATGCAATTCACCCTATAAATGAGAAAATAAAAGAAATTTCTTTAATTCAGCGCCTTTAATAAGCTCTTTAAACTAACCTTATTTTTAATTACTTCATTCTTTTGTTTCTTTGTTAAACGCTTGATAAGATATTCCGCTTGATAAGCTTGTACTTTGTTATCCATCAATTGTTTAAACACGAGTTTAAGCGGCCCTTTTCCTTTCAAATATTTGGCACATTTTTTCCCTTGTTCCTGATGTTCTTGAAAACGTCTTTTTACATCAGTTGCAACACCTGTATACCAAGAACCATCTTTACATTGGATAACATAAACGAACCAAGTTTGTTTTTCTTTTTCGAGAACAAAACAATTTGATTGATGATCATTTACTAAACCAATTGCTTGCATGTACGCATAAATAATAGTGCTACCGACAAACCTAAATCCCCTTTTCTTCAGATCTTTAGAAATGGCATCACTGATCGAAGTTTTAGTAGGATATGTTGTTAAATCTTTATGATGCTGATGAATGGTTTTCTGTTGAACAAATCCCCAGATATATTTATCGAAAGAACCGAATTCTTTTTGCACTTCAAGAAACGCTTTAGCATTGCTAATGGTGGATTCTATTTTTAACCGATTTCGTACAACACCCGGGTCTTTTAAAATCCGTTCAACATCATTTTGAGAAAATTTTGCCACTTTTTTCGGCGCAAATTTTGCAAAAACCTTTCGGTAATGCTCTCTTTTGTTTAATATAGTTTCCCAGCTTAACCCTGCCTGAGCCCCTTCAAGCGTTAACATTTCAAAGTGTTTTACATCATCATGAACGGGTCTTCCCCATTCTTTATCGTGGTAGGTAACATAAAGAGGATTTTCAAGATTTACCCAAGCACAACGTAATTTGGATTGTTTTTTCATTTTTTTTCCAGTTATTTTATTGAAGTGACAATTCAGTTACTCTTGAATTCCAGTCCTTTTTGAGAAAGTACATCTTGTACAGACTGTGCACTTTTACTCAGTCGGCACATCCTTTTTATTTTTATCTCTTCAGAGGATCTATAATTTATTAGATTAATTAATCTATTTCAATAGCTTGTATATACAAAAGAAGGTTTTCTCAACAATGAAAATTTGGAAACTTACACCAGTCAATGGTAGCGGGTATGTTCGTATCAGAGCCCCTAGTGAAATGCGAGCACGTGAAATTGCGTTCAAATCATTTGTAAGCAAAGAGGCTCACAGATCTACCCATCCAACAGATTGGCAAAACCTATCTTGGCAAGATGCTAAACAAGTAACTTGTATACTTGAAGAAGATGATATATCTGATGAAGAAGGCTTTTTAGATATCGTGAAAAAGGAGTAGGCAATATGTTAAATTTAGGTGATAGATCTTTACTTTTTTATGCCGTAGCATGCTTAATCCTTGCTGTGGTTGCTTCATTTTTTGGTTTTTTTGGTTTAGCTGGCGCCTTAGGTGAAATTGGAAGGATCCTCTTTTTCGTTTTTATTGTGTTATTTCTCTTGACGCTAGTTGCACACTTAGTGCGGAAAAAATGAACAACAGTGAAAATAGAAACGTCTCATTCTGTCATAAATCATCCTACCTCGTTCCAAGCAAGGGTGGCAAGTTTTTGGGACAACACTTCCCTTGTTTGGAACGAGATTTGGGGCCCACATATCCATCATGGATATTATTCTGATGAAAAAATCACTCTCTCTCCTCAAGAAAATTTATTAGAAAAACTCATTAAACAGCTTAACATTTTTCCTCAACAAAAATGGTTAGATGTAGGCTGCGGCATGGGCGAAACAGCTATTTATTTGTCAAAACACTTTCCCCTACACATAACCGGCATAAACTTAAGCGAAAAACAATTGGAAATAGCACGCCTTCGCGCCAAGGAAGAACAATTAGATTATGTTGTTTTTAAAAAGGAAGATGCTCTATCTCTGCAAAGTTTTCATGATGAAACTTTTGATATTGTTTGGTCGTTAGAAAGCTGTGAGCAATTCTTAGATAAAGAGCAATTTATCAAGCAATGTCACCGCGTTTTAAAGCCTGGAGGAAAATTATTGCTTGCAACGTGGTGTTCTGAAAAAGAATCTTATGAAGGGAAAATGGCAAAGGACTATCTTGCGTTATGCCAGACGTATTGCGTCCCTTATATGCCCACAATGGAATATTATTCACAACGATTAGCCCTCTATTTTGATGTTCTCTTCAAAGAAGATTGGTCAATATACATCAAACCTAGCTGGGCCGCAGGACTTTCAAAGCTAAGCCAATATTCCTATTTTGACTTGCTCAAATTTTGCAGAATAAAGGATTTGCCTCTTATTTGGAAAGTTAATTTAATGGCTGACGCTTTTCAACATGGACACATTCGTTATGGCGTTTTTGTTGCACAAAAAAAGCCATTCCAAACAAACATATAATAGCCACAGCAGATAATTTTTTGTCAACGTGGCATGCGTTAGAGTATTAGGAGTGTAAAATACATGACCGATGCGAAAACACGTAGCCAACAAAACCAAAGAATCCTCTGCGAAAACTATTGGCCTCGGATGAGTAAGACGGGAACAGTCGCAATCTTAATCACGCCAATTGCAACGCTGCCCAACACAAATTCATTAAACCCTCTACGCCCATGTGTACCAACAACCAAGAGATTGGCAGGCCAACTATGCGCCTCTATCGCAATTGCTTCAGCAATACGTTGATCAGGCGTTTTAAGCTCTATTAGTTCTGTTTCGACATTATTGACACCTTGTGCTTTAGTATATGTCTCTGCCTCTTTTAATACTTCCAGAGCAGAATTTTTAAGAGAATCATGCACTGTTTTAGGGCAAATAGGTTGCATACTCCAATTAATAAATAAAGAATCAATTACATGAATTAAACGAAGTTTTACATCGGATTGTTCTTTTGCAAATTTTAATGCCTCATTTAAGGCTTGTTTTGCGATATCACTTCCATCGATTGCAACTAGGATATTTTTGTATATCATTTTATTCTACTCCGCGGCAGAAGCAGCTTTGGCAAGAAACGGGGGACGGGCGAACCAAATAAGTACCAACAAGGCTAGAAAAATAAAACCTGAGAGCCAGAAAATGTCATTGGTTGCCAACATATAAGATTGATTAATCAGTGTTTTTGCCAGCAATGCATAGCTCACATCATCCAAAAAACCTGATATTTTTAGCTGATTAATCGTTTCAATCATATTTGGATTGTAAGAAATTAATGTTTCAGTCAATTTGCTTTGATGAACCGATTCTCGATGATCCCATAAAGCAACACTGATTGAGGTACCAAAACTACCCGCCAATATCCTTAAAAAATTAGATAATCCGGCTGCGCTTGCAATTCTATCATCCGGTAATCCAGATAATAATATGGTAATAGTGGGAATAAAAAAGCATGGTGCCCCGATCCCTTGAACGAATCTTATCCATGCGACATTTTCAAAGGTAACGTCGGTGTTAAAGTTTGCCAACCAAAACGAACAAAAGGCAAAAAAGAAAAAGCCATTTGTGACAATAAGACGTGGATCGACTTTAGACATTATCCGTCCAACAAAGGGAGATAAAAGGATAGGTAAAACACCTATAGGGGCCGTTGCTAGTCCTGCCCATGTTGCCGTGTAATTCATTTGAGTTTGTAACCATAAAGGTAAAATAATCACACTGCCAAAATAAGTCATATATCCCATACTTATTGCAGTCGTACCCACTGTAAAATTTCTACTCTTAAACAAAGTAAGATCAACAATAGGATGTTCATCGGTAAGTTCCCACACAATCAAAAAACTAAGACAAACAGTTGAAATAATGGCAAGCAGGCAAATTAAATTTGAATCAAACCAATCTAAATCTTTCCCTCTATCTAAAAGAACTTGTAAGCATCCAATACCTACCGCTAGTAATATTAAACCTACAAAATCTATCCTTTGTTTTACTATTTTAGTTTCACGGTCTTTTAAAATTTTCCATGTAAAATAAACGGAGAATATGCCGACAGGAACATTTATGTAAAAAATCCAGGGCCAAGAATAATCATCCGTGATATACCCACCTAAAATAGGCCCCAAAACAGGTCCTGCAACAGCCACCATCGCCCATAAGCCTGTTGCCAATCCCTTTTTATCTGGCGGATAATTAGCAAGTAACAAACTTTGCGATAAAGGAATCATTGGGCCTGCAACGGCTCCTTGTATGATTCTAAAAAAAACTAGCATAGGGAGACTAGTAGAGAGCCCACATAAAATCGAGGCAAGGGTGAATAAGGCCGTGGACCATACGAAAAGTTTTACTTCACCAAAACGTCTGGCTAACCATCCTGTTAAGGGCAGTACAATGGCTAAGCTAACGGTAAACGAAGTAATTACCCACGTTCCTTCATCTGCACTCACGCCCATGTTTCCTGCTATAGTCGGGATAGCAACATTAGCAATAGATGTATCCAATACGTTCATAAATATGCCTAAAGAAACAGCAATAGTGAGTAATACTAACTGGATCCCTTTAATTGCTGGCATATATAGCCTTACCTCTTATGGCGTGATGGGTGAAGTATTTTTTGCATTTTCATTCAAAATATTATCAATAATTTTATCTGCCTCTTGCAGATCGGCACTATCATCCGCTGATTCATAAATGACTTTTGTTGAAGAATCTTGCTCCAACACTTCGCCTTTTCTATTGCGTGTATTAACAGTTACTGTCATTGATAACCCTTTACGAAGCGGGTACTTTTTCAATTGCTCTTTATCCAAACCAATCCTAACGGGAAGTCTTTGTACGATTTTGATCCAATTGCCTGTAGCATTTTGTGGCGGTAATAAATCAAAAGCACTTCCTGTTCCTGGGTTTAAGCCAATCACTGTTCCTTTATATTTTACGCCACTACCATATGCATCTGAAATTGCCTCGGCTGATTGGCCAATGCGAATGTTCTTTAATTGTGATTCTTTGAAATTAGCATCGACCCACACTTGTTCCAAGGGCACAATCACCATTAATATTGTATTGGTATTGATTTGCTGCCCAACCTGAACTGGTCGTTTGGCGACATACCCTGTCACTGGTGCGTAAACTGTTGTTCTTCTCCATTGCAAATATGCATTTCGTACATTGACAATAGCTTGTTCTACCTGAGGATGATGATATAAATCAGTATTACCAACTAAGGTAACGGCGCCTGCAAGTTGTTGCTTCGCCACAGTCACAGCATCACGTGCAGAATCAAGGGCAATCTTTGCATGACGCAGATCTTCTTCTGAGATAGATTTATTGACTACAAGTCCTTGACGACGCTTATAATCCTCTGTTGCTCTCTCAAAATTATCTTGTTGTGCTTGAACATTGGCCTTTAATTGATTTACCTCGTCATAATATCGACTCACTTGACGTACGATAAGACCGAGTTGCGCTTGCGCTAATTTCAAGGCAATTTCAGCATCCGCTTTATCAAGCTGGACAACTATCTCCCCTTTTTTGACCAGATCAGTTTCTTCAGCAGAAATCTGCGTCACACGTCCTGGTATATGAGACATCACCTGAACAGAATTCCCACCTACATAGGCATCATCCGTTGTTTCCTCATAACGGCCCAATAAAAGCCAATAAAACAAATAAACCATACCCAACAGCAGAAATACCCCACTTAAACCAATCAGGAGCCGTTTACGGTGGTTATTTGTGTCAGGGATAGGAGGAGGAAGTATCTGATCCCGTTTTGCATTTTGCTCTATAGTCAAAAGTAATTCCCTTCATCTAAATACTGTGTATTCAGGTAGCAAAAATGACAGAATGTTACTAATGTTGTATATCTATTTTAGTCGGTAAAATGATACTAAAAAAATGAATAGTTTATCTTCTTCTACGATGTCTAGTGTGTTTTCTTTGATTTTTTGCTTTTTCTTTTTCTGAATGCGTTACTTCCTGTTTTTTATGAGACTGTTTAGATTTAGACTGAGCAACTTGTTCCGTTTGCTGTTTATATCCATGTAACATTTTTTTGCGTGTCGCAGGTTCTTTTTTATTTTCTTTCTGTTCAGTGTTCTTTTGCTGATTTGCTTGATTCAGTATCGCTACTGATTCATTGATTTTTTCAATGCTTTTGTTTATCTCATCAACTTTCCCATCAAGCTCTTTGTCTTTTGCAAGATAAGTACTAATTTTGGGCGCAACGTAGCTTAAAGTAGATGCGGCAACACTTAATGCTGTTGCTGCCGTTTGCACGTAAAAATTGAGAGTTTCCTTATCCATTCCTGTTATTCCTTCAAGACCAGAAGCAATACTTTCTTGGACTTCAGGCATAGATAGTACTGTTAAAGCTAAATTGCCTGCAGAGGTAAAGTTTACGCTTGATGGATCCATTGTCTCATTGCCATATTTATACAACAAAAATGAAGTATAATGCGGTGAAACTGTGTTATAAGTTTCCATTCCATAGTTATATAGTTGATAGCCATAGGATAAGCCTGCTTGCACATAGTCTAACATTTTCTACCCTCTTCCATAAAACGACCTTATTGGTTAGATAGTTTTGGGGTAAATAAATTCAGATTTCGTGCAAATACACTTTAAATTTAATTAAGACAACAAAGCCCTCATTCAATAGAACTTTTGCAGGACTTATTTAGATATTAATCTTCTTTTTTTGCTATTTTTGGACGATGTTGATGATTTCATCAGAGATTTTATTCCCTCTTTAGATATTGCATGGTGAGGGTATGTTGTCTGGTCTAACCTCATGCCATAAGAATGACACCCGTTCCAACATAAGAGAAACTGGTAAGGAGCTTTACGATAAATAGCTCGAGAGAATAATTCGTATATTTTTTTCTCAAGGACATCTTTATTTTTCATTATAAAAATATGCTGATATTCACATTTCAAAATACTAATCATTAATTTTTTTGCTGTCTCTAACTCTATTGGATGAATATCATAAGAATATTCTTCTGAAATTTTATCAACAACATTTCTAACCATTTTAGCAACATCAATTTTTTCTGGTTGAGCATCGGCGACAATTACTTTTGCTTTAAGCTTGTTGCACTTGCCTTTTGCTTTTCGTCTTCGCATTACATTTTTTTGCGTATTTAAAGTTTCTCTCATCTCTTGATCATTTTCAGGTGGTGTTGATATCTCCCTATTTTTTCGACATTCACTTCGTTGTTGTTTTCTTTTGGCTACCTCCGCAAAAGGGGTCCATTCCTTCATTTTCTGAGTCAATGTTTCACTTTCATCCTGATATAAAGATGGTGCATTTTCTTTTTCTTGAACACTTTGTTCTTGTAATAGAGCGCCTTTTGCTGCTCCTTTATGCTCCACAGCAATAGTGTCGGTTGCATTTATTGGTTTAGTGACGAGGCCTTCAGGGATCCCTAAATATTCTCTTAATGCTTGTTCTGAACCACGTAATGTCTCCTGGGGGGCAAACCCAAAGAGTTTTTGATATAAGCCATATTCTTCTAGTACCTTAATGAATTCGCTAGCACTATCTCTGGAGAGATATTTACGTGCTAAATCTTCAATATGACCTATATGGAGAGAGCCAATTTTGTCTTTAAATTTATGCATTGCCGATGCAAGCTCTGGTACAGGAGTGTACCCCAAAGCAATATAATATGCGGCCCTAACCAGCAATGAGGGATCTTCTGCAAAACGAAGTGTTGCATGGCCAATCATCCGTAAGCGGCGATGGATAGCATCTTGGATCCCCATGCCCGTAGGATCAGTTATCGTTTTACCATCTGAAAGTAAAGAGCATATTGTGAAATCACGTTTTAAGGCATGATAAAATAGGCCTAGCCGTTGTATCATCTCATTATCAGTATTGTCTACAATCAATACATCTATTGATAAAGGACCTAAAAATTTTTTATAAGCATATTGATGGTAGCGATCTGAAGAAAAGCCATTTCCTTTCAAATGCACCGCAGATTCTAATGAAGAATTAACAACATCCACATCATAAATAGGGATCTCATTTCCTGGGATCAGTGCGAGAACTCCACTACCAACTAAATAAGTTTTACCAGGTAAAGGCATTAAACTCTGAAGTGGATTTTGAATATATGACGGAACATCTGCCGACATTTCTTCTTCACAGCTAATAATCGACAAATCATGATAACCGCCTACCCTTATAAAGGGGATAGTTTCAAATAACTTATCAATTCTATGTGCTAATCTTTTATGCCCAACAAATAATGCTAGACACGATTTTTTTACCAGCGCTGCCTTTTTCACATCACCACTCAGCAAATGATGTCGAATTAACTCCAGATAAGTAGCAACATGAAAAGGAAACTGTTGGGTACTTGAAATAAGCGTTCTTAAACACTCTTCTAATTTATCCTGCTCACGATACATTTTTGCTTTTAAAAGATAAAAACTGGCAGAATAATTGAACTTTTTAAGCGCAATATGCAAATAACGCCAAGCAAGGGGATCTTTTCTCTCAACTAGAAATCTACAATAATTATAGTAACCAGGTAAATAGTCAGAAAATTTCTTTTTGCTTACAAACTTAGTATATCGTCGTTTAATAATTTCAGGATCAACATCTAGCGATTCCTGATATACAATAGCGCTTAATTGGGCCTGTGGATTATGAGGAAATTGCTTGCTTAATTCCTCATAACTTGCTTCCATATTACATTCTGCCAAAGCCTGCTGACAGCGAATAACACCTAAGCTGGCATGAAAATTTTCTTGCCAGTTTCTTATTTTTTGAAAATAAACAATTGCCTCATCATAGTATTTTTGGGTAGATTTGCAATATGCCAAGCTAAGTAGAACCTCTGAGTCCTCTTCCCATCCTTCTATTTTTTGAAATGTTTTTTCTGCTTTGCCTAATTTTCCAGCAGTATAATAGCATCTCCCTAATGCAAGCAGAACAATTCTATCATTTTCCCAATCTTCAATAGCCATTAGATTTTGGCTTGCACTATCAAAGCGATCAGTTTCCTCATTAAAACGTGCAAGAGTTAAAAGCATATCCTTGTCTTTTAACCAATCGCTCCATCCTTTTATGGTAGCTTCTGCTTCGGAATATTTTCCCATGTACGCATAAATTCTCGCAAGAGCCAACACTGCCTTTTTGTTTGAATATAAATTTTTAATCGATTGAATAGCTTCTTTTGCAGCGTTTAAATCACCTGTTTTTTGCCGACATCTAGCAAGAGCAATCAGGTTTTCAGTATCGGCTTCCGTTATATTGTCAAAATCAATCAATTCTTCAATTCGGAATGCTGCGGATTTACTTTTTCCCTTTTTATCATCCAAAACACTCAACGCAGTAACGATTTTGGGATCGGCTTCATTTGAAATATTTTTTAAAATTCTTCCCGCTTGCTTAAGATCTCCCTGCTTTTCAATGCAAAAAGCTCGACTCATTTCGGTAGATTGATTTCTTAATTTTTCAGGAATTTTATCTAACTCTTCTAATGCTTCATCATATCGTGCCATATTCTTAAGTGCTGAAGATTTCGCTAAATGATAATTTCTTATCTCATAGGGGGATAATTTTCTAAAGTCCACTTTTTCAAGAAGTTGGAGCGCCATGATATTTTGACCTTTTCGGATAGCATCAAATGCTTGGTCAATCAGCGACAAGACATGATGTGCTTTGGAAAAGGCCTTATTAGCATCGTCACTACGACCTAATTTTCTCAAAATACTACCGTGACAATGATGAATGGCATCATCCCAAAGTGATTGAGATATTTTATTTAATTCTTGAAGTGCCTGGGCGAAGTTGCGTTGACCTTCAAATACTCTTGCCTTAGCCAGACAATAATTTTTTTTCTGTTTTAAATTAAGATTATCAAATGTAATTTTATTCAGAATTTCCAGTGCTGTTTGGTAATGATGTTTATCTTTAGCACCTTGTTTAATTTCGTCCCATGCCATATCGATTTGTGATTTGGCTTTGCTTATTCCAGCCTTCAAACTTCACCCCACGTCATATTGCTATCGTTGCGCAAGTGAATATCTATTTATGAACTTTAACCACACTTGCATAAAGATTGATTTATACTTCTTTTTGAAGGCGGCAATTCTAACCTAGAAAGATGACGCTTTAAAAGCGGCATATAGCATGATAGAAGATAGCTCAATGTTTCAGCAATTTACAAAAACCATTCAACATCCTTCCATAATCCTGGCTCCGCTTTTTTTGCATTCAAGCGTATTTGCAAGTCACCAACATGGATTTCAAGTTTATGGCCGTCTGGATCAAGAAAATAGAGGGAAGCTCCAGGTGAGGTGTTTTCTTTAAAAATAGGCGTGCCAGAATGAATAATTTTATCGCACATCATTGCAAAATCTTCATTTTTTACACTAAAGGCGTAATGAGTATAACAAGGATTAACTTCGCGCTTTTCATCTACATTTAAACAAAACCAAAAATCTCCTACTAAAAAATAAGCCCCTTTATCCCATAAGCAGACAGGTTTTAGCCCTAAAACATCGTTATAAAATAGAAATGAGCGTTTAATATCTTTTACAGCAAGAGTGATATGGTTCATTTCTTGAATCATGTTTAATCCATTTACAAAATAGGAATTTGAATAATATTTATCTGATGGTGAATGAGTTGAAAAAAGCGCAGAAAAGAGCCTATCGACATACTAACAGTTAAATCATTTTGTAGTGGATGAAAATTTACTATTTCAAATGTCAGAAAATCTTCATCTAAAATAAAGACTATTTTTTGCTCTATATCATTCAGTAATGCATAGGGGGTTACTGAGCCTGGGGTCAATTTTAATTTTTCATCTAATTCTTCGGCGCTAGCAAAGGAAAGTCCACCCTTCCCATATATTTTTGAAAGTTGCTTTAAATTAACACGTTTATGTTCAAGAATACTCACTAAAAAGAAATTTTTTTTCTTATCTTTTAGGAAAAGGTTTTTACTATGTGCACCATTAATGCTGGCGCTAAGATGCTTTCCTTCTTCTACTGTAAAAACCGGTTCATGCTCATGAAGTTGATATGGTAACTGATGTTCTGCTAAAAAATTAAATAGAAGTTGTTTTTTCATTTCAGTTGTAATTCTTAGGTAGCATTTATAGGCCTTAGACTGGCAGTTTTCTTAACAAAGCTGCGAGCAAAAAACCAAAATAAGTTATTTGACTAATATTTTGTGCGTTATTAAATGGATTTCGAAAACACTTTTGTCTCGTTAATAGTATATTATTAAGCCCCATCTATATTATAATTTCATACATGTTAAATTTATGCCCGAACTAGCTCAATGCAAAACCTGCTAAAAAACTTAAAAGCTATCTTTTTTGATCTTGATAACGTTTTGGTTTTTAGCGAAGAGATGCATTTTAAATCATGGCAGGAAGTTGTTAAACAATTTGGGATTGATCCTAATCAGCTCCACTTTCAAAATCTTATTGGCATTGCCGATTCCAAACAAGCACAGCTACTAAAAACGCAATTTAATGTCCAAGAAGATGCTAACTTATTATGGGAGCTTAAAAGAAAATCCTTTTCTTCTCTCATTCAACAAGGATTTACCGCACCGCTCGGCAGAAATGAATTTCTTTCAAAGGTTTCGCAAAAATTTATTACAGGCGTTGTCTCTTCTTCAGGTAATCATGTTATTCAGGAAATCTTATCACTTGAAAAAATCACCAATTTTTTTAAATTTGTGATCGGGCATGAAGATTGCAGCAAGCATAAGCCTGATCCATTGCCTTATCTTAAAGCACTTGAAATAGCGCGAGTTGAACCACATGAAGCACTTGTTGTGGAAGATTCCATGTCTGGCATTCTTGCCGCACAAAAAGCTGAAATCCCTGTTATTGGGATTTTAAAAGATCAAACGCCTGATCAACTATTACCGAACGTAAAATACTTTACAAGTTTTAATGAAGTCAATCATTGGCTCTATGGTTAAACTATGAAAATAAAAAATATCATCGTAATTGGCGCAACAGGTAATGTCGGTCGCAAGGTTGTTGAATTTATTTTACAACGACAATTAGCCAAGCCTGAACAGCTTCGATTAATGGCCTCAACTCAATCTATAGGAAAACAGATTTCTATTGCTGGTGTTGATTTTACCATTGAAGCCACTGATGAAACGTCTTTTGCCAAAAATGATCTTTGTATTTTCAATACAGAGAGCGAAATTTCTGCTTATTATATCCCTAAAGCGATCGCGGCAGGAGCTTATGTTATTGATTCAAGCTCTCATTACCGATTACATCCAGATGTACCACTTATTATCCCACCCGTAAACCAAGGTCTGATTAACATAGAACAAAGACTATACGCACATGCCAATTGTCTTGCATCTCCAATTGCCACTGCCTTGGCTCCTTTGCATCAAGCATTTAATGTATTCAAAGCCAATGCGGTTACTTACCAATCTACTTCAGGTGCAGGTAAAAAACCCATGGATGAATGCTGGCAAGAAACCAAAAGCTTGATTGAGCAAAAATCTTACACCAGAACCTGTTTTCAAAGACAAATTGCCTTTAATGTTATTCCTCAGGTTGGTGGCATTCGCGATGATGGTTATACGTTCGAAGAATATAAAATTATACACGAAGTCAAAAAAGTATTGGGCAATGATATCCTCATGACCAGCACAGCTGTGCGCGTCCCTGTGATGATTGGGCATTCCATCGCGTTAACAGTTGAATTTAAAAAATCTTTTAGCTTAGACGAAATCAAAAATGTGTTAAAACAAGCACCATTTGTTCAATTAAGTGATAATCATTACTCGACTCCTGTTGAGGTTGTTGGCTCAGATGATGTTTTTGTGGGCCGTATAAAACGTGATAATACTTGCGAAAATGGTCTGCATTTATGGTTATGCTCAGATAATTTAAGGCGCGGCGCAGCAACTGATGCAGTTGAGATTGCTGAGAGACTACTCTTATGCCTTGATGAGCGTAGTAAAGAAAATTATAAGATTGCATAGCTTGCCTCATTGCGAGGCACCTAGAGCTGAAGCAATCCATGTTATCTACAAAGCTCATGGATTGCTTTGCGAATATTGAACGTAATTCTCACGGGTGTTTATCCCGCCGAAGCTCACCAAAGACTATGTAACTCTTCCTAAAAAAATGTAATACTCCTTAAAAAGCTCTGCCATTTGATCAATTAACAAGCCGGACAGCTCATGAAAGAAAATGTTTTTGTCATGGTTTTAAGGTACTTAGTTAGTATTGATGTTATTGATAAGCACCGCCCTGCTCATCTTGAGTTTCTAGAATCTTATTATAAAAAAGAGATTTTTATCGCTTCAGGTGCTCAAGTGCCAAGAACAGGCGGTATCATATTAGCTAAAGGCGTTAGCCGAGAACAATTACTCACTATTATTGAGCAAGATCCCTTTTATCAATACCGTTGCGCTGAATTCCAAGTGTTTGAATTCCTACCTAATAAATATTTAAACGTTTTTGGCAACATGCTGAAAGACATTGCATGAAAAAGCTCGTTATCATTTTAGTTTTAATTATAGCTAATACAAATGCTGTCTTTGCTGAAGAAAGACGTCCCAAAGTCGGCCTCGTTTTAAGTGGTGGTGGAGCTAGAGGTGCGGCTCATATAGGTGTCATTGAAGCGCTTGAAGAGCTCGACGTTCCCATTGATATTATCGTTGGTACAAGCATGGGCGCTGTTATAGGTGGACTTTATGCGGCTGGCGCCTCTATTGACGATATCAAATACAATTTTACCAAATTAAATTGGGAACACATTTTTAATATCCAAATTAATCGAGACTTCCTCTATTACCGCAGGAAGCAAGATGATGATATTTTCCTTCTTAAAAATTTTATTAGTTATTCTGATGGAAGCTTTCATCTACCATGGGGGATAGTAACAGGACAAAATTTATATCAATTTTTTAATTCTTATTTACTATCGCAAGAGCCCATCGATGATTTCACCCAATTAAAATACCCTTTTAAAGCAGTCTCCACAGATTTAGTTACCGGTAAGGCTGTTGTTTTAGATAAAGGCGATTTGGCGCTATCTATGCTTGCAAGCATGGCTGTGCCGGGTATCATCAATCCCGTCGATATGGGAGATTATCTGCTAGTAGACGGCGGGGTGAGTGCAAACTTACCTATCCAAATTGCGAGAGAGATGGGAGCAGATATTATCATTGCCGTTGATGTGAGCACCCCACTTTCAACTAAAAACCAAATTAATGATCTCGCAGATTCTCTAAATCAACTTACTAATATTTTGACACACAATAATATCGTTGTTAGTAAATCATCGCTAACATCGCAAGATATTTTAATTGAACCCAAATTAGGCAACTTAGGTACCTCTGATTTTGATAAATTTAAAGAGGGGATCCGCCCAGGTATTGAAGCGACTTATCTTCATCGTGATCGTTTGCAGCAACTTTCTTCATCTTCTGCGGTTTATAACACCTGTTTGCTAAGTAAAACGCTCATTCGTGTTGACGATATACAGATAAAAAAAGAACATTTTTTAAGGCCTGAAACTTATCATCATTATTTAGATTTTGATAAAACTTATATCACAACTGATGAGCTCACAAATCATATAAGCTACCTTTATGGATTAGATATTTACGAACGTATTTATTATGGTATCGAATATGATAAAAATGAAAACGTATTAGTGGTCGAACCTCATCTTAAATCAGAAAACCCGCTTTATGTGCAGGGTAGCTTATTCATAGATACAGACTTTCAAACCAATAACAGTTTTGGCCTTGCCATTGGATTTACCAATCCCCAAGTCAATTCCTTACTAGGAGAATGGCGAATTATTGGCAAAATTGGCCAAGGCACAGGTATCTTTGCCGAATTTTATCAACCTTTAGAAAGCTCTTTATCTTGGTTTATTAATCCCTACATTAATCTTCAACGTTTACCACGACCTATCTACTTTGACTATACCAATCTCGCTACAGTACTAGATAGCTCTGCTCAGGTAGGTGTTTTATTTGGTAGAAATTTTTCTAATGTTGCCAGGTTAAGTGCCTTTTGGTTGTTCGAGTACGATGGTTACGATGTGAAAGAAGGCACCCTTTTTCTTCCAGAAAATCACTCGCAAAACGGCGAAATGGGCCTCACATTCGAATGGGATACTGTAGATAATATATATTTTCCACATCACGGTTTAAGAGGCGAAGCCAAGTTCACCTCTAACGAAAAGGCTTTTGGCGGAAAGAGCCATTTTTCTCAATTTGCTTCTAGAGGCTTATGCGGATTTTCATCAGGAAAACATGCCTTAGCGTTAGCCGGAATTTATAACAAAACCCTAGATGGTGAACTGGAACTCAATTCGCAATTTTCTTTGGGGGGATTATTTGAACTCACAGGGTTAGCCAATAATGAACTCATGGGAAACAATGCAGGTTTGCTCACCGGTATTTATTTTTATGAGATTAAAAAACTATCACTGATCCCTAATCGCCCTTCACCTGTCTACGCAGGAGCTTCTTTAGAAAGAGGCAAAGTCTGGGGAGATACAAATTTAGGCGATAATAAATTTATTTCTAGTGGCAGTCTATTTTTAGGAATAGATTCGCTTATCGGCCCCATCTATCTTGCTTTTGGCATGACAGATAACGGCAGAAAAGCTGCCCATCTTGTCATTCGGCCTGCTTTTAGATAATTTATGCCCTATTTGGGTTTCACTGCCTTTCTTGGTTAAATAACTGAACGCATGTGCAGCTATCTCATAATTAACAAAATAGAAATTCATGTTTGGTCGATAACAAATTATCGCTGTGAATAAGCAAAATACCATGCCACCACTAAAAATATTACAGTATCCCGATAAAGGTCTAAAACGTGTTAGCATCCCTGTGGTTAATTTTGATGAATCAATTCAAAAAGTGATTGATGACATGTTTGAAACCCACTACGCTACACCTAACTGTGCAGCCCTTGCTGCAACACAATTAAATTTAGAGATCCCTTGGCGGATCACTGTCATTGATTATTCAGCGAATAAAGACCAACCTCTTTGCTTGGTCAATCCGCAAATTATTCATCGTGAAGGCGAACAAAATGAATATGAAGGGTGCATGTCCGTATTCCCTCAACATATTCATGAAAAAGTAAAAAGAGCCATGAAAATTACAGTTCAATATCAAGACAGATATGGCACACCTCATGAAATTGAAGCAGAAGGATATTTTGCTAAATGTATCCAACATGAAGTGGATCATCTAGATGGGCATGTATTTCTAGATCATCTTCACAAAATTAAAATTGATAGAATATTGCGTAAAATAAAAAAGGTTCAGCGCCAAGGGAAAAACAGCTGATTTTCTAAGTTGATAAACCTTTCTTTTTTCCTTCAGCTTGAGCTTGCTCTCGCGATTGCAGATGAATATTTTTTATTTCTGCTATATCTTTATCTTTTAATTCTACTCCAAACACTACTCTTTTAGTAAGAATTTTAGCTATTTCTAAGGGGTAACCATAACCTTCTGCAACTTTTTGTGCATAAAGATCTATCTGTATTGAATACCGTACTTTTTCGTCTTCGATATTTTTAAGTTCTTTTTCTTCCTCATCAGATAATTTAATATGCTGCAGGATTGCTCCTATGCTCCCATATAGTTTTTCAGCATCAGGCACTTCTGCTTTCATGTCATATTGTAAATTATCTTTTTCTTTTAAAATTTGTTTTTGAGTTTGCTCTCTTTGTTCAGCGACATTGCGCGAAAGCTGCATTGCCAGTTCTAAATCATTGTTTTGCAATAAGAGTCCAAGCAATGCATTTTTACCGTTATTCTTTTCTTTCTTAAAAATTAAGTTTTTCCTTTCCTCATCAACAACATTATGCTTTTTTTCATTATTATTATTTCGCGAAAGAAGAAAAGGTAAAATTTGTTGCTTTCCAGATTTTAATTTCTCTTCTCTTAATTTTAGAAAGGAATCTTCATCATTATTAAAATGTGCAACAATGGCACGAAACTCTGGTAATTTAGATGAATTTGCACTAGCAACTTGCACTTTTTGACCATCAACAACTACTTCTCTAACAGTAGGTTCAAAATCTTTTTTGCTGATGGATAAATAATCAATTGGTTTTCTGCCATTTTTAGCAACAGCATCGATATTTGCCCCTGACTGGACTAATTTCTCAACCATATCTGGTAATCCCATAATAACTGCCCAGTGAAGCGGGGTCAGACCGTGTTCATCAGGTTGATCAAGGATCATCATCTCTGTCGCTAGTAATGCATTAAAAACTTCTTTATTACCTTTTTGAATAGCAAGTATTAAAGGAGTCCCGGTAAAAGTTCCTTTAGTCACCTCGTTCAATAGTTCTACTTTTCCATTTTTTTTCATTATTTCAATAAGGGCAAGAGCTGCATGTGTATTATCAAACCCAATGGCTGTTCCAAGAGGGAGTTGTTTAAAAAAACCGTCTTTTGCAGGTTCTCCTTCTATCGCTACATTTTGTTCTATTAAAAAATTAATTATTTCATTGGTATCATTTTGTGAAATACGAAACTCTAAGTCTTCTCCTTTATAATAAGGAGGAGCCATGAAAAAAAATCCCGGAGGGCCTGGATTGGTTTCAACGCAGAAAAATTGAATGGCGTTACCTAGTATTCCATTGCCAGTTCTGTACTTGTAATGGGGGTTATCTTTAATTTGCTTAGAGAAGGATTTTAATACTTGTAGATCCCCTTTTTTTAGTGCGTTTTTAATCTCTACTTCCGCTTCTTTTGGCATATTAGATAGCATAAGGTCACCCCTTTGGAAAAAAGATATGTATCTAATATATCACGATTTAAAAACAATCAGAAAACATCCTTAGAGTAATAAATAATTTGTCATATTAAACTAGAACTATTTCTGCTATTAATTATTAATGCATGCCTATCAAGTGGACAAGCTGTGAATTTTAACCGTGCCTGCATTATTTCTATTTCAATTCTTCTTGTCATCGCAGGCATGACTGTCCCACTTTCGTTCGCCTTATATTTATCATGGATCCAAGCAAAGGATTATGAACGTGATAAACTTTTCACAAATGCTAAAAGAGCTATTCAACGTTCACGTGTTTGTATAGACGAAGTCTATCAAGCATTAGATTCACTGGAAGATCTGCAATCTACCTCATGCACACCGGCACTTATGCAAAAAATGCAAGATGTCGCTTTCAACAAACGATGCATTAATGAAATTGAATACCTTGAAAATGGGACAGTGAAGTGTAGTTCAGAGGGGAGCGTGAGTGGTAATGTAAAATTCCCCTCAGGCGATTTTGTGATGCCAAATGAAGCTATTCTTTCTTTTGATACCTCGGCTTTTGTGAAGCGAGGGGGTCAATTTTTATCCTTTGAGAGAAATAATTTTGCCATCTCAGTTGATACCGATCCCTTATCAGATGTTATTGTGGAACCTTATGTAAAAATTGCTATTATCACACAAGATGGCCAAGTTATTAGCACATTAAATTATTCTCACCCAGATATGGGGTTAATCAATGCTGCATTAAAAAATCCCAATTTAAAGCAAACCGACAACAGTTTGGTTGCGATTTATAGAACTCCGGCACTTACTTATATCGTTTCTGAATCGATAAGTTATGCCTTTGTTCAATGGCGAAAAAATCTTGTTTTATTCGTTCCCTTTGGTCTTATTATGTCTTTCATCGCATGTAGCGCTGTTATCTGGGGTTTAAGACGCAGATTATCCAATCTAGGGGAGCTAAAGCTCGCGATCATAAACCGAGAATTTGTTCTTTATTACCAACCTATTATTGAATTTAAAACTGGTCTCTGCAAAGGCGCAGAGGCATTGATTCGATGGCAAAAGCAAGATGGTACCATAGTAAGACCTGACTTGTTTATTCCTTTAGCAGAAGAGAATGGGCTTATTCAGGCTATTACAGATCAAGTCATCGAATCTATTGTCACTGATTTAAAAGCAACGCTCCAAGCAAATCGAGATTTACATATTGCAATCAACATTGCTGTTGTCGATTTTAATACAAAGCGAATTTTTAAAAAATTGGACTCTACCATTTCAGAAAGTGGTATTGAACCACAACAAATATGGCTCGAAATTACAGAGCGCGGTTTTATGGATATCAATTCTACGCGCGATAGTCTCAATCGTGCACGTGAATTAGGATACCCTATCGTTATCGATGATTTTGGAACAGGCTATTCTAGCTTATCCTATTTAAAAGAGCTTCCAATTGATGTTCTTAAAATTGATAAATCATTCACAAGCTCTGTAGACACTGATTCTGTTACAAATCATGTTACAAAGCATATTATTGATATTGCCAAAGAATTGAAACTGAAAATTATCGCAGAAGGTGTAGAAACTAAAGGTCAAGCTGACTATTTAAAATCGCATGAAGTAGATTTTGCACAAGGATGGTTATACGCTAAAGCAATGCCGCTTCATGAATTTTTATCCTTCTTTCAAAATAATGCCTCTAAGAATAAGGATTAGAGATGTATAAATTTATTAAAACATTATTTCTTGTTCTTTTTAGCGGATTATTCTGTCATTTATCAACAGCCGAGACGATTAAAATTGGGCTTGCCGGCCCTTTTTCTGGTCCTTATGTCGCCGCAGGAGATCAACAATGGATAGGTGCAATGCTAGCCGTTGATGATATTAATGAAAAAGGTGGGATCAATGGTAATAAATTAATGCTTGTCAATGCGGATGATGCATGTAATCCTAAAAAAGCTGAAAAGATAGCAAGAAAGTTTGTCAACTCTAAAGAAGTTATAGCAGTGATTGGTCATAATTGTTCCTCCACCACCTTGGCTGCCTCTAAGATTTATGGTGAGGCGAATATGTTAATGATCACGCCAGCCTCTACTAATCCAGACATTACTGAGCATCAATATCATTCCATTTTTAGAACTTGCGGCAGAGATGATTCTCAAGCTGAACTTGCCGCCAATTTTATCACAAACAAGCTCAACGCAAAAAATATTATCATTGTGAGCGATGGCAGTGTTTACGGTAATGGTTTATCTAATAGTACCAAAAAGGCCTTTGAAAAAATCGGCACTAATGTCACTCTATTTCAAGGAAATTCAAGTGAGAATAACTATCCGGAATTGGCAGAAAAAATATCGAAACTCAATCCTGATGTTATTTATTTCGGTGGATTACAGACTGACGCAGGTAATTTTTTAAAACTTTTACGAGAGCGTGGAAATAAAGCTATTTTTGTCGGTGGCGATGGGATTGCTTCTCCTGATTTTGTGCGGGCAGCAGGTGGTCCTAATATGGTACAGGATGTTTACATGACTTTCTTTAGGGATCCTTCATCTATTCCTGAAGCAAAAAAAGCAATCAAGAAATTTGAAGAAAAACGAGCAATACCGACAGGATATACTTTAAATGCATATGCAGCGGTACAAGCTCTTGCTGAAGCCATTAAAAATACTTCACCAAACTATTCAAAGATGAGTGATTGGTTGCATCAAAATAAAGTTGATTCTATTATCGGTACACTTGAATGGAACGAAAAAGGAGATCTCAAAGAAGCTCCTTTTATTATTTACAAGTGGAATGATGAGGGAAATTATGAACCTTATTAAGTAAAATAAATCCTTACTACCATTCTATAACAGCCCTATCATGAATAAACTTTCCTGTTAAGTTAGAAGGTGCTTCAGTTGCTAGCCAAACAATGCTGTCAGCGCCCTGTTCAACTGAGCGCGGTGCAATCTTACCTCCCATATCTGTACGCACCCATCCTGGACATACTGCATTAACTGCGATCTGATACTCTTTTAGTGCTGCAGCAAACTGACAGGTTACTGCATTCAATGCCGCTTTAGAGATACTATAAGCAGGCGCCCAATGCCCCATGTTAGATAAAGCTCCTGCACCGCTAGAAACATTTATTACTCGTGCAAATGGGCTCTTTAATAGAAGTTCTAAAAAAGCCTGCATAACGAATAAGGGACCTAAAGTATTAGTTTGAATGGAGGTTAGTATCTCTTGTGAAGAAGTCTCCTGTATAGGTTGCTCAGCAGCAATTAATATTCCTGCATTATTGACAAGTACATCAAGGTGAGAAATTTTAGATTGAATATATTTTGCCGCTTTTTTAACACTTTCTTCATTATTGACATCTAGCATCACGATTTCAGATTGCTGCTGAAGCTCTGGGAGTTCGGCCAATGCACTTTTTGCTTTTTCTATATCTCTAACGCCAAGAAAAATTTGAAATCCTTTTTTACTAAGCTCTTTTGCTACCTCTAAACCAATCCCACGATTAGCTCCTGTAATTAGTGCTGTATTTATATCACTCATGATTTTGCTTCCATAAGGACGATGTTTATAGTTTCATTATACTCGAATCTTAAATAGGATTAAAAACAGGTAGCTAAGATCAGTTTGCATAGACAGTCAAAAGTTCTTTCCAATTTGTTGTATATGCTTTTGATTTAATACTTTGTCGTCCACGCCATATTTTTCCCATATTACATATGGCAAAATCTATTGCTTTTCTTCCGTATTTTTCATTGATAACATCAATCACATGCATTAAAGCTTTATTATCAATCTTATCACTATCAATAAAAAAATCTTCTTGTGCTAACTGATTGGATGTAAGTTCTAAAAGCATAACACCTGCTTTTTTATATTTATAACCCAGTCGATAGATAGCCTTTAACCCCTGCACTGCTGTTTTAAGAATTAATATACTATCATCTGTTTCTTTAGGAAATTGAAGGTAAATTGAGTTTGAATATTGTGCATCGTTTACATTAAAATGACTCGTTCTAATAAATATAGAAATGCCTCCCGCATAGGAATTCTGCTGACGCAGCTTTTCGGCAGCATTTGCTGCAAAATGCGCAACCGCTTCGCGTAATACCTCGAATGATTCTACTTTTTGTCCGAAAGAGCGGGAAACTAAAATGCTTTTTCGTGCTTCTTCCTCTTCTATACCAAAACAAGAAATACCACGAAGTTCATATATTATTTTAGCGAGCACAACATTAAACTTTTTCCGCATCATGAGAGGATCTGACTTGGCCAACTGTTCAGCATGGTGGATCCCTAGTGATTTAAGTTTTTCAGACGATTTTCTCCCTACCCCCCAAATATCCCCTACTGGCATGTGGCACAATTTCGCCATCGCTTCATTACCACTTTGCAAAATATAACTGCCTTCTAGCATGGGATAACGTTTGGCGAAAAAATTAGCTGCTTTAGCCAATGTTTTTGTCGGCCCTATTCCAATGGAAACAGGAATATGCGTACTTTTCAAAATATAATGGCGCATTTGTTTCGCATACTCATTCAACTTGCTTTTTTCAAAGCCTTCCAACCCTAAAAACATTTCATCGATAGAATAAATTTCATAATCAGGAGAAAAACCACTGAGTAATGTCATCACACGATTCGACATATCGCCATAAAGCTGAAAATTTGAAGAGAGTACCGCTACATTGTGTTTACGAATAAGATCTCTATTTTTAAAGACAGGATCTCCCATTTTAAATCCAAGACTTTTGGCTTCATTTGAACGCGCAATTATACAACCATCATTATTAGACAACACCAAAACAGGAATGTTAACTAACCTTGGATTAAACACACGCTCACAAGAAACATAAAAATTATTGCAATCTACAAGGGCAAACATAAAATTGCTCCCTAGAGCGATAAAATGATTTATGTACAATATTCAAAATATAAATGGAATAGTCGCATTGATCAACGCCTGAAACCTAACTTTTTTGCTAATGAACATTCCCTTAACAAATAGTTATTCAACAAACAATATAGGGGCGCTATGTTAGACGGTATTAGCACTCACTTTAATTTGATATCTAAAGCAGGCTCATTTGGTGCCAAAATATTTGCACTTGGGATGACAGGCTTTGGAATTAAAAGGTTATGGTCACAAGAAGCACAGCAAAAGTACAGCCTCCCTACCCGTGTTGCATTTGCAGGTGCTTATGTATTGCACGTTGGCTCAACTAGCATCGCCACAGCTGCCCTATTTGGTGTAAGCCCTGTTTCTGCGCCTGTAGCAACAGCAATGGTAAGCGCAACTTCTTTACTCACAAGTTATGTTAATTGGATGCAAACTCGCGTCTCTCACTCTATTTCTCATAAAAAACTCACCACGCTTGAGGGAGAGCTTAAAAAACATCACCTTGATTTAACACGTAGTCTAGCTTTAATCCAAGGTGTGACTGACAATGAAATACAAATAGAAAAACTCCAGGATGAAATTAAATGGCTTAAAGCTTTACAGCAACAAGTACAAAACACCAAGAAGTTGCGTGGTCAAAAAAGAAAAGAAACACTTAAAGAATGTTATCTCAACATAGTGAAGAAATATGAAGAAAAGCGAAAACAAAATGAAATAATTGATGAATATTTTAAAAAAGTTGACATAGATTCTTTTCAACCAGAAATCGCTGTAAAAGAAATACACCATAAAATTGCGTATTCGCAAAATGAAATAGAAAAGCTAAAATTAGCGCGATCGCAGTATACGCTACCTAAAACGTTAACCCGACTAAAAAGAAATCAAACATCTGAAGAAGAAACACTGAAAAAATGGGGAATCATTAATGTACAATGCATTCGATATAAAAAAATTGCAGATACCATTTATCAGTTAAAATCACATTTACAGCAGCTTGCAAAAACAGATGATCTGCAAGTAAAAATGGAAAGACAATTCTTCGAAGACAGAATACAAAACCTTCAATTTACCTTAAAATATCTCATTCAGCCGAACGAAGAAACTATTGATCTTGAAATTGGATTAACTGTTATATTAGATGATAAAATTGCAGAAAGTCCTATCGCATTTACTCATTGGCTAGAGGGTAGTCTTAAAGAAAAAATTGGATTTCTTGATTACCAAATAAAAGAACAACAAGAAAATGCAAAAAAAATGCAGATCTGCTTTAACTTATTTATCAAAGAGCCTGCCACAACCGTTGATGGTCATTTTATCCATATTCGTCAAATTACGCTTGAGATCCAAGAACTCAAGAATAAATTATTAGCTGAAGAGCAAGATGAGCAAAGTAATAGAAAAAAAATAGATTTTAGTAGTGTCACTTCTGTTTTAGCGCTTTCGTTATGTTGTCTCCCATCAAATGGCGCAATAATGAAACCCCTTATGCTTGGCGTTGGATTACTTGGCAGTGCATCAAGCTTGAAAGATTTTTATCAAAAAAACCTTTTACTTGAAAAAAGAAAAGTCCATACACAAAATCAAATTCAACGTCTTAATAAAGACCTAGCCTTTAAAACAGTAGCACATGCTAAAACCGATTTAGCTCATTTGCACCATGATAGCCCTGAAAAAACTATATTAAATCTAGGAATAGTACAGAAAGCATTAGAGCAAGAAAGCCAACCTATTGAGCCTGAAGAAGTCAAACTACCTGTTCGAAGGGCAAAAAGAGAGGCAAAAAAAGGAATAACAAATTGTTATGATCTAGAAAAAGGAAAACGTGTAAAAAGAAATGCACCAAACGACCAGAAAAAAACAACTATACACATCCCTAGGCGTAGTCGCCATCAATAGCATAAATTTCTATAGCAATCGTCATTGCGTGAATATACAGGAACTTTATCCCCTTTATCAGGGTCCTTTTTAGTAATTCCCATCATTTTAAGGATAGGTGTTATGCATAAAGGGGTAGAAGTTACAAGACATCCAAATATTGACCCAGATGACCTTCAAAAAATAAGAGGAGAGAGACTTAATCATCTCCTTTCCCCTAAAGCTATTCAATTTATACGAAAACAACAACTTTTGCATAGACAGCAAACGGGACAACCTCTAACAAACAAATTCTATTTGCCAAAAGATAATCCGGAATTGCAATGGCCGGTTTTTATTGGCGAAAAAGGAGAGCCTATCGTTTTATACCAAAAAAATGCTTTAGGAAGCGGCTCCTTTGGCGAGGTATTTTTAGGGTTTAATCTAGATACTGAAAAGCTGCATGCGATAAAGGTGCAACGCCCTCAAAGCTCAGAGGAAAAAATTAAAATAAAAGAAGAAGAAGCTGTGCTAGAAGGCATGGAAAGACTAGTTGATACCGTTGAAGGCGTGTTGGATGGAGAGTTTGTTTCAATTGGTGCGCAAACATTAGCATGGGGCGTAGATTTGTCTACATCTACGGGATTTTACCGTGCGAGCGAAGGATTACCGCCCCATTCAGACGAAGAGAAACTAGATAGAGCGATTAGTATGCTTGAAAAAATTCATGAGTTTCATCAGCAAAAAAAGATCCATCGCGATATTAAAGTAGATAATACAAAATGGGATGACGAAAAAAAAGAGGCCAAACTTTTGGATGTTGGCGATGCAAAAGATGTTGGAGAAAATGGTGTTTTCTCTGAAAATGAATTACGAGGAACACCTCATTGCATAGCTCCGGAAGTGCTTAAACAATCTACACAAGGAGAGCCTATAGATTATTCAGTTAGAACAGATATGTTTTCTGCTGGTGTATCAGTTGCTGAAATATTTTCTTCTAAAGATTTGACGATAGACAGAAATGAATTTTATACAGAAAGAGTATATGGAGAAACTTCAGTAGATTCAGGGATTCCTCCTTTTTTACAAAAAAGAGCAACAGATATTTTTAACAATTCCGAAAATCCTCTGCAAAATAAGATGAATGAATGCGTTAAACAAATGACAGATATGGATCCTAATGTCAGGCCGGATTTCCCCGAAGCAATTGCCAAATTAAAACAAATAAGATCAGAAATACAGCAAGCAAAAAGAGCAGAAAAAGCACCATCCATTACAATGGAAGAACAAAATCAGGAAAACAAAGATCCCCCTTCTCTTGAAGGAGAGTTTCATTTTACGAATGAGGAACTAAATAAAGCGGCTAAATTTCTTGAAGAAAATTTTTATCTCCCTGCAATAGAAGAAAAAACAGAGATAGAAGACAAAAGGCGATCACGCGCATCACTTGGAGAGGAAGATGTCAAACAAAGTGAGGTTAGTAAACCAGAAAATTTAGTCGAGCCTTCAAAAGAAAAAGATGAGCAAGTAAATAAAACAAAAGATAATTTAGAGGAAATGGCAAAAAAATTGGATGAATATATTGGTACACTTGTCAAAGAAGTAAAATCCGAAGGGAAAATTATAGGTATGATAAGAAAGCACGGTCCTTTAATTGATAAGCAAAAGACGATCAATGAAGCAACAAAGCTGTACCAAAAAATTCAAGAGATAAAAGGGAAATCTCCTATAGAAACCCGAGATTTAATTGATCTTTCGGGTGAATTGATAAAAGTCAGAGGCGAAAACTATGCAAGGCATTTAAGTAATATTACAGATATCAGAAAGGGCTCAAAAGGTCGATTTGATGAAATTTTAAATAATGCTGGTAAAACTTTAGAAGCACAGCTTAGAGATACTAAAGAGTATCAGTTTTTGATTGCTAGCAGACCTCAAGAAAAACCAAAAAAAACAAAATAAAAACAGTTCTCTTTTAGCATGTAAATATTAATTTACAAAGGGAGTAGGTACACCTTGATGGCGCCCCAATAATATATGTAATGGCCATACCATCTGATGCGTTTTATTAATATCGCCCCACGCACTTTTTAATTCTGGCATGATGAGTTCTAAAGGATTTTGCAAGTTACGCTTTTGGTATTCTTTCACTGCAGACCATGTATTCAAGTAACCAATCAATGCTGAAAAATTGTAGTCTTTTATAATGGAGAAATTGGGCGTCACAATCGGGAAAAAAGGGAAAGGAATGGTTTGATATGCATTATCAATGTACCGTCTTTCAGGCGGCCAATATTTGTCACCTAAAATCTCTTCATACAATTTGCGAATAATAGCATCAACAGGAGGTATAATTTGTCCCAAAGGATAACACCAAGCAGCAATAATACCTCCAGGCTTTAATACACGATGAACTTCGCGATAGAAATCGTTAAAATTAAACCAATGAAGTGCCTGAGCTACTGTAATTAAATCAACACTATGATCTGCAAGCGTCGTTTTCTCTGCTGGCCAGCAATAGTATTGAATATTATCTTTCTTAATGGCAACGTCTAGCTGTGTTTGACTAATATCACTGCCAATCACTTGTGTAAAATACTTCGCCAAACTGCAAGCTGCTTGGCCATTTCCTGTTGCACAATCCCAAGCAAGCAAACGATCCGGTACCAAATTGACTAAATGATGAAAAAGTGCATCAGGGTAATCAGGCCGAAAATGTTGGTAATTTTCTGGTCGATCTGCAAAATGTTTAATATAACTCATATCATGAGAAAAAGTTGATGGATTGCCCTAAATATTGCTTGTTCGCGGATCCACGCTCTGTCTCCAGGGAAAACATGACATTCACTGTGCGTTTTTAATCCAGAACCTGCTACAGCTATCCAAGTATAACCCACTGGTTTTTCAGATGTTCCACCATCAGGCCCTGCTATGCCCGTGATGGCAATGCTGGCATGAACTGAGCTTTGTGCTAAAGCGTTTTCAGCCATTTCAACAACCACTTGTTCGCTCACAGCACCATAGCGTTCCAAAAGATGAAAGCTAATACCCAGCATTTCAATTTTGGCATTATTGCTGTATGTAATATAGCCTCTATCAAACCACTCGGAGCTACCAGGAATAGAAGTAAGCCAAAAGCCTAGACCACCTCCCGTGCAAGACTCCGCTGTCACTAATTTCCAACCGCGAGCTTTTAGCTTCACGCTTAGATCTTCCACTAATTTTTGCAGTTTTTCTGTTAGCAATTTAGCTTCCCAATATCATTTTTACCAAAAGGCTCTAAACTAACAATATAGCATGCTTGGAAAATAACATGTTGCGAACCCCAGTTGAAGCAAACGCATGGCCTGCCATGCAAAACCCAGTTTTCAGAATGCTCTGGATAGCAACATTGGTTTCTAATATTGGCACCTGGATGCATGAAGTAGGTGCTGCTTGGTTAATGACTTCCTTAACCACCAATCCCATGTGGGTTGCCCTAGTACAGGCGATAACATCGCTCTCAATTTGCCTGCTAGCTATTCCCGCAGGAGCATTGGCAGATATTATCGATCGTCGACGCTATCTAATTGTGTTGCAATCAATCATGTTGATTACAGCCGCTTTGCTCGCAATCATAACTTTTTGGGGAAAAATGACCCCCGAGTTGCTTTTATTTCTTACCTTCTGTCTAGGGGCGGGTGCAGCTTTAAGCGTCCCTACCTGGCAAGCTATTATTCCAGAAATTGTTTCTGCTAAAGACTTATATTCAGCCATTATTTTAAATGGTGTGGCTTTTAATATTTCAAGAGCAGTTGGTCCTGCCTGCGCAGGGATTATTATTGCACTAGCAGGTTCTGGTGCTGTATTTGCTATCAATGCAGTGTCATTCTTTGGCATTATCTTCGCTTTAAAGCGCTGGAAACGTACACCAAGCGAAAGTACTTTACCCGCTGAAAGGCTATTAGGTGCTATTCGAGCCGGGATCCGTTATGTTCGTGGCACCCCTACTTTACATCATGTCATGATTAAAGCTTTGGCTTTTTTTGTTTTTGCAAGTAGTGCCTGGGCATTGTTGCCACTCGTTGCACGGTTAGAATTAAAATGCGGTCCACTAGGCTTTGGCTTCTTGCTGGCATGCCTAGGGATGGGGGCCGTTATTGGTGCGTTAATCGTTTTACGGCTTAGGCGTTTATTTGATGGTGATCAACTTATTTTTGCAGGTGCGCTTTGTTTTACACTCACCATACTCATGCTCGCTTTCTTTGAAAACTATATAAGTGCCTGTATAGCAATGGTGCTAGGTGGTATCGCCTGGCTGTCTGTTATTTCAACTTTAAATACGGTTGCACAGCAATCAGTTGCCTCTTGGGTACGGGCTCGTGCTCTTTCTGTTTATTTAATGATATTTTATGGCAGCATGGCATTAGGTAGCGTTTTCTGGGGATGGGTTGCAACTCATTATAATATCTCGTTTTCACTTAAAATCGCAGGGTTAGGGTTATTACTAGGCAATATCTTCACCTATCGAATGCGTTTAGAAAGTTTACAAATACCTGATCACACCCCTTCAAAAGATTCGCCAGCCCCACAAGGAGAGCTTTCGCCTGAACATGATCATGGCCCCATCATGATAACTGTAGAGTATTCTGTTAATAGTGAAAATGCAGAAGCCTTTAGACGCGCAATACAGGATTTGCGTCGGATCCGCCTTAGAGAAGGTGCCTTTTTTTGGACTCTATTTCAAGATGTTGAAAATCACAGAAAATTTATAGAATGTTTTATGGCTGAGTCATGGCTAGAGCACTTGAGATACCATGAACGCGTTTCTATTTCTGATCGTAGAGTGCAAGCAAAAGTAAATGCCTTTCATGAAGGTAAAGATCGCCCTAAGGTACATCACTTCGTCGCTAATGAACTCCAGAGAAAATAATTTAAAGCAAGAATGGACTACTTGAAACCATTTTTGTACAGGGTATTTTCATTTCTACGGCCAAAGATATAGCATGATAGTATAATCAAAGCTTCTTGCTTGTTATCTAACAAGCAATTCATTTAAAAACTAACCAACCATTGAAACACCAATCATTTTGCCAATCATATAAGTAATGGCCGCCGCTCCAAGACCAAATATGATTTGTCTAAATCCTGAGAAAAAAGCATTCTTTCCGGTAAATAGGGTTATTGAGGCACCCACGGCAAATAAGCCTACGGTACTAGCAGCAACACTTAAGACAACAGCATGATCTCCTGTATAAAAAAAGAACGGAGAAACAGGAATAATGGCTCCTAATGAAAATAAAAAGAAAGAGGTAAAAGCCGCTTTCCAAGCAGAGCCGCCTAGGATCTCCTTATCTATACCTAACTCTTCTTTCACCAGTGCATCCAATGCCGTTTCAGGGTTAGAAATAACCTGTTGGGCCAGCTTTTTTGCTTCTTCTTCAGCCATTCCTTTTGCTTGATAAAGAATAGCAAGTTCATTCATCTCTTCTTCTGGAGAGTTTTCTAATTCTTCAGCCTCAATTTCTACTTGACGTTGATACAATTCTCTCGAGCTTTGTACAGAAAGCCATTCGCCCAATGCCATTGAGATAGCACCTGCTAACAATCCCGCAACACCAGCTATAAGTACTTGGCTTTGCCCTCCTGCCGCACCAGCGACCCCCATAACCAAGCTCATATTGGAAACCAAGCCATCGTTAGCACCAAGCACCGCAGCTCTTAGTTCATTTCCCCCAACAGCTTTATGCTTGCCTTCAAATTTAGATAAAAGGTTTCCTCCCATTTGAAAATCAGATTGTTGGGAAAGATTTTGGATAATATTTAAATGAAGATTTTCAAGCCCCGTGATTTTCTCACCACTGGCTTGCTTTTTTTCAATAGTTGACTTTGTCATTTGGTATTCAACGGCTGTCAAATGTGACAAGATAAAATCAAATCCAAAATATTGTGCTAATTTAACTTGTAGCCTGGCTCTAAAACTTGCTTCAGGAAGCGAGTATTTTGGCTTTAGCGCACGAATTTTTGACAAAACTTTCTGAGCATGCCTACCTTCAATTTCTGACATTTTATGAAACACTTGTGAAGCATGCGGATCTTGATAATTTTCCGATAGTTTTTTATATAAGTAGGCAGTGTCGACTTCTACTTGCAATTGTCTTTTTAATTTATTCAAGTCGGGTTTGCTGCCCATGCATTCTCTCCTGGGAATAATGATTCCATATAACAATTTGCCAGCGAAAAGGCCAATGCCACTTTATCTCAAATGAGTCAATACCGGCTTTAATGAGTAAAGAATTTAGCTCATTTTTACGGAATCCACGCAACACTGACAGGGGACCGTCATGCTTAGTCAACTTGGAAAAATTAAATATTTTTGCCAATGCTTTTATGCCCCAATAAGCCAAAATATGTCGATGCAGATCATTGATAATGATTGCAAAACGTGTTTGACAAATCAAGCTTTTAAGCAAATCGACTAATTCCTCATCTTTAAGGTGATGGCAAAAATGATTTAAAATAATTAAATCATATTGCCCATCCTTTATTTCTGCTAATACATTTTTTTGTTCAAATTTAATTTGATATCCAGCACATTGAGTTTTTGCATGCCGAAGAACAAATTCATTTGCATCAATACCAATAAGCTCACACTGAAAATGCCTTTTTTTCATCCATTGATGAATTACTCTTAATGCATCAGCGCTCCCACATCCTATATCGGCTAGCACCATGTTGCTATTATTTAAATCAAGCCGAAATTGATTATATATCTTGCTTATTCCTTTGAGCATGACCCGATGATATCCTAACCATCGATTAATTTTTTCCATTTCATTGAGGTTAGATATCAACAAGGGATCACTAAAAGATAAGTTATCAATAATTTCAAGTTGTGATGAACGCTTATCAAGCATAATTGACCGTCAGCATCATAGATTCTAAGGTCAGTCCAGGACCAAATGCACAACAAAAAAGCTTCTTATGATGATCGCTTACCGTTAATGTTTCCCATAATTTCTTCAATACAAAAATGATGGTGGCTGATGACATATTGCCGTAATTTTTTAGAACTTCATAAGAA
>MKTN01000005.1 GCA_001898235.1 Gammaproteobacteria bacterium 39-13
TGCTGATGTATTAAACGCAGAAATTACATTATATACCGCTAAAAAAGGTGCCAATGATATCGCCTATCGACAAATGGTGGCAGCGGTGAATTTAATAAGAGCATTGGGAGGCGGATGGGAAGGAGGCATTGAGCAAATAAAATAAGCCTTATACTCTACATCGTTTCTTATCATCAATAAGCTACTGTTTTTCAAAAAAATTCTATACTGCATTTTAGGCTCCGCTCAATGAAATGAATGTAATCTATTGAATCCATTGCTATTTTTTGTTTCTCTCAAATGAACTTGATGGATATTTCTCTTGTCAAAAAAGAAAACACATAAATAAGAAACAAATACGTGTAATTATGTGTAAGGAGTAGTTATGACCCTGAGCGCCGAAATGCTGCAAATTACAGCAGATAGGATGAGAGTTCGAGCAATTCAAGATTTAGAGATGGCACAGGGAGGCGGGGAAGCGCAAGACAGAGAATCTTCCATGTTAAAAGCCGAAGATGCGAAAAGATCACTCGAAATTTATTCAAAGGTAAAGAAAAAATATGGTAATCAGTTAAGAAATAATGAACAAAAAGAGCAGGCAATTAGATCATTATCGGAATATATTGTGCGAGAAAAGTTGGGAAACGATCAACGATTTTTAACAGATCCTGCATATCGATTAGCAGTGCCAGAAGATTTTACAGACGGAGTATTAAATGAACGGGGACGATATAAGGCCGCATTACGAGCAACGTTAGATAATGTGCCGATTAGCGACAAACCAGGTGAAGAAGTTCATTTTGGAACATTTATGCATCCGGGTTCAAAAGCTTATATTGGCCCATCATTAGGGGGAGGTTTCAATAATGCACGCGAAGTTCTTGCTTATATGTGGATGGCGGCAAGCGATCCTAGTATAGAATTTATTGAAGGAGAAGAAGAAAAAATGGGGGGGCGCGCAGTTTGTCAGGAAGCAGAAAAGGAAAATTTTATCACGACTTTAGCGGCTATCCAGAGAGCACATAATGATGGAAGTTACTCTCCGGTAGATAGACTGCTTGATGATCCTTCTTGTGATGCTGGCCTTTGGGGAAGAATATTTAAAGAAGGATCTCTTAGCAATAAATTAACGCAGTTTTATGTAACACAGAAAGAAGAGAAATTAAAATCACCCGTCGATCAATTTTTGTTTAGTATCTCCCCTATGATCAATGAAGCATTCCGAAAACTTACATCGCAACAGCAACTTGAGCTTATCAATAATTTCCATGGAGCTTATATTTTGCAGATTGAAGATCCTGCCTTGATGAAGGGGTATACGGTAGAAGATTTTGCTGAGAAATTACAAAATGAATTTTCGTTAAAATTTGAAGCTTATTGGAAAGCTATATGCGAAAGTAATCCTGTTCTAATAAAAATCAAAGAAGAGGCCTATAAGACTCCAGCTACATTTGGGACAATGCGATATCGAACAGTGCTTGAATCACATAAAAAGTATTATAAGACTTTATGGCAAGTAGAAATTCAAAAAATTGCTGAAGGAAATGTGCATCAGCAAATTTATTTCGAACCGTTTGAGCAGCATGTGCTTAAATTGCAAATGGAGGAGCCAAGCAAAAAAGCGATGCAAGTTGTTGAGTCCCAAGTTACGAATGAAAAATCTAAACTGATAGCCGTAATGGAAAAACTTTCAGCATTAAGAAATGAAATTATGGCATTGCAGAAAAATATCCTTGACAAAAAAGGTGATCCAACTCAAACCCAAGCTCACCAGGAAAAACTCAAAGAGTTATCTGCTCGATATGAAGAAATCAGCAGAGAAAAAAATCATCTCATTGCAGTCATTGAAAATAAAGCTAAAGAAATTGCTGCAAGAGAATTTATAAACAACATGGCTATCTTTAAACAAGAGCATCCTGAAAAAAGTGAAAATTATGTTAGAGAAGTTGTTCCGCCCATCATTGTACCCATCGCTGAGACAAAGGAAACATTTGAAGAGGAAGGCGAGTTGGACGAAATGGATGCGTATCCTACTTTTGAATTCGATGCAGAAGAATTAGAAGAAGAGGATGCTAGAGAAAAGCAGGTTGAAGAAAAACCTATACAAGAACAAACAGGACCAGTAGAACCTATTACACCTAATACAATGCAACAAATGCTTTTAAATGGTGCATACACGTTCTGTAGCACACCTGATAATTGGGAGGCAGAATGGGGAGAGAGAACAGATGAGGCAATAGTTGAAAGAGCCATTTTACGAGCAAAAGGACGTGCGATGGGACCACTTAAACTAGAAGCAGGGCACATTGAATGGTTTAGACAGTCAAAGTTAAAGAAAGAGCAAACAGAAGAGAAAAAGGAAGAAGTGCCGCTTACGCCTGCTGAGCAAATGATGAGAGAGCTGCAGCAAGTTCAAGATAAAATTGCTTATGAACCTGAAGAAAAAGAATTTATAGCAGCAGTCCGTAAGGCCTACAACGATCCTGATAGAAAAACAACCAATACAACTGAAATAATAGAAAATGCTTTAAATGTTTCTAATTTTGTTATTCCTCCTGAAAGAAAGCAGCACTTTATGGCTCTTGGCCAAGGACAAGTATTGTATGCAGCAGGGATGAAACGTATTCATCGTGGGGAACTAAGTGAGGGTATTTCACATCTCTTAAAAGCATCAAAGTTAGGCTCATGGGAGGCTTCTTTTGAACTTGTTACTCGCATGAAGTATGAAGCTAATTTTAAAAGACAGATCCCAATATTTGAAATTGACAATCTGAATGATCGCATTCAACAACTGGAAAAGCTCCCTCAAATAAGAGCTTTACGTAAAAATGAATTAGCTGTAGTTGAAAGGAAATTTCAAGGCAATGAGATAAGTGAAGAATTAAAGGAAATTGAGATTAATCTTGTAGAGCAAAAGTATTCGGTATTGTCTGCAGTAGTTGGAAATAGTGATTCATTAGCCGTTATGGATGCTTACCTACAGTCTTTGTTCAAAGCACATCAACTTGGATCTGTATCAGCCAAGGCAACTCTCGCGAAAATTGCTTTACGTGATAAAGATATTCCTGGAGCAGCATTAGCATCGCCAGATGTATGGAATATGTTACGTGTAAAGGCAGGGAATATACTAGCGCCTGGTAGAAGCACATCGTCAATCAGCCATGTCATTGAAGCGTTTGCTTTGTTAAAAAGTATTGAAACAGAACCAGAGGTCCAATCAGATGTTCAAAAGACAATAACAAGGTGTGCGGATCGTTATTATAACCTATACGAGAGTTCTGGCTTAACATCTAACTTACTTTGCGCAGCGTATATGGGGCATCCTTTAGCCAAATTAGATATCATCGACAATCTATCAAAAAAACCTGGCCCAAATTCAATGGAGTTTTATGAACTTATATTTGATGACAGCACTAGCCTTCAAGCATTAACGAACCAAGCAAAGAAAATTGCGGATGAATCCAATGATCCTCAAGTGAAAGAAAAAGCCAAGAAAATTATTATTGAGATTATGAAGCCTTTACACAAGCGTGCAAATGAAGATTTACTAAAGGTTCGGGAGTTTATTGAAAAGGGTGATAGAAACAATGCAGCTCGGTATTTAAGTTTTGTAAATAACTTTTATGATCGTATGAAAGAATTGGGTCTTGAACTATCGCATGATTTTTACTTGGTGCGTTCACTCCAACCGGTTGTTGCTCGCATGCCAGTGAATCCGACCTGGCTTGTTAATATAGAGGCGCAAATAGAAGATAATGAGGAAAATATCCGATTATTGGCAGGTGGTATTCAATACCAATTAATGCAAGATAAAGAACCAGTTATCACTGAGCAATTGGTAAAATTTGTTAATGAATTGAAACCTGAAGATTGTCAGGATCTTAAAAATGCCATTGATCAGTATTTGCAATTAGAAAAAGAATATTTTGAATTATTAGATAAATTCGATGTTGATGAAACGACACTTGCAGAGAAGACAGCAGAAATTGAAAATGCAAAAAATGTGATGAATCAGCAAATACGTTCACTTCAAGACAGATTTTCTCTGTTTGCTGAGTTCAAATTTGATTTAACATCAACAGATAAAGATTTTATCAATCAATATTTAGCGACTACGCCTTATCCTACGGTACCTTTTAATCCGACTATGTTAGTGCAGCAAGCTGAATATTTAATTAACTGTCATCGTAATAAGACAGATGCTATTTCCAAAATAAATCTTGAATTACAAAAGGCGGTTAATAAGCTTGCTAATGATATTACTGTGGCGAAAGAACAAGTTGCTGAATCGGTGGAACCTGGTAAAAAGAATTCTAGAGCGAATAAACAACATCATGCATTGGTGACAGCAGAAACTGAACTCAAAAAAGTGCAGGATGCACTTGCGGATCCAAAAACTAAAGGAAGAATATATTATCAATCTCAGGCTGAACGCGCATTAGATATAAGTAAAAATTTAGATGAAAATCTCTCGAAAATTGGTCCTATAAAGAGAACATCTCGTGCCATTAATGTTTTTAAATCAGCAGTAAATAAAATATTTGGTTGGTTGGGCGTTAATCTCAAAGAAGACAAAACTTTAAGTAAAAAAGAGCAAGATGCCTTAAAAGCACCTCATGTTGAGATTAAGCAAGTTATGCAGGATAGATCGCCTGAACAGCAAAAATTTCGTCAAAAAATGCTATTCATGGATAATGTTAAATCTAAAAAACTCTCTTTTTCTGAACAAGACCTTAAAGATGCACATATGTACCTCAACACGCATTTAAGTGTAGAGGACCTAAATTTAAATAAAGAAGGATTAAAGGAATTTTTAAAAGAAGGAGTAAACGCACAAATTAAGCAATGCAAACATGAACCAATTATTATTGAATTTAGAAGTTTGGATGGCTCAAATGCAATGTCCGTAGAGGTTTCCAAGTATTTGTTTGAACAATACATAAAGAAGCAAAGAGAGAGTCAAACATCAACACCATCAGACAGATTGCCTCAAAGACCGATTTCTTAGATTTTTTATAAATCAAAATATTTGATTAAATCATCTGGCGATAATGCTTTTCTATTATCGCCTTTCATATCCCTAATAATTTCTCCATGGTACATCATCACAGTTCTGCTGCCATATTCTAAGGCCTGCGACATACTATGGGTAATCATTAACGTGGTTAATTTTTGTGCTCGAATAAGATTATTGGTAACCTCCATGATTGTTTTCGCTATTTTAGGATCAAGTGCAGCAGTATGTTCATCTAATAATAGGATTTGTGAAGTTTGCATGGTTGCCATGATAAGACTTAATGCTTGACGCTGGCCACCAGACAAAGCGCCAGCTTTATCTTTTAATCGATTTTCTAGCCCCATATTAAGGTAGGATAAAGCCTGTTTAAAAGTTTCCCTTAGACGCGATTTTAAGCCTAGTGTTAAACCACGGCATTGTCCACGTTTGTAAGCGAGACTTAAATTTTCTTCAATAGAAAGATCAGCAAAGGTGCCTATCAAGGGATCTTGGAATACCCTGGCAACTAATGGTGAACGTTTGGCAGTTGCCCACTTTGTGACATTCTTTTCACCAATTAAAATTGTGCCTCGCTGAGGAAGAATGTCTCCAGAGAGAATATTCATTAAGGTAGATTTACCTGCTCCATTTCCACCAATAACAGTGATAAATTCACCTTGTTCAACCGTCAAGTTGATCCCTTTTAGGACATGGTTTTCTAGCTCTGTACCTTGATTAAAAATAACATGGACATTATCAAGTTTTATCATAGACGCCTCTCGAGCGTTGTTTTTAGTTTGGGTAGTATCATTGTCATGGTAACTAAGCATGCTGTGAGTAAATTCAAATCGGAAGCCTGTAGACCAATATCATGAATATTTAAAGCAAATGCGATAGCAATACGATAAAGGAGGGATCCTATGATGCATGCAGCTAATGCGAAGATGATCTTTTTAGGTCCAAGCAAGGATTCCCCTATCATGACAGAAGCAAGCCCCACGATAATGGTGCCCGTACCCATTGAAATATCTGCAAATCCTTGTGATTGGGCAAATAGCGCCCCACCAAATGCAACGATGCCATTACTTAATGCAAGCGCGATGATTTTCATTGTACCAACCTTGATACCGTAGGCACTACTAACTCTAGGGTTAATACCTATCGCCCGCATGCTTAAACCAAACTCCGTTGAGAAAAACCATGCCAAGACTAAAAAGGTGATAATGACGATAATTGCGCTAAGTACGATCACTGAGTGCTGAGTGAATAGGGTGGGATCATTGATGATGGCGATATTAGGTTTTCCCATGATCCTCAAATTAATGGAATAAAGTGCTGTCATGGTCAGGATCCCACTTAAAAGCCCAAGGATATTCCATTTTACATTTAAATAGCCCGTCGCCATGCCAGCAAGCATGCCTGCCAAAATGGCAATCAAGGTTGAAGGCAAAGCAGGATACCCTGATGAGATCAAGGCCGCTGCAACACTAGCCCCCAACGTGAAACTGCCATCAACGGTAAGATCAGGAAAATCGATAATGCGAAAGCTAATATAAACACCCAATGCAATTAAAGCGTATATCAATCCTATCTCGATGGAACCCAATAGTTGCAATAAATTCATGGTGTTTCCCTCGTGCTAAGATGAATAGGGAAAGTAATATTAAATGATTGAGCAACGCCTTTATTTAATTTAAGCTCTTTAGCCTTGGCATGCTGAATGAGCGGAATAGGATTTTTATTTTCAAGCTTATCGGCAATCATATTTCCCAGTTGTAGGCCACTATTAAAGTAATCTGATCCTAAAGCCATTAATAATCCCTGATCAACTAAACTTGGATCGTTACCAATAACCGGTATTTTTTTCTGTTTGGCAGTATTGATAACAGTTTCAATGGCAGAAACAACAAGGTTATCTTGCGGAATATAGATGATATCCACTTCAGTCATCAATCCAAGGGTTGCTGATTTAATGTCGGCAGAAGAATTAACGGCCATTTTTTTTAGACGAAGATCTTTTCTCTCAAGTTCCTTTGCCAGGCGTTCAACGGTTTTTACAGAATTAATTTCCGCAGGATTATAAAGAACGCCAACCGTTTTGATTGAAGGTAGGATTTGAGCAACAAGAGAAAATAGTTCTTCAACAGGCGGTTGATCAGTGACGCCAATGATATTAGATCCATTGAGACCCGCAGAGATAGGATCACTCACCGCCACAAAAGCAAGCAAGGTCGAAGTTTGCTTCGCCTTAAGGATGACTTGTGCTGATGGCGTTGCAATAGCCACCATAATAGCTGGATTTAAAGCAGCATGGTGTTTGGCAATTTGAATTGCCAGCGTTACATTTCCTTGTGCATTGTCTTCCTTTGTTTCAATTTGAGCTTGGAGCTCTCTTTCTTGAAGTGCTTGCTGGATCCCCTTTTTAGCGGCATCCAACGCAGGGTGACTGACAAATTGTTGGATAGTGATTAGTGGTTTATCTGCGGCTCTAAGAGGGCATATGTATCCCCAAAAAAGCGCTAAAAGTAATACAAGAGTTCTAAGAAGGAGAAAATGAGAGATAAAACGAAGGAAAAAACGCGTACGAGGAGTTTTATTTAGGTGTTTAGCGATGCTTTTGTTAAGTGACTTTTCCATTTTTTGTCTCTATTCGGTTTCATATTTAAGATTTGGGTAAGTAGATAAAACATGGCGTAGTGATACCCTGCAAATCGATAAGAATAAAATCGATAAGATCCGAATAGAGTTTTGAATAAATAAGTTGCCATGTTTTAGTTGCTTAAATTAAATACAATGTTTTTTTACTATATATCAAGTTTTTCAATGTGTAAACCACCTCTTAGCGGTTAAGAGGAACGGTAGGTCGTATCTTTGCGAGGCCTATAGTGCCGAAGCATCTATGTCTTCATCATGAACCACTATGGATTGCGTGCTTGCGCTTGCAATGACCGACTTAAGGAACTTGTTTGGGGGCAAAGTGCCAAAGCAATCTATACCTTGCTCATGAGTCGGTATGGATTGCTTCACTTACGCTCGTAATGACAGTTTTAAACAAATTCTTTAATGCATCAACCCCACATGGTGAGAACTTTCTTTTAATTCTCGCATTTGATTCGCAACGTATTGCTGTGATTTCCCTTGTGATTTTATATCATCAGCTTGTACGATAAGGGAATGGATTTTTTGATTGATTTTCTCCATTGTGGAAACAGAATCTTCCATCATGCTGAGCATGATTAAAATATCAACGGTTTTTTCTGCAAAGCCTCTATCATCCAATTGATCCGCTTCTTCAATCATTTCCGCAAATTTTTCGATGAGATCTTCTGGACGCGTAGCCATAATAGTTTCCTTCTGATGCAAAATTTGAAAATGAAAAAATAATAAAGCGATTGTAGACAAAAATTTTTGCTTCGCTATGGATTTTGTTTCAATTGCGATAAATGGGAGAAAGCATGAGATAGGTGGATCTAAAATAATTTAGATAACTAAGGAAATAGTTGGGAAAATTTGTCAGCTCTTAAGCTTTTGAAACTTTGTAAACTTAATAGTATCTGTAGAAATTGTCGCCAAAAGTGACGATGTTTTTAAGACTAAGTGGTAGAGGATTATCAAGGGAGAGAGTTGATCCCTCTCCCTTATCTATCAAGAAATCTATTCTCAATAAAATACTGATCTAGTCTTCAATTAACGCTTTTAATGTTTTTAGAGCAGAAACTTTGACAGATTTTCTAGCAGGTTTTGCTGGAATTTGAATATCTTCGCCGGTGAAGGGATTACGACCCATTCTGGCTTTGGTAGCTTTCTTCTGAATGCGGCGTACTTTGATGCCAAGATCAGGGATAACGATTTCGCCGGATCCTTTAGGCTTAACGTGACGCTCAATAATATTTCTGATAGCGGCTATCATGTTTTTTGCGTCGTGTTTGCTAACTTGAGCGATTTCAGCAAGTTCAGCGTAAATTTGTGATTTAGATTGTTTTTGTGAAATAGGTTTGTTAGACAAAAGTGGGGAGGTTTTGGTTTTTGTCACAACAGCTTGTAAAGCTTTAGCTGTAGCCCTAGCTTTCTTAGGAGCTTCCATTTTAACCGCGCGTTTTGCGGTTGTTTTGGTTGCTTTAGCAGTCCGTGCTTTAGTTCGAATTGTTTTTTTCCTTGCTGACATGTATTTTTCCTCTTTTTTACGGTTAAAAAAACGTGCCTACACTACCATAGCAATTTATAAAAATAAATAGGTTTACCTCTCTTAAAGAATGACAAAAAAGGTCAGCGTTTTTATGGTTGTTGTGTCAGGGGGGCGGGTATTTTCATTGAGATGCTAGGTCCCACCTCATAAATGGTTTCTCTTTCTTCATTTTACAAATTTGTGTCATTGATAAGATCTTCTTTTGTGAGTGCTTTGTTCAATTGAGATGGGGAGGGAAGTATCATGTAAATACACTAAAAGTTGTTTTAAAAGTCTTTTCTTGCTTACCCGGGGCTGCCCACCTATCTACAACCGTTTAACTTGCCCGTATGAAAGATCTGCAGAAGACTGGCCTGAACAAAAAATCACCTCTAGAGACAACCTTTAAAAAAATTTTTCTTTACCCTTGAAAAGAAAAAGGGCAGCCCCATTTTTAAATTAAGCTTGATGAAAATATTGAAACTTTTGAAACCGTGGAGGTTGTTTATGAGTATGATACGTTATTGTCAGCCATCTTTGCTACGTGAACTACAAAAGGAATTATTTCCTTTAATGACGCAGCTTACAGAAGAAAATAGAAATGCAGGTGAGACCTTGTGGACGCCAAAAGTGGATATTAAGGAAGAAGCAGAAGAATTTGTCGTTTATGCTGATATTCCTGGTGTGGATCCTGCGAATATAGACATTAGCATGGAAAAAAATATCCTGACAGTGAAAGGAGAAAGAAAAACCTTTCATGAGGAAAAAGACAAAGAAAATAATTATTACCGTTTAGAACGTTCGTTTGGTAAATTTTATCGAGAGTTTACACTGCCAGAATCCATAGACGGTAGCAAAATTTCAGCAAAGGTAAAGCATGGTGTGCTAGCCATTCATTTGCCTAAAGCTAAAGAAGGTAAGCATCAAAGAAAAATAATGGTGCAAGAAGAAACCTAAGGGAGAGTGCCGGCAGTTTTACTGCCGGCTTTTTTTGATAGTTATTTTCTGGTGGGAGAAGGTGTACGTGAACGATCGCTTTTAGCGTTTTCTTCGCCCTCAATATGGTCGTGGATTTCTGTTACTCGACCACGTGGTTCGCTTGTGTCAGCCTCAGAAGAAGCTTGATGTTTAGAGCCTGTTTCTTTTTCTTCTTTTTTGGATTGAGTGTCAGTATTGGTAGGAACACTTCTTGCATTTCGAAAAGAAGGTAAGGTAGGTAAACCATATTTTCTGGCAGCAAGTGCGGCAGTACCAAGGCCGACTGCAACAGTGGTACCGATGGCAAGACCATAAGCATTTTGTTGTGCTGCTTCTAAAGCTGCTTCCCCAGTAGCCCATAATCCATCGACAACTACTTTCGTTGCCTCTTCACGCATTGTTCCATTGGTAAAGAATTGAGTAAATGTATCCATTAACGACATATGGCTATCCTTCTTTTATAAGCTTTCAGTGAAGCCCCGATATAATTCATGGGCTCTCTTCTCAATCCATCATGAGAAGATGTCGCTTTTTATCACAGATAATACTGAAAAGAAAATAATTAAATTTACATGAGGCGTAATTCACTGCAAATTTAATAACAATCCTGTAAATTTAATGAGTAAGAACGTTTGCTGAGTGGCAATCCGCCTTTAAAGGTTCATAATAATCATATCTACTAAGTTTCTTAGATATTAAACTGAAAATGGAGTGAATGCTTGAAAATTTTAGCTAGTTTGCTTGGACTATTTTGGTGTGGCATTAGCATGGCGCAAACCACTGAAATCAAATTATTGAATAAATTAGATCAAGTTGAAGAATATGCTCCTAACGAGACGCAGCGTATAAAAGGAAAACATACTCTACTTTCTATGCTAATTGACTGTGAGTTTGATGAACAATGTGAACTAGGCATGATAGAAAAATTACAAAATCTTATTAAAGAAGATGCAAATGTAATGTACAAAGGTTTTTTAACGTACTTAAAATGGGAAAAAGCAGATTTAGAATATAATGTAAAACATTGTCAAATTGAAGAAAAAAAGCAGGTGAGAAAAGGTTATGCGGCTTGTTATGCAAAATGGATGGATGAGGACAGTAAAAATCCAACGCCGCCTCGTGCAATAATCGATAAGCTAGAAAGCGATAGGCAAGCTTGCCTCAAAAAACAGATGGCGCCTTTAGCTGAGCAGGGAAATATTTTTGCTGAAGCGGTCATGGTCAATGTGTCGGAATATTTTAAAGATAGTCAAAAAATGACATTTTGGTCGAGCAAAATTCAGAGCCAAAAAGGTACTCCTAAATATGAAATGTACATGAAATGCTCAGAATTACCCTAGTTTTAACGATTTTATTGTGCTAACCAGTCCATTAATACAGGCAGAAAATCTGGTGTATTGACCAATACATGATCGCCCCCTTCAATTTCAACATAAGTGGCTTTATGGCCATGTGCTTGCAGCGCTTCAAGGAAATTATAGCCTTCTTTTAAACAAACTCGAGTATCTTTTGTGCCTTGTGCAATTAAGATAGGAATGTTTTTGATGTGAGAAACATAATTAAGCGGCTGACGCTTGGCTATCCAAGCCCTTCCCTTTTCATCTGATGAATAACCAAAAGATTCAGTTAAGAAAGCTTTAAAATCTGCTCTGTCTTCAATCGCTAATGCAAGATCTAATAAGCCAGAAATAGAAACAGCTTTTTTAATTTTTTGTTGAAGTATAGGATAACGTCCTAAAGCAAGAAATAATTGCATGCCGCCACGACTAATGCCAATCATATATTTATTTTCTGGATGAAAAGCAATGTTTAATTTTTTCTCCAGTGTAGGTAAATATTCAACCAAATTTTTTACATCATTCACATCTTCTCCACCAAATTCATCTTTCCCTTCACTCACGCCACCTCGGTAAGTTGTGGTTATCAAGGCGTAACCAGGTTGTATGCTTAATTCTCTAGGATAGGGTAAACCAAATTCACGATTGCCACCGCGAAGCAAGATCAGTAACGGTAAGGGGGGAGCGGTATCTGTAGGCAAACTGAGGTAACCTTTCACGGCAAAACCATCGCTATCATAAGAAAAAAGATAAAATTTCCTTTTCTCCTTTTGGATGCATTCTTTAACCGCATCAGAAGTGTTAGTATTTTCGTATAATTTTTGTGTGATATCTTTTAAAGTTTCATTAGCGTCTAACACATATAATTTTGCTGTGTCTTGGCCGCGCTTGCGGATTTCTTCATTTTCCTTTTCTAATTCTGCCCTTTGTTGCGTAGGTTTTGCGCAATTTTCCATGGCTAAGTTTCCTGTTAATGAAGATGAGCGTGTTATCTTTTTCATATAGCATTCATAGATAATTTCATGATAGCACCTCTGCTGCGCTTAAGCTACGCGGTGCAATTCACTAGAAAATATACCACTTGCCCCCTAAAACTTACCGCTTTATCGAAATTTTCTTGCCAGGAAATAGTATGCGATATAATGTTTGACACGTTTTTTAGTGAATATTGTCTTAGTGAAAAAACGTGAAAATATGTTAACGCTAACTTTTGAATCACTTTTTGTGAAAGTTAAAAATAAAACGCTTCCGGCACAATATGCGCTGCAGACTCCTGCAATAATAAAATATAGCCTTTTTTTTGAAACACTATATGGTATAGAAACGAAGCAAGCACTCCTTTATTTTATAGAGAGAATTTCTGCTGGAAATGTAATTATTAAGTCAAATAATAGTTCTTATAAAATTGATTCTTTAACTGATCTATTATGTCTATGTTTTGATAAACAGTTTTATAAAGATGCATTAACTGAAGAACAAAATGCAGCGATTGAAGATCTTTTGAAAACGGTTTCTTTTTCTAAAGAGCAACTCATCTTTTTGTTAAAAAGAGCACATTCCGATGATATTGAATACTATTTGTTTCATTATAAGTGTTTTTTAGAAAAAGATTTATTAGACATTGTTAATGATATTGATATTGTTAGAAAATTTCCGCTTAAAACACTTGAGATGTTATATTTTTATTTTAACCCAAAAAGAGAATGGAAAACCTCTCTTACGCCTTTGCTTGACATATACTACTTTTGTTATAGAGTCGGACATATATTAGGATTAAAAGACGGAATTTCTTTCAAAAAAAATGGTGTTGTTTTTACTATAGATACGGAAAGTGAATTTGCCGGCACATCTTTAGCGCATTTGACAGAACACGTAGCGCTATATCAAGAGGCACATCCTACACCCTTATTTGAAGAAATAACTAAAGTATTAACATTTTCGAATAATTTAATCACTCCTTGTCATAGTAACTATAACACTGATGCAGAGCATAGCTTTCATAAGCAATATACTGCCAATCAAATGATTTACTTTTCAAGTGGTTGGGATGGGCATATTATTGGATTAGCCATGTATGGTGATTATCTTGTCTATTCTAATCGTGGTGAAGGCGGTGCTAAGGATACGGGTTGTAGAATATTTAAAATAAAAGATAGAAAACACATTACGCCTGATTTTATTAAATCGTTGATAAACGGTGAGATATCTTCACAAGAAAAATTTCATACTCTTTTAAATAAGATCGTTGATCTATATTCTCCGATAGTATCGTTTGAGTGTAAAAAGCAAAAATACGACACTTGCTCATTTGTGAATCCTAAATCGATGATAGAAGCAATGATTGTGCTATTGCAGGCAGGACCGGCAGCAATGCCTCAGCAAGTTAAAGAAAAATTTGTCTGGGAAAAAGAGAGAAAAAAATACAAATCTTTAACTTCATTTATTCGCAATAGTGAAGTAGATGAACTGATTAAAAATATGTTTTATGCAAAAGATCCTTATCTGATTGCCTTTTATGCAGAGCTAATTAAACAAATCATCTATCAACACCATGGCAATGATCGAGAACGAGACAAAGATATTGCAGAATATGTTCGTGCGTGTGATTTGTATGAAAGAACGCCAGCACACATCAAGCAAGTGATAGATAGTGACAAAGAGTTTTTAGATTTTATGGCAGATTTAATCAATAGTGATAAAGAAAATAGCGACGTCCAATTTGCTAAATCGTCTGTTTATAGCATCAACTTTAATAAGAATAACTATGCGGTTACAGTTGTTAATGGCAACATTACTGACATTAATAATGTGCCAATGCCGTTGATGCATTATTCTGATAAACAAGTAGAAAAACTTATTACTTGTTTTAAATTTTAGGAAAAAATATAAACAGAAATAACCTTTGCAGGTTTAGTAGGGGCAAGACTTGCCCCTTTTTCCTCTAGCTAACATCATCTCCAGCTGCTTGCCTATCTGCATGATAAGAAGAACGCACTAAAGGACCACTCGCAACATTGCTAAAGCCCATTTTGCGTGCTTCACTGGCTAGCATATTAAACTCATCTGGCGTGACGTAGCGAGAGACTGGCATATGAAAACGACTGGGTTGCAAGTATTGACCTAGGGTTAACATATCACAATCATAGCGACGAAGATCTGCCAGGGTTGCCAATACTTCTTCATTGGTTTCCCCGAGTCCTAACATGATGCCAGATTTTGTAGGGATGTGTGGATAATGCGCTTTAAAAGATTGGATTAATTTTAGAGATCCAAAATAATCTGAGCCTGGTCGGACTTGTTTATATAGCCTGGGAACGGTTTCCATATTGTGATTAAATACATCGGGTAATGCGACAGCAAGATTGGCCAAGGCTACTTCCATTCGGCCACGAAAATCAGGTACAAGCACTTCTATTTTTGTTTGAGGGCAATGCTCGCGTACTGCTTGGATACAAGCCGCAAAATGACTTGCTCCGCCGTCTCGTAAATCGTCTCTATCAACGGAAGTAATAACGATATATTTGAGTCCCATTTTACCTAAAGCTGTGGCTAGATTAATGGGTTCATTGGGATCTAAAGGATCAGGTCGACCATGAGCAACATCGCAAAAGGTACAACGTCGTGTGCATTTATCTCCCATGATCATGAAAGTTGCTGTCCCATGGCTAAAGCATTCGCTCAAATTAGGACATGCTGCTTCTTCACAAACGGTAACCAATTTATGTTCACGCAATAATTGTTTGAGATTGCTCACTGCCGGTGTGACGGGTGCTTTGACGCGGATCCATTCCGGGATCCGTTTACGCTCATGCGTTGGGGTCGGTACAATTTTGATAGGGATCCGCGCGAATTTTTCCTCTCCGCGTTGTTTTTGTAAAGGATCAATTTTGCGAGAGTCGGTCATTACATCATACTCCAATGGCAGTAGGTGAGAGGTGCGCTAAAAGAATAGGTAGCACTTCTTCCATCACAGTCTGGACACTAATATTGGGAATAAAGTCACTAATTTGCGTCATTCGAAGTAAATGAAAGCCGCAAGGGTTGATTCTTTTGAAAGGAGAGAGATCCATATTCACGTTTAAGCTCAGACCATGATAAGCACAGCCGCGGCTCACTCGTAAACCTAGGGAACATATTTTTGCATCGTTCACATAAACACCAGGTGCGCCACATTGGGTATGGCCAAGAATATCGTAGCGCTGAAGCAACTCAATGACAGTATTTTCTAAATGTCTTACAAATTGTTTAACACCCATATTTAATCGCTTGAGATCAATTAAGGTGTAAATCATTAATTGGCCTGGGCCATGGTAAGTTACTTGCCCACCGCGATCGCTTTGAATAACCGGTATATCTCCGGCATCAAGGATATGCTCTTTTTTGCCAGCAAGTCCTTGCGTAAATACGCCATGGTGCTCAAGCAACCAAATCGCATCAGGCGAGTCTTGACCACGAAGGCGTGTGTATTCCTTCATCTGCTCATAAAGAGGCTGATAAGGCTGAAGTGTAGAAAATCGTGAGACGCTAATGGAGGGGATCATACTTATAGTGCAAACAGAACAAGAGGACTATCACTGAGTGCTTGATAAGTAGCATCCAATTGCTCCTGACTTTCCGCTTGTACCGTCACTGTATAAGCTAAATAATTTGCGTTTTTGCTCACGGCATAGCGAATAGCATTTTCCGATAATTGAGGGAAGTGCTGATGTAGAATTTTCAGCACTTCACCTTCAAATGCTTGATTGGCTTGACCAATGATTTTAAAGGTAAACTGACAGGGAAATGTCAGTTTACCTCTTTCTGTATTACCGTTACCTATCATGAACTTTTAGTCGCTTCATCTTGAGGATTATTTAAGATTTTATGAAAGCCTAAGCTCACATAATCTGAAAAACGATCCCACATAGTGCCTTTATCGACATTTTCCAAAGCAACTAATGGCATTTCAGCTATCAAATCATCGCCTAATTTGACCACCAATTTTCCGTGATTATCACCTTTGGTAATAGGCGCGGTGAGATTTTTATCGATATTCATCTTAGCATCAAGGCTCTTATATTGCCCTTGAGGAATGGTGATGTATAAATCACGAGTGATGCCCAGTGCTAATTTTTTACGATCTCCCATCCAAACGCGAGGCTCATTTAATGCTGTATTAGCTTGGAAAAGATGGTGGGTTTCAAAGAAACGAAAACCGTAGCGTAAGAGCTGTAACGTTTGTTCAGTACGTTCTGCTTCCGTTTTAGAGCCGACCAAAATAGAAATTAAACGCATATTGTCTTTTTGTCCGGAAGCAGCAAGGCAGTAGCCGGCTGTGCTGGAGTGGCCTGTTTTAATGCCGTCTATATAAGGTTCGCGCCAGAGAAGGCGGTTACGATTTGGTTGTTTAATGCCGTTAAAGGTGAACCATTTCTCTGAGTAGATTTTGTAGGTTTCAGGAAATTGTGTGATGAGAGCGTTTGCCAACAAGCTAAGATCACGTGCTGTTGTGTAATGATCAGGGTTAGGGATCCCTGTTGAGTTTGCAAAATGCGTACTCGTCATCCCTAATTTTTGAGCATATTGATTCATTAAATCTGCGAATGCACTTTCGCTACCTGCCACAAATTCAGCTAAGGCAACGGTCGCATCATTACCGGATTGAATAATAATGCCGCGAAGCAGATCTTTGATTTGTATTTTTTTACCGACAGGGACAAACATCCTGGAACCTTCGGTTTTCCAAGCGTTTTCACTAATGGTAACTTCATCTTCTAACTTGAATTTGCCATTTTGTAGCTCGTGATCGAAGACGTATACCGTCATCATTTTGGTAAGACTAGCGGGATCGATTCGCTTATCAGCATCCTTAGCCGCTAAAGTTTTTCCACTACGAAAGTCAACTAAGATATATGCTTCAGCTTCAAGCTCAGGGGCTGCAGGTACAGTCGTATTAGCTGCAAGACCCAAGGGGGAGAGTATGATTAAGCATAAAAAACTTATCCAACGAAAAGCAGTCCGATGCATGTTAGTTACCCCACGCTGTTTTTATAAAGAATATGACCATATCTATTTTAACACGTCGTTGGATTGGTTTCGTTAGTGGGAAATGACTTTTTACGAATTTTCAGCGTTAAAAAGCACCTGCCAAACTTGGGGATGCTTGCAGCAGCTAATAAAAAATCATTCTTGCTCCGCGCGAAGCGCGATATTGGCCACTTTGTAAAGGGGGCCGCGCTTCTTAGCGCGGGGGATTTTCTTCTTCGCGTCAAAAATCCCTCTGCGCTCGCGAGCTTTGCTTGCTTTGGGGGATTACTCGTAAACCACCTTAGCAGGATTGGCTGTATTTAGTGCAATCAATTTCTTCTGGATTTTTTGTGCTTCAGCTTCGCTTTTTAGCGGACCAATTCTGACTTTGTAAGAATTTTTGTTAGCCGATTTACTATCAAGGACGTGGACATCAACATCCTGTAAGGCTTGGGTCAAAACCGTTGCCTTGTTGGCTAGCTGTTGTGCGTTGGTTTTTTGGCTAAAAGCACCTAACTGAAGATAGATCTGTTTGTTATTTGCTTTAGCCACTGTAGTGGTTTTTGCTTTGGCAGCCGTTGCTGTTTTACTTGTGTTCTTAGTGGCATCTTTAGTGGGCGCTTTTTTATTAGCACTATTCTTGGCTGTATTAGCTTGTGCTAATTGCGTAGCTTTACCTTTCTTGTCTGCATGTTTAGCAGAGGACGCTTTTTTGGAGCTAGAAGCCACCTGTATTACTTTCTCTTTTTCTTTATGCCAAGCAATAGGATCGATAGCCGTAATGCGGACTTTGCCTGTGCCGGTTGCATGAATGCCAAGCTTTTTGGCTGCAGCATAAGATAAATCTATCAGACGATCTTTAACGAAAGGGCCTCTATCATTAATTTTGACGATGACTTCACGGCCATTATTAAGATTTTTCACTTTGGCATAAGTGGGTAAAGGTAAAGAACGGTGCGCTGCCGTCATCCCAAACATATCATAGGGCTCTCCACTGGAAGTGCGCTGACCATGGAATTTACGCCCATACCATGAAGCTGTTCCTTCTGCAGCATAGCCATTGCTATGAGCAAGCGTATGATAACGCACGCCAAATACATCATATTTTTGTGGGTTACCATAACGGCTTAAAGGCTCAAGTCTAGGCTCGGCATTGGGAATGTGTGCTACATCCATATCAATTTCAGGTGGACCATCTCCATCGTTTTTGGCTTCATCATGATGATGACCATGCGCTCTAGAGGAGGGCTTATGAGCCCCGTGATGACTACATGCTCCGAGCAATAACGTTAGGATAAGTAATGTTCCCTGGAAGAATTGTGTTTTTATTAACATGATTCCATTCGCTTATACGTTCATTGTTCCAGTTTGTTGTAGCAGTCTAGCGAGAACCTAAAACCAAACTGAACTGAGTATCATGTTCGCAGCTGACGGGAGCGTCTCATTACGCTGCTGTACGGCTTAATTGTTAGTTTGGATCTTAGTCTATCACATGCTATGACTCTAGTCTTCGCAGACGATTCTTCTGCTGTCTTGCCGAAAAATCATCTGCTGTGACTATATGTTCATGTTTGTTTGTAAGCCTCTTTAATTTTTTGGCTTAACTCATAGACCGCCATAGCATAGTGATCACTATGGTTATAGCGCGTAATAACGTAGAAATTTTGAGCGCCCAACCAATATTGTGGTCCCATTGTCCCTTCAAGTGAAATTAATGCAAAAGATTGCCCTTGAAGTTTTTTAGGATCCGCTGACGCTTTCACACCAGATTGAGATATGGTTTGCCAGGAGTGATCGGGCTTAGGGTTAGACTTGCTTGCAATAAGTGTTTTAAATTTATCACCTTGCACTTGCGCGGGGAAAACAATCGGGTCGCCTTTTTTCCAGCCATGAACTTTAAAGTAATTAGCTACACTACCAATAGCGTCATCTACATTATTCAGCAGATCGCGGCGGCCAGTGTGATTGAAATCAACTGCATAACGACGGTAGCTGCTAGCAATGAACTGTGGTTTGCCCATAGCGCCTGCATACGAACCTTTGATTTGCGTCGGATCCCACTTTTCTTCTCTGGCAAGCAGTAAAAATTCTTCAAGTTCAGACAAGAAAAATTTAGACCGAGGAGGATAATCAAACCCCAAAGTTACTAAGGCATCTAAAACGCTGTATTGACCTGCGTGTTTACCATAAAATGTTTCTACGCCAATGATAGCGATAACAATTTCTGGAGGGATCCCATATTCTTTTTCTGCTTTAGCAAGCGCTGCTTTATTTGCTTGCCAAAAAGTGACACCATCATTAATCCTTTGGGGACTGAGGAAAATAGCTTGATATTTATACCAAGGTTTTTTCTCAGCAGGTTTGGTCATGGTGGTGATAATGGAAGATTGAATTTTTGCTTGACCTAACCATTTCTTAAGTAATTGCTCATCAAAATGATGTTTACGCTTCATATCTTGTATGAAGGCTTTAACATCAGGTCGTTCAGTCAAACTTGTATTTGTTGGTGCTGCAATGACATGAAATGAAGTAATCAAACTCAAAAAAAGAACCGAAATTAAAGAGATAATTTTTTTTTGCATGTTGCCTACCTTGGCGAACTTTTGTTTTGTGATTGTATGGCTACTAGCATACCGAAAGCGGCCATCCACGTCACTAAAGAAGTTCCACCATAACTAATCAAAGGTAAGGGGCAGCCCACAACAGGCAATAAACCGCTTACCATACCAATATTAATAAAGAAGCAAATAAAGAACCCAAATATAATGCCACCTGCCATCAAACGGCTAAATGTATCTTGGGTTTGCGTCATAATCGTCATGCCGCGAAGGATGATGCCAAAATATAATAAGCACAAGATGCATGCACCTATAAAACCGAATTCTTCCCCTAAAACACTAAAAATGAAGTCAGTGGTACGTTCTGGTAAAAAGTTGAGTTGGACTTGGGTGCCTTGGCACCATCCTTTACCGTAAAGACCGCCAGAGCCAATTGCAATTTTAGATTGGATAATGTGATAGCCACTACCCAAGGGATCGCTTTCAGGATTTAAAAATGTCAGTACACGTTGGCGTTGGTAGTCATGTAGTTTCCACCAAAGCAATGGTAGAGCAGCCATGCCAAAAACAGATATTTTAAAAATCCATTTCCAACGGATCCCGGCAAAGAAAAGTACGCCAAACCCTGTGCCAATCACTTGAAGACCTGTGCCTAAATCGGGTTGCTTGGCAATCATCAGTCCAGGAAGAAAAATAATAATAAAACCAATGCCTAAATGTTTTAGATTTAAAGGGATCGGTTTATCAGATAAATAATAAGCCAGCATTAAAGGGGAGATAAGCTTCATAAACTCAGAAGGTTGGAAGCGCACAGGACCAAGGGGTACCCAGCGTTGTGCCCCTTTGCTGGCTGAACCAAAAACAAATACGGCTAAAAGCAAAATAAGTCCAGCTACATATAAAAAAGGCGCCCATTGTTTAAAGGTGCGTGGAGAGGTATGCGCCATTGCCAAGAAAACCACGAAACTGACACCAAGGTGGATCCCATGACGGATTAAGATGGAGGTTTTTTGTCCCCCAGCACTATAAAGAAGCCCAAAGCTCACAACCAATAACAAGCTGATGAGTACAAAAAGCCAACTATCCCAGTGTAGATAGGATAAGAGCTTAAGCCCAGGGATCCGGTGCCATATTGGCGGGCTAAGATGACGTAGGGGGTACTTCTGTCTGCTGAGCATGGTAGTTTTCCGTTAAATAAGCTTCCATCACTTGGCGTGCAACACTGGCACTGGCTTTTTGATTCTCTAATATTACTGCTATGGCGATTTTAGGGTTTTCTATAGGCGCAAAACCAATAAAGAGGGAATGATCGCGTAAGTGACGTGCTACTGAATCATGATCGTATTTTTCATTGGCTTTTAAACCAAAGACTTGTGCAGTGCCCGTTTTACCTGCTGCATCCAATGTGAACCCTGCAAAATGACGGTAAGCGGTACCGCGAGGATGTTGTGTCACCTGATGCATCGATTCAATAATGGTTGCCCAATGCTCTGGTGAAGCGTTTTTCAATGGAGGCAATTTTTGCGGAATGATTTTTTTGTTTAAATGGGGACTATAAGGTTGCCCACGCGTAGCAATATAAGAAGCCATCACCGCTAACTGTAAGGGAGTGGCGAGCATATAACCTTGGCCAATCCCGGTGATGACGGTTTCGCCAGGGTACCATGCTGTTTTATAAGCTTTTTTCTTCCATGCGATGGAAGGCACTAATCCTTTTTGTTCCCCAGGAAGATCTATCCCTGTAGGTTTGCCAAGGCCAACATCTGAAAACCAAGAACCCATTTGGGTGATCCCAAGCTTCTCTGCCAAGATGTAGTAGTAAATATCGCAGGATTCGCGGATAGATTTTTCCAGATCGGTCCAGCCATGCCCCTTTTTTTGCCAGTCTCGATAATAGCGACCATTGCCATTAATTTGATACCAACCTGGATCGAACACTTTTTGGTGGGTGTTTACTTTTTGCGTGCTAAGACCTGCTAATGCAACAATAGGTTTGATGGTGGAAGCAGGAGGATATTGGCCATGGATCGCACGATTAAACAACGGCCTATCTGCAGCTTGCCGTAATGCTAAATATGAGCGTTGATCCAGTCCACGCACAAAAAGATTGGGATCAAAACTGGGGGTGCTAACAATAGCTAGGATTTCACCATTACTAGGATCTACGGCGACAATAGCACCACGATTTTCTCCTAGTGCCGCTGTTGCTGCAGCTTGAAGATCAATATCTAATGAAAGATGTAAGTCAGTTCCTGGAGTCGAGGGGAGTGAAGATAAGGCTCTGACCTCTCTTCCCAATACATCAGTTTCCATTTGCTGATAGCCTGGTAACCCTTGAAGAAGCTCTTCGTAGAATTTTTCCAGTCCAATTTTGCCAAGCTGGTAAGTGCCTGCATAACGCTTTTTATCTAGCTTGGTTAAATCATCCTTATTTGCTTCACTTACATAACCTATAACATGGCCGAGTAATGCCCCGTAGGGATAATCACGAATGAGATCCACCGTTAGCAAAACCCCCGGGAATTGGTATTGGTTAACGGCAAAACGGCTGACTTCTTCTTCTGATAATTTTAATTTTACAATTTGACGTTGATGAGCAGGGTGCTGATCAACTTTGTCTAGGAATGCTTGGCGTTGCTCATCGCTTAAGGGAATAATTTCATTTAATTTTTCTAGCGTAAGCGGTAAATCAGAAACTTGCTCAGGGATGATAGCAAGGTGAAAAGCAGGGATATTTTTCGCTAGTAACCTTCCTTTGGTATCGTAGATCAGCCCTCTAGGGGGGGGGACCGGCACGAGTCGGAGCTGATTTCGATTGGAAAGCGTCGTATATTTTTGATGATCAGTAATTTGCAGGTAAGCCACTCTGCCCAATAGGACAAGAATCATCAAGCCAATAAGGATTATCCCAACAAACGCGCGATGTGAGGTCAGGTGCTTTTCTTGAGAACGTGAGTGTATATGTCGGTGTCTCATAGTGTTATTACAGTATCGCGCGTTGTAAAAGTGAGCTCAAGCTTTGCAGTTGCTTTAATCCTTCACAGGAGAAAGTTGATTAACTTTTTTAGAGGATGAACACCTTCTTAAAATATCAGCACATTGAAGAATTATAGGTGAAAAAGTGCACTTAATTATTTAGCTTAATTGTTAGTTTTTTAGGTAACAAAATTGAAGTAAAGATTTGTTAGCATTGTATGTGGGGAATATATTTTAGCAAGGTTTCCCGCTCTCATTTTTTCTTTGCTAACTTACTACTCAGGTTTTTGTGATTTCTTCACATCGACTGAAGAGAAGACTAAGATCAGATTGTAACCTGCGACGTTCTATTTTATTTTTTAATGGATAGGGAAAGCATTTTTAAAAGTTAATTAACTTTCATTTTCAGGCATTGCAAAAAAGGAATATGGTACCGTAATGAAAAAAACGTTGGGAAGTTCACTTATTCGATGCCTAATCTTAATTGCTGGTTTATTCCCTTTAGGGGGATGGGCTGCTGAAGAGCCAAAAGCACAAAGCAATACTCAAGATAAAAACCAACCCGCGCAAGCGCAGTCTGCTAAAGAAGCGCCAAAGAAAGGCAATACAGATTTGGGGGAAGATCCAGGTCCTGTTTATACGCAAATGGTGCTGCAGTGGGCGAAAGTGACGAATTTTGCACAAAATGCGGCTGAAGTCATTGTCGGTAAATTCAAAATAGACATGGCACAAGATCCTAAAATGAGCAAACTCGTTACCCCTGCTATGCTAGGAGATTTAGAACAATTTTTTTATGAACTATTTTTATCTCCTGAAACGATAAAACAATTGGCTAAACTCTATGCGCAATATTTTACCCTGGATGATATGGCTGAGTTGATTAAATTTTATCAAAGTCCAGTAGGTCAAAAATTAATTAAAGCGGATTCTGAGTTAAAATTGAAAACGCAGAAAATTGGTGAAGAATTGCTTAAAAGGCATCAAAAAGATTACATGAAGGTCATTGCGAAGTATGTTGCGCCAGATGCTGTAAAAATTGAAAAACCAAAAGCGGAAGAGCAAGAGCCAATGGAGCCGCCAGTACAGTAGTTTCTTCAAACCGAACGTAATGGATCTTATCGTCTGCAAGCGGAGCGACGCAGACAAATACCTTCTTCGCTGCTTTAGCAGCGGGTGAGGAATGGGAACATGAATTGTTTTCAATGTGCTGTGAAAGTTAAAAGATCCTCACCCCTAACCCCCTCCCATAAACGGGAGAGGGAAAAGAAAGAGATCCTCCATCAAGAACAAATACATCTATTTTTCTTCCTAGAATGTATAACCGTAGGCAAAGATTCGTCTGTTTTTTGATTAGCAGCAGCAGAGGCATTTTCGAATTGTGTCAGAATAGGCGGGCGTTTAGGAGCTTTATACCGTTTTAGCTGTCCTAAACAAGCTTGATACCCTATTAATCGAGTTTGCTCATAGGGTGTAAGCTTTTTGATTAAAGCCAAATAATGTAAGTGATTATTTTTTTGTGCTGCAATTATTTCATCAAATTCTGTTCGTAAATTTCCATAATGTTCTTCTATAAATACTTCCAATTTTGCTTGGTCGCTATCAACTTTGTTATTTAACATTTTTTCTCGTTAGAATTTTTAGAAAAAGAAATACTATTGAGAAACCAGAATTTCAGTCAAATGAAAAACAACTGTATATTTATTCTCGATGATAGGGATGATTTGCCAAAATGCTTGCTGCTCGATAAAGCTGTTCTAGTAATATCACGCGAACCAAGGGATGCGGAAAAGTTAAATCTGATAATGACCAACGTTGGTTAGCGCGAGCAAGACATTCCGCAGAAAGGCCATCTGGTCCGCCAATAACAAAGTGAATATTTTTTCCGACTAATTTCCAATTAGCAAGCTCTTCAGATAAGCGTGTAGTTGACCAGGGACGACCTTGGACGTCTAGCGCAATCACATGATCGCCTGCGGGGATTTTTTGTAAAATTTTACGCCCTTCTTCTTCTTTGTATTGCTCAATCACTCCGGCTTTATGGCGGGTAGCTGTAGGGACTTCAAGAAGAGAGCACTTGAGAAAACGTTGTAAACGCGTCAAATAATCTTCACATGCCAAAATACACCATTTTGGCATTTTGCAACCAATTGCTATTATCGTAGACTGCATTTTTCTTGTTATTATGCCAAAGCTAACATTTTATGGCTTGCTGACCATAATTTTTCAAGGTTGTAAAAATCTCGCGTTCTGGGTTGCATGATGTGAACCACAACATCTCCTAAATCTACCAATACCCATTCATCATCACTGTCGTTTTCAATCCCATTAGGAATGATAGCGCGAGCTCTCATTTTGTGGATTAAGTTATCCGCAATAGAGTGGACGTGCCTGCTGGATGTGCCAGAAGCAATGACCATGTAATCAGTGATAGAGGTGAGATGACGAACGTCGAGTGGATTAACATTAAGCGCTTTTAAATCACTAAGATCGTTGAGTACAGTATTCAGTAATTCGTTTGTCTGCATAGATTACCTTTTGTTCAACTCCGGTGATCTGATTAAAATTTTAAATTGTTGCACATTCCCCTTTTTCTCTTGCTTCCTTAATTTCAATATATACCTATATCGTCATATTTTACAGAGGTTTAAAGAGGATTTTCAGTTAGATTGATGGCAACGATAAATTTCCTGCCAATTTTAAGCTCATATTGAGCACATTTTGCCAAGCTTGTGTCGTTTCTCCAGATTTTAATTGTTTATCCGCTTGAGATAAATATGGCAGCAAGGAAGACCAATAAGTCGCAGGGCTACCTTTAAGCCGCTGTAAGTAAATTGCTTGAGATTGTGGACGGATCCCAGCTTGGCGTAATTGCTGCGTAGGCTCTTTTGTGGTTATTGCACAGCGGTTGAGGGTACGCACAGTTTGGCTGAGCGCCCATAAGATCAACTGCAACGCCACCCCGGATTCTTTCAGACAGCTTACTATTTTTATAACACGAGAAGGCTGCTGCGAGAGAGCCGCTTCACATAGATCAAATACTTCAAATTGGCTTTGTTGAGAGAATTGGCTATCTATAGGAGACGTTGTTTCAGAATGAGCAAGTGCTAATCTTTCTATTTCCTGAGAAGCAGCTAAACAATTCCCCTCTGTATGATAAACAAGTAACAGTAAAGTTTGAGCTGATAACGAAAGGCCACGCTGCTTTGCTTTTTGCTCAACCCATTTGGAAAATTGTAAAGAAGAAAGAGGCCAATGTGGGATAACAACGCCTTTTTGCTCAATAAGGGTAAACCATTGAGCTTGTTGGTTTTGACGACTTAAAGAGCCGGCATGGAAAATAAAATAGGTATCAATATGCTCATTTTCCAGTATTTTGGCTAATTTAGAGGATAAAGAGGCATTCGGTTTTTCAAATTTTACCTCTATTAATCGGATGCTGGCGAAAAGGGAGGGTTGTTCTAATTGGTTAAGAACGTTGGCAGCATTTTCGCTTTGATCAAGCGTCAGTGTTACCTGCTCAATTTCACCTAAACTGCGTATACGCTGTCTAATTAGCGTTGCGCTCTCTTCTATCAAAAAGCTTTCTGCACCATACAGGAGATAAAAAGGTGCTACGCCTTTAGAGAGTTGCTGGGCAAGCAATTGGGGTGTACTACGCATCGTTATACTCTTTCCACTTTAAATTTATGCATTGTTGCCATCGCTCTTTCACCCCAGTTACGTACCAAAGCGTAC
>MKTN01000006.1 GCA_001898235.1 Gammaproteobacteria bacterium 39-13
TTCCCTGAGTCATACTCGTCAAACCTTCTGTAGGATTAGACTTATCCTGCCCCATTCCTTGCATGCCTTGTGCTAAACCACCTTGTGCACCACCCTTGGCAGAAAAGCCTTTTTTGATATCTGTGACAGTACCAGCTACTTCTGAAACTTGTGTTACTGCTTTTCCGGCAACACCAGCGACTTTGGTGATTGGAATGCCGGTTTTTTCTTCGATTTGGCCTATCCCTTTCGTCACTTGCTCCGTGACGCCTGTTTTATTCGCAACGTCACCAACCGTTCCTCCAATTTGACCGCCCAATTCTGAAGTCATACCATTACGTCCAGCAACACCACCGATTACTCGACCGACACCTTCACCTGTATTTTTGCCGACTTTATCGTTAGCCGCTTTATCTCCTTTGGAAGCCGCTTCCAAATTTTCACCGACCGCACCTATATTCTTGCCACCTTTTACAGTCTGGGTGGCTGGATCGCTATCTGTCGCAAAATTTGTAGGTTGAATAGAAGAGCCCATCTGACTTTCAGGTTGCTCTTCACCTGGTCCTGGGGGTTTATTGCTGCCACCGGTTGCCATAATGACTCCTTAATATGTGCTGCACTCTTTGCAAATTTTTAGTGCATTGCGCTAGTAATGTTTTATTATAAGTACTTTTCATTCAGCAAATCTAACCCTCTTTCACCATAGGTCAGCGTTAAATTTGCATAATTTTTCTTATATTTACTTCATTTAGGCAAGGGTAGCTAAAACAAAGTTCCATCCCTAATAGTTGAATTTCACGCTTTATCTGTGCTGATCGCTCAACATATTTATGAGATCGTTTTCTATGATCATTATTTTCAATTTTATATATGCGATTTCCAGATCCACAAATGCATCATTCTAAAAGTGTACCTTCTCCAGCATATCGTTTATGCTCGCTAAAAACACAAGGACAAACGCATGATCCATTCACTCTATAAAATACTGACTTTTGTTAGACGCAAACTACAATGTTGGCTCAATATGGCAACCGTTGGCGTGAAGGCGATGATCATCAACGATAAGAGTGAAATATTGCTGGTTAAGCATACTTATATGTCTGGCTGGCATTTACCAGGGGGGGGCGTTGAACCAGGTGAAACGCCTAAAACAGCCATTATTCGCGAAATACGTGAAGAAACAGGTATTGCAGTGCAAGGTGAGCCACATCTTTTTGCCATTTATACTCACCAAATCATGGGAGCTAGTGACTACCCCATGCTTTATATTGTGAAAGATTTTATGAGTATGGCTAAAGCCAAGCTTTGCAGCGAAATAGCCAAAGCCCAATGGTTTCACGTCCAAGATTTACCGGCAGATATCACAGAAAGCACTCAGCTTAGGATTAAAGAATATCTCGAGGGACTCCCTCCCGCTGAGCGATGGTAAGGATGATATCCTCTCAATCATCCAAGCACCAAAAGATGGCCTGGGAGACGCATAAGCAGATGAAGATGCGAGAACCTGAAGGTAACAACGTCTAAAAGCATGTAGATCTGAGTATAAAAGCTTGTATCTGAACCCCGTTAAAGACATACTTCATCCAAATTCGCGATACCAGATATTTGGAGAGTTAGCTTTATGGTTTTTGGCATTAACTTGCTTCCCCAAGATACTAAGTTCTTTGAACTGCTTTCACTAACAAGCGAGTTATCCAACACTTCTGTTCATTTACTCAAAGATCTCACAATAGAAGAGGACAGAGATAACGCCTATAAATTAGCGCGTGATATCGAGAACGCAAAGCATAAAGCAAAAGAAGTCACCTACGAAATTACCGAAAAGCTTTCAAGAACCTTGATCACCCCTTTTGATCATGAGGATATTCACCGCTTATCCCGCGGTTTATATAAAATTCTTAAATACTGCGAAAAAGCACAAGAGCGTCTCATTGCTTTTCAACTTCGTCCTTTTCAAAACGATTTCTTTAAATTAACCAGTAACATGGTAGAAGCTTCCGATGTTGTGCATGATATGGTTAAAAACCTTAAAAAGCTTAAAGACACAAAGCCTGTACACGACAAGTGTGCTCTCATCCATAACATAGAAGCCAATACAGATCAGCTTTTAAATCAGTTAACCATTGATTTATATCATTACGAAAATGATTTTAAACAAATACTTATTCGCAAAGAAATGTACGCTCTGATGGAAAGTATTGTTGACAGACATCGCGATGTCGCTAATGTCATTTTAGAAGTCGTTTTGAAGCACTCTTAATTTCATTCGGAAAAAGATAAAATATGGAACTGGCATTTTTGCTTTTTGTCGCTGTTATTGTACTAGCCTTAGTCTTTGACTATATCAATGGCTTTCACGATGCAGCTAATGCTATCGCAACTATTGTCTCTACCAAAGTGTTATCTCCTCGTGTTGCTGTTGTTTATGGCGCCATACTTAACTTTATCGGCGCTCTTATCGGTACTCAAGTTGCTGCAACCGTAGGAGAAGGCTTAGTCAACACACAAGTTGTCACTTCAGAAGTTTTATTAGCAGCTCTTTTAAGCGCTATTGTCTGGAACTTGTTAACCTGGTTCAAAGGTTTACCTTCTAGTTCTTCTCACGCACTGATGGGTTCACTTATGGGGGCAACCGCTTTTGCAACCGGTAGCGGAAATCTGCATTGGAACATTATCACCTACAAAGTGATTATCCCTATGTTCACCTCTCCCATTATGGGGTTTGTTGGGGGATATTTTGTGATGGTGGCACTCTATTGGTTATTCCACAAAGTCGCTCTACCCAAAATTAATGCTATTTTTGGCAAAGCACAAATTGTTTCTTGTGGTTATTTAGCTATTACCCATGGCGCCAACGATGCACAAAAAACAATGGGTATCATTGCACTTGCTGTAGCAACGTATTACCAAACGCCATTCCATGTATCAGATTGGATTATTGTGGCATGTGCTGTGGCGATGGGACTTGGTACCGTTGCGGGTGGATGGAAAATCATTAGAACGGTGGGCTCCAAAATGGTAAAAGTGAAGCCTATTCAAGGGTTTGCAGCAGAAGCCACTGGCGGTACCATTTTATTTCTCACCGCACATTTTGGGATCCCCATCTCCACGACGCATACAATTACCACTTCCATCATGGGCGTAGGTTCAGCGCAACGTTTGTCTGCATTAAAGCCTAAAATCATCGGAAACATTGTGTGCTCGTGGATCCTCACGCTGCCAATTACATTTTTCCTTTCAGGCTTGATTTACAGTATTGGTCATTGGTTGTTATTGACAAAATAAGTTACACTCTTTCTTTCCCGCATCATTAGATGCGGGAAAGTAGATCACCATTCATATCTTAACTTAATATTTCCTGCAAACGCGTTATAGTCTTCTTTAGCATTCCAATCTACTTGGAGACTAAAAATAAAGCCTGTATCGACAAAAACATTCATGCTACCGCCTAAATTAAAGATCCCACGCGCTGGCTTAAAACCAACGGTGAGGAAATTGGGCCCAGCGCCAACAAACTGTGAGGTTACTTCCATTTGGTCACCCACAAAATCATAAAAAGTCATCATATGCGCTTCAGGCTGATACAAAATATTGTCATAAGTATAATCATAAGCAAATTTCACGCCGACGCCTGCCAATAACATACTCTTATTTGACTCATTCACCTGCTGATCTGCGGTATCTATACCCCTTTGCGTATATTCGCTCAGATCCAAATGTGAATAATAAAGCGAAGCTAATGGAATAGTGCGAATAAAGATATTTTCAATATCATAACCTATCTCTACCTTTGCTCCTGTTTGCCAACCATGAAACTTTGCTGCGGGAGCAAGGACGAGATCACCGAACATAATAGTACTATCTATGTTGTAACTGTTATAAGCTATTCCAGCAGCCCAGTTTAAAAACCAAGGACTATCAAACTCATAATTACCATATAGGGTTTCTTGATAGCTGTTAGCATTCGTTTTTGCATCAAGACCTTTATGATGAATATCTAAGCTTGACCAGCTAAATGCCACACCCACTAATGCTACGTCGCCAAACATGGTGTCTGCCCCAAAGGCAATTCCGCCCATACTATCCTTATAGCCATCAATATCCTGTCGATTTCCTTGATCTGCAGCATAAGCAAACAATTTTACCCATGAACCATCATCAGTGTATTCCCAATCACCTGCTGATAGTCCACTACGTGGTCTTTTGCAAACATAATGTTTGGGATGCTCCTTACAATAATGTACTTTCATTGCACGCTCTTCTACGATATCAAATGCTTGGCGTTGCGCCTCAAAACTTTCAAAGAGGACTGCACCATCTACAATTGGAGATAAGTCTTTAAGCGCTTCAAGCAGTGACTGTTCATCAGAGAAAGAGCCTAATTGATTTATGATTTTCTCTAATGTGCCACAAAGATCCATCCCAATCAGTGCATTCACTGTATTAATAATCCCGGTGTTTCCATTATTATTACTATTAGATTGCAATCCAGATGAATCATTTGTCGTAATAACAAGTTGTAACAAATTACCATTTACCTCAGTAGCGAATTTAGTGAATAAATTATTTGAGGTAACCGGGATCACATGCAAGTTTGCACCTGCTCCTAAACCATCGGTGACAATAGTAATCACGGCTTTCCCGCCAGGAATATTAACAGGCGGATTGGTAATCACCACTTTCGATCCTGCATCTACAGTTGCAATACCCAAAGCATTAACAGAACCCGCCGCAAGCAAATTTCCCATATTTAATGCAAATGAAGTACCCGTGCCTAAATCAAAGTTTCCTGTTACCGTAAGCGGATTTGCGTTTGTAGTTAAGCTTAAGACAGAATTATTAATAACAGACAAATTTCCATTAACAGTTTGTGATCCATTTACAAATAATGTTCCGCCATTATTCACACTCGTATTGGTGGCAAAAATATTATTATTTAAGTTAACAATTTTCCCACCCGTACCTTGCATGGAAACAAGCTTCAAGGTCTCTGGGCCGCCGATTGGCGAGACAACATTGGTTGCGCCTAGAAAGACTAATGTTCCTTGATCATTTAATGAAGTGGTAACAGGTCCTGTAATGACTTTCCCATCGCTAAGATTAGCCGTTGCATCAGCCATAAAATTGACAGAACTCGCAATGACATCCCCTTCAAAATTAACAACGCTCCCTGCGCCCAATAAATTCACTGCGTCTAAAGAGGCATCACCAATATCCCCTGTTACTGTACTATCACCTAAAAATTGTAAGGTACCTGTACTGACAGCATTACTATCTATCGCCCCAAAAATGTTACTGTTTGGGCTCAAGGTAAGAACGTGATTGCCTTGAAATTGTGTTAATTTGGCGAAAATATTTCCTGTGATATTAATATCTGCATTTTCTCCAATTTGAATTAAATTGAACCCATGCCCTATGCCGCCAAGATTACCAACAATCGTGGTTACGCCAGCATTGACTACATTCAACGTATCGATGAAATTGCCCTGAGTTGTAATATCTCCTGTTAATGCCATTGCACCTGGGCTATTTAATAATAAGGTGGTAGGGTTGGCTCCATCACCAACAATGTTAATAGCATTTGCTTTTATCACCGTACCATCTAGTTCAATGGTTTTAGTACCACCTAGAGAATTCAAACTAATCAATCCAAGTGGAGCAGCGTTGCCTATATTGCCACTAACCTGCCCTCCTCCTTGAAATTGTAATGTCCCATTTCCCCCTACTGTCGTATCCACTGCTCCAGTAACGCTACTTCCATCGCTAAATGATAATATTTTATTGCCTTGAAATTGTGTCGTCGTGGCGAAAATATTTCCGCTCACAGTTGAGTCGCTATTTTGACCTATTTTCACCAGATTAAACGATTTTGATTGTGCGCCAATATTTCCTGTTATTGTTGTGCTTCCAACATTCGCGACATTCAAAATATCGAGGTTATCACTAACACTAGGGGAAATATTTCCGATTAAGCTCATCGCCCCTGCGCTATTTAATAATAAAGTAGTCGTATTCACTCCATTGCCAACAGTATTAATCGTATTGATTTTGACAATATTTCCATCAAGTTCAACTGTTCTGCTTGTATTACCGCCAGCGTTCACAAGCAGGGTTGAAATCGCATTGGTGTCACCAATATTTCCTGTGACTTGTCCTGCCCCCAAAAACTGCAATGCACCAATTCCAGGGCCCGTGGCATCAACGCTCCCATCAATAATTTTGCCATCACTTAATTTTGCTGTTGCGTTCGCCGAAAAATTTACTGCTTTTGCGGTAATATTTCCTTGAAAATTAACTATATCTCCAGCGCCTAATAAATTTACTGCAGCTAAAGAAAGATTACCTACATTACCGGTTATTGTACTATTACCTAAAAATTGTAAGGTGCCTGTATTCGGAGTTATTGTATCTACGCTACCACTAAGATTACTATTGTTATCTAAGCTTAAAATCTTATCTCCCTGAAATTGCATCTCAGTAGAAAAGATGTTTCCGGTAATCTTTGTATTTGCGTTTTGTCCTAATTTAATCAGATCAAATGCATGTCCTACACCACCAATATTACCCACCATGGTGGTGTCTCCAACATTGGCAATATTTAAAATATCAATTAAATTTCCCTGCGTCGTAATATTTCCTGTTAAGGCCATATTACCATTTGCATTTAGCAATAATGTCGTTGGATTTAAGCCATCACCTACGATATTAATACTATTAGCTTTAACCACGGCGCCATCTAATTCTATTGTTTTGATACCGCCATTTTCATTTAAAATCATTAGATTGAGTGCATTCGTGTTACCAATATTGCCAGTAACACGACTACTGCCATCAAATTGCAAAATTCCGGTTCCACCAAGGGCCGTATCAACATTGCCCGTGATGGTATTACTCTCTCCTATTGCTAAAACATTATTCCCTTGAAATTGCGTTAACGTGGCAAAGATATTGCCGCTCAAGGAAGTGTTTGCATTTTGCCCCACTTTAATCAAACCGAAGCTATGCCCTACTCCACCTATATTGCCAATAATCGTCGTTAGACCTGCATTAGCGACATTCAAAACATCGATAAGATTTGCTTGCGTTGTGATATCGCTTGTTAGCGCCATTACTCCAGCACTATTTAATAATAACGTGGTAGCATTGGCCCCATCGCCAACAATGTTAATCGCATTTGCTTTTATCACTGCTCCATCAAATTCAACTACTTTATTCCCGCCTAAGGAATTTAAACTAATCAATTCTAGCGGATTAGCATTACCCATATTTCCACTAACGCGACCGCCTCCTAGGAACTGCAAAGTCCCAGCGCCTCCGGCAATTGTATCTACATTACCAGTGACTATACTGCCATCTGAGAGCGATAATGTTTTATTACTTTGAAACTGTGTCGTGGTCGCAACAATATTGCCATTAACCGTTGTGTCACTATTTTGACCCACTTTGAGAAGATTAAAAGCTTTGGTCGACGTGCCTATATTACCGCTAAGCGTTGTATTCCCTATATTCGCAATATTCAAAATATCAAGATTATTACTATTACTGGGCGCTATATTCCCCGTTAATGCCATCACTCCTGCACTATTTAATAATAAAGTGCTCGCATTTACCCCATCACCAACAGTATTGATGGTATTAATTTTAATAACTGTGCCATCTAATTCAACTTGTTTGCCTACTCCACCAGAAGAATTTACCTGCAACGTCGAAATGGCATTATTGTTACCAATGTTTCCAGTTACTTGCCCGCTTCCAATAAATTGCAATATTCCTGTTCCAGGAAGAGTAGAATCAACAGCACCTGTAATAATGTTTCCATTTCCTATAGATAAAGTGTTATTCCCTTGAAATTGTGTCAACGTAGCAAAAATATTTCCATTCACACTTGTATTATTTTGTGCTCCCACTCGAATAAGATTGAATCCCTGTCCATTTGCTCCAATATCACCTGTCAAAGTAGCAGCGTTTGTGATATCAAGAATATCTTCGTTATTAGTGTTAGCTGTAATATTGGCACTTAGCGTCATTGCGGCGTTATTTAATTTAAGCGTTGAGCCATTAGCCGAATTGCCTGTTCCATCGTCATTAATATGAATTGTTACTACATTTATCACTGCACCGTCGAGCTCTACTGATTTTTGAATACTTCCAGCTGAGTTGACGGTAATCAATTGCAAAGAGTTGGTGTTACCAACATTTCCAATGACTTGTCCTCCCCCTTGAAATTGAAGCGTTCCTTCTCCTGCTGTGCCAGAAGTGTTATCTACATTTGCAGTAATGATCACCGTATCAGACAAATTTGCTTTAGCATTAGCGGCAAAATTGATGACGCCAGCACTTACGTTGCCCTGAAAATTTACTGTCTTATTCGCTGTTTGTAAGTTAATAGTTCCCAAAGGCGTTGATGAACCTATTGTCGCTGTAACAGTAGCGCCACCAGCAAAATTAAGTGTTTCATTGTTATTAACAGGCAAAAGGGAATCAACAGATGCATTCAGCCCGAGTAAAGGAATAAATGTACTACCAATATTATCAGCATCCAGTATTGTAAAAGTCAGTCCAGGTAACGCGTAGTCATACCCTTGCCCCAGATCAGGCAAAACACCGGAATTTAATCCTGACAATGGAATAGGAACTAATCCTGCTTCTGCAATTACCGGAATAACAGCAAAAATCGTAGAGGTTAAAACTGCCTTCGTGAAATATTTTCTTTTATGCATTTACATTCCATCCATGAAATTATGAATAAACTAAATGATTTAGTAGTGTGTACATACACTTATCATTTACGATTTTTGAAGTTATTTAACTTTGTTGTGCCTGAACATTCCGGCGCTCAGGTTTGATGAAAAGGGTTCATTAGCTGAACAAAAAACAGGCCTGTTAATTTTAAAAAAATAAGGAAAAAAATATTAGAATGTATCAATTAATCTGTAAAATTTAAAGAAAAAAAGTATAGATATAAACATTAAGCATTTCATAAATAAAATATAAACTTAGCTATTTAACTTTATTATTAAAATCCATTTCTTTCACGTCATATTGCAAATTAGCCATTATTTTTTACCATTTATCTTGTTTCATTCTCAATTTCGTTTTTGTTTTGTTTCTTACTAATATATAATCTCCAATTAAATTATCCATCTAGCTTTGGAGAACATTATGAAAGGTGGGATCTTAAACTCATTATTGAAACCATTTATAAATGCAATAAATGCAACCCAACCTGCGTGTCATGGGGATGTCATTCCGCGCAATTTATTTTCTACAACAGGCACACATGAAAGGACTTTTGTTGCCAACGAAAAAAGTGATGTACAAGACTCAAACAAAGGCACACCATCTAAAGCGCCTACATCTTGCGACGAAGTGCAATTAGCATCTCAAGATGACAATTGTGTCATTGCAGCAATGCCATTTGACACTGAAATGAACACGGATGAAAGTGGAATACCCGCAGATCAACAACAAGATGAAAAAAATACCATTCAGAGTAACAATTTAAATACTGATCTCCCTAAACAGGACACCGATAATACGCCTGGCGCCTCAAAAAAAAGACGTCCTCGCCGTAAAAATGAGGTATCAGGAAAAGATGTATTAAAAAATTGGGATCAGCCTCTTTTAATGCGTTTACGTACCAATCGAGCTGCAGGCTATGACAATAATGGGCATGCCATTAATCATCCTCGCTTTAAACGTGTAAAAACGAATGGCAGAAGCCACTATGAAAAAGTGCAAGATGAAACGCAAAGAACGACTGCTATTTCAAAAAGAAGAAAGCCGCAATAGTTAACTGTGCTTTTAGCTATTAAAATCTTGTCATTGCGTAAGCTAAATAATCTAGATCCGGATTGTTCTGCTTACGCTACAATTCACAAGCATATTTAGGATTTAGTAGCTAATGCCGCCTCTAACTCTGGCAACAAAGTAAATAAATCACCTACTAATCCATAATCAGCGACTTGAAAAATAGGCGCTTCACTATCTTTATTAATGGCGACAATCACCTTACTATCTTTCATTCCTGCTAAATGCTGAATAGCACCCGAGATCCCAATTGCAATATATAAATCCGGCGCAACAATTTTTCCGGTCTGACCGACTTGAAAATCATTTGGCACAAAACCTGCATCAACTGCAGCGCGCGAAGCACCCACTGCAGCGCCCAATTTATCGGCCAGCTTTTCAATTAATTTAAAATTCTCAGCACTTTTCAATGCTCTGCCTCCTGCAACAACGACTTTAGCAGAAGTAAGCTCGGGCCTTGTTAATTCAGGCGCTTCCTCTTTTTTAAATTGAACATGCTCAAAAGGATGTAGTACATAAGATAAGGGGGAGATCTCTGCTTGTTGTCTTCCTTGCTTTGCTTTATCAAATGCTGTCGTGCGTATAGTCAGTACTTTTATTTTTTCATTGCTCTGCACCTTTTCAAATGCATTGCCGGCATATATTGGCCTGACAAAAACAGCTTCGGATTCAATTTGAGAGACATCAGAAATTTGTGTGACATCTAAAGTGGCAGCAACCCGCGGCAAAAGGTTTTTTCCAAAAGTGGTTGCGCCCGCCAAAATATGGGTATAATTTTTGGCTAATTCAACAATAACGGGAGCAAGATCTTCCGCTAAAATATGCGAAAATCTGGCGTGTTCTAACACCCAAACCTTTTTAACTCCTTCTAATCTCGCTAATTCGTTGCTAAGGGTATCTTTTTCACAAGCCAATAATATATCAGCTGTTGGTGCAATCTTAAGTGCTGCGCTAAGGGTTGCATTAGTGCTAGGCGCAAGAATGCCGTTATGGTATTCAGCAATGACTAGTACGTTGGTCATAGATTGCGTCCTTTAATATTTGTCTTTGATCCTTCCTCTCTCCCATCCTGTGGGAGAAGGTGCTGCTTTTAGCAGCGGGTTAGGGTTTTCGTCACTAAGACCCTCACCCTAACATTCTCCCGTAAACGGAAGAGTGAATAAGAAAAGCTAAATCACCTTCTCAACGTCTTTTAAACAATGTACTAATTCTGTTACATCTTTTACCATTCTACCGGGTTTGCGTGCCTCAGGGGGTGTTATCGCCAACACTTTTAATCGCGGCGAAACATCGACATCTAACGTAGCAATCTCTATGCTGGTTAAAGGCTTACGCTTTGCTTGCATGATATTAGGTAAAGAGGCATAACGCGGTTCATTTAAACGTAAATCTGTTGTAATGACACAGGGCAAGATAACGGACAGGGTTTCTAGTCCACCATCAACTTCCCTTGTTACCTCAAGGCTTTTTTTGTTTTCAGAAAAAACAATTTTTGAAGCAAAAGTCGCTTGCGGCCAATTCAGCAAGGCCGCCAACATTTGGCCAGTTTGATTGCAATCATCATCAATCGCTTGCTTGCCCATTATCACAACTTGTGCTTGTTGCTGTTCAACAATCACACGCAAGCATTTTGCAATTGTTAAAGGTTCATGAACTTGCTCCGTGAGGACATGGATTGCATTATCTGCTCCTAATGCTAATGCGGCGCGCAATGATTCCTGGACAGCCTGCGATCCAATTGAAATTGCTACTATCTCAGTTATAAACCCTGCTTCTTTCCAACGAATTGCTTCTTCCAAGGCAATCTCATCAAAAGGATTCAGTGTCATTTTAACATTTTGTGTTTCCACCCCGTGGCCATCAGCGCGTACGCGTATTTTGACATAGGGATCAACCACACGTTTAACAGGAACCAATACTTTCATCAGCGACTCTCCCTTTTAAACGATTCTAGCATTTAGTTTCACTTTCTTTATACCCTGGTATACCCTTCTCAGATGAATTTTCGGCGTTGTTGCCTACGCTCTCTCACCCCAGTCACGTACCAAAGCGTATGCTCCTGGGGCTTCATTTGCTTGGCGCCTAACCGAAAATTCATCTGCTTTGGGTATAATAATGAGAAAACCAATTGGCAAGGAGTGTTTATGACGCAAGAATCGATGCATTACGATCTCGTCATTGTAGGCGCGGGGCCTGCAGGGCTTTCTGCCGCTATTCGTTACGCCCAACTTTGCAGGGAAGCTAACCAAGAGCCGCGGATCTGTGTATTAGAAAAGGGAGCCACGGTCGGTGCCCACATTATCTCAGGGGCTGTCTTTGAAGTACGCGCCTTAAATGAATTATTACCAGATTGGCGAACCTTGAATGCGCCTATTGAAACAGCAGTAACTCAGGATGAATTTTTGTTGTTAACCACAAAACGTGCTTGGTCTTTACCCACACCACCGCAAATGAAAAATCATGGTAACTATATCATCAGCTTAGAACTTCTTTGCCAGTGGTTAGGTCAGCAAGCAGAAAATTTAGGAATTGAGATCTATCCTGGTTTTCCAGCCGCAGAAATATTATTCAACGAAAAAAATGAAGTCATTGGTGTTGCAACAGGATCGCTTGGTAAAGATAAAAATGGCGAGCCTAAAGCAAATTTTCAACCTGGTATGCATATTTTTGCTAAACAAACTCTTTTTGCTGAAGGCTGTCGTGGCTCCCTTAGCAAACAACTGATTGAGCGCTTTGCATTGCGAGCGCCAAAGCAAATACAAACTTATGGTTTAGGCATCAAAGAGATCTGGGAAATCAAACCAGAAAACCATCAATTAGGGAAAGTTACTCATACTATTGGTTGGCCACTCGATAATCAAACCTATGGTGGTAGTTTTATTTATCATTGGGGAAAAAATTTACTCAGTATTGGGTTTGTTGTGGGATTGGACTACAGTAATCCTTATCTTGATCCTTACCAAGAATTTCAGCGTTTTAAACATCACCCCCATATTGCTTCGATGTTAACGGATGGACAATGTATCAGTTATGGCGCAAGAGCTATCAATGAAGGCGGCTGGCAATCTATCCCCAAATTAACCTTTCCGGGTGGGATGTTAATTGGCTGTAGTGCAGGATTTTTAAACGTACCTAAAATTAAGGGCTCACATACAGCAATGAAATCCGGCATGCTGGCAGCAGAAAGTGTTTTTGAAAATCTAAAGATAGATCCTTCCACAAAGGAAATTAGCCATTATCAGCAGAGAATTCAAAAGAGTTGGATAAAAAAAGAGCTTTATACTGCGCGCAATATTCGCCCAGCTTTTCGTGCAGGCTTATGGGCAGGATTAACCTATGCTGCGCTAGATACTTATATATTTCGTGGTCGCGCACCTTGGACATTTTCTCATCATGCGGATCATAATGCGCTGAAACTGGCTAAAAATTGTCAGCCCATCAATTACCCTAAACCGGATGGAAAAATTAGCTTTGATAAAATGACATCCGTATCAAGAACAAATGTGTTTCATGAAGAAAATCAAGTAGTGCATTTAGTATTAAAAGATCCTAGCGTTGCTATCAAAATCAACTGGCAACAATATGCAGGTCCAGAACAACGCTATTGCCCAGCGGGTGTTTATGAATTTGTTGAGGATGAACATCATCAAAAGCGTTTACAAATTAATGCGCAAAATTGCATTCATTGTAAAACGTGCGATATCAAAGATCCGACGCAAAATATTACCTGGATCCCACCTGAAGGCGGTGGAGGTCCTAATTATAGCAATATGTAGCCCAAAATAAAAAAGCCAATTCTTTTGGAATTGGCTTTTTTTGTACAACTAATTAACTTATCGTTAATTAGAAATCAGAACCAAACTTCTTACCAGAACGTGTTGTACGTTGTGGGATAGCATTGATTTCTCTTTGGGTCATCGCAACAGCTTGTTTTTTCGCTTCAACTTCGTGAGAAGTTGTTGTTGTGAAGTATGAACCAACAAAAGGAACATGACTCAACTTACCTTTGAAACCTTCAGGACGTACGGTTTCGGTTTCGGTGTTGTAGCTTGTGTAGTTTCTGGTTTTTAAATCAGAAGAAAGACCTTTAACTTCTGCAGGAGTAATTGCATCTTGAGCGTCGTAGGTGAATTCTTCGTCTTGATCATTAGTATCTACATAATTTGTATCGGTAAGGTTATCGAGCATATCAATCCCTTTATCGATTAAGTAGCTGTAGCCTTTAGCTTTCTCAACAACGTGTCTTCCAGCTTTGTACATACCTTTACCTAAAGCATAAACACCAAACACTTCAGCAGCGCCAACAAGCGTGGTTACAGCAGTATGTACGAAACCAACTGGTGCGGTACCGGTTGCTAAACCAGCTGCAACAACAACAGCAGTAACGCCACCACAGACCATAGCTTCTTTCTTACTAAACAAATTCTTAGCGAAACTTAACATATATACCTCTCGTATAATAAATGGATTGGGAGAAAAACGTCATTCAATTGACTAGTGCAGATATTATTTGCTTAGTTAACTTATATCAAGAAAAGAAACTGCATTTGAGATAAAAGGGATAAAAAGGAGGTTTAACGGTAAAGATAAAAAATCCTAATAAAATCAGTTATTTTTGAATGATTAATCGTTCACAGAAAGATCAGATACCGCTGTATATTAATAAGGAAAAAACTTGGCAGCCCTGTGTCTTGCGTTCCAAGATCCTCTATATAAAGAGCACCACTTTCAAGTAGCGTTCATGACAAACATTAGAAGCAATCCAAAGCGGAATTGACACACTTGCTTTCACGCACTCGTAACGACAGAAAAAAAGTCCCACTTCAAGTGGCGTTCATTGCGAGCGTTAGCGAAGCAATTCAAATACTGGATTGCGCGGCACTTTCGCGCCCTCGCAATGACAGTTTTCCCAAAACAAAAAGCCAACCCTATACAAGCGGTTGGCTTTTCACTCAATAATTTAACAAAAAATCTGTTAATTATTGATATTGATTAAAACGACGGCCAGAGCGTGTATGCCCTTTTTGACATGCATCAAGATCTTCTTGTGTCCAACGATTTTCTTCGGGAACAAGTACTTGAGCTCTAACTTCAGTTTTTGCTCCGTAAGGGAAGCCTAAGAATGTTTTCTGCGTAGTGTAGCCATAATCGTGGAATTCATCATATTGGCCATCAGTGGTAACGAGATCTTTCTTCCATTTATTATCTACTTTTTCATCTTCAGAATATTCATCTTCAGAATCTTCTTCTTCAGTAAAACGGTAGTCACGGTCAACATGCTCTTCATACATATCTTTACCGAAACCAAATAAAGCTTTTCCGCCCTTATATAAGCCAACAGCAGCAGCTAATTCACCACCAACAACAAGCGTTGTCGCAATAATAGCAGCAGGCGTTACAACAGCTGCGCCAGTTGCTACACAAACTGCTGTTAGACCAGCGGTAGCTGCAGCATAACCAAGTGCTTTTTTATAATTGAACCACATATTTCACCTCTCTACATAATGAACATATAAGGATATTTCTTTGTATCCTCGATTAGAGAGCTATATTAATTAATCAAGCTAACAAATATCAAGAGCATACCAATAGGTAAGGGATAGAAAGAAGAAGGTAACAGCTAAGTGGTAAAAATCAGTGAATTTCAAAGAGTGGAAAGAAAAGAATGCAAGCACACGCTAAAGTGCAGTGCACTTGCATGAATACTAGGACGACTGCTTAGCAAGATGCTTAGCCACTTCGAGCAATTTGTCAGGAGATAATAACCAGACACAATAGCGCCATCTTCTAAGATTAACGTGGGTGTCCCAGATATCCCATAGTGCCAATACAACGCACAACAAAAAAAGCCAACCCTATGCAAGCGATTGGCTTTTTGACCGATTAATTAACAAAAATGGATTGTTAATTATGAATTCCAAAAGCTTTACCTGAACGAGTACGATGATGTGGAACAGCATCGATTTCTTCTCTAGCCCAACGGTTTTCTTCAGGAATAACAACTTGGCCTTGAACTTCTTTCGTACCCCAAGGAATAAAGCCTAAAACTTTGTTACGTACAGGTACGGCATAAGAATGAAATTCATCATATTGACCGTCAGTGTCAACAAAGTCCTTTGTCCACTTGTCATCAGGACGCTCTAGCCGTTCAATTTCTTCAGCAGAAAGTTGTTCATCAGCTTTACGGAAATACTGACCAACAAAAGGAACGCTTGCTAACAATGATTGGCTTAGGGGCGCAGTATGATCGATTTCATGATCATATTCATCTTCAGATCCGTTATCACGGTAGTCACGATCAAAACGATCTTCATAGATATCTTTACCAAAACCAAATAAGGCTTTTCCGACTTGATGCCCAAGAATAGCCAAACCTAATCTGCCAGCAATAACCACGCCTGTTGCAATGATAGCAGCAGGAGTCACCGCACCGGTCCCCGTTGCTACGCATACCGCTGTAAGACCTGCAGTTGCTGTGACATAACCCAGCGCCTTTTTATAATTGAACCACATAAATTTACCTCTCAAAAAAAATGAATTTGAAAAAACAGAGGCCATGATATATGTCGACTAACAAATATCAAGCATAGCAATCAGAATGTTGATAGAAGGAATTAAATAGTTTACAAACTGGCGAATGGTTAAATAGTTAAATTTAATGAATTGAAATTCATCAGAGTGCTGGGCACCTAGTTCCAAAACGAAGAATAATTACATAGGTAATTCAATGAATTGAATTCACGAGCGTGTATTTGAACACGCTCGCGAGAGAGACTTAAGCGGATTTTTTCGCAAGATGCTCTGCAACTTCCAAAAGTTTTTCAGGTGGTAAATAACCTGGCACCATTGTTCCATCTTCAAAAATTAAAGTAGGTGTCCCTGATACACCAATTTGAAGGCCAAATTGAAATTCCTTCATTACATCACTATCTGAGCAAAGATTAGGGGTTACTTGCTTATCAGATTGCGCTATTGTCATGGCATGCTTTTTATCTTTAGCGCACCAAACCGAAACCATTTTATTGAAGGTAGGGCTATCAGGTCCTGAGCGTGGAAATGCAAGGTATCGAATGGCAATACCCAACTCATTAATTTTACTCATTTCTGATTGCATTTTACGGCAATAACCACAATCTACATCTGTAAAAACGGTTACGGTATATTTAGGATTTTTTGGCGAGAAAATAATCATATTTTCTTGCCCTAATGCTTTTAAACCATTTACTCGCGCTTGCTTACGCAGATCTTCGGTTAAATTATTTTGCGCATCTTGCAAATCAATCATATCTCCTGACAATGCATAGCGAGCATCGCCCGTCACATAGAGCACATTTGCACCGGCTAATACTTGATATAACCCATCTACAGGACTAGGCTTAACGTCATTAATAGCTAAGTCTGGAAATTGTTGCTTTAACACAGAACGAATTTTATCAGGCGCTTCCTTTGAAGGTGCAGCAAAAGCAAATTGAAAAGAAAGCAAAGTAAACAAAAAAATACTATAACATTGTAGCCGGCGCATTATCTTATCCTTAATCAAATAGGCGATATTTGAAGGCACGTGTGCCAAAGTAATCCATCAAGGGAGCTAAAATGGATTGCTTCGCTATGCTCGCAATGACAACCCCTGGGATTTCTAAAGAAAAACGGGAAATGAAGATAGCTTATCCATTTATGGCAATTTAGCATGAACTCCGTTCATGCGCGAGCAACCACTCCTTTATACTCAACTTTTCACCCTCAATATGGCCGCAATATCCTCCTAAATGAGTTGCCGCTACGATTCGGTGACATGGAATAACAACGGGTAACGGATTTGTTCGACATGCCATCCCAATTGCTCTAGCGGAAGTATTCAGCTTTTCTGCGAGTTGGCCATAAGTCAGTGTTTCTCCTAAAGGGATCTTTCTTAAAGCCTGCCACACTTTTTTTTGAAATGCTGTGCCACGAAAAAATTTATAAGGTAAATGAGTGAGATCTTCTGGGAAGGAAAAAAAAGCCTCAATTTTATTGGTAATTTTTCTTACTTCTAAAGGCTGTCTTGCAAAGGGAATAGGAATGACTTGTTGTTCAAGAAATTGAACCGCTATCAGTTTTGCTTGATGAAACTGCAAGCCTAGATCCCCAATCGGGGTTTCAATGATAGCATCGAACATAGGTTAGCTCTTGCAAGAAACCCCTCTCAGAAGAGAGGGGTGAAGACAGGATCCTGACAGGAAAAGCTTAGCTTTCCTGAGAATTATTATTTTTTGCTTTGCTCAAATCTTCTTTAATACGCGCAGCACGTCCAGCCAAATCACGCAAGTAGTAGAGCTTGGAACGTCTTACTTTACCACGACGTTTCACTTCAATATTGTTAATCACGGGGCTATGCGTTTGGAATACGCGCTCAACGCCTTCACCATGAGAAATTTTACGAACCGTAAAAGAAGAATTTACGCCACGATTTTTAATCGCAACAACTACGCCTTCAAAGGCCTGGAGCCGTTCGCGTGTGCCTTCAACTACTTTTACCCAGACACAAACATTATCCCCTTGGGAAAAATCTGGAATATCTTTACGTAGAAATTCCCTCTCTAGTTCTTGAATCACGGTACTCATAATGGCTCCTCTTTAACGATCTCTTTCTGAAATTCTGCCAATAATTTCTGGCAGGTTTCGTCTAATGTTAGTTTTTGTAATATATCCGGCCTATGCAACCAAGTTTGTCCCAACGATTGTTTTTTCCGCCAACGTGCGATCAGCTGATGATCGCCCCCTAATAAAACAGGTGGCACATCAACACCAGCAAGAGAAGCTGGCCTAGTATAATGAGGACAATCCAACAATCCTAGATTCTCTTCACTAAACGCATCATTAACCGCTGATTGATTATGCCCTAAAGCACCCGGCAACCAACGTGTCAAAGCGTCAACGATGACCATCACCGCTAACTCTCCCCCAGAAAGGACATAGTCTCCAATCGAGAGCTGCTCATCTACATCATGCTCAATGACACGATGATCAATCCCCTCGTAACGACCGGCTATAAATATGAGGGGCTCTGAATTCATCGCCAATTTTCGTGCTGTTTGTTGATCAAAACGCTTTCCAGCTGGCGTCACATAAACAACACGTGGTCGCGAAGGTGCTGCTTGCTTGGCTGCGGCCAGCGCATCACGAAGAGGCTGTGCCATCATCACCATGCCGGGGCCGCCTCCATAAGGCCTATCATCCACCGTAGCATAGTTATCCACCGTAAAATCTCGGGGATCCCAAGTTTTGAGCGTTAATAAACCATTTTTAATCGCTCGTGCAGTAATACCATAATCTTGGATGGCACTAAACGACTGCGGAAATAAGGTAACAACCCCACACCACATCGTTAAAGCGCTGGATCCCAGTCTACGGTCACTTGCTTTGCAGCAAAGTCTACTTTCAGTACTGTGTCTTCCATCACAAAGGGAATATGTCTTTCTCTTTCGTTGTCTTTCACAACCATGACATCGGTTTCAGCATTTTCATAAAGGAATTGAATTTCCCCTAGAAATTCCCCTGCTTCAGTAACAACAGCCAGACCTTCTAAATCTGTCCAATAAAATTCATTTTGAGGCAATTCGGCCAAAGCAGCGCGCTCAACGGCAATCATGCCATTAGTCAGCAATGCTGCTGTTTCTGGATCCTCAATACCTTGCAACTTAACAACAATACCCTGTCCATGAGGACGACCAGCATCTAGCGTGAGTGGTAACCACTCATCTTTCGTCTGAACGTACCATTGCTCATATTGCAAAATATTATTCACCGGGTTGGTAAAGGATTGCACATGCTGCCACCCTTCTATACCAAACGGAGCGCCCATCTTACCCACTATCACTAGAACCACTTCACGTGAATCATGAGAATGATCATGTGCACAACCACTACCACATCCGGCCATTTTGATATTACGCCTCTGCCGCTGCGTTTTGGTTCTTTTCGTCCCATTGCTTCACGATAGTAGCAACACGGCCTGATAATTGCGCACCGCGCTCGACCCAATGTGCAACGCGCTCACGCGACAGACGAATTAACTCTTCTTTGCCAGAAGCGACAGGATTAAAGAAACCAATTCGTTCAATAAAACGGCCATCTCGCTTATAGCGTTGATCTGCAACAACAATGTTGTAGAAGGGGCGTTTTTTAGCACCCGCACGAGCTAAACGAATCACCACCATAATATTCTTTCCTTTTTTCTCGTTAGAGTCTGAAACATATGTCAGAAATTTTACTTAATAAAAGTATGCTCTGAGCATTAAAGGGTGCCCATTCTACGCTAATTAAATGGGGAACTAAAGGTCTTTTCTTAACCCCTTAGCCCACTTTATGGGATAAGGGGCATGCTATATACCGAAGAAAGCGCCTGAGAGCCCCTCTTGCTCCTTAATGATCCATCCCGCTACCAGGAATAAGGTTCTGCATCCCCTTCACTCCCCGCATCATCCGAGCTAAGCCGCCTTTCTTAGAGATCTTTTTCATCATCTTTTGCATTTGCGTAAACTGCTTTAAGACTTTGTTCACTTCTTGGATGGATGTCCCAGATCCCAGAGACACACGACGCTTACGGGAACCTTGCTGGAGAAGGATTGGGCGACGACGCTCCTTTTTAGTCATAGAATTGATAATCGCTAACATTTGATCAAGCGATTTATCATTCGCACGAGCCTTTGCCTCGGCAGGCAAAGCAGAAACGCCTGGCATCTTATCAAGCATGCTAGCAATGCCGCCCATATTCTTCATTTGCAATAACTGCGTTCTAAAATCTTCAAAATCAAATTCTTTGCCTTTACTCAGCTTTTTAGCAAGTCTATCTGCTTCTTGCTTATCAACTTTACGTTCTAGTTCTTCTACCAGCGATAAAATATCGCCCATACCTAGAATACGTGAGGCTATTCGATCGGGATAAAAAGGCTCTAGAGCCTCTATTTTCTCTCCCATCCCCACGAATTTTATTGGTTTACCGCCAGTCACCTGGCGTATAGACAAAATGGCTCCGCCACGCGCATCACCATCTAATTTTGTCACGACCACGCCGGTCAATGGTAATGCTTCATCAAACGCTTTCGCTGTTTTCGCTGCATCTTGTCCCATCATTCCATCGACAACAAATAAGGTTTCAATGGGCTTCACAGCGTGATGGATCCGTTTGATCTCCTCCATCATTGTTTCGTCGATATGCAATCTACCGGCTGTATCGACAATCACAACATCAACAAATTGTTTTTTACCTTCACTTAAAGCCTCTTGGGCAATAATGACAGGATCTTTTATGCCTTTATCATCAAAGAAAAGAACATCCACTTCTTTCGCCAATGTTCTTAGCTGCTCAATTGCTGCAGGACGATAAACGTCAGCACTGGCAAGAAGGACTTTCTTCTTATGCCGCTCTTTTAGTAATTTAGCTAATTTTGCTGTACTCGTCGTTTTACCTGAACCCTGCAAACCTGCCATCAAAACGACCGCTGGAGGTTGTGTGGCTAAATTGAGCTCCGCTGAGGTTTCGCCCATAAGCTCAATCAATTTCTCATTGACGATTTTAACTAGCGCCTGGGCAGGCGTAAGGCTCTTACCCACCTCTACACCCAGTGCAGCTTCACGAATTTGCTCTATGAAGGTAGTCACAACATCTAACGAGACGTCAGCTTCTAATAAAGCATCCCTTACTTCACGTAAGGTTTCTTTCATGTTCTCGTCGGAAAGCTTTCCTCGTCCTACTACGTTACGGAAAGTTCTACTTAAACGGTCTGTTAGACTCTCAAACATTTGTCACCTTCAATTCTTTCAAGGGATAAAAGTGCATGTGCTCATTAATCCCATATCAATTCAGAATTCTAAAATTTCTTGTCCCTCTCCCGCTTTGCGGGAGAGGGTTAGGGTGAGGGTCAAAAAATCAAGCCCCTCATCCGGCGCTTCGCGCCACCTTCTCCCACAAAGTGGGCGAAGGAAAAGAAACACAATTATTAAGGATAGCAAGCATACTATTTCTTCTCGGCACAAGCTATGCGATGATTCTCAAGTCGCAACTAGCAAGCATTTATGAACCTAAACTATCTTGGCATTCTAACTTTACTAACCTATCTCAGTGTAGCCCTGGCTCAAGGCCTTCACCTACTTGGCAAACTTTCCTGTTCTTGCTGGCGTTATCGTGCGGGTTCACTTTTAGCCATTACCAGCCATGGGTGGATTCTTTATAAACTTATTGAAACACCACAAGGCCAAAATTTGGCTTGGTTAATTATGCTGTCTTTTACTTTATGGCTGATGAACGTTTTTACTTTCATCATGTCAATTCGCGCGCCCATTGCTAATCTCTGTGTGTTAACCTACCCCTTGAGTGCGATCTCTTTAGGTTTTGCCCTCTATTTTGGTGGTCATGAGGTCATCAATACAAAAACACAATTAGGCGTACTTGCCCATATTTTAATTTCATTTTTTGCTATCAGCTTGCTAGCATTGGCGAGTCTACAAGCCCTTTTATTGGGATTACAAAACTTCTTACTAAAACATCATCGCCCCTCCCCTATCCTTCAGTTCCTTCCCCCCTTACAAACCATGGAAGGATTACTTTTCTTAATTATCTGGAGCGGTATGTTATTTCTTTCTGCTTCTCTCGTGAGTGGCTTCGTTTTTCAAGTGGGCTTGACTGCATCTTATCTCTTACCTAAGTCCATTTTAGCATTATGTGCCTGGATCCTTCTTACCCTATTACTTCTAGGCCGTTACTTTTTTGGTTGGCGCGGTCCTACTGCAGTTCGTTGGACACTAAGCGGCACATTACTTGCCATTCTGTCCTATTTTGGCACCAAAGCTTTACTACTTTAAGGAGACACGCGGGTGATAGATACCCATATTCTGTCATTATCCTTAGCGCTTTTCTTTTTAACGCTGTTACTAACCTTCTTTTCGCTCTCGGAGACTGGGATCCTATCGATCAATCGCTATCGATTAAAACATCTTGCAAAAACATCCAAAAGTGCGCAACGCGTGCAAAGATTATTAGAACGTCCAGATCGTCTACTGGGCGTCATTTTACTTGGAAATACTTTTGTCACCATCACAGCCTCTTCTATTGCTACTCTATTGGGTGTAGAGCTTATTGGCGAACGTTGGGGCGTTATTATTGCCGATATTCTCATTACTATTGTGTTACTCATCTTTGCTGAAGTATTTCCTAAGACCTTAGCGGCGCTTTATCCAGAAAAGGTCGCTTTTCCGACTTCATATATCTTGCAATATATTCTCAAGCTGCTCTATCCCCTTGTCTGGATAACCAATACAGCCTCCAATGGATTATTAAAACTATGTGGGATCTCTTTGTCGCAGATAGATAGCCAAGGTATTACACATGAAGAATTACGAACCGTCGTGCATGAAACAACCGGACGGATCCCCTCTAAACACCGAAAGATGTTGCTGAGTATTCTGGATTTAGAAAAAGTCACCGTCGATGACATCATGGTCCCACGCCACGATGTGGTGGGATTAGATCTCGATAACGATTGGGATGCTATTTTAGGGCATTTAACCCATACACAACATACTTTTTTACCGGTCTATAAACAAGATCTCAATAATATCAAAGGCGTCATCCACGCTAAAAAAGTATTGCATTTAATGGCAAGAGAAGAATTCAATGAAGAAAATTTAATGGAATCATTAGATGAAGCCTTCTTCGTTCCTCAAGGCACTCCCTTGACTAAACAAATGATTAACTTCCAACGCAATAAACAACGATTTGCGATGGTCGTAGACGAATATGGTGACATTATTGGCCTCATTACACTGGAAGATATCTTAGAAGAGATTGTCGGTGATTTTACCACTGATATGGCAACTGCATTTACCTCTATTCTTGAACAAGAGGATGGTTCCTACCTAGTAGAGGGCAGTACTACCATTAGAGAATTTAATCGTCATGGCGCCTGGAAGCTACCCACCTCTGGTCCTAAAACCATAAATGGCTTAGTGATTGAACAACTGCAAGAAATTCCTGAAGTGGGAACCTGCTGTCTCATTGGTGGCAATATCCCAATTGAAGTAGTTCAAGTGCAAGATAACCGCATTAAAGCACTTAAAATATTTCCGCCGATTGAAAACCGCAAGGGCCACGAAGATAACGATTTAATATGACAATGCATTTGCTCACTCAACAAACGCTCCGCTTCATTAAAGCATTCGGTTATTCACTAGAGGGGCTCAAAGCTGCTTTTGTATCGGAGCCTGCTTTTGTCATCGAGATCATCTGTAGTTTATTGCTTTTACCAATAGCATGCTTGCTTCCTCTACCACTAGTTTCTAAAGCGCTACTTATCAGTAGCCTTATCTTGGTACTGATTGTAGAGTTAATCAATTCTGCCATCGAAGCAACGATAGATCGCATTTCTTCAGAGCGCCATCCTTTAGCTAAAAAAGCAAAGGATATCGGCAGTGCCGCGGTATTATTAAGTTTGATTAATGCTGCAGCGGTGTGGGGAATGATATTGTGGCCAGTGGTTTCATCACTAATTTAAGTAGGTTGGGCCGTAAGGCCCAACACCCATGAAGCAATCACGAAGAGTTCGATTGTTGGGCTTACGGCCCAATCTACGCTTGCTAAAAAATATTTATCCACAAAGTTAAAACGCCGACTTCAACGCTGGATAAGTGAAAAATAAAAAGTGCACACTATTGACCATAAAATGTGTCAAGATACTTGCCTCAATCATTTTCGCTCGCATAAACGCATACCCATAAAGCAAGCCTGCAATAGTTGCCAACAGTATATATTTCGTACCACCTGCATAATGCGCCCCCCCAAAGAAAAGTGCTGTAATTACCAAGGCAGCCCAGGGTCCATACGCTACATTTTGCCACTTCAGCATCAGCGGTTTTTGAATCATACCGCGAAATAATGCTTCTTCAGCGATGCTGACGAATAATAAATTATGAATAGCCCAAAGAAAAAAGAACGATGTGATTTTTGGCTCAAAACGAACATAACCCAAGGCATAAGAAAGCGGTATTAAAATACCGATTGCCAATATCCCTGTTAAAAAGCCAACTTTTAAAACTCCTTTCCATTGCCCTTGGTTAGCCAATGAGTACGGACTAAACCATAAAAAGAATAATCCTATTAGAGATTTATCAAACGTGAATCGCATGGAATAAGGGATAGCATCTGACGTCAATGACATTTTGGAAACGACTTGCCAATTATGGATCCCAGGCACATTCACAAACATAATGGTAATCGCCATGACGAGTGTTGCCACCGAAGCTAAGATACGCCATGTCTTTGTTTTAGCCTGCATGCCACAATAAAATACCCAAGCAAATACCACAATAAGAGGAATAGCTATCCACTCAATACGTCCAGCCCACCAACCAAAGAAGATGACTAACGTAAATAAAATGATCCTAAATAATGGATGTTTGTTAAAATAAAAAAGAATCATGCAAAGCGAAAGACTAGAATATGCAAGCAATGAATAGGGATGTTGCCATAAAATCGTATAATTGAAATTCATCTTTCAACCCTAATTCGCATTTTCTCTAAATCACTGATGCATTGTTCAATATTGCTAAATTGAATAGCCCGGATCCCACAAGCGATTGCGCCCTCAACATTGCGAGCAATATCGTCAATAAAAACAGTTTCATGTGGTTTCAAAAGATAGGTTGTTAGCAAATGATGGTAAATTTCTTTGGAAGGCTTCAAATGTCCTATCTCAGCTGACACAACAATTCCTTTTAGCAAAGGCCAAAAATCATATCTCTCTTTTAGATAGGCCATGATTCCATGCGTATTGTCAGTTAAGGCATAAATATTAAAATCAGCACGATGCAGCGTTTTGAGCAATTCTATCGTGCCGGGAATGGGGATGAGAGAGCTTTTCACTGTTACAAGCAAGCTCTGTAAGTCTTCCAGCGTTATCCCTAATTGCCTGTGATAAGATTGTATGGCTTCTTCTTCGGTGATATATCCTAAATTTAAGTCATACCAAATTTTTTCTTTAAATAGAGATTGTACCAAGCTAGCTTTATCATTATGTAAAGGAAAAGCTTGCGAAACAATAGATGCAGGATCATAGCGAACCAGCACATTACCCACATCAAACACGATATTTTTGATTTCCATAAATTTTATTCCCCTTGGTGATGTGCTTATCATTCAGGAATGAATATGAAGCAATTACTAAGAAGAATAAAGTTGCATCATGATGATTACAAGGCAGGATTAGTTAATTAGGGAAGTTTTTTGATTTTTAGAGGAGAGATTGATTCGCTGACTTCTATGAAATTATAAGAGTATTCCAACGAAATACTCTTATAATTTGGCGGAGAGGGAGGGATTGATTCGCAGCTTGGCTTCGCCTACGCTGCTCACCCTTCGGGCGCCTTCGGCGTCCAAAATCACTCGCTGATGCCTTTGGCATCACTTGCTCGCAATTTTGTCGACCCTCTTCTCGGGTCCTCATCCCTAACTTTTCTATCAACTTATAAGAGTATTCCTAACGAAATACTCTTATAAATTGGCGGAGAGGGAGGGATTCGAACCCTCGGTACCCGCGAAGGTACAACGGTTTTCGAGACCGCCCCAATCGGCCGCTCTGGCACCTCTCCACAAACAC
>MKTN01000007.1 GCA_001898235.1 Gammaproteobacteria bacterium 39-13
GATCTCCTGCGTCAATGTTACGAGAAAATTCTACTTTTGAATACCGCTACTATTTGGGGGGATTACCATCACGCCTGTCAGTTCTCTTCATAAAGTTATCAAGTCTTTAGAAAAAATAAATGCAAAAATAGAACATATTTATGACTATTAATGAATATCCGGATAACAATTCTTAGTAATAATACTATTGAACTTTTATTCTCTTGCCTAAGAAGAAAAGAACAATTGAAATCACAAAAGAAGCAATAGCAAGAAAGATAAATATTTTTGAAAAAGTTGTTACAACAAATGCAACACCGCCAGCAGATAGTATGAATAGAACAATTCCAACTAGAAAAAATATTACTGACAATAATGTTAACAAGTTTATATTAAGATCTCTAAATTTTATTATCATATATCACTCTTATGTTTTTTTCGATTTCATCATACGTTTCACGATATCTAAAATGAAAAATATGATACCGATAATGATGGCCAGGGCTGAAATGATTTTTAAAATATATACTGTACCTGCTGCTGCAACATTTAAAAGTATAACAATGACCAGTGCTATGATCCCTATTGCCAGAAATATTGCGGCATGTCGAAGCATATTATCCTCCTTACTGATTTTGATGTCAGTTTAAGCCTTAAAGAACACCTTAATTGTAATTTTAGTAATAAAAATCATCTTTTTTATGAAAAAAATGATTTTTATTACTGTTTTTTGATCATAATTCACTAAAATAATACTAGGTTTAATGTTTGACAAAAATTTTTAGGAACTTCAACATGAAAAAAGCTACCACTACGAAGAAGAAAACTGCTCGTAAATCACCAGCAAAATCAGCGCTCCCTGCTAAAAAGCGTAAATCAAAGGTATCAAAGACGAAACAAAAAGGGGTAACCGCACCCAATAAAAAACCTAAAAAAACCCCAGCAAAAAAATCTTCTGCTAAAAAAGGAATGAAAAAATCTGGCTTAGGGATATTAACGCCATCATTAAGAAAAAAGATTGAATCAGCGCTTACACAATTAGAAGACGCTTTGGCAAAATTAGAAGATAAAGCAATAAAAAAGCTTTCATAAAAATGAGCGTAATATCTTGATACGAGAGGAGGTTTAAAATGGCAGCGAAAAAGTATGGTAAAGCAGCTCAGAAAGCAGTGAAAAAAGAAATGCATGACTTTAAACGTGGAAAAGCCAAAAGTGGTCCTGGCGGCAAGAATAAAGTTAAATCACGCAAGCAAGCGATAGCAATAGGTTTATCTAAAGCACGTAAACAGGGTGCAAAGGTACCTAAAAAATCATCTTCCAAAATGTGATTATTAAAAAGCACGTAGCAAGAATCCATTAAGGGTTATGATGCTTAAAAGCAAAGCCGGGAGATAAAATGACAAAGCAGAGCAACAAAAAATCTGATAAAAATGAGACGAAAGAAAAACAGCATGAAAGTACCATTAAAACACCTAAAGATAAAAAAGAGGCTGCAATTTTACGTAAAGAGGAAATGAAACGTCGACCCGATCCTATGTTTGATGCTGATCACATGTCAGACGATGATGTGTGATAATGGATTAAGGTTTAACTGAAAATTGACCATTTTTGAGAAACAACGTTTTATTAGAAAATCCTGAAACACGATTTCCAGGAAAAAGGATCCCCGTTAAATTTAAGGGATCAGCTGCAGCAATGGTCGATAATTCTTCTGCTAAAGGCTGGCGTTTTGTTGCACGCAAAGAATCAATAGCGTAGGGTAATGCAAATTGTTCACCGATAAAACCTTTGATGAAATGTCCGCCACGGATCTCGCCCTGATCTTCCAGGCGTCGAAACATCATTAATAGATCTCGCCATCTAGGTACATTTTTTTCTCGAATAATAAGATCTCTAAAAACAATACCGTAGCGTTTTAGCAACATCCAGCAGATAGCTTCGATGCGTACAAGAGGATCAACAGGGTGATTATGGTATAGCAAAGTCCATCTCCCACCATAGTGAAGTTGCATACGCCTTGCTCTTTTATCGGCACGGCGTTTGGGATTAATTAACGCACGTAAATTATCAAAGCCATCTGCTGTCACCACACCAGCAGCAGATAGTTCCCATAAAGCAGATTCAACTTCTGCTTGCAATCGACCAACGCCACGGACAATTTCAGCAAAAAAAGAGGCGCCGCGTTGTTTTAGAAAATCATAGATAAGTTTAGCAACATGTGAAAGTGATTTCAGATCTTCTAAGGTTGCAAAATGATTATCTTCTGGCATCCAGTCAGATCCCTCTCGGATAAAAAATGTGATGGGAGCAACACTACGCGGAACAATGCTTTTATCGTCTTCTAATGTGGCAGGATGTAAAGACAATCGGCCCCATCCTATTCGTCCGCTTAAACATAAATTATCAAGCCAATATGTTTCGTACTCTTGAAGCCGTTTTTTGAAAATTTGAGTTTCCCAAGCATTAGCAGGAATTTCAAATCCTTGTAGCTGATGAATAATCTCAATGAGACCTTGCTCACCTTGCAATTGTGTACCGGTTGCAACATGTTGCCATTTTAGAAGCCAGTTCATAAATTGTTCAGCAGTAACAGGCTCGATTTCCTTACGTAGTTTTTCAACAGTGAGGCGATGAATGCGGGAAAGGAGCCTACGTTCGCACCACTCTAGCGGATCATTTATGCTAGTGCGAAAGCGTCCACGAAGTATCATGCCGCTAGATTCAAGTTTTAATAAACTATACGAGATTAAACTGGTATCTACATTTAATATTTCATTTAGTTCGCGTTCGGTAGTAGGTCCTAGATGGAGCATCCAATGACGTATCATTTCGACGAGAGCCTCTTCTTGAGAAGGAGACTCCTTTTCTATTTCGACTAATTTTTTATCAAAATGTGGATTGTTATAAATGGCTATAACCCGTTTGATTTTTTCGGCCGCAACAAAAAATACTTTTTCCTTAATTTTGGTAGATGTGACTCGATTTGTTTTTATAAGATGTTCCAGGTGCAAACGCCATTCGCTAAGCATTTCCTCGGGAATTGCAATTAAAGATTGTAGTAAATCATGTAGCTCATCGGCATCACGTATATCAGGCCATGCTTGTTTTTGTACCAACTTGATAGCATTTTGATCTAACTTTCCTACCTCTTTTAACACCGACTCAGGTAAAACCCTACGCATTTCTACTGCTCTTGCACGTCTTTCCTCTAGGGGGGCGTCATCTAAAAATGCATAAGGATTTGCATTTAATATCTCATGTGAAAAAACGGAAGGAAGCGGTGTATCGATAGCCAAGCAAGTGATAGTGTTATTTTGGATTTTCTTTAATAATTCTATAAGTCCTTCTAAATCTAAAGCTTCTGTAAGGACATCTTTCATGGTTTCATCAATAAATGGGTGGGCAGGTAATTCGACATCTTTCCCACCTAGATTATCCTGGCAGGCTGCAGCGTCAGGGAAGACTGCGGCGAGTAGATCATCGGCCAAGATCCGTAGAATATTGGGGGGTAATTTTTTTGAATTTCTAAAGCGCACAATAGAAAGAGAACGTGTTGCTACCCAACGCCAACGTGTGTTGAACACCGGAGATTGTAAAACAGCTTGGATGAGTACTTCCTTAATTGTATTGGGATGTAGAAACTGAAATACGTCCGATAAGGGAAAACTATGTTGTTCAGCTAAAGCAATATTTAAGCCATTATCTGTAGCGGCAGCTTGCAATTCAAAATTAAATGAACGACAAAACCGTTTGCGTAAAGCTAATCCCCATGCTTTATTTATTTTTGCCCCAAAAGGGGAATGGATAATCAACTGCATACCGCCGCTTTCATCAAAAAAGCGCTCTGCAATAAGGGTTTTTTGCGTAGGAATAGCGCCTAAAACTTTTCGACCCTCGTTCAGATAGGTAATAAGTTGATTTGCTGCTTTATCGCTCATACAACAATTTTGTATCAACCATTCTTTTGCCATCAGTGATTGATCTGAAGTATCACTTAAAAACGATTCAATTTTTTCTCGAAGCAAAGAAACGTAAAGGGATAATTCTTCAGTGCGAGCAGGTGCTTCTCCACGCCAGAAAGGTACACTTGGCGCAGAACCATGCGCATCTTCAACGATAACACGGCCTTTCCAGCTCTCAATGCGATTCACTCGCCAGGAGGTTGTACCAAGCAAGATAACATCACCGCTGTTGCTTTCAATTGCAAAATCTTCATCTAAAGTCCCTACCATCATTCCATCTGGCTCTGCAATGACAGTAAAGAGTCCGGTTTCTGGAATAGCGCCACCACTTGTAATAGCAACAAGTCGACTATTTCGTCGGCCTTTTATCCGTTTATTGACTTTATCATGATACAAATAGGCACCATAGCGACCACGGGATCCTGCAATGCCTTCAGAAAGTATGGAGATAATGGCTTCGAAATTGTCTCTTGTCAGTTCTCGATAAGGATAAGCGCCTTTGATGAGCTTAAAAAGTGCCTCCTCTTCCCATTCTCCAGTTGCACAGGTTGCAACAATTTGCTGTGCTAAGATATCAAGCGATTCTTTAGGAATAATGAGTTGATCAAGCTCACCTTGACGAATAGCATGGATCAATGCGCCACATTCTAAAAGCTCATCACGTGTCGTGACGAAAAATCGACCTTTGGAGATAGCGCCGTGCCAGTGTCCAGAACGCCCAACACGTTGCAACCCAGCAGCAATGGCGCGTGGCGAGCCAATTTGACAAACAACGTCTATACTGCCGATATCAATACCCAATTCCAAGGATGCTGTAGCAACAAGTGCTTTTAAATCGCCATTCTTAAGTTTTGTTTCCGCCTCTAAGCGCAGTTTTCGTGACAAACTACCATGGTGCGCACTTACCAATCCTTCTCCTATAAGCTCAGAGAGGTGGTGTGCAATACGTTCGGCTAATTTGCGCGTATTGGTAAAAATTAAAGTTGAGCGATTTTGTTTGGCAATTGTGGCAAGAGACTCATAAATTTCATCCCACATTTCATTTGAAGCGACGGCTCCTAAGGGAAGATGAGGCTCTTCAATCGAAAGCTCAAGATGGCGTGCATGTCCTATGTCTATAATGGTTGGTATAGGACGGTTAGTGCCTGCCAGATAATGTGCAATTTCCGTCAGGGGTTTTTGTGTTGCAGATAGTCCGATGCGTACTGGTGATTGCAGCGTAAGCGCTTCTAAACGCTCAAGGGACAACGTGAGATGAACTCCGCGTTTATCACGTGCTATTGCATGAATTTCATCTACAATAACGGTTTTAACCGTTTTTAGCATATCCCGACTTTTTTCAGCTGTGAGTAAAATATAGAGAGATTCAGGCGTAGTAATGAGAATATGTGGCTTGTTTTTGAGCATTTTTTGCCGCTCTTTCGCCAGTGTATCTCCTGTTCTGACAGCAACTCGAATATCTGGTAGGACTATATTGTGTTGTTTGGCTAAAGTAGTAATTTCATGAAGCGGTTTCATGAGATTTTTTTGTATATCATTACCAAGTGCTTTTAAAGGAGAAATGTATAAAACTTCTGTTTCATCGCAGAGCCGACCATTGACAGCTTTCACTATCAGCTCATTTAGGCAGGCCAAAAAAGCAGTTAATGTTTTACCTGAGCCTGTAGGCGCAGAGATAAGGGTAGTTTTTCCTTTTAAGATGGACGGCCATCCTTGTTGCTGTGGTTCAGTGGGATAACCCAATGATTGGATAAACCACTCTTTCACTAAGGGATGGGCCCAGTCTAAACTATCAAGCACGCTAAAAGACATCGATTTACATCTTTCCTCAAAATAACCAGTAAATTATACAACAAAATGCATCCAGGAGGTTATATTTTTAGGTAATTGTTTGATTTTAAGTCATTTTTTAAATTTATAAATTTGCACAGGAAATGCTGGACTATGTTAAGAGGGCGTAAAGCAAAACAAAGTGTAATGTATCCATTTTAAGTGGAGGTTAGTATGAATAAAGATATCGTACAAGGCCATTGGCATGAAATGAAAGGTAAAGTGAAACAACAATGGGGTCAATTAACCGAAGACGAAATTACGCGTCTGAATGGGACGAGGGAAGAACTTGGTGGTTTGATTCAACAAAAATATGGCTACCAAAAAGATCGCATAGAAAAGGAAATTGATAAATTTTTAGAACAAAATGGATATCACTAGAATTATCATAGCAAAAGAGACGGCAATGGATTGCTGTCTCTTTTGGTCTTATACACTCTAACAAGATTGAACTAGCTAGGCAGCCAATGCTGTATCAGCTTGAGCAGGCCAATGATCCTTATCAAAACCAGTTGCATTTTGTAGCCGTTCTTTGCTGATATTGGCGATGAAGCAGTGATTAGCTGCATCATAGTGCAGAGCATTCCATGGCAGTGCAAAGAGTTTACCGCCTATACCCAGAAAAGAGCCGCAATCTAATGCTACATAAGCAACTTGTCCAGATATTTTGTCTAGCATGACTTCTTCAATCTTTCCCAACGTATCGCCGGTATTGTTTTTAACGTCGATACCGACAACTTCGTCTTGAGCCTTTACTACAGTGGATGCGCGTCCCATAATACCTCCTTACTAGAACAAACAGTTCTATTGGTTATGTATATCGCTTACAGTGACATCGTTCAAAACCTTTTTAACACCTGATACTGAAGTCGCCAATTTTTCTGCATTCTTTATTTGAGCATTATTTTCTGCAGTACCTGTTAAACGAACAATGCCGTTATTGGTTTCTACACCTATTGTCATCGCACTTACATCCTTTTCACCAAACAATTTTTCTTTCAAGAATTTTGCTTTGATTTCAGCTGTAATAGCGCTGTCTGCTCTTTCACTATGGGTTGTATTACCGTCAGTTAAAGTTTGTGAATTGCCATAAGCAAATGCGAAAGGCGTTGAAACCATAAAAATCGCGATGGAAATTATTTTTACGATCGATAATCTACTCATGCATCACCTCTTTACAAGGATACTCACTAAAATTATAGAAAAGATGAACGGTCAAAATACTGATAATTTTAATAATAAATTTATAAATCCTCTACAGTTTGTTCATTTATTGTATCTATGCGGTTCCGTAAAAAATAAAAAAAAGTCAAAATCAGGTACTTCCGGCAGTAGAGTTAACTATTATAAGATCAAGTAATAAGTAGTTAAATTGGGTAGATCTATGTCAAAGCATTTACCAAAACAGCATCAAAATCGTCAATCTGGCCTGGCATTCAATCGAAAATGCGGCCGTTACCTGAATCAATTGATCCACATTATCGTTCAAGTGAAAAACTTCAGAGAAAAGTAGCAATAATTACAGGAGGATATAGTAGAACAGGAAGAGGAATTGCACTTGTTTTTGCAATTGCACCTTACTACGTTTTTTAGCCTCAGATGATTCTTCCTATATGTCAAGTGCTATACCCTAACGGAGGCGAGGTTATTAATGGATAATTATTTTAGTCTAGAAGCAGGTAAAACCAATGGCAAAGAAAAAACAAACAACTACATCTAGAAGCGCTAAACATGATTCAAGCAAAGAGAAATCCTCGTCTAAAGAAAAATTTACTAGCGATCGTCGTTCCATTTGGAAAGGTTATATTACATTTGGTTTGGTCAATATTCCTGTCATCCTTTATTCTGCAGAAAAGCCACAAGAAGATGTTCATTTTAAAATGTTAGATAAACATAATTTAGGTGGAATCAAATACCTTAGGATTAATGAAGAAACCGGCAAAGAAGTACCATGGGAAGATATTGTAAAGGGATATGAATATGAACCTGGTACTTATGCAGTTTTAACTGAAGATGATTTTGGTGAAATTGCCAGAGAAAATTTGAAAGCGATAGAAATTGAGGATTTTATTGATTTAAAAGAACTAGATATCATGTATTTCGAGAAACCCTATTACCTTCTGCCTGATAAGCGGGGTGAAAAAGGATATGTGCTCTTGCGCGAAACATTGAAAAATTCGCATAAAGTAGGTATCGCACGAATTATGATCCGTTCGCATCAATATCTAGCCGCAGTGATCGCGCAAGGTTCTGCTATTGTTGTCAATACACTCCGATATCCTCAAGAAATCAGAAAACCAACAGAGATGGATGTTCCTGATGAACCTGTTAGTAATTATAAAATAACTAAAAAAGAATTTGATATTGCAAAACAATTGGTTGAAACGATGACAATAAAATGGGATCCTAAAAGATATATGAATGAATACAAAGAAGATCTCATGAAATTGATAGAGGAAAAGATAGCCAGTGGCGGCAAGAAATCTATCAAGCATGTTGAAGAGCCTGAAGTGAAACGTTCTAATGTAATCGATTTTATGGAATTATTGCAAAAGAGCCTTAAACAAAAGAAGCCAAGTAAAACATCTGTCAAAGCGTCTAAGAGAAAAGGAAAAAAGTCAACCGATCCTAAAAATAAGAAGGCAAAAGGAAAATAACTGAAACATGAAGTTGCGGCACTATCATGAGAAAAGACGTTTTGAACATACCCCAGAGCCAAAAGGTAAAAAAAGAAAATCTGGTAAGCGCCGTATTTTTGTGGTTCAAATGCATGCTGCAAGTCATTTGCATTATGATTTTCGTCTTGAAGTAGATGGTGTATTAAAAAGCTGGGCTGTGCCAAAAGGCCCCTGCCTTGATCCAAAAGTGAAGAGACTTGCCGTTCATGTGGAAGATCATCCTATAGAATATGCCGATTTTGAAGGAAATATCCCCAAGGGGCATTATGGGGCAGGTGCGGTGATGGTGTGGGATAATGGCACATGGGAAGAAGTAGAAGAAGATAAAAAAAATAAAAATGAGGATGTTGCTTTTTATCTATATGGCGAAAAATTAAAGGGAAAATGGAAACTTGTTCAAATTAAAACTGATCCGAAAAATTGGCTATTGATAAAGGTTCAAGATGAATATGCCCATCCGCTCATGGAATACAACATTGTTGAGCAGGAACAAACAAGTGTATTATCGGGCAGAAATATAGCTGAAATTGCTAAAAATTCAAAAGCAAAAAGAAATAAGATAAAAAAAAACGAAAATACTCTACCTGATTTAAGCCAATTATCCCTTACGCAAAGCGAACTTCCTGTAGAAATTCATCCTCAATTAGCAACCTTAACGAAAACGCCTCCCAAAGGTAAAGAATGGCTTCATGAGATGAAATTGGATGGCTATCGTCTGTTATGTTTCGTTACTGATAAAGTAAAGTTAGTCACACGAGGACAAAAGGATTGGACAAGAAAATTCAAATCGATAGCCAATGAAATGACAAACCTAAATTTATCTGACACCATATTAGATGGAGAAATTGTCGCTATAGATCATGCTGGTCGACCGAGTTTTCAGCTATTACAAAATGTACTAAATAAAAATGTAAAAGCACAGATGGTATATTATGTTTTTGATTTGATTTTTTATCAGGGGTTTGATTTACGTATGCTGCCTTTAGTGAAGCGTAAGGAAATTTTGAAGCAAATATTACCAAAAAATACACAATTAATACGTTATTGTGATCATGTTAAGGGTTCTGGTGAAAGGGTATTTGAAGTAGCTTGTGAGATGGGTTTTGAAGGGGTTATTTCAAAAAATATTGATAGTAAATACGTAGAAAAAAGAACCAAGAGTTGGTTGAAGATTAAATGTAGCCACAGACAAGAGTTTGTCGTAGGAGGCATGACCAAACCTCAAGGCGAAAGAGGTCATTTTGGTGCCTTGCTTTTGGGATATTACTCACAAGATGAGCTAGTATACTGTGGGCGTGTAGGAACAGGATTTACTGATAGCACCTTGAGAAAATTGTATGCGTTATTAAGCAAATATAAAACGGTAAAAAGTCCCTTTAGTGAGCCACCACCTATGAATGATTTACTTTCATGGGTGAAGCCAAAGATAGTTGTTGAAGTTGAATTTACAGAGTGGACTGACGAAGGTGTACTTCGCCATCCTAGTTTCAAAGGACAAAGATCGGATAAACAGCCTAAAGAGATCGTTAAAGAAGAAGAAAAATCAATTTTATCTTCAAATAACGGTTTGTCACATCAAATTAAAAACGAAGCCGATCATAAAATTACGAATCCAGATAGGGTCCTTTATCCTAGGCAAGATATTACAAAAATTCAACTCGCTCAATTTTATGAAGATATTCAAGATTGGATTTTACCGTATGTAATTGAACGCCCCCTTACATTACTAAGATGTCCTGATGGCATCGATGGGGAAAGGTTTTACCAAAAGCATCTACCTAAAAACACAAAATTGTCAGGCATCTATGCTGTTGAAACAAAAAAATCAACGGATAAAGAAAATTATCTTTATATTAAAGATATTAAAGGTTTGCTAAGTTTAGTGCAAATGAGTGTATTAGAAATTCATACCTGGGGGTGCAGAATTGATAATATTGAGAAGCCTGATCTAATAACTTTTGATCTTGATCCAGGAGAAGGTGTGACGTGGAAAGAGGTAGTAAATGCTGCGTTTACGCTCAAGGAAGAATTAGAAAATTACAGCTTAACCTCTTTTGTCAAAACGACTGGGGGTAAGGGATTGCATCTTTGCATTCCAATTAAGCGGCTTTACGAATGGGAAGATGTTTTTGTATTTACACAAGCTTTTGCAAAATATATAGCCATTAAATATCCTAAAAAATATATTGATACAATGTCTAAGTCCAAAAGAGTAGGTAAAATTTTTATCGATTACTTGCGAAATAAGCGAGGTGCAACTGCTGTTGCGCCTTACTCTACCCGGGCCAGCGAAAATGCTCCTGTTTCTACCCCATTGTCTTGGCAAGAGTTAACACCCAAAATTAAATCTGCACAGTACACTATCGACAATCTAAAAAAACGATTAAGTCGAATCAAAAGTGATCCTTGGGAATCATTTTTATCATTAAAACAATCTTTGCCACATTTAAGAGGAGATGACGATGACTAAGAAAGCACCGATTAAAACGCCAGAAAAAAGCATCAACGATAAGTCAAAGCCAGAATTACAAGAAAAGAGAAAATATAAAGAAAAAAAACAGGGGAGACGCACCAATTTTGAGAAAGAAAAGGAGAGCGAGGCGACAAGAATTATTAAAAGAAAATTATGATAAGATTTTTAAAAATTTCATAATCAAAAAATGAAAATTTAGAATCTATGAAAATCTTCTTGCGCATTCATCAGCGCAAATAAATGGGATTATAGTCTATCCTTTTTATACCTAAAGCTCCCTTTATGACTGGATATACTAGAGGGGTTTAAAGAATGTCGCTCCCAGCATTAGATTTTCTATTTGATATTTCACAATACCCGGCTCGCTGGCATTGTGGGCATTGGGCACGATCAATTGGCTGGACATATATCACTTCTGATTTGCTAATTTTTTTAGCCTACGTCGGAATACCCATTAGTATACTGTATTATAGAACCAAATTAAAAACCACAGAACTTGAGTTAAATTACATTTTTTATCTGTTTGCTGCATTTATCTTTTTTTGTGGCTCGACGCATTTTATTGATGCGATTGTTTTTTGGTATCCCATCTACAATTTTGCAACATTGATAAAATTGGCAACGGCTATTATTTCATTAGCAACGCTTGTTGTCATTATCACTAAACTTCCTTTGACACTCAATTTTATCAGTGAACAGCTTCAAGCTAAAGCGCTGAAGTTAGAGCTAGAAACTTTAAAGGCCAAAGAGGCACAAAATGCGCTAGCTTTAGCGGAAGAGCGTAATAATAAATTGACTGAGTTGGATAAGCTTAAATCTGATTTCTTGGCCAATGTCACACATGAACTACGCACCCCATTGACATTAATCATGGGGCCGCTGGAAAACATCTTAAGCAATCTTGATTCAATTGCGCCACAACATCGGGATAATTTATTAAGAATGCAACGTAATGCGCATCGATTGTACAATTTGGTTAATGATGTGTTGGATTTTTCAAAGCTTGAAGCAGGCAAGATGAGCGTGCAAAAACATTTGGTAGATCTGAATAAACAAATAGAACAGCTTGTGTTCGATGCTAAGGGGTTGGCTATCGAACGAAAATTAAATTTAACATTTTCACCTTGCGCCGATTTGCCTTTGATGCTTATAGATAGAAAAATACTGGATAAAATCACCATGAATTTAATCAGCAATGCACTCAAATTTACACCAGAAGGTGGAGAAATATGGGTTTCTTTGCAAAAAAATAGTGGTACAGTGCAATTGGTGGTGAAAGATACCGGGATTGGCATTCCTGAGGATAAAATAGGAGATCTCTTTCAGCGCTTTTATCAAGTTGATGGCTCCTGTACCCGGGCATATGAAGGAACAGGGATTGGGCTTGCATTGGTAAATCAATTTGTCCAACTTTTAAATGGTCACATAACAGTGGCAAGTCAGGAAGGTAAAGGAACAACCTTCATAATAGAATTGCCAATAGAAGAAGCATGTTTATCAGAGAATGAGGATAAATTAAATGCGGCATCAGCCATTAAGATGGATCCACAGTTAAATATAGGTGGTTCTAAATTTGAAGCGTGCTCTGATGTTGATAATATAGCAGGAAAGCCTCTTATTTTAATTGCAGATGACAATGAAGATATGCAAGGGTATATGTTTTCTTTGCTAGAACCTTTTTATAATATTATTCAAGCAACAGATGGTAAAGCGGCGTTAGCAGCTGCCAAAAAATACAAACCATTTGTGATCCTTTCTGATGTCATGATGCTAATTATGGATGGATATGAGCTTACTAAAGAGATCAAAGCTGATGCTTCTCTTAAACATATCCCTGTGATCCTCATTACAGCTAAAACAAGCGATCAATCTGAAACATGGAGTGTAGATATAGGTGCTGATGATTGCTTAACGAAACCATTTTCTCCTGCGGAACTATTAGCACGAACAGCCTCAGCATTAAGAAGATCCAAAAATAGAATATCGCAAAATGAGACTCCCTATTTTCCTATTGATGTTTTAATTGTTGAAGATAATGAATTAAATCAAACAGTTACTTATAATTTGATGAAATCATTCGGTTGCAAACAAATTGATATTGCAAATTCAGGAGAACTAGCACTGAATGCAATTGAACAAAAAAATTATCAACTTATTTTAATGGATTGTCATATCCCAGGAATGGACGGTTTGACTGCGGCAAGGAAAATACGTCAATTAGAAGAGCAAAATAAATTAGAAAAGAAAATCATCATAGCTCTTACTGCAAATGGTTTAGTTGGAATGGAAGAGCGATGCTTAGAAGCGGGAATTGATGCTTATGTGCCAAAACCTGTTAAATTTGAATATTTAGCAAAAATTTTACAAGAGTATCTTTAGCTAAAGTAATATTCAATATTAACTTTACAGTTCGCAAGTAAAAGCATGGGATCAAGAAAATCTAAGCAAAGAAGAAATTTTATCTTTAAGTGAAGAGCACGTTAGAGACCTTTAGTAAAACTGCATTTATTTCAGTGTAAATGCTGATGTTTGATAGCATTTTTGCAGTTGCCCAAATTAAATATAACTTAACATTTGTTATCCCTAACTTTCTATGCTAGCCTTCGTACACTTAAAATTTATACCTTTGCGAAGAAAGTTATTTGATGCGTTATTTAAATCGAAATATTATTGTTTGTGAATGGAAAGAAGAGCAAACTAATAAAAATATCTGCTATATTCCTGAGCTAAGCTGCATTCAGAGTGTCATTCCTTCTATTTTGCAGTCCTCCATTAAACAATCTTTAAGACATAAACTTCTTCAACTCGCTCAGTATCATAAATTACACGGACCAGGTGCTATTCCGTTGTCATTATCAAAAACTAAGCAATTTGTAGAGGGCTTGTATAATGAGTTGTTGCACAACAAAATCACCTTGCCACCTAATATTTCAGAATTAGACTTAAACTACATCATAAAAGATTATACTAAGTTAAAAGCCTCTATTACCACCTATGATTTGAAAATTAAAATTGAAAGAAATTATCTTTCTTTTTTTGCAAGAAATCTTCCTTGGATAGGAATGATAGTGACTTTTACTTTAACAGTAGGGTTAACTGTTAGCACTTTGGTAACGATGATAGGATGGGGTTGGTCTCTCCTTTTATTTTCTATTTTTGGCTTAAGTAAATTGCTCACCAGTTACGCGGATATTGCAGGGGGACCAGAGAGACGCTTATTACTTCTTGGTCTTTGGTTAGATAGACTTACTTCTGGGCATTATGCCAAACAAGGAAAATTTTCTTTACATAAATTTTCCTTGAATTTTCTTGTTGTCACAATTTTAGCTTGTAGCTCTTTATTAACTTGGTATGGTTCCTGGCAATTAATTCGTTGCATGAATGGGATGTCTTCTATTCCTAATATGGCGGCAACATTGCTGGCCGGCTTATTTGCTTGGTCTAGCGCTGGTGCAAGTTTTGGAAGGATTTATCAAGATTTGTATCAATTATTACATCAACAATTTTCTACTTATTTCTGTTTTGATAGCTTCAAAGATCAAGAAAAAATCTCTATTAAAAAAACAATTAAAGAAACTAACCGAGTTGCAAAAGAAAAATATGATGAAAACTTAGTTGAAAATCCTAAAATATTCACCCTGAGTTATTCTCAACATTCTCGAAAATTACCAAAGGCTCAAGAAGAAAAGACGCGTAAAGTAAAATATCGACTGGTATAGAAATTTAAGATGGCTCCTGAAATGATTTGATTATAAAAGAATGTTCTTTTGTGTTTTGTTGCGGTTTTACTTGTATATGCTTCGTAATAGTGTTGGAGCGAGATAATAAATTTACAATATTTGCATCTCCCATTCTTAAAGCAAAAATACTTTGACCTACTGGCAATAGAGATAGAACTTTTTTTTATAAATAAACACCAAACCTTAGAAGCCAAAGAAAATGAATAGAGAGTAATCACACTCTTTGAAAAGCAGAAGTAGAATGTAAGAAGAAGGTCTCAAAATGTTAAGTATATCATTATCAAAATTCAGGATAAAAAACCATTCATAATGGCAAGGATAAATGAATCACAGAAATTTCTTGTCCGTTTTTATTCTTTCAACTATTGGCGCAATGCTTTCATTCGCTATTACCTTGTATTTTTCATGGATATGGACTGAACAAATACAATATAAAGAACTATCTCGTTTGGCAGATTTAACAGTTCATCGAACCCATGTTTTATTTCAAGAATCTTATCAGGTGATGAAATCTTTTGAAGCGATGAGTTTTACTCCTTGCTCAAAAGAGCATATTGCGCTGATGCGTCAAGCAAATTCTCATTTACATGCCTTTGATGAAGTGGAATATGTTGAAAATGGCATTGTTAAATGTAGCGCGTATGAATTGACAGATAATAAATTGCAAATTCCTTCTAGCCGTCATGCGCTATCAAATGGTTTGGAAATTATTTTTAATATGCAGCGCTTAAAGATAGAAGATTATGATGAAATTGCTTTGCGATATAATAATTACATTATATTAATTGATCCAATGCGACTCACAGATATTATTGTCGATTCATATATCAAGATAGCTGTCGTCACGAGAGATGGACACATATTAAGTACCTTGAATAATCCGGACCTTTCATTAGTAAAAAATCTATTGAAAAATAATAATGTGTTCATGCAGCATAATGAACTTGTCGCTATTTCAAAAATGCCAGATCTTAGCGCTGTCGTGATGCAATCTCGACGCTCTCTTGTGAATAGATGGTACGATGAACTAATCCTATTTTTTCCCTTTAGTTTATTGATGACTACATTGGTTGCAGTTATCATTGTATGGGCTTTGCGGCGCCGACTTTCAACTTTGGGTGAGCTAAAAACAGCAGTGACTCGTCATGAATTTATAGTTCATTATCAACCTTTGATTGAACTTAAAACAGGTGCGTGCGTTGGCGTGGAAGCGTTAATGCGTTGGCAACGCCCTGATGGTACCGTAATTCCTCCTGATTCATTTGTTTCTGTGGCGGAAGAAAATAATTTGATCCAGGCTATAACAGATCAAGTTATCGCAATTATTGTCAATGATTTTAGAGACTTGCTTAGTACAGATAGGCAATTGCATGTGGCGATTAATATAGTAGCAAATGACTTAAAGACAGGACGCATCCTAAAAGTTATAAAAGAAGCCATCTCAAATACTGACATCCATCCCAATCAAATATGGCTTGAAGTCACTGAGCGTGAATTTATGGATGTTCATGCTGCCAAGCAGTCAATCAAAGAAGCTCATGATCTAGGTCACTCGATAGCAATAGATGATTTTGGAACTGGCTATTCGACTTTATCTTATTTACAAGAATTGTCTTTGGATATACTCAAAATTGATAAGATATTTGTTCGTTCACTTAATATGGGGGCTACAACTAGTGTTGTAGCTTCAGAAATTATTAGAATGGCTAAAGCATTGAAAATGAAAATTGTTGCTGAAGGAGTGGAAACTCAAGCACAAGTTGACTATTTAGAGACGTATGATGTTGAATATGGACAAGGATGGTTATTTGCAAAAGCAATGCCAATAAAAGAGTTTATAGATTTTTATAAGCGTAACAAATTGCTTATTTTTCAAATGAAAAAGAATTTTAGCCGAGATGATCTAAGATAAAAGATGCACGATCACGTCAATCAATTTATGGTTACATTCTCAAATGCTGTTACTAAATGATCGATCAATGCTCGTACGGACGATACCAGTCCTCGTCGCGAAGGGAAAACAGCATGAATTGCTTCGTGACGTGGGTTCCAGGTTGGAAGGAGTCGTACGAGTGTGCCATCAGCAAGTTGCTCGTGAACCAGCATCGTTGGGAGTTGTACCACTCCAATATTAGCAACGGCAGCATCGCGTAAAATCATCATGTCCGTTGCTACAAAGCGAGGAACATGATGCAATTCAGCTTTTGCTCCATTTTCTCCTTGAAGTTTCCACACAGGCTTTTGCGACGAGCCATAACTCAGGCTAGGCCAAGCAGATAAATCGGCGGGAACCGTTGGTGCGCCAAATTGTTTAACTAATTTAGGACTAGCGACCAGACATTGACTCGCATGTGCCAATACGCGAAAGGCAAGATCGCTATCTTCTAGCGGCAAAGGACGTACCCTTAAGGCGATATCTATTCCTTCTGCTAGGACATCAACTGGGCGGTTTATAGCATTAAGTTGAATATTAACCTGTGGATATTTAATGGCAAAGTCTACCAAGATTGCGCCGACACAAGCGTGTAATAGAGCAATTGGGCATGATAGATGAATAGTGCCACAAGGCTCAGTATGAGCAGATTCAATCACAGTTTGAGCAGCTTCTGCTTCCACCAGCATGGCTTTGCAGTGTGTGTAGTAGGCATGCCCCAGCTCAGTAACAGAGAAACGCCGAGAAGTGCGATGAATGAGGCGAACGCCAAGTCGTTCCTCAAGTAGGGCGATGCGCCGACTTAGCTTAGATTTCGGTATACCTAAGGCACGTCCGGCAGGAGCAAAACCGCCATGATCGACGATCTGTACATAATAATAGAGATCATTTAAATCTTGCATAATGGTTTATCGTTCACTAAATAGAACGCTGTAGTGAATTTTTACTATCTACACAAGTTATCGTCCCAGGTCAATACTAGTTGTATTGGTTAGCCCGTTTTGGGCTACATAGGAGGTAACCATGAAACGCATACTCGGTATCTATAGCCCCCCACACCAACATTGGGTGGGAGATGGCTTTCCAGTACGCTCAATTTTTTCTTATCACAGTCATGGTAAACAGGTGAGCCCGTTTCTGTTATTAGATTTTGCTGGCCCCATGCATTTTTCGCCTGCTTTACATCCACGTGGAGTGGGGCAGCATCCGCATCGTGGTTTTGAGACAGTGACTATCGTTTATGAAGGTGAAGTGTCACATCGTGATTCAACTGGACAGGGCGGCACGATTGGACCAGGAGATGTCCAATGGATGACAGCCGCAAGCGGCATTTTGCATGAAGAGTTTCATTCTGATGCTTTTACCAAAAAGGGTGGGACGTTGCTGATGGCACAACTGTGGGTGAATTTACCTGCTAAAGATAAGATGGCGCCACCGGGGTATCAAGCTTTGCTTGCTAAGGATATTCCCAAAGTGTCATTGCCTAATGCAGCAGGCACATTGCGCGTCATTGCAGGCGAGCATGCTGACCGTAAGGGACCCGCTCATACCTTTACACCGATGAATGTATGGGACTTGCACTTGACTGATGGCGGCATCACAGAGCTCGCATTACCAGAGCATTGGAATACCATCCTTGTCGTATTGCGCGGAAGTATACGCGTGAATGGAAGTGATACGGTAAATGAAGCGCAAATGGTGGTATTTGATGCCGCCGGAAGTAGCATTCAGCTGGAACCTGAAGGAGAGGTGAAGGCATTGTTATTAAGCGGGGAGCCAATTGATGAGTCTGTTATTGGTTACGGACCCTTCGTGATGAACAGTGTGGAACAAATTGAGCAAGCAATTACAGACTTTAATAATGGTCGTTTTGGCAAAATTGCCCGATAATTGAGGGCGGCAGGATGCCGCCGAACTTAGAGAGGAGAATTATCATGAATAGCCTAATGTTCGTTTGGATAAGCAGAATGCTGCTTTATTGTTGGTAGAACATCAAGCGGGCCTATTATCACTGGTACGTGATATTGATCCTGATAAATTTAAGAACAATGTATTAGCATGAGCTGATTTAGCTAAGTATTTCAAATCACCCATTATTCTCACCACAAGTTTTGAAACAGGCCCTAATGGATCATTGATGAACGCTTGCTTACGTAGATTTCCGGTAGAAATATATTAGCAGCTATGCTTAAATTTAGATTAGATTAAAAGAGCAGAATCGTCGTAATGTTAAAAATATAAAACATATTTGAAGAAATGTAATGATGGTTTTCTTCCTTTTTCAACCATCATTTAATCTGTCAAGAATCTCATGTTATGTTTTGAAGAGGCTAAAATGTTGCAGTATGTGTTAGGATTTTTTGGCAAAAAAGTAAAAACACCGATATTCTATCAAGTAGACAAGCCAGGTTGCCCAACCAGTTATCTATTTGGGGTAAACCATCTAGCGAATTCACAATGGTGTCATTATTTTCCTGAAGCGAGCGAAGGCTTTAAACAGGCAACTCACCTTATATATGAGATTCAACCCAGCGATCAAGAATTATCCAATCGATTTGACATGAGTTTGGATAAAATTTTTGGGAAAAGTGAAGCTGATACTAAGGTTTTAATGCAACTTTTAACATTTTATCAAAATTATCCCTGGAACGATCTTGCCGAGAGTTCACTTAGACGAGAAAAAGAGACCTTTTTAAGTTTAGAAGAATTAAAAAAGAAAACATTCCCAGATGTAATAAAATCTTTATCTATCATGATTGATATACAGCTTAGAAAAACCTTTTTTATGTCTCTTACTTTATGGTGTTCATTTACCTCTTTAAGATTTCATTATAATACCTATCTAATGAGAAAATATCTCACAAAGTTAAATAAACCAATTTCTTCTAAGATGTCGAGTAAAACGACGATAGAAAAGCGCTTACATGAAGAAGCGTTTTCACAGGACAAAAAGTGTATTCCATTAGAAACCAAGGAAGAGCAACAAAAAATATTTGAAGCTGGGGCAGGAGAGCAAGTTGATAATAAATATTTAATTTATTTAGTGCTAAAGATGAAAGTGACTCAAATTTTAGATTTATTGCAAACTTCCCCCAAAAGAGCTTTTTTAGAAATAAGAAGTTATTTAAGTGCACAATATGCAGTTCATCTTATTGATTTAAAAAAAGAATTAAAAATGCGAGAGGCTTACAATAGGCAAATTACATCTTATCCTGTTCTTGATAAAGGAAAATGTGAAGCGCGAAATAAAAATTGGCTGCCATCGCTTAGAAAATTGTTAGAAGCACATAGTTGTTTTGTAGTGGTGGGTTTAAGACATATTGCTGATCCACAGCAAGAGAATTTACAGAAATTGCTTACTGCACAAGGGTTTACAGTAAAACCAATTTTTTGTCCAATGATACCCATGGCAGAAACCTCAAGCGTTATTCAAAGCTTTTCAAACTTGTTGGTTTCATTAAAATTAAAAAGTAAGGTAAAAGATTGTGACGGACAAAGAGTTCTTGAAACTCAGGAAAAGACATTAACTCTATTATATCAAAAGCAAATAAATAGAGCTGAGAATACGCAAATTCCTCTTGTGATAGCAAAAGCGGAGACTGAGTTTAATCCGCGCCTTTCTAACTAAACATTTGTTGTTATGTGCAGTGAAATTCGACAAGAAACGGTATAGTTCAAATGTTCTTTATGCAGTAAAGGCGACTTGACACGTATTAGTCAAAAAAATTGATGTTAGCTTTAACCTAAAAATCATAGTTCCAAAATCGGAATTGCATTCAGCTTGTTTAAATAGGCAGAATTTATCGACATTTTTTATGTTCTATTTCAAGTTCAAAATCTCTTCTTATCTAACCCGGTGCTGCCGTGGTTAGTTTTATAACCATTGAATATTTTCTCTATTAGATATAGAATTTATTTTTTTCTAGAAAACAGCACGGAAGCCAGTTGAAACCAAAAAGATAGGTGATGAATGCTCGTCTCAACTCTACCTAAAAAGTCAATCACAGAACAAAATGAAGATATAGCCTTCGGTCTCAGAGAAAAATTAACAGAAATTATAGGCAATGATAAAAGTGTTGTTGATAAAGATATAAGTTTAGATTTTCTAATCATGAACACTCTGCCAGATGAGTCTTTAATTTCTGCTCTCAACAGATTTTATACGCCCGAGCTTCGACAGCTTGCTCCAGATATCCGCAAGTGCTTACGTACGCTTTATGCTCAAGTGGTTGAACACAATGCTCTAGGCGAGGGGGAGAGCACTTTTTTTTACCATATTAGTGGATCAGCTCTTTATGAAATTAGCGCCGATAAATTAATTAGGGGTAAAGATCATGGTAAAAAATGTGCTACGACTTATAATCAAGTTAAAAACATTTTAGCCAAAATCGAAATAGCACTTGAGGATGAATACATTTCGGCTGAACTTCAAGAAATTCTAAAAAATTTTCAAGCAGAATTTATGGGGCACAGCAGGGTGCTTATTATAGCGATGAAAAATTTGCCAGAAGAAACGAAGTTGCATATATCCGTTTATAATAAAATTCAAATCGATAGTTTAAACATTCCAGTTCTAGATCCAGAAATGCTATCGAAAATAATGGCAATTCATCCACCAGTGCCAGATACTACGCCTAAAAAAATTACTCCAAAGGCTTATCTCACTCAACAAGCTATATATCAAAATCTGGGCCCTCGTCGTCAACCTCGATCTAGAGCTAATTCTTTGCCTGTTCAAAAAACAGACGAGACAGAAAGTATGGTTCATACACCTTGGGGAGATCTGCCGAAAAATCAATTTAATGCGGAAGAACTAGCCTGCTTGGAGGTCGGGTTTATCCCTCTTCCTCGAACTGGATCCCGATCTTTGGCCACAGATATTGCTTTGCCTGCAGATATCATCTCTACGCCGTGGGGGAACGTATCAAAAGATTACTTTGGTACATTACCAGAACAAACTTACGCGAAGTTGGGAATGATCCCCAATCTCGCACTAAATCGATTTACCCCATGTTTTGCGAATTTTATTCTTGAAAAAGTTGCGCCGGCAACAGGAGCTCAAGAAGTTGCTTCTCCAGTAGTTTCTTCTAATCAGCGCAGGAGAAATAGAACCCTATAAAGGGATCAAAAATAAAGTGACATCCAAGAGTAAAATGACAGGGACGTTTTCATCAGAAAAAAATAATGCGCAAATCTTATTACAACAAGCATTAAAAGATGAAATTTTTTAGCAGCAGAGCTCTAACGAAATTTTTGAATCAATAATTTTTTGATTCGTGCAATCAATTAGCAAAATTAATAATGAACCTGAACTTGCGTTAATCCCACTTGTACAAAGTCTTCATTCAGCCATTGTGCATCGTCTGGTGACATCCTGACGCAGCCGTGGCTTGCATTGTAATTTGGTACGGAATTAGAACCATGTAAGGCATAGCCGCCATGAAAAAACATGCAATAGGGCATAGGAGCGCCACCTTTTCCTACAGGAAAGCGGGTCGATTTACAGTCTTCACCTTCTTTTCTATAGATTGTAAAGGTACCAGTGACCGTTTGACATTCCCTGTCAATGTCGGGGCAATAATCTTTTCCACCTGAAACATGTCCTGATCGAATTAACTCGCCTGTGTCATCGTAGGCGCTCCAAGTAAGGTTTTCCAAATCAACTTCAATGGTATTTCTAAGGTTGGAAGAGTGTTTGCTGCCTCCCGTATCGTAATAGTTATCATGCGATAGGCTTGTTTTTTCCTCATAAGGCGTTGTATTTGGGTAAGCTTCTATGTAATTAGAATCGATCTTATGGCAGGTAAAGGCACCTGATTTACAAAAATCTGGCATGTCGTTGCCTAACGCGTTGGGGATAGTGCAGCATAAAGATAACATCAGGACTATATTTTTATTCATATAAAAATCTTACAACTTTAAAGATTATTCGGAGTTTTTGACAAATAAGAAAGAGAGTGGTTCTATGTTTTTTGTTTAATCTTTTGTTGTGATTTGGGTAACATTTTTTGCAATTTATAACAGTTGTTTTATAAATTTAGCTCTTTGTACAAGTCCTAAATGCTCAAATAATCAGTTGATTATGATTTAAAATATGTTGAAATTTATGCCTCATGCTTTTTTGATGTCAGCAAAAGCTTTATGATGGCTTGTGTGAAGTTTGTTGAAATATCCTCTACAAATTGAGCTAGAGACTAAAGAATATGTGCTTGAAGGATCTCAAAACAAGACAGGTAAACAATGAGATGCACTTTGCTTTATCAGTTTTATTCTTTGATAAATGAGCTCATTTTTTCTTCGTAATCTTTCATATTCTGAAGTTTTTCCAATAGAGAAATCGTTCACCATTTTTTGTTTTGCCAGGAACTCGATAACATCAATCTACCCTTTAATACAAGTAACCAATTGAATTTACTGGGCATTTTCAATTCGTGCTGCTACTAAAATTAAATATTCATGAACTATTTCATGTTGTGAAGGTCCTATTGTTAAAAAGTCTTGTGGAGGCACTTATGTCACAAGTAGGACCACCATATATCGCTCAGGTCATGGTCTGGGGGGCTGAATATGACCGCTCAGATTTAGGGCCACAGGCTAAAAGTTTATTTAAAGGACTTGATGTAGGTCATGCAGCAATTCAATTGCTCTTTCCCATAGATGAAGATAATGAGAAATTAGTAAAAGATCTAAAACAAAAATATCCCGGTTTAGAAAGTTTGATCAAAAAAAATGATGCCGATGGTACTTTTGAGTTTTATTGGTCATTTTGGCCAGCTGAAAAGCGTGGAGAACAGCATCACTTAGCTAGCTTAAAGGATGATATTTACTGGCAAAGATTTGGTGTACCAGCCACATATACAAATCATGAATTGGGAGAGTCGCTTTATGAAACTTCAGATAAAAGAAATGCAAGAGGAGCACTAGGGCAAAGAACCCTTTACAGACTACGACCTGAAATTAGAACACATTCTCCCAAAGGATTTAGTAGTGCTAAACTACCTCCCATGCCAGAAAGTTTTAAGAACGCCAAAGCGTCCTCTTCAACGTTAAATATAGATTTACATTCCATACAAACTATAATAGATAATAATTTAAAAGAATATAAAGATCTGCAAGAGGAAATAGCTAAATTAAAAGAGGAAATAGCTAAGGATAAAACTGCTAAATTAGAAGGTAGATCAGGTTTTGTAATAGGAAAGCATAGAGGTAGGGAAAGAGAACTTAAAGAACTTTCAATAAAATCTGATCAGGCACTTGGAAATGTATTATATATCCATAATAAACTTACCAATTACAACAGAGAATTAAATAACGAAAATTTTAACATTAAAAGAAATCCTAAACTGCCTTATTCAAAAGGCGAAAAAGCAAAGATGCTGCAGGCGAACAATATTGTCATTTCGGTAAGCGACTCATTAATTAAACAAATTGAAAGCACAATACCATCAGAAATTTCAAGCCATGTTACACATGGTCTTTTGCCAATGTGCATTGCAATGCCTTTGGTAAAAGATAAAGAAAAACCAGGTATTCATCTTGCATCCATTTTAGAAGAAAGTGGAAAGCTACAAAGCGCTAATATTAAATATGAAAAATTAGGAAAATGGAATTGTTCGAGTACAACCGCGCATCTTCTGCATGAATCAATAACAGATCCGAAATCTAAAGCAGAATTTAAACCTAATAAGTTGGTGCCCTACACGCCACAACAAGTTTTTAATCGAACAATTCGATCTCAACAAAGTGTAAGTCAGGCAAAGATAGCCTCGCTTGCTCCTAAAAAGCTCACCGAGTCTAAAGAGTCCACCTTACATGGGGAAAGATCATTTAGTTTTTATAAGTTAATAGAAGGGTTAAAAAATAGCTTGAGAAACGCGCTTCCTAAAAAAGCTTCCATTCTGCCAAGTTATATAGAAAAAACGAGCCATTCTAAGAAGAAATCTAGTGCCGACAATATTGAGTCGAAACCTGGCGCCAATAATGTTGAGCCGAAACCTAGCACTGACAATGTTGAGTCAACAGAACCTCGTGCACCAAATGTGTTTAAATTTAAATCTTCCTAAAAGGTGTTGGTGATGCAGTAGCAAAGCATTTCTGCACATAAAAATATTTACCATTCTTGTTCTAAGGGAAGTTCAAGTAATTCAAAAAGCCCTCATTTAGGCTTAAAGAAAGCGCTGGCTCATATACTTGGTCTTAACATTCAAAAAGATTTTAGTGTAGCGTTAAACAACTTAATGAGGTTTTCACTTCTCGAGCATAGTCCTTTAAAGCAAGCAGAATATGAGCTCATGCTAGGGTAATTAGCTGGATCTGAGCTTGTTGATGACCGTTTTGATGCATGAGCAGTTATTCATTAACCTAACCGGCAGAAATGATAATTGATTTATGCTTAACTACGCATATTTAATGCTGCAGAGGTAAAGAAATATGCTTGGCACTCTAAACGAAGATTTATTAAATGATGTAATTGCATTCATTGATAATGAAGAGAAACAACAAATACCAGGAGGAACAGCGATCTGCCCTATAGATTCCTTACCTGAGGAGGTGCTTCTTATATTAATGCAATCGCTTAATTTAAAAGAAAGAGCAATATTTGGAGCAACAAATAAGAGATTTTATAATCTGGCCCAAGATCATATATTTTGGCAATCCTTAAACGATTATTATTTCCCCTATGTGCGGTTTAGTAAAAGTGAAATATTTTCAAAAGAACCCAAGCAGGTTTATATAGAGCAATACAAAAGGTATAAAGCATCATATGGCCGTGAATTGCCAATGCAAGATGTATTAAATAACTTGCGCACTCAACGATTAGAAGAGCACGCTGATGACTTAGCGACTTGGCGGTTCGTCTTTAGTGCTGGCAATGGCCAACAGGAGGCTTTAATACACCTGCTAAGCTCTGATGAAGAACTTATTCTGCGGGCTTATTTTGTTGCTAAGGCAAATGGATATATTCCGTCTTTATTTGAAAACTTTGAAGAAAGATATAACAGCACTGATGATAAGGGCGAAGATGATTTCTCTCGTAGGTATGAATCTGCCTTTTTTTATGTTGTCAAAAAATTGGCTGTTTTCGATGATTCAATTTTGCTTGAAAAACTTTTGCAGGTCAAACCCAAAGCGATAGACTTTAGAGAGCAAATCTTTAAAAAGCAAATGCAAAGAGCATTTGAAATAACAGCGATATGCAGCTCCGTTGTTTGTATGAAATTTATCGCAAAAAAATACCCTGAACTTATCTCTATGAAAAACATGAAAAATACAATTTTTAATGCCGTCAGATATGGAAGCAATATATCAATTAAATGTATTTTGGAAATCGCAAAGGAGTCTGACGCTTATAATAAGTCGATTACCAATGCTTTAATTTATACTCTTAAAAATAAAAAATACATTCGGGCAGCACTAATCTTAAGCGAAGTCAGAGAGCGCGTTTCTGATAATGAATTAGTCTCACTTCTTAAAAATGCTGTATTAGATAATGACCTTGAAACAGTTCGGTTTCTCGTGG
>MKTN01000008.1 GCA_001898235.1 Gammaproteobacteria bacterium 39-13
CCGAAACGGAAGAGGGGATAAGAATGAAGATGTGGATCTTCGTCTGCGAAGCAGACAAATTCCCTCTTTGTAAAGAGGGAGGCGAGAAGCAAGCAACGCTTGCGAACGCAGGGGGATTTAAGTGAAGAACGCAAAGAGACTAAAGAAAATCCCCCCGCAGCTGTGCTCGCTTTGTAAAGTGGGCGAAGATGCGCTCCTGCCTTCGCTGAAGCTACAGCAAGGCAAGTCGCGTGGAGCGAGATTGTTTTCACCCTCACCCTAACCCTCTCCCGAAACGGGAGAGGGGATAAGAATGAAGATGTGGCTCTTCGTCTGCGAAGCAGACAAATTTCCCACTTTGTAAAGGGGGAGGCGAGAAGCAAGCAACGCTTGCGAACGCAGGGGGATTTAAGTGAAGAACGCAGAATAAGAGAATGAAAGGATTTTTTACTCCTCTTGCTGCAACAACGCCTTTAGCGCGGCCAAATGTGCTTGTCCTGAAGCGCGTTGTTCTTCAGGTGATTTTTGTGAAGGGCCTTCTTCTCTTTCCACTAATTCAGGTGGTAATTCTTCTAAAAAGCGACTGGGGGTAATGAGCTGTATTTCACCAAAACGTTTGCGCTGTTTAGTATAGGTGAGGGTTAAGGTTTTTTGCGCACGTGTCATGCCAACATAAGCAAGACGACGTTCCTCGTGAATATCGTCTAATTCAATGCTGGTTTTGTGTGGTAACACTTCCTCTTCCCAGCCGATAATAAATACATGTGGGAATTCTAGCCCTTTGGCGGCATGTAAAGTCATCAGTTGTACCCTATTAACATCTTGATTAGAATCATCTCTATCTAAGATATCTAATAACATCATTTTGCGCACAGCATCCAGAAAGCTTATTGCGCCTTCTTCTTTTTTGATGATATTACCCAACCAGTTGAGCAGCTCGCGTGCGTTATCAACTCGTTTTTCAGCATTTTTGGGGTTTGGTGCTGTATCTATCAAATAATCATAGTAACCGATATCTTTGACAAAACCTTGTAAAACAGCAATGCATTCATCGCTATTAGCCTGCTCAAAAGTTCGCATAATCATTTCGGCAAACTGATAAAGCTTTTCACGAGGTTGTTCTGGTAAAAATTCTGATAAACCTATTTCAAAGCACGCATCAAATAAACTGCATTGACGACCTTTGGCATAATGCCCTAACTTTTCCAGGGTAGCAGGCCCAATATCACGACGTGGTGTATTGACGCAACGTAAGAATGCAGCATCATCATTGTGATTTATCATCAAGCGAAAATAAGCAAATAAATCTTTTATTTCTGTGCGTGAGAAAAAGGAAACTCCGCCGCTGATTTGATAAGGGATCCCTTGTGAGCGTAATGCTTGTTCTAAACTTCTTGCTTGGTGGTTGCTGCGGTAAAGAATAGCATAATCGCAATAAGGCAAACGATATCGAAACTTATGCGCTTGCAATTCGCTAATGACACGTTCAATTTCTGCCTCGTCGTTTTGGGTTGCAATAATGCGAATAGGCTCTCCTGCGCCTAGGGTGCTCCATAATTGTTTTTCAAACAAATGGGGATTATGGCTGATAAGATTATTGGCAGCGCGTAAGATAGTACTGGTTGAACGATAATTTTGTTCTAATTTAACCACTTGCAACTGTGGATAATCTTGCTGTAATAATTGGATATTTTCAGGCTTTGCACCACGCCAAGCATAGATAGATTGATCGTCATCGCCAACAACCGTCAGTGCGCCGCGTACACCACATAACAACTTAATAAGAGAATATTGCGCGGTATTGGTGTCTTGGTATTCATCGACAAGTAAATAACGAATTTTATTTTGCCATTGATCTAAGATATCACGATGATCTTGAAACAATTTTACGGGTAGGGCAATGAGATCATCAAAATCGACGGCATTATAAGCGCGCAGTGTTTTTTCATAGGCAATAAAAAATCTAGCAGCTAAATGGACTTCTTCTGTATTTGCTAATGATAAGGCTTGTTCTGGTAGGAGCAAATCATTTTTCCAGTTGGAAATGATGTGTTGGATCCCTTTGACACTATCATCACTGACGGGCGCAATTTTCCCACTTAATTCTTTTAATAGATTGATGCTATCAATCGTATCAAATAAGGTAAAGTTAGCGCTAAGCTCAATGCGTTTACCTTCCTTTTTAATAATGTTTAAACCTAAAGAGTGAAATGTAGAAACATTTACATTTCCAACTTTACTTTTACCAAACAATTTTTGCACGCGCTCAGTCATTTCTCTGGCCGCTTTGTTTGTAAAGGTAACCGCATAAATGCTTTTGGGAGAGTAACCACATTGCTGAATAAGGTAGGAAATCTTATGCGTGATGACGCGCGTTTTTCCGCTACCGGCGCCTGCGATCACAAGCAGAGGGCCATCTACATAGGTGGCTGCGGCTTGTTGTTGTGGGTTTAATCCAGACATTTATACTCTTTCCATTTTGCGTTTAGACTTTTTTTCGCAAAAACTCCCGGCGATGAGATCCGCCGTAGTCTTAGGTGACTGCTAGGCATTGTTATTTTGGGGTGGCCATTTTAGGGTATCCACCCCAAGGGCGCAAGGGTCACCAACGGATAACAGACAGCAGGTAATTAAAGTCATCGGTCCAGATATTTTCCATGCGTTCTGCATGAAAAGATAGGGCTTTTTCTTGATATAAGTAAGCACCTAATTCGGGGCGGCGAGTAATGAGCACCCATTCAGAGGTATAAATGGCATTGCTTCTATCTTCGTCATTATAAGTAATAAAGGCGTATAAATTGAGTTTAGAGGCTAATGCTTGTAGAGGCGGATAAAGATCGATATACCGACTAGAAACATGAAAGGCAAGAATACCATTGGGAGCAAGGTGAGAAAGATAAATTTGCATTGCTTCTAATGTGAGGAGATGGACTGGAATAGCATCTCCATTAAAAGCATCAATTGCAAGCACATCATAATTTTCAGAACCTATTTTAAGTGCTTGCGTTAATTTGAGTCGTCCATCACCAATGGTCACATCAATTGCTGCTTTGGCATTATCGAGATAGGAGAAATATTTTCTGGCAATTTTGTGGATGTCAGGATCTATCTCATAAAAACGCAGAAAATCTCCGTTTTCGGTAAGAGTTGCAATGGTGCCAGAGCCTAATCCTATGACGCCAACACGAAGACCTTGATTGAAAGGCGCTTGATTTTTGAGAAGACGCTGATAAGTAAGCGCATGTCCAATACCACTGCCTACACTGTAATAAGAGGTTGCCATGGTTTGCTTATGCACAGTTAAAAATTGTTGGCCATGCAAAATATTACCGTTATAGAGTGCGCGATAGTGGTACTCTCCCAAGTCTTTATTGCGATCAGCCACTTCAAATGCACCAAAAAAATTTCGATGGTGATAAATAATGTCCTCATGAATATGTCGTAAATGCGAATACAGTAAAACAGAAAGTCCCATAAATCCCATCATACAGCTGGAGATCCGAACGAAGTGATTGATAGAGTGTGGCCGGGCACTTTGACAAGATAAGACAGCGCCAATGCTAAATATAGCTAAAAGCACTAAATAGAAATCCCACCACTCATTAAAGAAAAGTGGTGCAATAATGTTAATGAAGAGGCCACCGATCACACCACCAAAGGCAATGGCAAGGTAGAAAGTGGTGAGATGTTGTTTGCTAGGCTTGCTTCGAATGAGCTCTCCATGACAAATCATACAACCAGCAAAAAGTAAGGAAGCATAAATACCAATTTGTGCGCTCAGCATTAATTTATGATGAGAAGAAAAATAAAACACACTTGCACAAAGTAGAGTATAAACGCCCAGCCACAAAGGACGATAATATACTTTGGGGTATGAGAAGGTAATGATAAAAGTGATCAAATATAAAGCTAAAGGAATTACCCATAACAATGGAAAACTCGCTACATTTTGTAGCATCACTTGGGTTGTGGTTAATAATAATGCACAACTTAATAATGTGAGCGCTATCCAGAAAGCTACTTTAAGCGGAGCCAATTTTTCTTGAACAATGACAGTTTCTTTGTGTTGTAATTTGGCTTGTCTTGCCACAACCATTAAACAAAATGTAGAGCTAACAATATAAAGTAGGTAAAGCCCCGACCAAATGGAAAGTTGTATATTGAGACCCAGCAAAGGTTCTAATACAAAAGGAAATGCAAGTAATCCCAACAATGAGCCGAAATTTGATAAGGCATAATAACGATAAGGAAAATCAGTTTGGTAACACTGACAATACCAGTATTGAAAAAGTGGACTAGAGGCAGAAATAATGATCCCTGGCAATAACAAAGTTGTGCTAAGGACAGCAATAATAGCAATGGGATGCCATAATGAGAGCGTGGCAATTTCCTCTAAAGGATTTAGGGGGATAAATAATATAGAAAGTAAAAGTAAAGAGAGATGGATAAAAACTTGTGCATTTAAGCGTGTTATTTTAGTGAGAAAATAAGCATATAAATAACCAATGAGTAGTGCGCTTTGAAAAAACAAAACAATAGAAAGCCATACTGCGGGCGATCCACCAAACCATGGCAACAATTTTTTTGCCAAAAGTGGTTGAATAATAAATAACAAAAATGCACTCAAAAATATGGAGAGGCTAAATGCAGACACAATATTCCCTATGTTTATCACATCCGAATTCTTGTCCCCTCTTCCGCAAGCGTTAGAAGAGATCCCTTGATCTTAAAGTTGTCGATCATACTTTCGAAACTGGATAGCTTCTGCGATATGTGTGCACTGAATGTGTGGTGAATCACTTAAATCAGCAATTGTTCGCGCCACTTTTAGAATTCTATGATAGGCGCGCGCAGAGATCCCAAATTTCTCCAAAGCAGATGTTAACATCTGTTGCGGTTGCTTATCTAGATTGCAAAATTCAATAATTTCATAAGAATTAAGTTTGGCATTAAGACGCTTTCCACGAGAGAGTTGTTGTTGACGTGCTTTGACTACACGTTGACGGATGGCAACACTCGTTTCCTCTTGTTTCGGGTGAAAGGTAGAAAGACGTTGTGGCGGCAAGGATGGCACTTCAATATGCATATCGATGCGATCGAGCAAAGGGCCAGAAATTTTATTGCGGTAACGTTGGATCTGTTCTGGCGTACAACTGCAAGCATGACGCTGATCGCCTAAGTAACCGCAAGGACAAGGATTCATTGCAGCAATGAGCTGGCAGCTTGCAGGGTATTCAGCTTGCCCTGAAGCGCGTGAGATATTAACTTTGCCAGATTCTAGAGGCTCGCGTAGTACTTCTAATACATGTCGGTTAAACTCAGGTAATTCATCTAAGAAAAGTACGCCATGATGAGCAAGGGAAATTTCACCAGGAGAAGGATAGCGCCCACCGCCCACCAAAGAAACCGCAGAAGCCGTGTGATGAGGTTGGCGAAAAGGTCTTTTGCATAAAGCTTGCATTTGAAACCCTTGATGACTAATTGAATAAAGAGCTGCAACTTCTAGTGCTTCTTGCTGGGTGAGAGCAGGTAAAATAGCATTAAGCCTACTTGCCAGCATCGTTTTTCCTGTCCCTGGCGGTCCTATCAGGAGCATGCTATGACCGCCGGCTGCTGCAATTTCAAGTGCACGTTTGGCATGGTGTTGACCACAAACTTCGGATAAACAGGGGATCTCTGTCTCTTGCGCTTCAACAAAATGAGCGGGTTGCGCGGGTAAGTGAGGAAGATGTCCTGAGAGATGTGCACAAACACTTGTAAAATTAGCCATGGCAAAAATCGGCAAAGGAGAAACCCAAGTCGCTTCGTCAGCATTACCTTCAGCAATGATAAGTTGTCGCTTCATTTTTTGTGTTGCTAGAGCAAAAGGTAAAATACCTTTTACAGGGCGCAAAGCACCACCTAAGGCAAGTTCTCCAGCAAATTCGTATTGATCAATATGAGGGCAGAAGAGTTGTTTTGAGGCTAAAAGAATACTAATGGCAATGGGTAAATCAAAACGTCCTCCTTCTTTAGGAAGATCTGCTGGTGCAAGATTGACGGTAATGCGCTTTTTGGGGAACTCATATCCACTTTGCATTAATGCGCTGCGCACCCTATCTTTGCTTTCCTTTACAGCGGTTTCAGGTAATCCAACAATAGTGAATTGTGGTAAGCCATTAGATAAATGTGTTTCTACAACAACTTGGGGAGCGTGGATCCCTACATTTGCTCTACTAAAAACGGTAGCAAGTGACATCTGAAGATCCTTTCATCACAAAAGGTGAATTGTGCCTATAAGTCTCATCTATAGGCTATGATTTTTATGCTTTTATTAGCAATCTCTCTTGCTGGTTTTTGAATGTAAGCGGCTCAATCATTTTAATGTACAACTAACTATAATTAAATGTGTCGCATTTTGAGGAGACAATGTATGAATAAAAAAATACCCTATATTTTTTATAGTCTTTTAACTGTCTGTATCGGCTTTCATTTACCCGCCTATGCGCAAGGCACAGATAATCCGCCTGCACCACAAACTACTGAGAATGCTGGAGGTAAAGGTCCCGGACATCGCCCTATTCCTAAAGAAGCAATGGATGCGTGTAGTGGTAAAGCTGCAGGTGATGCTTGTTCATTTACAGGACGTATGAACAATACTGTTGAAGGAACCTGTCGCACACCACCTCGTGCCGAGGGACAAGTTGTTTGCATGCCAAAACCACCCAAAGAAGCCTTTGATGCTTGCAAAGGAAAAGCTGAAGGAGATGCATGTACTTTTACAGGACGCAAGGGAATGGCAATGAGTGGTAACTGTAAAAAGCCGCCTGTTGGAGGAGAGGAAATGGTCTGTCGCCCTGCAAAACCACCTAAACCTGAAGCAGAGCAAGGGCCTACACCTCCTGCTGCAAAATAAAGCATTTCAATTATGATGGGTTGTTAAAAACGGCTTTTTACAACCCATTTTTATAGCGTGATTTCTTCAATTTTAGCTTGATCGACATGATAAATTAGAGAATCTTGGAAGTTTCGTACCTGTCCATATTGGCGAACATGTTGCAATTTTTCATAAGAAATACTACGTGAAATCGTCTTCACTTCGTTCATCGCACCTTGACATAATATACCATCATCTGGAAAGCCATCGTCTATGGGGCTGAAAATATTTGCTTGGCCAATTAGCTGATGATGGCTATCGGAAAATTTAACATTACCAACAGCGCATGACATCATGATATAGCATTGGTTTTCAATCGCGCGTGCTCGACAAGCATAAAATACGCGATGAAAACTTTTAATGCCGGGTGTGTAGCTTGGGACAAGAATAAGCATGGCGCCCTGTTGGACTAACTTGCTTACCACCTCAGGAAATTCACTGTCATAGCAAACGGCGATACCGATTGCACCTAAAGCGGTTTTAAAAAGGGTTTGTTTCTCTCCAGGTTGTAATAAGTTGTTTTCTTTTTCCGAAGAAACAAAATGAAGCTTATCTTGATAATGATACTTTCCATTTGGTCCGAAAAAATAAGCACGGTTACGAAAATAATGAGAAGAATCGGCAGCTACTATTGTGCCTGGTTGGATATATAAGCCATATTGATCTGCCAATGTTTGATAAAAGGCAAGATATTGTGGCAGTAACATTTGAAGGTGAGAAAATAGAGCACCATCTTCATCAAAATTATTTCCAGCAATTTCTATTCCTGCATATTCAGGTAATAAAACTAATTGTGCATCTGTCGCTTTGGCTTCTTGGATGAGGTGTTCAATTTTCTGTGTATACTCAGACCAGTCAAGAAAGGGATCAAGACGGTATTGGCAAGCAGCGATTTTAATCATAAAGTTTTTATCCAGAACATCATGGGTTTGGTGGTTTGTTTGGTATCGCCAATTTCTGTCCAGCTGTAATAGGCAGTGATCTGCGGATGCTTTTTATAACCAAATTTTTGCCAGATACTATCAAGCGGCACATAATGTTGGGGGCGTCGCTTATCATCTTCTTGTCTGACAACGGCACAAAAAGCAGTGTAAAGACTGCCATATTTACGTGCAGCTGACTCTCTGCCTGCAAAAAAATGTTTATAGACACCTTGGCCGCGATAGGCTGGTAGTAATACAGATTCACCTAAGTAAAATATAGACGAAAGTTTAAAATCATTTTCAATAAAGGGTTGTTGGCATTCAGGGGTTTCAAATTCTAAAGGAATAGCTGTTGATGCGCCAATCACTCGATCTTTATCGAAGGCTAGAATAAGTGTTGTTTGCGGACAATTAACATAGGTTTTTAGGTAGTTAATTTCATATTCTAGGGAGCCTTCGTAGAGATAGGGGTATTCCTTGAAAACCGCAATACGAAGTTCCGCTAGGGCTGTGATATAGGGATGGATCTCCTCACCCTTTAAGGATTTAATAGTAAATGTGTTCATGTGGCAACTTGTTTTAGCCAATCTTGAAGGTTGTAGTAGTTCGTAACACGCATGATTTTGTGATTACGTATCTCAAAAAACGCACCGCAAGGCAATTGGTAATGCTGATGCTTTGCTTCCGGTAATCCTTTATCTGTGGCAAGATACGTACCTTCAACAATAAATTCTGCTGAAGCTCGAGAGCCATCCTCGTTTATCATGATAACAAGATGAGTTATTTTTTCATCATAAGAATGATTCATTCTGTCTATAAAGGCAGAGAAAACATCTTTGCCAATCTCTCTGGTTCCTTGGTTAATATCATGAACGACATTGTCATCGAGTAAAGACATAAACCCGTTTTTATTTTTTCTGTTAAAAAAATCGTAATACTGTTCAATCAGTTCTTTTGTGGCAGGGTGCATAATCACCTCTTAATTGTAAAAGGATATTATACAACAGAATTTCCCTAGAGAAAGTACATGTGAGTATAAAGACATGAGGTTATTTTCCTTTCTAAGCACACAGTGTGCAACATGTGTTTAAGCGAAAAAAGTACTGCTTTAATGAATTAATTTAATCTTCTGCGTGTAAGGTCAACCAAAACATAATTATCCTTGCTATATTATTACTGAGTGATAATGATCATGGCGAAATTCATTTAGAGAAATTTCGTTTTTCTGTGAAAAATAATAGCATCAAAATTTGGAGAGCATTATGAAATTAAAAACCTGTATGACTGTGGGATTTGCGTCCTTGCTAGCGTTATCAAGTCCTTTGTTGTTTGCAGAATCAAAATTGCCTGAAGACAATATGCCAATGTCAAAAGTACTCAATAAACTTAAAGATAATGGTTTCTTAATCATAAAAGAAATTGAGTTTGATGATGGTGTTTATAAAGCAAAAACGGTTAGCGCTCAAGGTAAAGATGACAAGATCAGCTTTGATCCAAAAACAGGTGAATTGAAATCTAGTGATAAACATCCTGGCGCTCTTTCGACTTTAGACATTGCCGTAAAATTAGAAGGACAAGGATTCACCAAAATATACAAAATGGATATGGAGTCGGGCGATAAATTTCAAATAAAAGCTTTAGATAAAAGCGGAAAAAGAACTAAATTAGAGGTTGATGGAAAAACAGGGAACATTATCAAGCAGGATGAAGATTAGAAAATTTAAGAATTAGTGGTAGGTTGTCCTGCAAACCTACCACTAAATGAGAGAAATTACATGGTTACTTTTAGAGGATAACGAACATGAATACGACACATGATCCTCACTGTACAAAATACTTTTCTTGGAGAGCAGTATTGGTTGGTGGCGTGGTTGCCTTTGGATTATTGTTTTTATTTAATTTACTTACCACAGGTGGTGGTTTAGCTGTTTACACTAAAACAGAAAAAGGATTAGAGACGCTTATCGCACTGGCTTACTTATGGACCATCCTCGGTAGTTTTTTAATGTTATTTATTGCCGGTCTTGTCACGGCAATGATTATCAATCATGACCATTGTTCGGGTGAACCATGTCATGGTGTGTTACATGGATTTGTTGCGTGGGTATTATATATCCTGATCAGTTTGACATTTTTGTCACACATCTCTGAAGCTACAATTGTCGCTTTTCCACAAAATTTCTTAAGTGTCTCTAAAGATACTCTTGCTGTTACAGATGTCGAGACACCTGCATCAACTGATGTCACAACAAGACATGGACACGATAATAAAAATGGAACAATTCCTGCAGCAGAGCAAAAAGAGGCACATAAAATCGGCATAGCAAAACTTGCTGCCTTCTTTATATTTTTGCTGGAAGCCATCGGAGCTTGCTTCGGTGCTTGGTGCGGTATGGATTTATGCAGAAGAAAATGTCGCTAATGAGCGCATTTTTGCAACTTAAGGTATAGGTGACTTATGTTATATTGGGCGGTTATGTTTTTTATCATTGCGATTATCGCAGCCGTTCTTGGTTTTGGTGGAATTGCTGCTGCGGCATCACAAATCGCACAATTACTATTCTTTGTATTTATTGTCTTATTTGTGTTATCCCTTATCTACTATGTTGTGGTTGGCAGAGGGCCACCGCCACCACCGGTGTGATTATTCGCACTGGTTGTGGTTAACGATAAGGAGGAGTAAAGATGTTAAAATATGTCATTGCATGGTTGTTAGGTGTCCCATTTACTTTACTTTTAATTATATGGATATTTTCACACGCATAAAGAAGAGGTAAAACAATGCTATATTGGGCGTTTGTTTTTCTTGCTATCTCTATCGTTGCTGGACTTTTTGGATTTTCAGGTGCTTCATCTGTTGCTGCTAAGATATCAAAATTTCTTTTCTTGCTCTTTATCACATTATTCGTCATATTAATAGTATTAATAGTGACGGGTGCATAATATATTTTAATCGATTTAAAATTAAATATTTTTGATCAATTTGTAGCGAGAAAGATACAGAACATAGTTTTGATGGATATGATGGAGTTATCATGCAAGGATTTGCTAGAAGATCTTTTTTTGCTGCTTCACTTGGCACAATGGTTGAGTATTATGATTATGCTTTGTTGGGTATTTTCTTGCCACTTATCTCTCCCTTATTTTTTCCTGCCGCAACAACATATGATTCTTTGGTGAAAGGCTTCTATGCCATCTTGATTGCAACCATAGCACGGCCGTTAGGTGGGATTTTTTTTGGTTATCTTGGTGATAGCTTTGGTAGAAGAAGGGCTTTAATGTGTTCGATGTATGGGATTGCAATAGCAACTATTCTGATGGGAATAACACCCTCTTTTGATATGATTGGGATTTGGGCTGCAATCATGATTACCTTTACTAAAGCTGTGCAAGTGTTTTGTTTTGGTGGAGAATATAATGGTGCAGGCATTTATGTCGTTGAGCATGCTAAAAATCAAAATGAAGGATTGATTGGAAGCTGTCTCACGGCAATGATGTTAGTTGGTAGCTTGTTTGCAACATTGATAGGGGTTATTGTGACATTAGACGCAATGCCTGATTGGAGTTGGCGTGTGGCGTTTGTTTTAGGTGGTGTGCTTGGCATTTTAGGCATTATCTATAGAAAAAATCTAGCTGAATCTCCGCATTTTAAAGAAGCGCATCCTGAAAGGGATAATTTGAAAGCTTTGTTAAAACACTATCCTTACCAGCTCTTAGCGGGGGTATTCATTGGTGGTTTTGCTACCGTCCCTTTTACCACTGTACTGACTTTTATGAATCCAGTTTTGATGACCAAAGATTTTATATCGAGTCAAACATTAATGTTATTGCAGGCATTTTTGATTATGGTAGCTATTTTGGCGCTGGTTATTGCAGGAAAAATGGCGGATAGAAAAACACCTTATCGTGTGATGATGTTTGGTGCTTTGATGTTAGTTTTGCTTTCTTTTCCCTTGCTGTGGCTGGTCGATCAAGGCATATTTTCTTTCATTATTCTAGCTCAAGTTATATTGATTGTTATCAATGAAATCTTGTTGGGGCCATCAAATGCCTGCTTGAAAAATTTGTTCCCCATGCAATTTCGTTATAGAGGAGCATCCATTAGCTTCACTCTTGGGTTATCACTATTGGGTGGATTAACCCCTGTTATCGAAAACTATTTATATAGAAAAACCGGATGCTTCAGCAGTATTGCACTTTGGTTGATGTTTGTTGGGATGGGGACTGTTCTGTCGATGAAGTGGGCGAAGGATAAGCGAATGAAATCTGAGGAGCCTATATTAAATTTCGAAAAGCGGTTAAGTGTTACAAGATAGAAAAACGCCTTCGCGTTTTTCTATTTTTTTGATTTTGATGGGGAATTTTTTTTATTTGTAGAAGAGATGTTTGGGTCTTTTTTACTCTTTTTTGCATCGATTCTTGCTCGCATGCGTAGATAGGTCTCACTTTTTGGCGGTGTATCATCTGAGGTGGTGCTGGGCATTGCAGTACTCTCTGCAAGTTTAGCAGCGATGCCAAAATAGTTTACCTTTTTCTCTAAAATGGTATGTTGGACAGTCGTTTTTGCTAGCGTTTTTTTATGCTCTTGGTTCTCATGTTCTAAATCTTTCAATTTTTGCTGAAGCTCTGCAATTTTTTTATTTAACTCAGCATCGTCTTCGCTCGATTGTGTATGAGAGGTTCCTTTTAACATTTTACACCTGCTTTATGGTAAAAAGGTACTTTGTAAAGGATCTTACCTAAAATGTCAATTAAGTGACACTTATGTCTAAACTAAGGAAGTAATATTATTTTTAAGTGCGATAGCAACTGAAAAATCAAGATATTTGACAGCTTATTTGGTGTTAAGCTAATATTTTAGTGATGCATAACATTCCGAACACTTTTTCTCCGCTTATTTTTCGCAAAACCCATGAAATAGAAATGATGGGGCGTCTTTTGCTGCAGTTATCGCTGATGCATCAAATTAAGAATTTTCAAACAGAAAATATCGAGGTAATTGCCTCCTTTCTTTCTATGGAAGGAGAATCATTAAGCAATAGGCAAATTAAAGCTATTTTAGAACATCGTGTAATAAAGGTGCGAAAAGAAGAGATGCGAGAGGTGAAAAACATTTCTCGCGTATGTCAATACTTATCTATGTGGGATCCTCTTTCTATTCAAGATTTGAAACATGCCCATCTATTATTGTTAAAAGGACTTGATCCAGAAGCGGGAGAATTCAGAAAGGAACAAGTTATTGTTGTGGAGGGAAAAAGGGTGACGCATATTCCTCCTGCACCTGGGGAGATAGCGACGTTGATGCAAGAACAGTTTCGTTATATAAGAACACACAAAAAGGTGTCATGGATTCTAAAAGCGTGCATTTTTCATTATGGTATACAATATATTCATCCTTTCATTGATGGTAATGGGCGTATGGGAAGAATATGGCAACATCTTTTGCTATTAAAAGCGAATCCTATCTTTAATTATATTTTAATAGGTAGCTTAATTAAAGAAAATTCGAGAGCTTATTATCAATCTTTAGATAAAAGCGATCAAAAAAGAAATGCTCATGTTTTCATTGAATTTTGCTTGCGTAAGATAACTCAAGCCATGAAAGGGATTGCTAAGAAGAACAACATAGATTCTTTTTTGCCGCTCAGTCGGTATTATGAAGCGCTTGTAAAATATAAAGGATCATTTGATTTTAAAGAATATCACCATTGTTTCCCCTACCTTTCTTTTTCCTCGTTGCAACGCGATATACAGCTAGGACGTCTTTTTTTTGCTAAACTTTTGTGAAAGCCTCTCTCCGCTTTAGACATTTTACCTCTATTTATAATTAACGTTATAATGTGTTGAATTTTTTCATAACCTTTTGAGTGAATGAAATGAAAAATGTATTGATTGTTGGTTGTGGATATCTTGGGAAAGTGCTAGCAAAAGCGTACCTTGAGCAAGAGGCTCAGGTTTGGGCTTTACAGCGGCACCCTATAGACATGCCTGGCATCACAAATATCATCGCTGATATTTCGAAGCCTCTTGAGGTTATCTTACCACCTGTCGATACCATTTTTTACCTTGTTTCCGCTGGTACAAGCACTGAGCTTGCTTATCGTCAAAGTTATATTGATGGCCTGACGCATCTTTTTTCAATATTAAAGAGAGCAGAAACTGCTGCTAAAATTATTTACGTTTCCAGCACCGCTGTCTATGGCCAACAATCAGGTGAATGGGTCGATGAAATCTCCATTACTGCGCCAACGCATTTTTCTGGACAAATATTGCTTGAAGCTGAGGCAATGGTTCAAGCGCATTCAGCTGCAAATCGTATCGTACGGTTAGGTGGGATTTATGGCCCTGGACGCGATAAGCTCATGAGGGATGTTTTAGCGCAACAAGCTCAACGATTGGCTCGGCCTTTTTATACTAATCGAATTCATTTGCAAGATTGCGTTGGTATTTTGCAGCATGTTGCAAAAAAATTGATGAGCCACCCCGTCATTTTAGGGGTTGATTGTGAGCCTGTTCTTTACAATGAAATGATAGCTTGGATGGCAAGTACCTTAAACATGCCGCTGCCTCCTATAGGTGACCATATCCCTTTACGCTTACAAAATAGCAACAAACGATGTTCAAACAAGTTGTTGCTCTCTACAGGATATACTTTTCAATATCCAACTTATAAAGAGGGGTACCAGGCTATGCTTGAGGATAGCCACTTGTGAATAATTAAGATAAGTGACATATCGATTTTCATGCAAAAATGAAGCATTTATTCACATTGAATTTTAGATTTCTTGTAAAAAAATGCCTGAAATTGCTGCAGAATAAAAGGATTCCTTTTATAATAGCAGGTAACTTTCATAAGGTTGCTAATTAAATATGATTCTAGATCTTGCTATTCTATCTCGTGTTCAATTTGCTTTTACAATAGGCTTTCATATCATTTGGCCCACGCTAACCATTGGGTTAGGGCTTTTCTTATTTATTTTAGAATCTCTTTGGTTAACTAAAAAAGATCCTATTTATAAGGAACTTTATCAATTTTGGGTAAAGATTTTTGCTTTAGCATTTGGAATGGGGGTCGTCACAGGGATCCCGCTTTCCTATCAATTTGGCACTAATTTTAGTGGCTTATCAGAAATCGCCGGCGCTGTTTTAGGGCCGCTGCTGAGTGTAGAGGTCATGACCGCCTTTTTCCTAGAAGCCGCTTTTATAGGGGTGATGGTTTTTGGTTGGAATCGTGTTCCTCCATTGGTGCACTATCTAGCAACCTTCTTTGTTATGATAGGGACACATAATTCCGCTTTTTGGATTATCGCAGCTAACTCATGGATGCAAACGCCACAAGGCGTTGAACTGGTCAATGGTCTTTTTTCGGTGACCAGCTGGTTTGATGTCATCTTTAATCCTTCTTTTCCTTATCGACTAAGTCACACTTTGATTGCATCTTATTTAACGGCATCTCTTGTCGTTCTAGGGATCAGCGCAGGTTACTTGTTGAAAAAGAAGCAGCTCGCTTTTGCAACAAAGGGTTTTGGTATCGCTTTTCTTTTTGTCGCTATTTTGGCGCCCCTGCAAATTTTTGTAGGAGATTTGCATGGTTTGGAAGTAAAGGAATATCAGCCCGTTAAAGTTGCAGCAATGGAAGGATTGTGGGAGACCACGCAAGGTGCGCCACTATTATTGTTTGCTGTGCCAGATGTAAAGGAAGAGACAAATCATTATGTGCTCAAAGTTCCTTATCTTACCAGTTTTATATTAACTCATGATTTTAAAGGCGAAGTACAAGGGTTAAAGGATTGGCCTAAAGATAAAAGACCTCCGGTCACCACCGTTTTTTATACCTTTCGCGTAATGGTGGGATTAGGATTCTTTTTTCTTTTGATTGTTGCATTGGGGGTTGTTTTAAGATTAAGGCAAAAGTTATTTGAAACTCGTTGGTTTTTAAGATTATGTACTTTATGTGTCCCTCTAGGCTTTATTGCAACTATTTGCGGATGGATAGTTGCGGAAGTTGGACGACAGCCATTTGTGGTTTACGGATTTTTAGAGACTAAAGATGCACTTTCTCCCGTTATTCCAGAGGCGGTGCTTGGAAGTTTAATCGGTTTTATTGTGACTTATACATTAATGTTTGGTGCCTTTTTATTTTATTGTTTTCATTTTATTAAGAAAGGGCCTTCTGCGTTAGTTGAGCAAGCCAAAGATGTTGATGAAACGGAATGGTTGCATGTGGCAACTCACACGACCCATCTTACTCAAGATCGCAAAGGAGAAAACTAATGGATTTTGCGATAATTTGTGCTGGGCTACTTTTGTTTGGCCTGGGTATGTATGTCATTTTAGATGGATTTGATTTAGGCGTGGGGATCCTTTTCCCTTGGGCACCAACGGATGATTGTCGCAACGTGATGATGAGTAGTATTGCCCCTGTTTGGGATGGTAATGAGACTTGGTTGATTTATGGTGGGGGATTGTTATTTGCTGCCTTTCCATTTGCCTACAGTATCATTCTTTCAGCGCTTTACTTACCTATCATGTTATTGATACTTGCACTTATTTTACGAGGAGTTGCTTTTGAATTTCGATTAAAAGCAGTTAAAAGCCGTTGGCTGTGGGATTTTTCATTTACAGCAGGCTCCATCTTGGCTGCCTTTTCTCAGGGATTAATTTTAGGTGCTACTATTCATGGTATAAAAGTAGAAAACCTCGTCTTCAAAGGAAATTTCTTTGATTGTATTACGCCCTTTAGTTTAACTTCAGGCATGGCATTAGTCATAGGGTATGGCTTCTTAGGGGCAACTTGGTTGGTCATGAAGACTCAAGGCATCACTAGAGAATGGGCTAAACATATTACCAAGCCTTTGCTATTTATGGTGTTATTGTTCTTATTACTTATTAGCATTAACACACCTCTGGAATATCCCCATATTGCTAAAAGATGGTTCAGTATGCCGAATTTTCTTTATTTGTGCCCTGTTCCGCTTTTTGTGCTTATTTTAGCTTATGGTGTATTTTGGGGATTAGATAAAAACAAAGATGCTGTTCCATTTCGTGCGGCGATAGGCATCTTTTTGTTAGGTTTAGTAGGCGTTGTGATTAGTATTTGGCCTTATATGATTATGCCAAATATCACAATTTGGGAAGTGAGCGCTTCAGTTAGTTCGCAAAAATTTGTATTTTGGTTATTGGCCTTTTCTTTACCGATCATTTTGGGATATACCTTTTTTGTCTACAAAATTTTCCGAGGTAAAGTAACCAAAGAAGAGGCATTTTATTGAGTCAAAGTGCAAGAGCGTCAGCTTACGCTGACGCTTTTTAACTTCATGTTTTTGAAGGTGTATTACCTGTCGTTAAAATTTCAGTCGTTTGTTGCAGATTGTTCTCCATCAGCTCTCGCTGATGACGATTCATGATATTAAAAGCACGACGCATAGGATCCATTGCACGTTGTTGTCGACGCTGAGCAAGAAGTGCTTTTTCTTCTGGTTTCATACTATTTAATAATTCTTGAAGTCTTAACATGTGTTTATCCCCGAATAGCTTACAAATAAATAGAATTATTATTCCATCGCTCTTAAATAACAATGCTTGAGAGACAGAATGGACTGTTTGAGTGATTAACTGACAACAAATAGACTTATGCGAATTTAAAAGTGATAAATGGTTAAGACGTTTTTAGCGCCACAACCCAAGGATAATGCCATAGAGAGTAAATTGTAAAATATGAAATCCACCGTCAATTAAAAATAATTTAAAAGTGCGATTAGAAAATAAATAATTGATTCCGAAAGATGTTGCTATCCAACAGATCCCAGCCAAAATACCGGTGTGTAAAGCCATAAAGAAGCCAGGTTTTCTTTGCAATAATAATGCAAGGGATCCTGCTGCAATTAATGATAAGAAAAATGATCCAATATATACAAGTGTATGAGGAGCATTAACTGTAGTGGGTTCTATCCCTATCTCTTTTGCCCTACATGCTCCAAACACTGTTGAAGAATACCATATCCTCATCAAAAGAATTGTTGACAGAGCTGCCGCTAACACTGCGCCTAGATTTATATTATTCACCAACATGTGTAAGATTATTCCATTTACGAGAAAAAGGAATTATATGCCACAATGATGTCGTGAAGGAAAGAGTGTATTTTCTTTTTTTATCACCTTTCTTTCCGGACTATCTTCATGTTGCATTGATGGTCCGTGAAAAATAACTTCAGGAGTCGCATTCATGTGAGGATCTGAGGCGTTATCTTCGAGTTGTAATTCTAAAATAATTTTGCGAGAAGCTAATAAAGTATTAAGTGGATTAAATCCAGAAGAAGTGAGTCGCATTTTTTTTTCCAGAATGTGTAGATGTTTAGGATCTAATACATTCAGTAGCAAATAAGGCAATCTGCTATATTTTTGAATGATTTCCTTTGGTTGGTTGAGATAGATATCATCATTCTGTAATTCGTATTTGTTAGGATCGAGAAAAAAACCTTGGCTTATATAAAAACCTATCGATTCGGTTGTTGACATCAATTCAATAAGATGACAATTATACATCAAGCCAACAAAAATGGCTGCATGGAGTAAAGTTGCGCCTAGATGGATGCTGCGATGGCTAGGATCAATTTCTACAATTCTGATCTCACAACATTGTCTCTTTAAATGAATTTTAAAGTAAATAGCACCGATAATATCATTCATTTTGTTTTTCATGACTAAACAGCGCAATATTTTACTATTATTTTTATTATAGATGTGACCATTATCCATATCAGGGATCGGACCTTGGCTTTCGAAATAAGATAATTCATGAACGGCAAGATGAATAGAATGTCTGGGATTGGAAATGATAGGTTGAGGAAGTGGGGCTAATTTGTATTCTATTTCTTCATTTTCGTCGTCGCTCTCGCTCTCGCTCTCGCTTTGGGATCCATCTTCGTATTGTAACTCTGGTTCAATGCCTTGATATGGTTCAATCGCAATCTGTTTTTCTTTTAGGATTGTGCTTAAAAAGAAAGATAATTGCTGTTTAAGAAAGCGTTCTCGAGGAATGAAAGATCCCGTAGGCGAGAGTTTGTAATCCTCTTTCATGGGCTTAAAATGGTAATCTTCAGGATTGCGTGTAGCTTCTTGTTCTGAAAATGTTTGAAAATCTGCTGATAACATATCATCTCCACATCCTTAGCAGGGCAGCCTAACAAGTCCTTATTTATCTGTCAACCTTATTAATCCGCAAATGCGGCAGCGCATCCTGCAATTTCTTTCATCTTGCTTCGACGATTTTTTTGCTGAAATATGTAAAAGAATAGGTGATTGAGATGAGATAAGTCTGAAAAACCAAGGAGGTGATCATGCCGTTAAAGACAATTGAAAAATATCAATATGCACAAATGGTAACAGATATTTTAGATAAAATTCTAATTACGAGTAGAAGAGGCATCAATTTTGTTGTTCGAGCGTTAACTACCATCGTCTTGCATAATAGACGGATCCCAAAGGAAAATCACATACCTAAAGCTATTATAGATAGGGCACAACAAATCAGAGCATTAATAGAAGACAGAGATATATGGATCCCTATCGATCCTCTTCAAGCGCAAGATAGACACTATCATAATAGAAGAACGCAAGAGCAACGCGAATTCACCAATATTGTTAAAAGAAAGGTAGAGGATAAAATTGAATCCTTGCGGTGGATGTCTAACCCTGAACGCCGAGAATTGATTACATTACATAAGCAAAAACGAAAACAAAGCCAACAACCTAGAAAAGAAATAGCACAACATCCTGTTATAAGTAATGTTGAATCAGATGATTATGTAGAGCTGCGTAATCAATGGCGTTTAAACTTAATGTTTCCAATGGGGGAAGAACAAGGATTAGACGAAAATGAAATGTCTAGACTCGCTTGTTTAGTAGATACAGAGAAATACCATTGGGGTTATGCTCAATTGTTAACCATGAATTTACCATTGGCCCATTGGCTAAGTAAAAAAGCTATCAATAATTTAATATTAGAAGGTACTCTAGATATGAATAATGAAGTTCATGCGCCTATCATGATAGAACCTACAGAAGAGGAAATGAAGTGTTTAGACTTATTAAGTCCTTTCTTGCAGCATGGTTTTATCAATGTTGAAAGAGCTTTGCAGTTGCAGTTAGAAGAAAATGATTATGCATTTTTAGAAAATAAGGATTTTAGACGCAGGGCCAAGAAACTTGAATATACAGAGGAGGATCTATCATTCATCTGGGGAATGGGGATCTCTACCGATAGCTTAGAGAACAAAAAGCGACGACAGGCGAAACCGTTCTAGGTTGTCTTTTCAGTGAAGCAGAGGTTTAGGGAGGACTTAGCCTTGTGGAGCTAGAGCTAGTCGCCAAGGAGAGGTTGCTGGAATCAAATGTAGCTGAAGAATTAGCCGAAGAAGAGGCTTCAATATGTTTTTTAGATGCTACCTCGGCTAATATTTTGAGTGGCATAAAAGTTTTTTGCTCTGTAAAGAGGATATTATTTGCAAAATGCGGTAACACATAAAATTGCTTCTTTTGGTCACAGACATAAAAATCAAAAAAATCGTCATCATGACACAAATGGAGATAGGATGTGTTTAGCGAAACCTCAAAATTATCTTCGTCTTCGGTACAAGCACGTAACGCATCCATCGCTGTTTGAGAAGATTCTTGGCCACCGATAGCATATACTGTTACATCACAGAGAGGGATCCCCCTTTTGCTTAAGCAATTTTCAAGACGAGATAACGTATTTTCAATCTCAAATTGCGTTTTTTTAAAAGGGGCATCAGAGCTGGGAGGGCTCCAGTGCTGAAGACATAATAATTTTTCATGATAATACGCAACAAAAACAATACAGCAAGAAACACCAAAAGTTTTGAAACCATCTTTGTTTTTTGGTAAAAAAACAACGCCTTCATCCATGTCAACGTAGTGAAGGTTAATATCAATTTTGTCAGCATTTTTGATAAAGGTAAGCTTCATATTTGTCTTAATCGTTGAAATTATTGATGGAAATAACAAGTTTTTTTACATATTGTGGCGCATTAGGGTTTTTTAAAATTTCGTTTCCCCATCTTTTGTATGCGGCAACGAGATCTTCATTGGTCAGCAATTGAAGATTAAAAAATTCTGTATATTTTAAAAATAAGGTTAATTGCGCAACGTAATTTCCCTGTTTGGCAAGCGGCGTTAATGCCGGAATATGGCATGAGTACCATAATGCAGCATCACCCTGCTGAAGCGGGTTGATCTTGCAGTGTGCTATTGCATTTTTAACATCATCAATATGACGACTTTCAATATCGGTGGTGTTTGCAAAACTTGGGATAGTGCAACTTATCCATACCAAAATGAAGGCCAGTATCTTAAAAGTTTTGGTCATGGAATATACCTATTTCAATACAATATTGCAACTACACAAGAAGTGGCAGTTAATTGGCGTAAGGGGTGCATTTTAACGACGGAATAAAATAGGATCAATCTTATTCTATAATATGGTGAACAATAGGGTTAGATAACGCTTACCTCTGTTGAAATAAGCGTTTATGTGACGTTTTAGTGAAAAGATTAATCTCTTTTTTCACAAGTAATAGCTATCATATTATTCTTGCCAGGATTTCCAGAGCACAAAGCTCTATATTTTTCTTCCCCATTGATTGAAACTACTTCTAAATCCTGCTGGTCATTTAAGGAAAATGACTGGTTAGCATCCGTTTTTACCTCGTAGTACCCTCGGGGGATCCCATAATCATAAATTTCAATCATCACACTGGCATTTTTGAGTGAGACACTCTTTATCGGTGAGGCTGGATCATATTTTAGTGAATACACAGTCTTTGCTTGGGTATTTGCGCTTAATAATACGAATGTCAGACTAAAAAATAGGGTAAATGCTTTATTTTTCATATGAGGATCCTTACAGCATAAAACCAATTCATCAAGCAGGTTAGCTGTTTTGACTGTTCCTCTCTCAAACAGTTCCATCCAACAGAAAAGGCGCATACGTTTATACAGCATGATTTTAAAGATCAGGTTAAGACTATTTGTAGATACACTTTTAGTATTTTCCTGAACTTAATTACGTTATTTATGTCCTAAAAAAACAAAGAGTATCGTATTCATAATACTAAAGTACAATTTTATGAGTTTTGAAATTCCTGCTTAATAGAACGTATAACGATTTGCTCTAGGTAACGAGTATCTTCACTAAATTGCTGCTGTATGAGATATATAAGTAGGTAAGACGATGAGTGAACAAAACAAGTCTACGCCAGATAGCCATCCTAAGGATGCTGCGCATGATAGCGCAAAAACGAAAGCGGACATTCACTCAGAAAATACTCCGCACGCACAAGGAGAATCCTTTTTTGCTGCCATGCTCAAATATGTTCAATCGCTCTTTTCAGGCGACGGCAATGTCAAGCCGATCGAAGAGATTGCTCGCGAAGGGGAAAATAGCGTTGATGTGGCAAAAGAGAAAATTGAAGGTAAGGAACATGAAGCAAAAGTAGAGGCTAAAACGGATGAAATAAAGGAACATGCTACAGATCAACAGCTACCCACTGACGAAGGTGAAAAGAAGCTCACTGTAGAAGAAATTGAAAAAATGAATAAAGCTGAAGCAGGAGAAGCTCAAGACAGTGGATTTTCTGTTCCTGATACTGTTCTTTATGGTCATCAAGGTCATGTTGATAGTATTCCTCGTAATCTTGGAATAGGACCATTTCCTCAAGAGCCAAATAAACTTTATCTTCCCACGCTGCCTGAGAATGAACGACCTGTTGATCACGGTGTAAATATATTAGATCTTACACCTAAGCTGAATGGCGGAGATGCTGTCGTTAATGAAGCCGATCTTTTAGCAAGTCGCGGACCTAATGAATCTGCAGGTTCTGATATTATTAAAGGGCCTACGACGGTAGAAGGTGATTTTAAAATTAGTGCACCTGATGGTGTTGGTAGCTTATCTGTCGGTGGTGAAAACATTATCGTCAATAATGCGTTTATTGAAACCACCATCAAGACTCCACTGGGGAGTACTCTTCATTTCACAGCTTATGATCCCAGCACGGGGGTTGTAACGTATGAATATACCTTGAACGATAATCAAACCCATCCTAGCGGTGATGGTAAAAATAACCTATTTGAAGATTTCAAAGTAGTGCTCATTGATACCGATGGCGATTCAGCCAGTGATGTGTTATCTATTCGTATCATTGATGATGTCCCTACCATCAAAGCTTCAGAAGCTAGTGATCAATTAGTGGTTGATGAAAGTTTTCTTTCGCAAGATGCAACGGGATCATTTGCCAATTTATTCACCTCTGTTGCAGGTGCCGATGGTGCAAAAATCACTTATTCTTTGGGAGTAAGTGTTGAGGGTGCTAATAGTGGTTTAGTAGATACTTTATCAAATCAATCCATCCTTCTTTATTTGGAATCAGGATCCGTTTTTGGTCGAGTTGGTGGTGCACAAGGTGATGTTGCATTTACTATCTCAATAGATCCTAATACAGGCGATGTTACGTTAGATCAAAGTCGTGCCATTGTCCATAGTGATCCTCATAACCCCGATGACTCAGCAGGATTAGGAAGCGCTGATCTCATCAACATTACCGCTATTATTGAAGACAGCGATCATGATATCGCTAGTGCAACAAGGGATATTGGTAATTCCTTTATATTTAAAGACGATGCGCCCAGTGTTCATGTTGGATTAGCCGCTGTAGAAACCGGTCAATTGGTGGTAGACGAAAGTAATCTTGCGCAAAATGCAACGGCAAGTTTTGCCAATAATTTCACCAGCACAAGTAATTATGGAGCAGATGGTCCTGGTTCGCAGGCAACGGCGTATTCACTATCGATTTCTGCTAATGGTGCTAATAGTGGCTTAATTGATACAGCGACTGGTCAAAGCGTTGTTCTTTCGATGAATAATGGCGTGGTAGAAGGTCGTACCAGTGGTACAGGTATATTGGTCTTTACCGTTTCGGTTGATGGTTCAGGCAATGTGACCTTAGATCAAATTCGCGCACTTCAACATCCAGACGCTTCTAATCCGGATGATGCCGTCACTTTAAGTGCTTCAGATTTAGTGCAACTTACTCGCACGGATACGATAGTAGACAAAGATGGAGATAGCTCTTCCAGCTCAGCCTCGTTAGGCATTGGTCAATCATTAATATTCCATGATGATGGCCCTAGCATTCATGTTGATTTATCCTCACTTGCTCCTGCTCCATTAGTAGTTGATGAAAGCAATCTTGCACTCAA
>MKTN01000009.1 GCA_001898235.1 Gammaproteobacteria bacterium 39-13
GTTTAGGCATAAATCATTTATTAGCTGAAACTATTAATATATATCACAAGAAGTGGGGTGGAGATCCGCTAGTTGAAGAAATGCTTCGTTTATTATCATTTGCCGAAAAGGAGCTTGGGATCAAAGTAAAGGATCTCGAAGGACGGCTTCATTATAATAACATATTATCTCCATATCCTTACTATGAAATCTCTCTTGATGTTTTTGGTATACCAGTTCGTGAAGCAAGTTGGGTTATTGATGTTATGGCTGTTAAAGAAAGTGCTGTCCTTATAGTAGGATCAGGGCATATGAATAATATGATAAACAGTGAACTTAAAGACATATATCATATGTTGCCTATTGATTGTACATGTGATAGGGATTATAGCGATATGCTTGCGATTACTCAGCATAATCATATTGATTTAGATAAGAGCTTAATTGGATATAAGCTGGATGATATGATAAACATGGTGCAAGGATTAGAGTGAACCTCAACAATGACAATAAACATATGTTTAGCAACGCGAGATGATGTAAGTGAAATTGTTCGGCTTTTAGCTGATGATGTTTTAGGTAATGAACGAGAACGATATGAAGATCCATTGCCAAAAGGATATTATGCTGCTTTTGAAGCTATTGCTTCCGATGGAAATAACTTTTTAATTATTGCAGAGATGGAAGGTAACATTGTTGGCTGCTTGCAGCTTACCTACATTACATATTTCAATTAACAACGGATAAAAAGCGTCCTGAAGCGTTGGAATTTATAAGCAAATGGGATTTGTTCCATCTCATGAAGGTTTAAAATTGTTCCTTTAAAGGAATGGATGTATGAATAAATCTGAAAAATCAACCTATTTAACCCAAGTAAAAAAGCAACATTTGATTGCACATGAAGCTTTGACTCATTATCCTTTAAAGATTAAAGAGATTGAGCTTAAAAGATATGCAGCCAACACAACATTTAAAGTAACTGATAGTCGCAACAAGCATTACCAACTTAGAATTCATCCAAAAGAATGGTATACAAAAGTAGTTATCTTAGAAGAAATCAAATGGCTTAAGCATATACTCAAAACAACGAATATAGTAGTACCTAAGCAGCCTATTCGAGCTAAAAATGATCAGTATGTTATTAAGTGTCAATCTCAATCAGAGTCATCAAGTCGATATAGTGAGCTATTTGAGTGGTTACCTGGCAAGAAAAGATGGCGTAGCATTAATATGCAATATGCATTCGATTTAGGAGCTCTTATTGGAGAATTACATAAAAATGGACAATCTATTAAAATCAAGGAACGATATTGTTGGAATGCTGAAAGCTTGGTCGGCACATCTAAAGCAAAATATTACAATGTTGATAAACTAAGCGATATAAACAAAAATCAACAAAGTCTCATTTCTCAAGCAAGAAATGCAGTTTATGATCAGCTTAAACGTTATGAAAAAACTTATAAAAATAAATCTGGGCTAATCCATGGTGATACGCAGCCTAATAATATTCTTTATCATCATGGTAAAATTGCAATTATTGATTTTGATGATTTTGATGATTGTGGTGTTGGCTTGTATATCTATGACCTTGCAACAGCGTTACATGCGTTCCATCAACTAACCAAAGGAAATAAAAGTAAAAAATATGAAGAGCTTGAGGAGGCATTATTTGAAGGTTATTCGAAACATATGCCTTTGGAAAAAGAAGATATTCAATTGGTCCCTTTTTGCATGCTTGGTGTGAGGGTCGTTACACTAGGTTGGTTGGAGCGCCATAAGGATAATTTAAGGTTAAGGCAATATTATGGCCAAGCAATTACGGAAGTAATTCATCATTTTAAAAAGCTTAATTAAAAAAATTCTTTAAGGTGTACACATTGTGAAAATTATAGCCAATAAAATAAAATCAGGAGATGAAGTAAGGATTATTGCACCCTCTCAAAGTTTGCATATTATTTCAAAAGAAAATATAGCTCTGGCGATTAGTTTGCTTGAAAGTCTTGGATTGAAAATAACCTTTGGCAAGAATGTAAATGAAGTAGATTTGATGAATTCTTCCTCAATCAAATCACGTATTCAAGACTTACATGATGCATTTTCTAATCCAAAAGTAAAAGCGATTTTGACAGTTATTGGAGGATTCAATTCTAATCAATTGTTAAAACATATTGATTATGGCCTGATTAAGCGAAATCCAAAAATATTCTGTGGATTTTCTGATATAACTGCTTTGCAAAACGCAATTTTTCACAAGACAAACCTTGTCACATATTCTGGGCCACATTTTAGCACTTTTGCTATGAAAAAGGGCGCTGAATATATACTAACTCATTTTAAAAAGATGTTTTTTGAAAATAATAAGATCTTAATTAAACCATCTAAACAGTGGGCAGATGATGCGTGGTTTCTAGATCAAGAAAATAGAGTATTTTATGACAATGAAGGTTACTGGGTGATCCAGGAAGGAAATGCAAAGGGGACTATTATTGGTGGCAGCCTAAGTACATTTCAATTGCTTCATGGGACAGATTATTTGCCATCTTTTGAAAATACAATACTGTTTATTGAAGCTGATTCCATAAGTGAGGGCTCAATCGATATAGCCGAATTTGATCGTGATTTACAGTCCGTTATCCATCAACCAAATTTTGAAAAAGTTCAAGCGTTACTGATTGGGCGCTTTGAAAAAAAGTTTGGTATGACTTTAGAAAAGCTTAAATTTATTATCGATACCAAAAGTGAGTTAAAAAATATACCTATTATTGCTAACATTGATTTTGGCCACACTAACCCAATCTTTACTTATCCTGTTGGGGGAATATGTGAAATTAATGTACATCGAGGGACTGTAAAGATAAATATGATAGAGGACTAGGCATTGCATACGCTAAGTGACTATGAAATTCGAGAAGCAAGAAAGACAGATGCGGAAGATATAGCCTACGTCCATTTAACTACATGGAAGACAAATTATAAAGGTATCATCGCACAAGCCTACTTAGATAATTTATCTTTGAAAGATCGCTTAGATTTAAGGCAAAAAATATTAGATAATAATGCTGGTATTCATCTTGTCGCAACTTTTAAAAATAAAGTAATTGCATTTTATGATGCTGATCACTTTAGGTTTCATGAAAATCAAAGGATATCTTCAGATCAATTGAAACGCAGGAATGAAAAAGGTGAAATTTACGCTATTTATATTCTTCAAGAACATCAGCATGTGGGAATAGGTAGCGATTTGTTTCAGGTTGGGAGAAATCGCCTCAAAGAAAAAGGATTAATTCCATTTGTTGCATGGGTTCTTAAAGAGAATCATCTAGCTACTTCATTCTATGAAAAGATGGGTGGCAAACTTGTTGATGAAGTAAAAGTAATAATCGGAGGTTCTGAATACTTAGAGCTTGCTTATCGCTTTGAGGGATAAAAAAAGCTAGCTTGTTACTTTTACATTAGATGCGATCATCTAACTGCGTGCTGATACTATTTTAAAAACGCTACTCAAGAATAAATGAATACAGAAAAAATTAGCTTTTTGTGAAGTAGCAATTTTGTAAGTATCTAGACTTACAAAATTCATGGCTATGAAATCGAACGCTGGTGAAGCTACGTTACCTTTATAAGCGTTTGTCGTCCCATTTATCTGAATGTGCCTCAATTACGTCGAATGTTTGTATTTAGTCCCCACCTTCTGTAATGTTGATTCAAATAACTTTTTTGGAGGGCATTAATATGAGTAGACTAAACGAATTTTTATTGTCGGACATATGGGGGCAGGTAAATTTTTACTAGTCGAAGCCTTAGCTAAAGAACTCGAGTGGGAGCTTATCGACGCTAACTCTAGTTTAGAGCGTTATGTTGGTCGAAGTTTAAACGAAATATTGGGAAAACAGGGTGAAGAAGCCTTTCAAGTGTAGGCGATGATTTCTGTCGCTGAAAAGTTAAATATCTTAAAGGTTTTTAATGGTATAATAAGTTTGCCATCAAACTACGTTGGTTAAATATTCTTTGAAAAACGATTTTTAATATATACCTTTATACTATAAATATTAAACGCCTTATATTTTCGGTGATGAGGTAATATAAGGTTAATAAATGGCTGAATTATAAAGGGATTTTCAAGTGCCCATTTCTTTAAAACGCATTGAAAAAGGAATTTTTTATGTTTTTTTACTTTTGCAATTGATTTGCTTTAGTAATTTATATGCGAATGAGCCCAATCTTAGCCTGGAAAAAGCTGAAGAAATAGCAGTTAAAAATGCCCCAGAGATTCAACGCTTATATGCTCAAGCACAATCCTTAGCTGAGAAATCAGTTGCTGAAGGACAATTACCAGATCCCAAATTGGTTACGGGCCTAGTTAATGTACCTACAAATACATTCAGCTTTACTCAAGATGATATGACAATGATTTCCTTCGGGCTACAACAAGCATTTCCGCCTGGGAAGTCTTTAGCATTTAAATCTCAGCAAACTAAAGCCTTATCGGACGCGCAACTAAGGAAAATTGAAGAACAAAAAATTAATTTGTTACGTAGTGTACGTCAAGCTTGGTTGGAGCTTTATTATTGGGTTCATGCTATTCAGGTGATGAAGGGAAATGAGAAATTATATAAAGAATTACTGCAAGCAACGGAAATACAATATAGCGCCAATAAAGGCACTCAATCAGATGTGCTACAAGTGCAATTAGAGTTGTCACGGTTGCAAGATCAAATCGTGCAAGCTACTCAACAAGAGAAAATAGCACGGGCGCAGTTAAAACGTTGGGTGGGAGATCGTGCAGAATGCAATATAGCGTCTTCACTTCCTCATTGGCCTGCGCCCTTATCTTTGGAAATTCTGCAAAAAATTTTGGAAAAACATCCAGTGCTAAAGGCAGATGCTGCTAGTATTGACGCTGCACGCTTGGATGTTGCTTGGGCAAGGGAGCAATGTAAGCCTGGTTGGATGCTAGATGTAAGTTATGGGATCCGGCAGGGACATATGACCGATGGTGCAGAACGCTCGGATATGGTAACGGCGAACGCTACGATTGATTTACCTTTATTTACTAAAAATCGTCAAAATCGACAAGTGAAGTCCAGCGCGTATCAATTAGAGGCGACGCAGTATGATAGGCACGTTCATTACAAGGATTTATTAGAAGATTTAAATGTGCGTTACGCTACTTGGGAATCGCTTTCCCAACGAGAAGTCTTATACGAGGGGCAATTAACAGTTCAGGCAAAGCAAAATGCCAAAGCGGCGTTGCTTTCATATCAAAGTGCATCAGCAGATTTGACAACCGTGCTGCGCGCTTACAGCAATGAACTTACTATTTACTTAGAAGAACTGCAAATAAAAATGGAACGTGCCAAGGCTCGAGCAGCTTTACTTTATTATGCAGGAGTTTCTGAATGAGAAAAGAATTCTTAGTAGGGTTCATTGCGATAGCATTGCTAGTAGGAGGTGTGCTGGGATATTTTTTAAGCTTACAATTCAGTGAAAATACGGAAAACAAAAACTCAGGAAAAAAGCCACTTTATTGGATTGATCCCATGGAACCCATGATACATTATCCTGGTCCTGGAAAATCGCGTATGAATATGGCGTTAGTTCCCGTTTACCCTGAACAGCAGGAAGCCCAAGATAATACAGTGCGTATTTCACCAACAGTAATAAATAATTTAGGTGTGCGGACCGCGCCTGTTGAACAAGGGGAGCTTCCTAGACGTATTGAGTCTGTCGGTTATGTTGAGCCTAACGAAAATAAAATTGTTCATATCCATACCTATGCTGAGGGATGGATTAAAAAACTGATTGTCAAAGCGGTGGGAGAGCAGGTCTCACAGGGGCAATTGCTGCTGCAATTTTATTCTCCGATGCTAATTAATGCCCAAGAGGAATTTTTACTCTCATTGGAAAGCGGTAATAAGCGGTTAGTTGAAGCCTCCATTCAAAAACTAAAAACATTGAAAGTTTCTGAATCGCAAATTGAAAGAATTAGGAAAAATAGAAAAGCGGATCAATTAGTTGATGTTTTTTCGCCCCAAAATGGCGTAATTACCGCATTAAATGTACGCGAAGGGATGCATGTTACACCGGAAAATGAAATGATGAGCATCGTTGATCTTTCAAGCATATGGATAATTGCACAAATATTAGAGCAAGAATCCGGATGGGTGAAAAAAGGCCAAGAAGCGGTATCAACGCTTTCTGCTTATCCTGGAAAAGTATGGAAAGGAGTAGTTGAGTATGTTTATCCTGAAGTAGATCCCACTACGCGAACGCTTAAAGTAAGATTTCGATTTGATAATGTTGATGGTGTGCTTAAACCTAACATGTACGCTGAGATTACGCTCCTTGCTTCCAACAAAGCTAAAGTTCTGAGTATTCCTGGAGAAGCCTTAATTAGAAGTAGTCAAGGCAACCGAGTGATAGTGGCCCTGGGGAAAGGACGTTTTCAGGTGCGTAATGTGACGATTGGAATTGAATCAGGTGATCGCGTTGAAATTCTTTCTGGGTTAAAGCTAAACGAACAAATTGTCGTTTCTGGGCAGTTTTTAATTGACTCTGAAGCCAACCTAAAAGCGAGTACACAAAGAATAGAAGGTCCTGAAAATAATGTTAAAGTGCCATCATCAATTATGGGGCAAGGTGTTGTTAAAGATATTGATGAAGCACATCGCAGCATAAAACTTAAAATTGAACCCATTGCTGCGTTAGATATGTCAGCAATGACAAAGGATTTCGTTGTGGCGGAAAAAATATCATTAACTGATATTAAGACAGGCGATAGTATAAAATTTACTTTAGAAAAAGCAAAAAACAATCAGTTAATGATTACGCATATTCAGAGGCTGTCGAATTAAATAAGGATATCAATGATTGCGGGTATAATTCGTTGGTCCATCAATAATCGATTCTTGATGCTCCTATTAGCGGTATTATTCACCTTTTTAGGACTATACGCCATTAAGAATTTACCCGTAGATGCAATACCAGATCTCTCTGACGTGCAAGTCATTATCAGAACAACTTATCCTGGGCAAGCGCCTCAAGTAGTTGAGGACCAAGTGACCTATCCCCTTACTACAGCGATGTTAGCTGTACCGGGCGCTGTTACTGTTCGCGGCGAATCCAGCTTTGGTGATTCTTATGTTTATATTATTTTCAAGGATGGAACAGATCTTTATTGGGCACGTTCCCGCGTTTTAGAATACTTGAGCCAAGTGGCAAACCGATTACCCACTGGTGCTCGTACTGCATTAGGACCTGATGCCACAGGGGTTGGCTGGGTATATGAATATGCGCTTATTGATAGAAGCGGCAAGCATGATTTATCCCAGTTGCGCGGTATCCAAGACTGGTTTCTTAAATACGAACTTCAAAAAGTGCCTGGCGTGGCAGAAGTTGCCACAGCAGGTGGTATGGTGCGTCAATACCAAATTACACTCGATCCTAATAAACTTCGGGCCTTTGAGATAACGCTCAATCAGGTTAAGCAAGCAGTAGAAAAAGCGAACCAAGAAGTAGGTGGCTCTGTTTTAGAAATGGGCGAGGCAGAATACATGGTTCGTGCAAAAGGTTATTTGAAGTCCATTCGCAATATTGATGAAATCCCACTAGCCATAAATAAAAATGGCGTTCCTATCTTACTGAAAGACGTTGCATACACCCAGTTGGGTCCACAGAGCCGCCGTGGCGTTATAGAGCTTAATGGAGAAGGTGAGGCTGTGGGTGGTATTATAGTGATGCGTTATGGTCAAAACGCTATGGATACAATCAAAGAGATCAAGAAAAAATTAGATGAACTTAAAACGAGTTTACCAGCAGGCGTTGAGATTGTTGAAACCTACAATCGGTCGGGTTTAATCCAACGTGCCATTAATACTTTATATGACAAATTAATTGAAGAATTTATTGTAGTGACATTCATTTGCGCTGCTTTTCTTTTTCATTTTCGCTCATCTTTAATCATTGTTATCAGTTTACCCATGGGGATCTTGATTGCCTTAATAATAATGTATTTTCAAGGGATCAATGCTAACATTATGTCTCTTGGCGGTATTGCCATCGCCATTGGCGTGATGGTGGATGCTGCTATCGTGATGATTGAAAATGCGCATAAACATCTCGAGCATGAGCCTGTCAACAACGAGAATCGATGGCAAATCATTCAACAGTCGGCAATAGAGGTAGGGCCTCCCGTATTTTTTTCTTTGTTGATAGTGATGATTAGTTTTTTACCTGTATTTACGCTTCAAGCACAGGAAGGGCGACTATTTATTCCGCTTGCCTACACAAAAACCTATGCGATGGCCGCAGCAGCAGGACTTTCGATTACATTAGTACCCGTATTGATGGGATATTTAATTCGAGGGAAAATAAAACCTGAACTTAAAAATCCTTTAAATCAAGTTCTTTCTCAAGTTTATCGTCCCTTACTACAATTAGTCCTGAAAATACCTAAAACCATTATTTTAATTGCATTTCTATTGTTAATAATTGGTTTTTGGCCACTTCTTCATTTAGGTTCTGAATTTATGCCAGAAATGGATGAAGGAGATTTGCTTTATATGCCCACAACATTCCCTGGCATTTCAATTGGTGAGGCACAGAGAATACTGCAGCAAACTGATAAGTTAATCATGACAGTGCCAGAAGTGAAATCAGTCTTTGGAAAAGTAGGGCGAGCAGAAACGGCAACCGATCCAGCGCCACTCTCGATGATAGAAACAACTATTCAATTTAAACCCAAAAATGAATGGCGTCATGGCGTCACTTCTGAAAAATTACGCCAAGAATTAGATGAAAGGACAAAATTACCCGGGCTATCTAATGCATGGGTAATGCCAATTCGTACCCGCATTGACATGCTGGCAACAGGGATAAAAACGCCTGTAGGTATAAAAGTGTCAGGTCCTGATTTAAATACAATTCAGGATATTGGTGAACAAATTGAAAGAGTGCTTAAAACAATCCCGGGAACAGTGTCCGCATTTGCAGAGCGCGTTGCAAGTGGGCGGTACATTGATATAGATATCAACCGTCTAAAAGCAGCGCGATATGGTTTAAACATTGAAGATATACAAGAAATTATTCAAACCGCCATTGGCGGAATGGATGTTACGCAAACGGTGGAGGGAAGAGAGCGTTATCCTGTCAACATACGTTATCCACGTGAGCTGAGAGACTCATTACAGGAATTAAAGAAGCTGCCAATAGTCACTTCATCAGGTGCTACAATTTCACTGAGTGATGTTGCTAAAATTGAAATCCAGGAAGGCCCAGATGTTATTAAAAGTGAAAATGCTAAATTAAACGGCTGGATTTATGTTGATATTGCAGGTAAAGATTTAGGTTCTTATGTCAAAGATGCAAAAGGAAAAATTAAGCGCGAGGTAAAAATACCACCTGGTTATTCTATTGCCTGGTCAGGGCAATATGAGTATTTAGAGCGTGCTAAAGAGCGACTCACCGTTGTTGCTCCATTTACATTGGCTATTATTGCGCTATTAATTTATCTAAATTTTCGTCGGTTTACTGAGGTTTTGTTGATTATGGCAGCTGTGCCATTTGCTTTAGTGGGTGGCATTTGGTTTTTGTATATTCTTGGTTATCACTTATCTGTTGCCGCAGGAGTTGGTTTTATTGCGCTTGCTGGAGTAGCAGTGGAAATTATTGTGGTCAAGCTTGTTTATCTTCATCATGCGCTGGCAAAGAGAATGCAATTAGTTGAGGAAGAACAAAGAAATTTAACAGTCGAAGATATCCGGGCAGCAATTGTTGAGGGTGCTTTATTGAGGTTAAGACCAATTATGATGACAACACTAGCAATTATCGGAGGCTTATTGCCAATAATGGTAATGGGGGGGACTGGTTCAGAAGTGATGCGAAGAATTGCAGCCCCTATGGTGGGAGGCATGGTTACAGCAACGATATTAGCGCTTTTTGTCTTACCATCAATCTATTTATTGTGGAAGCAGAATTCTCTTTCGAAAAACATAAAATAAGTAAAATTGACGATTCGTTGTAATCAGAATAACTAAAGCCCTACAATATTTATAACATTAAAATTCGGAAAAAACTTGGCTTTGACTAAGTTTTATCAAATTATATTCATTTTATAAGATTAATTAATCTGCTATAAATAATGGATATCTCAGACTTCTGTAAGGAAACAAAAAATGAAATATGGCTATTCCACTCTTTGTTCTATAATTTTTTCTTTGTTTACCCTGATTTTATGTCAATATCCTTTAAGCTCTTATGCACATGAAGGTCATGCTCATCCGCTGGAAAAGCAAGAAATTATAGATAAGGCTAGCAAAATTATTGATATGGCAATTGAGCAACAAAAGTTAGCCCCCTCTTGGAAAGATGCCAAAATGGTTGAGGCAAAAATGCTAGAGGAAAAAGGTGGGCAATGGTTGGTTCAGTATAACAATCCCAGAGCTACAGATGGCAATAAAGATTTATTCATTTTCTTTTCGCTAGATGGAAAATATATTGCCATGAATCATACTGGTAAATAGGAAAAATTATGCTTGAATTTCCCTTTCCACTTCATCCCATTTTTGTTCACTTTACGGTGGCATTAAGTTTTACTGCATTTGGTGCCTATGTGATTGCCTATATCTTACCGGAAGGTAATTTAAAAAGGGACTTGAGCATTTCAGCTGTATGGATGCTTTTCTTTTGCTTGTTAGCTAGCGTATTAACTCTGATATTTGGTTTCTTACAATTTAATTCAGTAAAGCATGATATGTTGGTTCACATGCCAATGACAGACCATAGGAATTGGGCGTTAGGTACTGCACTTGTTTTATTCCTCTGTACGATATTCGCGTTAAGAGGATACATTCAAAATAAGATTCATAGTGCTACCCTTACAATTGGGTTTTTAGTCTTGATTGGTATGGTAGGTACAACAGCCTATAAAGGTGGTGAACTCGTTTATCATTATGGTTTGGCAGTTAAATCTACCCCAGAGTTGAGAGAATTGAAGCAAAAAGATCAAAAAGAGCAGCAACAGGAAAATATCTTTCAACCGAATGTTGACATATCAAAATGAAAAATATTTATCCTATTTTAATATTGATGATATGCTGGCCGCTGTATGTGATGGCAGAACAAATCATTGGTTTTGCGGAACCTGACGATCCAAATGTTTGTGTTCCAATAATAACCTATCACTCTCCATTTCAGAGTTATCAACGTCAGGGCCCTATAAAGCTGCAATCTTGGTCTAAAGCAAACCAATCAGTGACAAATCAGTCTATGGATCATATGCAGCATATGAATATGCCAATGGGTGGAACTACTGCTCCATCTGCCCCGGCTTCCCATTCAAATCATCAAATGAAAGGAAGTGAATAAATTACTATGGGGCAGCTAGATAGATACATTAAAATTTCTCTTATGTTAACAATTTTACCCCATTTATTTTTAAGCGGTTGCAGCACTTTTTCAAAAGATGGTGGTTTTACCGAGGTTAGTTCTCTTGTTAGTAGTAGAGTGCATCAACAACCTGTTTGGTTGCGTTCAGATGAGGACAGAGCTCAGCAGCAACAAATCGTCAACATTATCCTATGTAATACTTTATCTGCAGATGATGCGGTTCGCGTCGCATTTATTAATAACCCAGCATTACAAAAAGCGCTTGCTGATTTAGGCATTGCCGAAGCAGATTTAGTACAAGCAGGTAGGATCCGAAATCCTAGTATTTCTTATATAAAATTAACACCAGTGAGTGGTGAATATGATATAGAACGGACCATCTTATTTGACGTCATGAGCCTTTTAACGATGCCTATGCGCTCTGCCATTGAAAAACAACGTTTTCAGCAAGCTAAATTGCAAGCAGCAATGAATATATTAGAAATGGCTGCAAAAACCAGAAAAGCTTATTATTCAACAGTCGCTGCCGAACAAATGGTGAGATATTTAGAAAAAATAAATGAAGCATCACAAGCCAGTGCGCAATTAGCTTTACGTATGACTGAAGTAGGAAATTGGAATCGTTTGCAACAGGCTCGAGAGCAGGCATTTTATGCTGAAGTAACCTCACAACTTGCGGATGCTAAATTACTTGCATTACAAGAACGTGAGCATTTAACGCGATTGATGGGACTTTGGGGCGAACAAATTCATTATAAGCTACCAGTACGTCTGCCAGAATTACCTCTATCAGTTACCGAATCTTGTGAACTTGAGAAACAAGCGCTTATTTCACGACTTGATGTACAAGCGATGAGACATGAAATTCAAAGTAAATGCAAAGGATTAGGCTTAACCAAGGCAACACGTTTTATCGACGTTTTTGATTTGGGATATGTACGTAATAGCTCTGATGATGAACCTCATCAAACTGGATATGAAATAAGTTTAGAAATTCCATTATTTGATTGGGGCGATGCAAAAGTAGCTAGAGCGCAAAATATTTATATGCAAGCCGTATGGCATTTAAGAGAAATCGCAATTAATGCGCGCTCTGAAGTACGTGAAGCTTATCAGGTATATCGTGTTCAATATGATAAAGCAAAATTCTACAGAGATGATGTTGTAACATTAAGAAAGCTGATATTAGATGAAAGTTTACTACGTTACAACGGCATGTTGATAAGCACCTTTGAATTGCTTGCTGATGAACGAGAACAAATCATAAGCGTGAATGCTTATATTGAATCCTTGCGTGATTTTTGGCTTGCAGAAGCGGATTTACAAACTGCATTGATGGTTAAATCACCTCATAGCGCAGCTGATTAAGAGGATAAGATGGTTTCAAGACGTAGACGTGATTTTATAAAAAGTGCTGCAAAGGGCGCTGTCGGATTAGGGGTCGCTTTTGCTGCAACCTCCGTCAGCAAGGTTGCGCTTGCTGCTTTACCTGAAATAGCAACGGTTAATAGTCCTAAAACGTTACCCCCATCTCTTCCTGATAGTGGTCGCCCTTTTCATCCTGTTGTCACGTTAAACGGTTGGTCGTTACCCTGGCGAATAAAAAATGGTTGGAAAGAATTTCACTTGGTTGCTGAGCCTGTTGTACGTGAATTTGCTCCTGGAATGAAGACCCACTTATGGGGCTACAATGGCCAGTCACCTGGTCCCACTATAGAAGTCGTTGAGGGGGATAAAGTACGCATTTTTGTCACTAACCGACTTCCTGAGCACACCACTATCCACTGGCACGGACAACCCCTGCCTAACGGCATGGACGGAGTAGGGGGGCTAAACCAGCCTCAAATTAAACCTGGTAAGACTTTTGTGTATGAGTTTGAAGCGATGCGAAGTGGTACATTCATGTATCATCCACATGCCGATGAAATGGTTCAAATGGCCATGGGCATGATGGGCTTTTGGGTAACACATCCTAAAGATCCTGATTTTATGAAAGTAGATCGAGATTTCTGTTTTCTACTGGCATCTTATGATATTGATCCTGGCAGTTATACACCTAAAGTAAACACAATGTTAGATTTTAATTTGTGGGCCTTTAATAGCCGGGTATTCCCTGGTATTGATTCGTTGGTTTGCCGTCAAAATGATCGTGTGAGAATACGTGTCGGAAATCTTACGATGACTAACCATCCCATTCACTTGCATGGAATGGATTTTGTCGTCGCAGGCACTGATGGCGGCTGGATTAAACCCGAAGCACGATGGCCTGAGGTGACAACGGATATTGCAGTAGGGCAAATGAGGGCAATCGAATTTAATGCAAGTTTACCTGGTGATTGGGCTTTTCATTGTCATAAGTCGCATCACACCATGAATGCAATGGGGCATGATGTACCTACAATGATTGGTGTTAATACTAAGGACGTTAACGATAAAATAAAAAAACTCATTCCAGATTATATGTCAATGGGTGAAAATGGGATGGCTAGTATGGCTGATATGCATATGCCTTTACCAAAAAACACACTTCCCATGATGACAGGTAAAGGCCAGTTCGGAAATATTGAAATGGGTGGGATGTTCACGGTAGTCAAAATACGTGAAAATCAGAAGCCTGGTGACTATACTGATCCTGGTTGGTACCAAAACCCAAAAGGCACTGTGGCCTATGAATGGACGGGAAGCATTGATAAGCCTCATAGAGCTCATTCAGATGCTAAAAAGCAAAATGATGTGGAACTAAAAGTCCGTAAACCCCATTCTCATAAGCATGAATGAGGTTTACTGAATTTATTCTTTTTAATGTTTTGCCATTTTCTTGCATGATTCAGCACAATTTTTACAGGCTTGAGCACAAACATCGCAGGTTTTAGGATGTAAATTTGAGGTTCGTAACATAAAATCTTCGCTAGTTTGGCAGATTTGAGCACAATCAAGCAGGATATTAATGTGCTTTGAATCTGAATGTTCATTGCCCTTTTTTAAGCAATGGTTTATGGTCTCCGTGCATATAGTGTGGCATTCTAGACAGTTGTCAATACAATTGCAAATTTCGCTGCTTATTTGGTGTGGCATATGTTTTCTCCTTTTTGGGTATAGGTTGTCGCATAAAGGTAGCATAATAAAAGGAGTAAATTTTATTACCATTATAAAAATATTCAGGAAAAATTTACTTTCACGTTATTTAACTTTGCAAAAAAGTCTCACTGTTGCTTAAATTAAATAAATCTAGTTTCATTGAGATTTGAAACAATATTGAGGGTTAGATGATGATGGAACATGCGGGTCATTATTTTGCGGGCAATTATATATGGATTGGGGTAGGGATTTTATTAATTGTTATTTTAGGAGTGATAATTGTAAAGATAATGAAAAAATAAGACTTATATAGTATCGATTAACAATAAATATTTATCGTATTTTTATTAAATAAACCTAAATTTTTCCTTGCATAACCCTCAAATTTGGTGGTAACTCTTTTATGCATAATCAAAATAACAAATGCCACCATAATAACACATCAAAAATAGTAAATAATACAGCATCAGATACTATATACACTTGCCCTATGCATCCAGAAATCAGGCAATTAGGACCAGGTTTTTGTAAAATTTGTGGAATGACATTAGAACCTGAGAAAGTTTCTTCTGTACTAGAAGCAGATCATGAATTGATTGATATGAATCGTAGATTTTGGATTGCAGTGTTTTTATCTCTTCCTTTACTGATCATGAATATGAGCTATCATTTTTTAGATGAAAAATGGCTGCATAAATTAATAATGCATCCTTTTTTTAATTGGGTTCAATTTGTATTGTCGACACCAGTAGTGTTGTGGTGTGGCTTACCATTCTTTAAACGTGCTTGGTCTTCTATTCAATATCGAAGTCTTAACATGTTCACATTGATCGCGCTTGGTGTTGGTGTTGCTTATGGATATAGTGTCGTTGCAATGCTAATGTCTCACGTACTCATTGAGTGGCTTAATAAGGGGAAAACAATTGAAGTTTATTTTGAACCTGCTGCAGTTATTACAACTTTAGTATTACTTGGGCAAGTACTAGAACTTAAGGCAAGATCACGTACAAATAAAGCTATTCGTCAACTTATCGCATTAGTCCCCGATATAGCAACTGTTATTCATTCAAATGGGATGGAACAAAAAATTCCTCTTTCCGAAGTTCAAGTAGGGGATATATTAAGAGTACGACCTGGCGAGAAGGTTCCAGTCGATGGTATTGTGCTCACGGGAGAAAGCAGTGTTGACCAATCTATTATTACAGGTGAATCTGTTCCTTTGGAAAAAAACGTTGGTGATACAGTCATTGGTGGCACTATAAATGGTACTGGTAGTTTTACGATGCAATCAGAACGTATTGGCATGGATACAATGCTTTCTCAAATTGTGGAAATGGTTGCTAAAGCACAGCGAACTCGAGCCCCAATTCAGCGGCTAGCAGATGTTGTTTCTGCTTATTTTGTACCAGCAGTTATTGTTATAGCAATGATAACAGCAATAATCTGGTATATTTTGGGACCACAACCAAAAGCTGGCTATGCATTATTAACCAGTGTAGCGGTATTAATTATCGCTTGTCCTTGCGCGCTTGGACTTGCAACACCAATATCTATCATGGTTGGTACTGGTCGTGGGGCTAAGGACGGTATTCTAATCAAGAACGCTGAAGCGTTAGAGCTTTTTGAAAATATAGATACTTTGATTGTAGATAAAACAGGAACATTGACTGAAGGCAAGCCTCGCTTAATGGAGATTATTTCGGTTAATGGACTTGATGAATCAAAAATTCTTATGTTTTCAGCCAGCCTTGAACATAGTAGCGAGCATCCATTGGCAGAGGCAATTGTTAAGGGAGCTCAAGAAAAAGGGATTGTTCTAAAGGAATGCAAAAATTTCTCATCCATTACAGGGAAAGGCATAAAAGGCATTATTGAAGAAAAGAATATTGCATTTGGAAATGCTGCAATGATGACCTCTTTGGATATTGATATATCCTCGATACAGTCTAAGGCTGATGCCTTTCGTCAACAAGGGCATACGGCGATGTTTCTTTCAATCGATAAAAGACTTGCTGGCATCGTTACAGTTGCTGACAATATAAAACCAGGTACAAAGGAGGCAATTAATTCACTTCAACGAGAAGGTATCAAAATTATTATGCTCACTGGAGATAACAAGGTAACTGCACAAGCAGTTGCTAAAACTTTAAATATAGATGAAATAAAAGCTGAAGTATTGCCAGATCTAAAACATAGTTTTGTAATTGAACTTCAAGAAAAAGGGTTTAAGGTGGCTATGGCTGGAGATGGAATCAATGATGCTCCAGCACTAACTCAAGCTAATGTAGGAATTGCTATGGGCACTGGTGCTGATGTTGCGATCGAAAGTGCTGGCATAACATTGATGTCTGGAGATTTGAAAGGGATTTTGAAAGCGAGAAAATTAAGTTCTGCTACTATGACTAATATTCGGCAAAATCTCTTTTTAGCATTTGTTTACAATGTATTAGCCATTCCAATTGCTGCAGGTGTATTGTATCCATTTCTTGGTTTGTTTTTAAACCCCATGATTGCTAGTGGGGCAATGGCTTTAAGTTCCGTGTCAGTAATATTAAATTCGCTTAGGTTATCAAAAATCAAGCTTTAGTTGCAGAAGAGATATGGAAGAAAAAAAGTATGATAATTTTTATAACCAAAGAACCTTGTAACTAGCACAAACAGAGGGCTAATCACTTTTTAACTAGTAACTATGATGTTGGTGATGGCAGCCGGAATTGTGATGCCGAAAATGATGTGTATTAGAGTCATGATGTCCAGAATGACGTTGGTGCATGATGGTTTAAATAATAATCATACCAGTTAATATTGCTGCTCGTGGCTTGCATGGTGCCCATCAGGATGGCCGCCTCCATGTCGTCCACCACCATATAAGATAGAGCAAACCCTACAACCAATAATAGAGTAAGAAATTTTTTAAAACCACAACACCATCCTTTCGGATGGCTAAAATAATCTTATTTTGGGGTACATTCTATTACGATTTTGTGGTTGCCAGGATAAGCATTCCCACTACATGTAAGATGTAACTTGTCTTGTCCTTTAATAGAAAAGGCTGCTATAGCTATATTTTTCCCATAATCATTGGGCACCGTGAATTCATCTTTTGAGTTTGGTTTTATTTTAAAAAAACCTGCTGGTGTTCCACCTCTAAAAATTTGTGCAGGTATTTCTGCATTTTCTAGAGTGGGCCCTTTTGCACTTGAAGTTGAATATTCAACGGAATAAGTTACATGATTGGCGCTCACGATATTGCTAAATAGTAACACTGCTACCCCACTTATAATTAATGAATACACACGCTTTTTATGCCACATAGTTTACTCCTCATTGATTTTATTATATCACTTTGTCGTGCCTATATTGTGTATAAACACCGTAAGCGATAATTTCTGTCCACCTTGCAATGTCCGTCGACTTCCCTGTGCGCTGGGCTGTAAACCCTCCTTTTTTAGTGCCATTCAAAACTAGATGTAATCCCCCTTATAATCTTTTGTCTGTTTAATCGAGAAAAATTGGGTTTTCTGACGAGGCATAGATTGCTTGAGAAATTACTATAAATTACTATATAGAAAAGTAAAGTAAAGCGTGTATTTTTCATATGATACTTCTTATTTCATGAATGTTTGTGTCTATGATGAATATCTGGATAATGCGGATGTTTATGCTTTATAGATTTATGGTGGTGTAAATGTGAATGTGGTTCACCCTGTGGATCAGAGGATAGATGCTTGTGCTGATGATGTTCATCGTGAAAATGCAAGTGCTCATGAGTTAACTCATCGTGAGCATGTTCATGATCATGACGTTCTGTTAAATGTATCCACACTCCCGCTGCCATAAATAAACAGGCAAATAGCAAACGAAAAGTAAGCGGTTCAGATAAAAAGGTTACTGAAAGAATTGCACCTATAAAAGGTGCTGATGAGAAGTAAGCACTGGTACGGGCGGTACCGATATTTCTTAGAGCAAGCACAAAGCAAACCAAGCTTATACCATAACTTAGAAAACCTATGCTAAGAGCTTTAAAGATTGTAGGTGTAGTAAGTAAGATCTTTTTGGTAAAATATAATCCTAATAGTACATTTATGGAGCCTGCCACTAAGCTTTTAAAACAAACTATGATATAGGGATTGGATGAAGAGATTTGACGAGTGATATTATTATCAGCGCCCCATGCAAGGCAGGCCGCTACTACTAGAATCATTCCTATAACATTTGGACCGGAGAAATGAGAAGATGAGGCTAAAATAATACTTCCCGCAACAATAAAAATCATACCTAGGATTAGGTTTAAGGAAGTATGTTCTTTTAAAACAAGCCATGCTATTAAAGCGGTAAATATGCTTTCCAAATTCAGCAATAATGAGGCTGTCGAAGCATTGGTTAGCACTAAACCTTGCATCAATAAAATGGGTGCAATAATTCCGCCCAACAAAGTAGTTAGTAATAACCACTTAAAATCCTGATAATTGATTTTTTCCATCGAATTTGGTTTGGCTAATATGATTTTTGCGATAAGTATGATCCCAATGCCAATCCCTGAACCGAGATAGAGCAGTCCTGCTAATATCAAAGGTTCAATTTCTATTAATAAATATTTAGCTAATGGGGTGCTAACACCAAATAGGAATGCTGACATTAAAGCAAACATAATTCCGGAGGTTTTTAAATTATTCGAAAACATTTGAAGCCTTATAGACTGGTTTTTTTATGCTAACTAACAAATAATTAAATTCCTGCATATTTAGTATAGAAAAATATATAAGTAATACTTAAGTTTATATAGATTTTAAGTTATACAGAAAGTTACTCGCTAATATTTTGGTAGTATGCTGAGGGCTTGAGCGATATGTTATATTGTTTAAAATCTTCAGGCTCAATGCCTTTAATTCTAAAAGTGATTCGAAGAATTCCAGCCACGAGAGTGAGAGGGATGATTACTGCAACGCTCTTAGCATTGATTCTCTTGTCGGAGATATATCTTTTATGGAAAAAGCATTCCCTTATTAATAAATATTAATTAATCTAATGCTGGTATAGAGACATTTATTTCAAGTTTTTTAGGCACCCGTAACAAAAACTCTGACTTTACTCGTCTAGTTATACATACAGTTGCATGCATTTGTGTTCTTAATAATGCCACCTATAATAAAATATATCGAAATATCGAAATATCGAAATATCGAAATATCGAAATATCGATATTTTTGTGCATTTTATATAAAGTAGGAGCACACGAGTGTCAATAACCGAAAAGGATTCTTCAAAAGAGAAAAAACTGCTTATACGTCTTCCAAAAGAACTGCATCGCCAAACAAAACTATTAGCATACGATTTAAATGTTAGCATGGCTGATTTATGTTGTGAGGGGTTGGAAATGATTGTTCAAAAACATGAAAAGAAAACTGCTAAGAAACAATTTTAATCATGAATATAATTCATACTTTGGTGTTTGGCGATAGTTCTTTTTTTAAAAGAAAAAGAAAGTTTAGATCCTTTAACATAGTTTTGCCAATGTTTTTACTTTTATTTGTCAGTAATACGATTTTGGCAAAAGAGAAATTTGAAAATGACAGTTATTTGAAAATCTCACAAACCAAAATTTATCCTAATTCCCTTAAAGCGTTTATTTACCAAGTTTTAGAAGATAATCCTGAAGTGCAAGCTGCAAAGGTTAATATAGATGCGCAGCATGCGCGTTTAGAAGCAGCAGAGCAACCGTTATATAACCCAGCATTAGTCGCTGATACTGAACAAAAGCGCCAAAGAAGCTTTAAAGATCCAGAGTTAGCTTTAGAGGGAATTAAACCCTATGAAGATACTTATACTATTGGTATCAATCAAACATTTGACTTGGCAAATAAACGTTTAGTACGTTCAAAAGTGGCTGATAAAAATTTGCATGTTGCTGAATGCCAATTGGCTGCTTTAAGACAACAATTAGCTACGGAAGTATTAAATGCTTTAATCCGGTATCAAACCACACAACTAGTTGTAAATTTGGCAAAAGAGCGCACTGCATTACTAAAAAAGTTTGTTAACTTAACAGAAAAGAGAGAAGCAACGGGTGATGTTCCTAGCGTAGAGACAGATTTAGCCAAGCTAGCATTGTCAGAGGCAATTGTGCAACAAGCCGATGCTGAAATTAATCTTAACCAAATTTTGCAAGATTTACGTGCTTTAACAGGCTTAAATCAAATTGTATGGCCAGATTTACCGAGCTTGCCCGTTCTTCCTTTTGTGAATGAAAATATTAATGAGCTATTGAATAGTTTACCAGCGCTTCAAGTATTAAACGAGCAATATCTTGGGGCAATGATGCGTGTTCAGTTGACGAAGAGAGAACGCTTTCCTGATCCCACCTTTGGAATTCAGGGGGGCAGGGAGAATACTAATGAAGGAACTAAACGAGTATGGCTAGCAACGTTTAGCGTACCATTGTTTATTCGAAACTCTTACCGCGCTGAAGTTGAGGCGGCGAGTTTCGATGCGATGGAGGCAGATAAGAAGCGACTGAACTTGCTCCGCCAAGTCAGCGCCAATATTGTCAGTAGTGCCGAGCGATATCAAATGCTTTATCAAACATTTCAGGAAACTCAGCAAATTTCAAAGAAACCCTTAAATGATGGCGTGAATTTGATAGAAAGACTATGGCAAGCTGGAGAATTGAGCACAACTGATTATTTAGTGCAGTTCAAACAACGTCTTGATAGTCAAATTGCAGTAGCCGAATTACGTACACGAACATGGCAGGCTTGGGGTGATTGGCTTAAAGCTTCTGGCACTATCGAAAACTGGTTGCAGGGTAAATAGATATAACACAGCGAGGAAAAGCGTAGACTTCCCCGTTAAGCACACAGTTCTAAACTAGAGTTTTCGTTGGCCATTCTTTCTC
>MKTN01000010.1:0-139253 GCA_001898235.1 Gammaproteobacteria bacterium 39-13
TCGCTCTGCTGCAAACAAGTCCTAGTAGAGAAAAAGTTCAATTGTTTTTAGAACAAAAGCCGCTTAATATCTATCAGGCGGATCCTCATGGTTATACCGCATTAATGTGTGCAATAGAAAATGAGGTAGGAATTGAGATAATTGAGGATTTAATTGCTAGAGAAGGTGAAAAAAAACCAAAAAATGAATATGGCAGAAGCGCATTAATGGTGGCAGTAAATGCAAATTCCTCCTCAGAAACTATTCAAGCCTTGTTGTCAAAGAAGGGGATGGTAAATGAAATTGATAATGATGGACGAAATGCATTAATGTTAGGTCTAAAATCTCAGCAAAATAAAACAAATGTCCATACTATTCTAGCAGATCCAAGTTTAAATATTAATCAAATCGATAATAATGAAACAAGTACCTTAATGCATGCAATTTTAAACAACGCGGATCCTGATATCATACAGATGATGTTGCAAATAAAAGATATAAATATTAATTACCAAAACAAGCATGATGAAACAGCGCTATCGCTTGCAATCCAACAAAAAAACATGCCTGTCGTTAAAATGTTATTGAAGCATGGCGCAACACTTACACCTTCACTGCTCAAAGAAATCCCTATGGACTATAAGATGCATAATCTACTCAGTAAATGGCTTAGTAAACATGAAAAGATCGGAGAAAAGAGAGTACGCCTTAGCTTCTCTCCAGAAATCGATCACCCTACTGTCACATCCAAAATGAGTATGCCCATCGCCAAAATCAAAAGTAGCGGCAAAAAACCTAAAACACAAAAATTTTAATTTCTTTTATAATGTTGAGATACACTTTTTTCTCCTACTGTATCATTTATTTATTATTTTCTAACCCCTTTCCCTTAGTAAGGCTTCATGAAATCTCACCTCAAAAGCCTTTATCTTAAAAAGAGAAATATTATCCTTTTAACTAGTCATTTTCTCCTTTCATCTACCTTTTCCATCGTTCCATCTAATTTGAATTAAGCTTTTTTGTCTTCACATGTAAAGTTCACCAACTAAATAAATTACAGTATGGAATTTTTTATGAGGCACGAAAAATTAACACTTAATATTGAAAACGATCCATCAATAGAAAAAATGTTTAAAACTGTCATTGAACTTATTCCTCAAATCCCTGCGCTCAACAATCTTATAAAACAAGCCACTCTAAATGGTCCTATTACGGTTGATTTTGTGACGAAAGCTCAAGAAAAGACTTCCGGCTCATTCCAACAGCACGGTCAAATATGTGGTAACCATAAAACAATACAACGCTCTATTAGAGTAGTTAAAGAAGGGCAATCATTCGCACAAATGTTTGAAACGTTTGTATTTGAGCTCTGCAATGCAAAAAATGCAAAATTTGAATTATTTGGTAAAGATGCCATTAAAACTTCTGATTTTCAAGATAGAGAATCCTTTGCCTTAGCAACAGAATTCGCTGAATATATGGATACATATGTGCCTTCACGTGAAATCTTAAAAGCTATATTCAGCAATGCCAAAATTGTAAGTGCATTTCATCAAAAAGGATTAAAGCTGTCTACTCATGAAATCAGACATCTCACGTCCGATCCCTTTTGTTCTTTTAATGATTGGTGGCAACAAGCTAACAGATTACATTCGGGAAGATCTTATAGTCATGCTGATATTTATCGCCAAGAATTCGATAAAAAGTCAAATAAGCCCCTCGTATTTAGCAAGCGATCTGTGCAGCCTACCCAACCAGTTCAATCTGCACCGCAACGAGCGCCAAGAAATGATATGCCTAAGCATCCAGCTTCACATGCGCGTGCAAAACCTACTCCACAGCAACCTAATGTGACTTTACGTTGGGATGCGCATAGACAAAATCCCTCTGCCAACATCTATGGTTTTCTATTCGCTATCTGCAATGAAATTGGCGTTAGCAACTGGGTACCCTCACCCGAATATAGAATTCACGCGTTTTAAATATTTGTAACCTGCGCACTCTAAGTTTCTCTAAGCTCTGAATGCGCAGATTTTTATATAAAGGATTATTTAATAATATGTACAGCTTGAAGAGCGGAAATTAAAGCTGTTTTAACTGCTGGAATATCAGCTTCTAGAGTTTTAATATCCGACACAACTTCTTGAAATATCTTGGTAAATTGGTGTATCGCATCTAATGTGCAATTTTCAATAAACGCTAGGGTTGTTTCAGAACAACTCCCGTCAGTACAACCTGCTGATATTTGAGTGGTTGTTTGGTCATTTAATAAATACATATTTTACTCCATTTTGGTTTAATCCTTTACATAATTAAACAGAAAATTGAAAAAACTACAATCCTTAAAGTTTCAGTTAGTTAATGTTGTCGCCTAATTAACTATATTAGCTAATAAACTCTAGATCTCGCGAAAAGGTCTCTTTAAGTGTCGATGCAGCTAAAAAGGCTAGTAACAGACTACCTATACAAACTAACCCTAAGCTTTGCTGGATCCCTATCATAGGTTTTAAAAGGCTAATTAGCACTGCTGAAGGAAGCACCATCGCTCGAACAAAATTTGGCAAAGAGGTTGTCACAGTTGCACGAATGTTTGTGCCAAATTGCTCTGCAGCAATCATAACAAATAACACCCAAAAACCTGAGCCAAGCCCTAAAAAAGTGCAAAAAATGTAATATAGTTGACTAGTCATTGCTTTCATAGAGAAAAATAAAATGGAGAAAATAAGAGTCATTCCTAAAAAGAATAAAATAATTTTTTTACGTGACTTAAGATATTGACTCAACAAAGTACTGCTGAGTTCGCCTATTGCCAACCCTAAGCAATAAAATAGCATCGCTTGTCCAACCGTAATAGGGATATCAACATGAAAGGTTTCTCCTAACTCAGGAGCAAAGGCAACAAATAGTCCTACAAAAATCCAAAAGGGAAACCCAACCAATAGGCATTTTAAATAAACTAAAGAAAGGGAAGGCACTTCAAAAAACAGCGAAAGACTCCCCTTTTTAATATCTACTTTTTCTTTGACTTGCATAAATACACGAGATTCGGTTACGCGCATACGCAAAAATAATAACGTAAAGCCCCCTATTCCTCCTAAAAGATAAGCCATTTGCCAAGAAAAATACTGACCAACCAGCCCTCCTACAAGTCCTCCTAAAGCGCCAGCCACCACTATCATCATCATGCCATATCCACGTTTATCCTTATGCATCAACTCGCTTACCAATGTAATAGCCGCACCAAGTTCACCAGCTAGTCCAAAGCCTGCCAGAAAACGTAAAACTGCATATTGCGTCACTGTTGTCACATAAGCATTCGCTAACGTGGCACTGGAATATAGTAAGATGGAGCCAAATAAAACCGAAATTCGTCCACGCTTATCTCCTAAAATTCCCCATGCCACTCCCCCCATTAACATACCAATGACTTGAATATTAATTAACCAAAGACCTACAGAAGTAATTTGCTCTGAAGAAAGTCCTATGTGTTGCAAGCTAGAAACACGTACCGCACTAAAAAGAATAATATCAAAAACATCAACAAAATAGCCTAATGCACAAACTATCATTGCAAATACAAAAGAATGCTTTTTCATCGAAATGCCTTCACAGGAGTTTTTATAAAGGGGGCAATTGTTTCTCAATTAAATCTTATACGCACGACTCATCAAATAGTGTTGATGGATATGGTTATCTGCATAATATTGGGAAGCAAGCGCTTCTAATTCAACTCTAAATTGGTTGAGTCGTATAAGATCATGTTGAGATTCTTGTACAAATTTTAATACTGGCCCTACAGTGCTTTCTACTGATTGTCGGTAATGACCCAAACTCAAAGCAGGAAACTTCATCATACTTTGATCAAAAATTAAATCTTGTACTTTGTTACCTAATTGTTCTCGCACAAAATTAGGATTACCCCATAAGGGAGGGGGCGAAATGCCTTCTGGTGGAGGTAGAAATTTTGCAACCAAATGGAATAATTTTCCAACAAACAAATCAGGTGGCCAGGTAGAAAATGTAATAATTCCTCCTGGTTTTAATACACGCAACATTTCCTGAATGGCAATTTGCGGTCTAGGAGCAAACATATGCCCAAACTGACTCAACACCGCATCAAATGCATTATCAGGATAAGGCAATGATTCTACATCCCCTACCCTTAAATCTACCGCTACATTGGCGATAGAAACATTTTTTCTAGCGTGCTCAATCAAAGTAGGGCTTAAATCTAATGCGCTGACCTTTGCTCCCGCCCTTGCCGCTGTAATGGCGACGACACCTGTACCACACCCAACATCTAATACAGCATCATTTTTTTTAATGCAAGAAAAATTCACCAAAGAGGCTGCACACATCGTGGTAACTATTTCAAGTGGAGCAAATAAGCCCCAACTTTGTTTTTGCATTTCTTTAAACGCAGTAAGCGTCTCGTTATTCATCGATTCCTCCTGAATCAACTGATTACACAAGATGATTTTGAATCATTTGGGTTAATTTTTCTTTTGCCATCTCTTTTGCTCTAGGTCCTGCCGGGGTATCATATTTCTCTTTATCTTCTATATAATGGGTAAAGACTACTGTTCGGTCTCCTTTTTGGATCCACCCAACAAACCAACCCGCTTGAAGCGTTTTTAGCGTTCCATCAGCATGCGCAATATTACCCGTTCCTGTTTTACCATATAGTCTCCACCCATCAGCAAGCTCATCAATGAAAATAATATTCTTTGTCATTTTCATCGATTTTTCGCTTACAGGTAATGCATTATCAATTATCTTTTGTAAAAAGATTGCTTGCTCTTCTGGCGAAATCTGTAAGGAACTATCAATCCAAGAATAGGAAAGCATGTTATTTTTCCCTTTATCCCCAGAAACATCCATATTTCCATAATTAAATTTAGCGATATAATCTTTGAATTTATTTGCACCAAGTTCTTGCGCTATAAAATGTGAATACCAAAGACAACTATTTTTCATCCATAGTTGTGGTTCATGAGGTTGTTTCCATTGCTCAAGTTTATCAGCATATCCCTGCTTAAAAGGGATGATAGGATGTGTCTCATCTATCAAAACTCCACTATCATAGCCCATGAGACTAAGTACAATTTTAAACGTACTACGAGGAGAATAGCGCGATTTACACTCCCCCTCTTCTTTAATTGTTTTATTGTTTTCTTTTAATAAGAAACATTTCGTTTCTGCCAAAGCAGGTGTACTGATTAACAATCCAACATTAAGCAACATCATTATTTTTTTCATATTTTCTTACTTATATTTCATATTAATTCTTTAAAAGATTTTCATTTTTGCTCGAAATAGCTTACATGAAGGAGAAAAATGCAATAGCAAATATTAAGACCTGTGAGGAAAAATGAAAAAGGAAGGGGAAAACAAAGGAATCAAATCCTTTTAAATTTCTAAACAAGCGGTCTCAACAACACTCTAAAAAGCTACCTGCTATACCTCATAACTCTACGAGTAACCATCCCCAATACCGCTTTGCTCATTACCGAGCATTTTATTACATGGATAGTATTTAACAAAATCTTGATCTACTTAGCACTGATTTTTTATAATAACACCATTTTTAGTTAGTTAAATTCACAATACCGTCTCTCTAGTTCTATTTATATTTCGCCGCTTCTTCCGAACCTCCTGTAACATTTCCGGCACTATATGAATGTGCTCCAGTTCCTGCAAGTTTTCCTTTATCAACAATAAGATATTCATTTCGAATTGGGCGATTTTCAAACCAACATTCAAGAATTTCACGCACACCAGCGGAATAGCGTGCTTGTGCTGAAAGCGTAGTACCTGCAACATGTGGTGTCATACCATGATGTGGCATAGTTCGCCAAGGATGATCCTTTGGTGGGGGTTGAGGAAACCATACATCTCCAGCATAACCTGCAAGCTGCCCACTCTCCAACGCTCTAACCACAGCATCACGATCACAAATTTTTCCACGTGCTGTATTGACAAGGTAAGCACCGCGTTTCATCTTAGCAATTAATTTATCATTAAATAAATGTTCTGTTTCTGGATAAAGAGGACAGTTGATTGTTACTACATCACAAATCGATACCATTGATTCAACGTTATCATGATAGGTAAGGCCTAGCTCTTTCTCAATTTTTTCTGGTAAACGATGACGTTCAGTATAATGTAATTTAACGTCAAATGGTTTTAATCGTTTTAAAACGCCCAAACCAATACGACCTGCTGAGATGCTGCCAATTGTCATTCCTTCAATATCATATGCTCTAGCGACACAATCAGCAATATTCCAACCTTCCTTTATCACCCATTGATAAGATGGAATATAATTATGCACTAAAGATAAAATTAGCATGACGACATGTTCTGCAACACTAATACTATTGCAATATGTTATTTCAGCAACGGTGATCCCTTTATTGATAGCAGATTGTAAATCAACGTGATCTGATCCAATACCAGCTGTAATAGCTAATTTTAAATTCTTTGCCTTAGAAATTCGCTCTGCCGTCAAATACGCAGGCCAAAATGGTTGTGATATAATAATGTCTGCGTCAGATAATTCTTTTTCAAAAACAGAATTTGGACCATCCTTATCTGTCGTCACAACAAAAGTATGACCTGATGATTCTAAAAATTTACGTAAGCCTAACTCTCCCGAGACACTACCTAGAAGATCTCCAGGCTTAAAATCAATATTCTTTGGCGTTGGTAATAATTGACCATCAGGATATCGTTCTAATTTAGGTAAATCCTGACGAGCATAAGATTGAGGATAGCCTTCGACTGGATCATCATAAAGCACACAAAGAATCTTAGCCATAAATGTTTCCTCTGCAATCTATTTTCAAAGGCCTCTATCGATTCAAAAAATACAACTGAAGCTAAAATTTTTATACTTAAATGCAGTTAAAGATGCTTCCCTGCATCTTTGATCTTTTTTTAATATTTAATGCTTACACGTGTGCTTCCCACACGCACGAAATTTTGGTTTAACCATTTTGCATCACCAACTAACATTCTGATACAGCCATGGCTTGCATTATAACCGGGCACCTGGCCACCATGCATTGCATAGCCTCCTTTAAAATGCATGCAATATGGCATTGGCGCGCCACCTTTGCCTACAGGAAAACGGCTTGATTTGCATTCCGGACCTTTCTTACTGTATACGGTATAAGTGCCGGTAACCGTTCGGCAACCTCTGCGAATGTCTGGGCAATAACTTTTTCCACCCGATGCAGGCCCCCATTTAACGAGATTTCCTTGATCGTCATACGCACCCCATGCAAGCTTACCCAAATCCACTTTGATGATGTTTCCGCCTGATACTTTGCTAGGTAACGGTGATTTATCTAATGACGTGTCCTTATAAACGCTTTTACTTGCCGTAGAGCGCCGTTTCATCTGGCGGTTCTCGTTATAAGCCGTACGTTTATAGCGGTGTCCTGAGCTGTATCCATCATAATAATCACCACCACGGGGATCGTAATAACCGCTACGTTCATAATACCCAGTGTTACGATCGTAATAATTCGTATTACGTGGTCCATAATAACTTGCGTTCACTGAGGGGCTAAAAGACAGTAATGCTGTGCTCCATATTACCCCCACTGCTATATATTTATTTAACATGATAGCCTCCACAGCTAAATAAAATTTATTATTTGAGTTAGCAGTAAAGAGACCACCAAGAATGGAGGTAAGTTCCAGAGTTTATATTTTTTTGTGCAGATTACTGTATTGCTATTTAGCTGAATTTTTATGCGATAAGCATTGCTAATGCTTACTTATGCAAGGAATTATATTAGGGATCTCTGTCATTCTTTGTATGGTTTTCGAGTGAACGATGAAAAGCGCAAACAGATGATTGCTCAATTCACGCCTTATAATTCATGCGTTTGGATATAACTCACCGTCTCAGCAGTAAAAGCAACTGTCAGCAACTGTAGCGCCCTACCTAACGAGCCGTATGAATCTAATACGCCTGTTAATGCGCCACCGAGAGAAGCAATTACAAAACCTTCAGGATGAAAATCGTACTTATTACTAATCGTGTATCCAAGCGCGCCAAAAACTGAGCCCCAGATAAATGGGGTATAACAAACCCCCCCCTTCACTTCTGATAATAAACTTTGATCTAGCTCCATTTTTGTTCCTTTGCTGTTTTAATTTCAGATGTGGAAGTTGAATATACTGTCAACACTTAGACTGTTAATTTAATCTTTTATAAATTGAATATTACTTGCAAAAACGCATCTTATAAAGTCATTGTTTTCACACCTAGAATTGTCTAACTTGTTTAGATAAATAGCTAGATGTGGTAAAATTCATGACTTTATTGCTCTGGATATGTTCCCTGCTAGGTGTTATTGGCTTTTTTCAAAGTCGTAGTCTAGGAAAGCGCCTGGATAAATTAGAGAAAAGAATATCAGAGCAAACAACTCTACTTCATATATTGCAAGGAAAAAAACCTAAAGAAATAACTGAAACATCATCTTTAAGCGTAACAGATCCCACCACTATAGAAAATGGAGCACAACCAAGCGCTGCTCTTTCTTCTTCTGAATTACACACATCAGGTGACTATGAAGGTTTAGATAGTGTCTCTCAGATAAGATCGAGAACAAATATCGGATGGAGCGCACTATACGATACACATCCGATACCGGAATGGGCCAATCAGGCCTTTAACTGGCTGAAGGAAAATTGGGCTGGTTTTATCGGAGTAAGCATTTTAGTATTAGGTATTATTTTTGGCGCATTTTACCTAGGTTTTTTTGCAACACCGCTTGTGCGCTTTTTCATGGTTCTTTCAATAGGGTTATTACTTGCTGTAGCTAGTTTTATTTTAAAAAATAAAACCATATGGCAGGATCTTTCTGGATGGTTATTGGCTGGAAGTGGCGCCATTATTTTATTTTCAGTGATTGCTTCATCACTATTTCCAGCATTAAAATTTTATCACGATCCTATTATAGGATTATATCTATTAGTAGCCGCTCTTATTATCAATATCGTATTCGCTTACCTCTGTGCAAAACAAACATTAGCCACTTTTCACGTTTTGATCAATTTATTAGCTCTAACCTTTATCCCTAAAGTAGCAATCGTTATAGTTGCTGGGACCATCGTTTCACTAGCTGGTATTGCTTTAAGCTATAAAAAAGCTTGGAATATTAATCTTTTGGCTATTATGCTCGGTTTTACATTATTTCATTATTTATGGTTCATTGCCCAAGTGACGAGTCAACCAATCGCGCTTTTAGGAATTGGTTGCACCATTGCCATAGGCTTAAGTGCTTTACTTGTCCACTATCAGAAAATTTACATTGAGATTGATGAAAAAATAAACAATTTTATTCATATTTCCATCTGGTTATTATTTGGCATCCAATTATTTTGGTACAATCTGGGATTTAAATATGTTGTCGTGCCATTAGGTTTAGCCGCCAGTATTACTTTTGCATTAAGTTTATATGCAAAACGTAAAAACATACAATGGCTTTATTTAACAGATGCTATTATTGGACAAATGCTTTCTCTTCTCACTATCATTTCTTTAAGTCGGGTTGAGATTGGCTATGATGTAGTGGCTTGGCTTGCTATGATAGAATCTCTCTGCTTTACAAGCATTTGTTATTTTTCTAGGCAAAAAATATTATCTGATGTGGGTATTGGACTCACTTCTCTTAGTTTTATTGTGTTCTCATTGATGCTCTTTGCAAACTATCAGGATTATCAAAAAGTTCTCATGATGAGCATTGCTACTTTTATTCCTATTTATGGAACAAGATGGTTTATTGCGATCAAAGATAATATTCAATCTCATGAAAAAAATGAAATACCATTCGCTTTGATGCTTGATATCCTCTGGACAATTATAGGTTCCATTTTATTATGGGATCTCTTACATGGATATCATTTTGGGTATCCTGCCTTTATCACAGCGATGCTGCTTCTTGCATTTAACAAGGCTATCATAAAAGAAAAGATACATCAGTTATGCTATTTACTCCTTTTAGGACAAACGTTGGCTTTTAGCTGGTTCAAACTTAACAGCGAAGGTAACCAACTTATAACTATCGCGCTATATGCATTCCCCTCTCTTCTCTTAATGCTAGCAACCCTCAAAGCGAAAATATTTCAATTTAACGATCAGCAGCTCAACAGGGAAGATCTCTGGGTATATTCACTTGCATTGCACTTGTTTATCATGAATTGGATACTGTTTGTCCCTATCAGTTTATTTATCCCAGGCATTGGGGCATTAATACTGGGTGTACTATTTTTTGAAACGTCTCAATTTCTCTGCAAAAAGTCATCAAACAGCAGAAATTACTTAATTGCTATAGCATCTCTGAACATGGCCGTTTTCTATTTATTAATCTTTGTGGGATTGTATAGCTTGGTTTATTTACAAAGTGAAGCAAGTTTATTTGCCAACTTTTCGATAAGAGAAATATTAACTATCATTGCAATGCTACTCAGTTTCTATTGGTATTTTTCAAAATCGTTCGACAATAACCCCTTTGTTCAGTATAGAGATTATCATTCCATCCGATTATTGTACTTTTCGCAAGCCATTACTTTTGACATTGGTTTATTTTTTGTAATTGCATATATCGTTGTGGAATATAGTGCTCCTATTCATCCCATTGGTTATGGCCTCACTGCATTGATACTTTCTACAATTCGTCTGCGAATGTGGTTACCAGTACGTTCTTTGGTATATGCAATAGGATTATTATATGCACTATGCATTCAAGTTGCTATCGTGTCTAGTACTTGGGCCTCCCCATTATCAGACTGGTACCAAACAACACATATTACGGGCCCCATCAGCATAGTGATTGCGCTTATGGTTGCCTCGCTATTATTGAAACAAACTCAATATCATAATGACAATAAAATCATTGCATTTTATTCCATTAATCCCATCTTATTTGGCTTTTTACCAATTTTTATCGCTTTAGCTTTATTCTTACTATGGCGTTTTGACAAAGCTTATTTAACAATGCTTTGGGTAACTGAGATTTTCTTTATTGTTATATTTTCTTTTTTATTAAAGCATAAAAGTCTTATTCGTTTAGCTTTTGCTTTTCTTGCCTTTTGTGTTTTACGCTTAATATTTTATGACTTGGCACAAACAGATCTACTGATTAGAGCATTAGTGTTTGTCGCAATAGGCTTACTAATGATATTTATTCATATGATTTATAAAAAATATGCAGGAAGGTTAACATGAAGCGTTATACTATCGCTTTGATATTTTTAACCTCCTTAAGTTATATAGGATACTATATCAGTATCAATAAATTAGAAGGACCAGAAAAATTTTCTTTTGAAACGTTGTTTCGTGTCGCAGGACAACCGATTAAAACGCTAGATCGCTCTATTACTAAAGGGCTTGGCATCAATGCAAAAAATGAAAAAGAATTGGGTGATTATTTAGCTACAGAATTAAAAGCAAAAGAAGTCTCTGGATATGAAACTGAAAAAATCTATGTTAATTCAGTTATTCAAGAATTAGCTAATCAATATAATCCTAAAAAACTAAATTTTCGTGTCTTCCTCATAGAGGGATCTCCTAACGCATTTGCCATGGCAGGAGGAAATATAGTCATTACAACTGGTATGCTCACCATGTTGAAAACAGAATCAGAGCTTGTTGGCATTTTGGGACATGAAAAGGGACATATAGATTTAGGGCATTGTATAGATCAATTAAGAATTTACGCCAAAACTTACCATTCATCGTTAGGAACATTTTTAGATTGGTATTTAGGATTATTATTACGGAGTTCATTTAGCAAGTTTCAAGAAAATGAATCAGATCGTTTCGGTTTTGAATCACTAATCGCTTTACAATATGACCCACAAGCATTAGGGGATGCTTTTCAACAAATGTTAGTAGCATTTCCCTCACAAGAATCTAGTAGTATTCACCCGCTCCAAGATTACCTCACCTCACATCCTTCTTTAAGCACTCGGGCGGAGAATTGGAAGGAAAAAGCACATCGATGGAAATTACAAAACCCTAATGTTCCGTATTATGTAGGCAAAGAAAATTATGAAAAAAAAGTATCGAGACAAAACATCCAGTTTCCCAGCGAATGGTTACATGGTTTATAGGTAGTAGTTTATTACCAAACATAATTGCTTAATTAAAAAGTCCTCAGGAGGCATCAAATGCAAATTGATTGGGCAAACTTTACTCCTATTTTATCATTATTTGGTGGGATCCTTATCGGCTTAGCTGTTTCTTTGTTACTGCTTTTGAATGGAAAAATCGGAGGAATTAGTGGCATTATTGGAAAATTGCTGCAATATCCCTCAAATGATACAGGTTGGCGTATTTTTTTTGTATTGGGCATGATAGCTGCTCCTATCATCTATAGATTTATAATTAAATTACCTACCATCATGATTGATACTAATTTACCTATATTAATTATTGCAGGTTTATTGGTCGGATTTGGTACACAATATGGCAGTGGATGCACAAGTGGTCATGGTGTTTGTGGTATTGCTCTACTTTCATTACGCTCATTGATTGCAACCCTAACCTTTATGGTAATGGGTTTTATAACTGTATTCTTTATGAGGCATATCATTGGAGGGTAGCATGCGTTTATTTTTTTCGTTTCTATCAGGATTTATTTTTAGTATAGGGTTACTCATTTCTGGCATGGTTAATCCAGCAAAAGTTCTTGGGTTCTTGGATATAGCCGGCATGTGGGATCCTTCTTTAATTTTTGTAATGATAGGCGCAATTTCAACTTCTTACTTTGCATTTCAGTACGCAAAGCATCGCTCGCATACACTTTTGGGTGAACCGATCAATATATCTTCATCACAAAAAATTGATAAAAAAATTATTTTAGGTGGGATCCTTTTTGGGATTGGTTGGGGTTTAATTGGTTTATGCCCAGGTCCAGCTATCGTAGCCATTGGTACCGGCAACCTATATGCATTATATTTTTCAATCGCTATGGTAATAGGAATGCTGATTTATCAAAAATTGCAAATAATAATGTCAAAAATAAAGCGAAAAATTCACTAGCAAGATGATTTTTGATTCAAAAATTTGACATGATCGGATATTTTAAGCAATCAAGATTAGCATTCATTAAAAATTTCATAGATTTTTTATCGAACACTTTCAATTCTACATTATGATCAAATTTAAGCTCTTTATATGGACTTGCTGCCTTATCTACAGTAAGTTTTACTGAGAAAATTTATGCCTTAAATTCTTTAAGAATTTTTTCTACATCATGCTCTGCGTTAGTAGTGGCATCTGTATCTATGGTTAATTTTGCTATGCTAGCATAAAGCGCATCACGTTCTAGGTGGAATTTATCAAGAAGGGCTTTAGACGCTGCAGAATCAGATGTCAACGTAAATGGTGATTTTGCCATACGTTCCAGTTGCACTGGAGTACTTACTTTTAAATAAATTGTAAATTCAGCAGATAATAATTTTCGATTTTTTTCCGAACGAATCACACCACCATCTGTTATGACTATAATTTGCTCTCTATTTAAAAGTTGTGATAATACTTCAGCTTCATGTCGACGAAATAATTCCTCACCTACTTTACCTAATATTTCATCTGATGGACGGCCCATACGATGTTCTAATCCAAAATCTACATCCAAGAGTTGCCACCCGAGCTTACTAGCCAAAAGGTTGGCAACTACGGATTTTCCTGCGCCCATATGACCTACAATAAAAATGCGTTTATGTTGACTCATGGTGATGTCCTTAGATAAAAATAACTATTTTCAACTATTTTCATTTTTTTTACTTATTTCACAAAAACTTTTTTCTAATTCTTTAATCTGATCTTCAGTGAGCTTATCTAAATCAATAATAGAGTTCTGAGCTAATTTATGCACTCTAATCAATTCATCCAGCTTGAGATTTAATGCGATGGTATCACGATTTTGCGTATTTTGAATAATAAAAACAATAAGAAAGGTAATTACTGAGGTACTTGTATTAATAACAAGTTGCCAAGTATCAGAGTAGCCAAAAAAAGGTCCAGTAATTAACCAAATTAAAACCATTAAGAACATGAAAATAAAGACCCAGGCATTACCAACAAATTTAGAAATTTGCACAGCCATTTTATGAAATAAATCGGAACATCTATCAAAGAAACCCTTGGGCTCTTCTTTATTTCCGTTTTTAACATCTTTTACATTTTTGGTCGATTCCATTTGCCCCACTCCTTATTGAGTGTACGCTTTTACAGTAACATTTAGCCCCTGATATTCCTTTATAGTTTATATGGTCATAATTTACTGAGCAAAAAAAATACGGCAGGCCTCATTATGCTGAGTATACAGTCAGATATTAGGCAGTGTATAACTTGAATTATTCCCCTCTTATTCAAGTTAATGCTGATTAGAATGGAAGCTAGTTTGAATGTTTAATAAAACTAAATTATGCTTTATTGTAATTAATCCTATATAAGACCATTGGTTTTCATGGATATTAAAGCACTTCTTGCGAAAGACGCTCAATATTGCTCTTTCGGCGATACGGTTCACTATGCTAACCCACCAAAATTCTTCAATCATTGCGAGGGGAGCTATCTCTTCGATGAGCTGGGTACGCCATATTTAGATCTACAAATGTGGTATTCAGCAGTGAATTTGGGCTACCGAAATGAACGAATTAATAACGCTTTAAAACAGCAATTAGATAATTTGCCCCAGCTAGCATGTCAATACTTACATAAAGAAAAAGTTGATTTAGCACAAGAAATCTGCACTAATATTGAACAAAGAACAGGCCTCAAGGGTCGAGTTCATTTTAATGTAGGCGGTTCACAATCAATCGAAGATGCATTAAAAATAGTTCGCAATGAAACCAAAAAAAATCTGATGTTTGCCTTTATGGGCGGATATCATGGTAGAACATTGGGGGCTTCTGCAATCACCTCAAGTTACCGCTATCGAAATCGTTTTGGTCATTTTGCAGATAGAGCGTCATTTCAACCTTATCCTTATTGCTTTCGCTGTCCTTATGAGATGAAAAAAGAAACTTGCGGGCTATATTGCTTAAGCCAGTTTAAAAAATTATTTGACACAGAATACTATGGTGTCTGGGATAGTAAATCCAAGGAATCAGAGTTTGCAGCCTTTTTTGTTGAATTTATACAAGGCACCGGAGGTTATGTTATTCCTCCCCCTAATTATTTTCAAGAATTTGCTCGGTTTCTAAAAGAAAAGAATATTTTATTGGTTGCAGATGAAATTCAGATGGGTTTTTATCGAACAGGTAAATTTTGGTCTTTTGAACATTATGGCATCAAACCGGACATCGTTGTATTTGGTAAGGCCTTAACAAATGGCTTAAATCCAATTGCAGGAATTTGGGCTAGAGAAGAATTAATATCACCAGAAAAATTTCCTCCTGGCTCTACTCATTCAACCTATTCGTCAAATCCATTAGGGACAGCGATTGGCCTTGAAGTAATGAAGATATTCAAAGAGAAAAACTATGAACAACAAGTAAATGAGAAAGGAAGCTATTTTCTAGGCAAATTGCAAGAATTAAAAAAACGATGGAAAATGATTGGTGATGTCGATGGAATTGGTTTAGCACTGCGTATCGAGTTGTGCCAACAAGATGGTTTTACACCCAATCGAGAACTTGCCGACGCTCTTTTTAACGCTGGATTGCGTGGAGATTTAAAAGCAAATGGTAAACTATATGGTTTGGTGCTCGATATTGGTGGGTATTATAAAAATACATTAACGATTGCGCCGTCATTAGAAATTACTAAAGATGAAATTGACTTAAGTATTATACTTTTAGAACAATTATTAGATCAGTGTAAAGCAGTTTAATTGCTTAAAATAGTATTCATATGCTGCATTAGATCTGAAAAATGATTGAATTCAATATGATTTATTTTATTTTGCTGACAGTAGGTTAATAAATAATCTTTAGCAAATACCAAATCAACCTCATGTGCTAAACAAGTATCGGATTTACCATTACCAATTAAAATCGATTTATTACTAGCAGTAGTATATTCTTTATATATTCCGCATTTGCATAAACCAGCCTTCACTTTGCAATCATTCATTTCGTATGGAAAACTAATTTCCACTTTATCCTGTTTGAAGGTTAAATGATTTGAAAAAGAAGCTGTTAGATTTAAATTATATTTTTTTAAAATGGCATCGATAGCATAATCGATACCATCGCTAATAATGATAAGTTTTGCTTTAGCATGAAGCAAATGACAAAATTCGACAAAAAATTGGTCAATTTCAATATTTTCTAATGCTTGTTGAATTTCAATTTCTTTGGCTTGAATCATGTCATATTGTTTTCTCATGCATTCTTTAGAACCAATTTTACCACAAAGCCACTCTTGTTCTATTTCATTAAAATTGCCAATAGCAAATCGTTCCAATAAGTCATCAGTAGTATCAGTTTTAGTAATTGTCCCATCAAAATCTATATATATTATCATGAAATAATCTCATTCTTTGTTGATAGCGCTTGTGTTATAAAGTTGATAACTTTTAAGGCGACATAATCCTTTTCGTTATCTAAGGTAATGACATGATATGAATCTTTTAGACTAACCATTTCTATTAATTGTGAACCAAGATGCTTTTTAGCATATTCTGCATTCTTGAAACTGGCAATATCATCTTCCAATGAGTGAATGATCAATGTCGGATTGCTGATTTTGGCAATCTGTTTTTGTATATGTTTGATCAACTTATTTACTTCATATAAACCTAAAGCAGGTACTATCATATTGCCTGTTTTGGCAATATTTTTATCAAGACCGTTTGCTAATAAAGATGAAAGTGCTAGTTGCGCTTGCTTATTTTTAATTCCATAGGGTGGTTTTTCATTAATTTTATAAAAATAGCGACAGAAGCTATTAATCATTAAACCATTAAAAAGGTTTTGCCATGTCGAAACATTCCAACCATCATAGAAAAACACAGGGCTTAAGAGAATAACGCCTGCAATTTTAGTATCGAGCTCTAAAGCTAGATTTAAAGCCAGATGACTTCCTGCCGAAAGTCCAGCTACAAAAATGATATCGCAATGCCGTGATAATAAATCTGAAGCTTTTTTAACTGAAGCGTACCAATTTTGCCATTTCGTATTTTTTAGATCTCGATAGCTTGAACAATGACCTGCTAATTGAGGAACAGCGACGGTAATACCCGCTTTTGCTAGTTCAAAGGCTAAAGGGCTCATTTCACCAGGCGATCCGCTATATCCATGCACTAATATAATGCCAACCCTTTTACGGGTAATCATGAATCCATACGGACCTAGTTCATCACTATAAGGATTTCTATTTGCTATGTTAATGGAAGTCTCTAGTGAATTGATTGCTATAATTTTTAATATAGAATTGATTGAAGGGTATGTCCCCATCATGTGCATATCAATATTGCACTTAAAAACACTTTCTATCTCCGCAAATAAACCAACATAGTCTAAAGAGTCAATCCCTAACTCTACTAAAGGTTGATCTAATGAAATTTTAGAAATAGGCAATGATGTTTTGTTCGAAATCCTTTCTAGTAACCATTCTTTTATTCGTAGCTTAGTGTCGTTACTGTTCTTTTTTTCTTCACCATTATTGTTGGACTCAATTAAATTTTTTGCTTGGGAAGTTTCATCATCAAGATTATCTTTCAGATCCGTTTTTTGCTCATAGAAAATAGTTAATTTCTGATGCAAGTAAGCATTTTTCATATCATTTCGTCTAAGCTTACCACTCGTTGTTTTTAATGTAGCTCTGGCAGGCAACAAGCCAACAACATGAGGTGAAATCGCAAAAGTTTGCCTGATAAGCTGTCTAATTTTTATACATATTTCTTCATTTTCCTGTTCGTTGGGAATTCGTTGAACTTCAGTTAAAATCACTAATTTTTCTTCATTGTTTTCGGTTATTGAAAATGCGGTGCAACACCCTGCTTTAATTAAAGGATGTGCCAAGCATGCTTTATGTTCAATATCATGTGGGTAAAAATTCTTACCCCTAATAATGATAAGTTGTTTTATTCGTCCCGTGACATAAATTTCACCTTGATGCAAAAATCCTAAATCACCGGTTCTTAGAAAATCAAATTGTTCGGATTCTTTGGCTTGATAAGTATAAAAAAGTTTCTTATTTAATTTACTATTTTGCCAGTATCCCGAAGTCACACTAGCCCCAGCAACTAATATTTCACCAATTTCATTATCATTTGCTAATTGTTTTGTATGAAGATTAAGAATTTTTACTTCTAAATCAGATTTTCCTAAGCTAAATAATTGAACCGACGATGAATCATTATTTGCTAAAGTTACTTTATTTAAACTCAAATCAGCTCGGGATAATACTAATGTTTTTAAATCGCCTGTTACTCGTTTAGCTGATACCATGAGTGTTGCTTCTGCTAAGCCATAAGAAGGCACAAAATTTTCTTTTTTAAATCCACAAGACTTGAAAGCTTGGTAAAATCTTTCAATTGTTTCATGATGAATAGGCTCTGCACCATTAATGGCTACCCGCCAGCAACTCAAATCCAAGGATTTTTTTTGTATTTCAGTTACTTTTCGTGTGCAGTATTCAAAAGCAAAGTTTGGCCCACCACTAACATCTGCGCGTAATAAACTAATTTGGCTCAACCAAGAATAAGGATTTTTGAGAAAATTGATGGGTGATATCAAGGTGCAAGGTACACCAAAAACAACAGGGAGAATAATATGACCAATCAATCCCATATCATGATATGGAGGTAACCAAGATACCCCGATCGAATCAGGATGAATACCATAAGCTTTGATGATTAACTGAATATTATGTAATAAATTTGCATGAGTATTTATTACCCCTTTAGGCTGTCCAGTAGAGCCTGAGGTATATTGTAAAAACACAATCGAACTCGTATCAGACGTAGGGAATGATAAATGATGCGTATTATTGATTTTATTGGGTAAGTGGCTAATCAATCTTAACTTTTCAACATCCCAATTTAATTGTTCAGCGTGTTTACCTAGTATATAAAACAATAATTTATTAATCGGCAAAAATCGAGCAATTTTCTTGATAATGCTTAATTTTTTTAATTTTTTATGAATTTCATGAGAGGTAACAATCACACTTGGTTTAGCATCCTCAATAATACTTTGTAATTTTTCAATCAAAGCTCGATTGGCAGGAGGATAAGAAGGAACACTAATTCGCCCAGCATAAGCGCAAGCAAAAAAGGCAACAACAAACTCTAAGCCAGGAGGGAAAATCAATAAAATACGATCACCTGGATTTGTATTCTTTAATAATAGTTGAGCAAGAAATTGAGCTTGTGATTGTAAATCACCATACGTTAATTGCTCACGTTCATCTTGGTCGTTAATATAATACAAAGCTGCGTCTTGTGGATTTCGTTGTGCATGGATATCAAGAGCTTGAGTAATAACCTGTAATTGGTTTAATTCTGCTTCTGATAAAGGCATGGATAAAACTCACCATGAAAGGCATTTTTTGACATACATCTTAGATAGATTAGTAAAAAGGCTACAGAAACGCAAAGATAGCAGGTAAGTAAATATAGAAAATGAAGCCCTCACCTGCACAAATACACAATTAAGGCACTACATCAAGTATTTGGCATAAGGTCAGTTCAGCTTTAGATCCTGGCGTTGTGAGGCATAACAATATAAAAAAATCCTTACCAATCAGTAAGTTCTTGCAAGCCCTTTTGGCTAATATATCTTTTGCTGAACTTTACTGGAAATTAATCATCTAATTGATGAAGATTTTAAGTGGAGATGAACATGACAATGTCAGGAAACAAACAGGCTCCCATCATCACAAAAAATAACGGAAAAATCATTATCAACAGTAAGTTTGATCAAAGTGAAGGCGACAAAACATTCACTATTGAGATCGATTTTACCCCCGAAGGAGAAGCTAGTACCTATAAAAGTGAAGTTAAATTTTATATTGATTATGAAAAAGAACCACCCCAGGCAGCGATATCGTTAATTGAAGCAAAACCACAAAGACAAGGTCTTGGTAAGTTGCTAATGTATATGGTAGCACATGTAGGGAATGAACTTGGGTTAAAAAACGTTTCAACCATCATGAATACTCCAGAAGAAAAAATGTTTTACAGCAGTGTTGGTCTTGAAGTTCCCCAAGAAGAGATCGAAAAATACAAAAAATCATTTGAAAACGAAGGACTAAGTTCAGCACAAATTTCAGCTCAACTGGAACTTGCAAAAGATAGACTCAATAGAACTGGGGCGACAGAAACTGTAAAAAATAAAACAAAAGATTCTGTTAATACCACACTTGATGAAAGTTCTTTAACAGATTTACATTTATATTTAAGTGATATATCTTCTAATGCTAGAAAACAAATACAAGATAAAAAGGTTAGCGAAAATCGGCAAGTACAGGACATAGTGAAACAACTCGTGGCAGATCCTCGTCAAATCACGCCTAGACAATTTCAAATGCTCAATAAAAACTTAACCAATAAAGAAAAAGAACAATTGCAAGGATATCTAGATATTGCGTCAAAAAATCCTTCCAAACCGAATCAAGTTCTTTCACCTTCAGAGAGTACATATATTTCTGCTCGAAAAGAGAAACGTTATAATCCTCTTACTTCATTATTTAAAGTAGGCATAAAACAACATTTTAAAAAATTTAAAGCCTATATCAAAGACCAAAGCCCTGAAGTGGAAAAAGAAAAGATAACGAAAAAAGATAAAAGGCTTACTTAATATAAATAAATTATACTTCGATCTCACTTTAGTTCGCCTTTTTTCTCCTTACCGCGGTCTCAGATGGACAGACTTTGCATTATTGAAAAATTAGGTAACATCGATTCATACAGTTAATGCTTATTTTTTCTCTTCTGTTACTTCAATTTGCGTTTATAGTATGTTTTATTAAAACTACAGATCATGATAAAAATCCGCCTCGATTCGCTCGCTCAATTTTATCTCTATAATACTACCTTTTATCCTTAGCACACCCATAATAATATAAATATAATCAATAACTTACATGACTTTATATCACTCATCCTCAGAAAATCTCTTATTTTAGTTACAAAACAAACACCGTATGATAATCCCATTACATTAATAATTATCTCGGAGAAATATACCATGCTAAATACACTTACATCGCCAAACTTTTATGATGAGTTTACAAGTCGTACGATTTGCGCCGAAACACATCACTTTGCTACACGGGGTATTCCAGGGTATATCTATCAAACACCAGATTATAAGCATTGGTACTGGGTACGTCATGATGTTGATTTCGCAAAGCAGGATGAAACATCATGGGCGTCGATGGGTAGCTCTACAAAACGAGAAAATTTGCTATTTGATGCGAATTCAGCTCGACTCATTGAATTAAGACAACAAGTTATTGCTGAAACACTCGATAAACCCATAAGAGAAGTGTTAGAAACTGTCAACAATATTGTCGACAACTTAACTGCAATACCAGGAAAATTGCGTAATGAAAGAGAACTTGAATTAGATGCTGAATTATCCGCATTTTTAAAAGCTGAATTTTCACGCACCGGGAGCAAAGATATCACCATAGATAAATTGATAGAAGAAAAAAAATTAGTATGTAGGCATAAAGCAATTATCGTAGCCTATGTATTGGGTGAATTGATTAGGCTTGGAATTTTGCCGCCTGGTGAAGCCCGACATTATCGTTCAGATATACGTGATCTAAGCGTCTCACCAACAGCTACGGCAAAAACCAAATCCCGTGGTGTGCATAGTTGGGCTCTTTATAAGCAAAATGAAGGGGGATTATGGATGTGCGATCCAAGATGGCTGTCTGTGAAAAACTTAGATAACACCCGTGATTTATATCTCGCTAGTCAATCTTATGGCAGCATAACGATTCTTAAAATGATAGACAAGCTAAATGGCGTAGAAAGAAAAGAAGATGAATTTCTTCTTCCTTCACCAGGCGCTGCATATTTGCCAATGGCAACACCAGTGATTCAAGGATCACGTATTCCTAGTGCCATTCCACCGGTACAAGAGCTTGAGCCCATACGAGTCGCATATAAGCCATAAAAAATTGGGCGGATGTGAAGATCCGCCCAATTTTCAACAACTAATGAAAATAAACTTCACTTCATATTCGCTTCCCAAGCCTCTCATTTGTGGCTAATAACCGCCCTTAATTTTCAATTCTTAGCATACGTGAATTTACAGCACATATTACCGTACTCAAAGACATTAAGATTGCACCAAAAGCAGGATCTAAAGCAATATTATACGATTTATATAAGATCCCAGCAGCTAACGGCAAAGCAACCGTATTGTAGCCTGTTGCCCAAGCAAGATTTTGGATCATTTTTTTGTAAGTGGCTTTTGCAAGCTCAATAATAGCTACCACATCCTGAGGGTTGCTTTTAACAAGGATGATGTCCGCAGTTTCAATTGCGACATCTGTACCCGCACCTATCGCAATTCCCACATCAGCTTGAGCCAAAGCAGGCGCATCGTTAACCCCATCACCTGTCATCGCAACCGTTAACCCTCTTGCTTGAATTTCCTTTATTTTTTCAACTTTTTGATGAGGTAAAATTTCTGCAAAAACTTCATCTAAGCCTATTTCTTTCGCAACCCAATCAGCAACTTTTTTATTATCACCCGTGAGCATGATACAGCTAATACCCATTGCTTTTAACGCAGTAATCGCTAACTTTGATTCTGGACGAATAATGTCAGCTAATGCGATGGCCCCTTTAAGCTCATCCTCTATTAATAAAAAAATTACTGTTTTACCTTGACTAGAAAGTTCAGCGATATGTTTATCCTCTATTTTGATATTTTTTTCTCGCAAGTAACCCGGACTAACCACTTTCATTTGCTTATGTAGCACCAAAGCCTGTGCGCCCTTACCTGGAATAGCGCTAAAATTATCTGCATCCAATTTCATTTCACTTGCTTGCACAATGCCTTTAGCAATAGGATGCTCAGAAAATCTTTCAATAGAAGCTGCGTAATTGATTATCTCTTTCTCAGTCATGGAAGGATCGAACACCAAAACATCAGTTACACCAAATTCACCTTTGGTTAATGTACCAGTTTTATCAAAAATGATAGCTTGAATGTTTCGCGCAATCTCAAATGCAGCACGATCACGGATTAAAAGACCTCGTTGTGCCGCTAATGAAGTTGAAACAGCAACAACTAATGGAATTGCGAGGCCAAGGGCATGTGGACAGGCAACCACCATAACGGAAACCATTCGTTCAAGCGCAAAAGGTAGGCTTTCTCTTCCGAAAGTAATCCAGGCAATCAGCGCACTTGCTCCCCCTATTAATGCAATAATAGTCAACCAAAAAGCTGCCCTATTCGCTAAGTCCTGAGTTTTAGATTTACTTTCTTGTGCCTGTCTCACTAATTCAATGACTTGAGACAGAAATGACTCATTTCCTGTTTTATTCACTTCAACTAAAATTGAACCTTCTCCATTGATTGAACCACCAATTACATTGGCACCAATTGTCTTAGCAACGGGCATAGACTCACCGGTTAGCATTGCTTCATTAAGAGAAGTCTCACCTTTTAGGATTTGACCATCAACAGGTACTTTTTCTCCGGGTTTTACCAAAACATGATCGCCAAAATGCAGTTCTGCTAACGGGATTTCAATCATGCTCCCATCTTCCTGAACTTTATGCGCTTGCGAAGGCATTAAACGCGCCAATTGTTCAAGAGCTTCACCGGCCCCCATAACTGATTTCATTTCTATCCAATGGCCTAATAGCATAATGTCAATTAATGTGACCAATTCCCAAAAAAAATCGGTTCCTTTGAGCCCAAAGACATTTGCCATGCTATATAGGTAAGCGACTGTAATGGCAACGCCTATTAGGGTCATCATCCCTAAACGTTTTGATTTAACTTCAGATACCGAGCCTTTTAGAAACGGACTCCCGCCATAAAAGTAAACGATGCTTGAAATAAGCGCTAACCAATACATATCTCCTTTAAAACGCAAAGTCTCGCCTAAACCAATAAACATCTGGATCATAGGGGAAAGTGCTAAAACCGGGATTGAAAGAATTAAACAAATCCAAAAACGTTTCTTAAAATCTGTAACCATGCTGCCATGTCTGGCGTGATGCTCTCCATGTATTGTGTGATTTACTTTTGCATGTTCAGAATGATGCGAATGTTGTTTATTTTGGCACATGATTTCTTTTCTCTTTATCACTGCAGCTTTTCATATTATTACCCGCGCCAGTGTTATATTCTAAAACATTTTCGAAGAGCTCATGATATTTTCGCGGACTTTAGTTCATGTTCACTAGCAAATTCAGTTTGAGCAATTTTTCCTTCGTTCAAGCCAATCTCACATTCATATACTTTAAAATGAGCAACATGATTAATGCTGCTAGGGTGATCGTTGTAAGAGGAAATCAAACATTATCATCATAAATGCATCACGTTGTGGATAGGTCTGTTTCCATTTAAGTATCCAAGGCTTATCATCAGGATGCACTGGAGAGATAGGCAGGATGTAATAGAAACCTACCGATTTTTTATCGGTTAATTTCATCAATGCTTTAAAAAGAGCAGGAAATGAATAAAATCATTCATTGCGGCTCTCGCTTTATTGCCGTATGAGAAGTATCTACAAAACGGTTATCTTATTGATGTGCGGATGAAACAAAAACAGAGAAATCCACGATAAAAGTTGAAGAAATAAAAAGGAAGTTATCAAATGCGAGGATGAACTCGTTCAAACGACCACTCAAAAAAAAAGCCGTTTTTGCGGCGCTCATTGACCATGGTAGTTATTTAAATTACAATTTTCTTTTAAGCAAAAATAGTGCATTTACATGCTATTTTTCTGTCATACAATCCATTCCAAGTATAAGGAATAAACAATGCGGCTTCTTAAGTTTAATGAAATTGAGATAGTAAATGGAGCAGAAAATCAGGCCATTATGGATTCTTACTCGAGCGCTATAGGTGTTTGGGGAACTTTTGGCGCGACGATAGGTGCTTTCATCTATCCTATTATGTCATATCTGGAACCTGCATCTCCCGTTACTAATTTATTATTAACAATGGCAGGACAATCTGCGGCAATAGAGGCCTTCGCAATGATTGGCATGGGATTTACCGTTGGTGCCACGTTTGGTGTTGCATTTTATTATTTGATTAGTAATTTAGAATCGCAATATCCCTCCTAGATCCTCTTTTATTTTTGAAAAATGAGATCAGGGATGCATTTCTGCCTGATCTCATCTTATTGTTTTGTAAGAAAATACAACGGTTAGATCGGCAAGCTAATTTTAATATTTTGCAGCATCAGTGTAGCATCTTAAAAATACATTTCTGAAAGCTGGTTTTTACTCTCAGAAATAATCCTTACTTTCCAAACCGGTATTTTTTATGTTCTGTATTATATTGGTCGTCATCCTCACCATCACTACTTTTTTCAGCTTTTGATTTAGAAGTGGAGGTTTGGTTGCTTCTGACATCAAAATATTTTTCATCTTTTACTTCAGTGATTTCTTCAAGCGGCTTTTCATCATCTTTTATTTCAGAGGCTTCTTCCATTGATCTTTTTGCCTTTTTTCACACTCTTTATTTTGATCTATTGTAGTTGAAAAGCGATTAACAAAATCGTTAGCTAAAGCTTTGCGACGTTCAAACCCTGCCAATAGCACCTCTCACCACTTAAAGTGTATATACAAAATTACCCATTATTATAATTGGATTGTTTCTAAAGACTTGTTCAGATAACATCCATTTATTTTATCAAAAAAGAATTTATCCATTTATTAAGCTTAATAAACACTTAAGCTTGTTTAAGGTAATCTTATGAAAATACTAAATTATTCAGAATGCGAAAGAGTGGCAGGTGGCTTAATTGTGAATCAGTATGAAAATCACGCCACGATTATGCTTGGGTTATCGGAGTCATTTACTTTCTCTAACGGAGAAATCTCTTTTTCTCTTGATTATAATGGTTTGACAAATTTTTGTATAATGGACACAAAATTAATTACTAGCATCACAGGATGCGATCCTTTTTCAAAAAATGGCATAACCTTAGGCCCAATTAAAATACTTGGCGCTCATGGCGATGTAACTTCGTACACGCTTTATAACTATAATTATTAGCTTTAGGAAATAGTTCATGAGAGATTTAAATACCTCAGAGACATATATAACAGCTGGTGGCAATGTAACGGCTTTTTGTTATGGGCAATATTATTTTCAAGTTGATTTCCATAATAGTATTGGAAATTTCAGTTTGAACACGCTTCCTGGCGCTACCGATCAGTACCTAGTCATCAATATGGGTGAAAGCAATTTTATTGATATTAATGGAACTGTTTATCCCATCTCTAATATCACTTTAGATAATATTAAAATTACCACTTATGAAGATATGTGGGGTGTAAGAAGATTTAATATACAATTTTAATATCTGAAATAGGGTGAGGTTTGCAATATCTAAACCTACAATTTTTTATTCATCATGAACCCAACATTTCTTCCCTCACCCGCAGCTAAAAGCTGCGACCTCTCCCGCGAAGCGGTAGAGGGAATTGTCTGCAGCGCAGACGAAGATCCACTAACATCATTCCGATCCCTCTCCCGTTTGGGAGAGGTTTAGGGCTTGTCACGACGTAGCTTTATTGAAATTCCAATTAGATAATTAGAACTCAAACATTGCTGATTAGTATTATCATTGATAAATGGTAATTTAGCTTTATTTAGGATCTTTTGCATACAACAACATCCTGTTTTGCGTTATATTTATTCCATTAGGACCAGATAGAGTTTCTAATGCTTTCTTTAAAGCAGCTTTATCTTTCCTGTAATTAAAATTACGTACTATTGGCGTATTAGATAATAATTTTAACACACCCATTGGAGAATAAAATGTATTCCAAAATTCATTTTGAATAACTATGTGATTAAAATATGCTTGAAATTTCTTATAAATATTTTCAATGAAAGTTTCGCGATCATATTGTAAATACTGGCCTCTTAAACCCTGTTCATCATGTCCAAAGAATAATTTAAAATCTTTTTTGTCTTCACAACCAAGAAGTTCTATTAATACAAATCCATCTTTGGTTAACACTCTATGAATTTCTTTAGGATCCCAAATTGAAAGCATTGAAACAACTACATCGAATGCATTATCCTTAAAAGGCAAATTAAAATTATCTCCTTGAATAAGCGAAATATTATTAAAATATAAATTTTTACTTGCTGAATTAAGCATACTTTTACTAATTTCAAGACAAATAATTTCTTTATATAGTTCTTGCAAGGGCAGTATTTTAAACCCCGTTCCACTACCAAGATCTAAAAGCCGTTTATCTCTGGTTTCCGACTTACTTAAAATGTCTACAATATTCCAAGGCCTTGGAGTACTAGGATCATCTTGTCCTCTTAATTTAAGCGAATCATATGAAGAACGGTAAATCATTAACAGTTTCTACCTAATTTTTTAATTTAGAATCATTTTTTTGTAAGTAATCGGATTTTTTCAATTTCAATAGAGACAAGGAATGATAAAAATCCCACTCGCTTGCGCCTCACTCTTAAGAAAGAAATTTCTTCGCTTCTCTCACACGACACAATTTTTTATTCATCATGAACCTAACATTTCTTCCCTCACCCGCAGCTAAAAGCTGCGACCTCTCCCGCGAAGCGGTAGAGGGAATTGTCTGCAGCACAGACGAAGATCCACTAACATCATTCCGATCCCCTCTCTGCTTCGCTAAAGCTATGCAGAGCAAGTAATGAAAATAAATTACGCTGCATGTACTATACGTTTGTAAAAATAGGTATTGAAAGATTAAGGACTGAAGTGAAAAAGATTGTTTGTCCGTCTACGCGCTTCGCGCTACGACGTGAAATAATATTTTGTAACGTTTGCTGAAGGCAAACTAACAAAATTTAATGGTGCCCGGGGCCAGACTCGAACTGGCACGGGGTTTAATCCCCGAGGGATTTTAAGTCCATGCTTTACACAAATTCTCAGTAACAAACTATAGAGAAATCAAGAGGATAGGTCAAGTGCGTTTGAATAGATTTAAGCAAATTTGGGGTGAATAATACGCTCGAAGTGCGCTGGAAGAAAAACCTTGTTATGTTCTTAAGCTAGGCTTTTTTTCCCTTCGTCTCTTTTTCAGATGTAGTTCCTCCTTCACCCAGAGGTGACTGTGTTTTAATGTATTCACCAACTTTACCAGAAGATTGATGTGGGGCTGAAACAAGATAATGTGATTTTTGAAGAGCTTGAGGAGACAAACTTTTCTTTCTCATTGCAACACCTTCAGTTAATAAAGATATTACTAATGTATTCAAACTTACACCTTCCTCCTTAGCAAGAGCAGCTAAATCAGCATGCAAGGATTTTGGCGCGCGTTGCACCCATCTCCCACTATGAATGAGTATTGAATCTCCATCAGGAGGAGTTGGGATTTCTACGCCCCTTTCACGAGCAGCAGCCAACCACGCTTTTACAGCTTCTTCACCATTTAAAAAGGTTTCTTCTTTTGTATCACCATAGCTCTTACAGCCAGGTAAATCAGGATATTCAATACTATATCCACCACCTTCTTCATTTGGTACTTCGCTCAGAATAAATGTGTATTTGATGTCCATGTTCTACTGCCTTACCGAATCAATCATATCCACAAAATCTCTAATAACAGGAACCCTAATCGGCCTTCGAGCAGAAAATGTAGGAGTTATTGATAATCTTGGATGGCTGCACACTATATATCCCTGCTGTCGTTGCACTATAACGTCAAAATGTTTAGCTACATTAACAAGGTCTTCAATATTCCAATCTGCCTGAGGGTCCTGTCGCATTCGTTCTAAAATTTCTTCCATTATAGCATCTCCACGATACTAGCAGTAGTATCATTTATAAATATATGTATGCGGAATATTCCTTTTCTTAAGATAAATCATAGATTATCAATTAGTGATTAGGAGTCGATGTCATCGTGCATCTACATCGAACTGTGCATAACTACGGACCGCCTTACTGAACTTTAAAACTGTATATACGCTTACCATCATGAACTTCTCAACACGCATAATAGTCAACAAATATATTGAACACATTTTTGAGGGTTCTATGCGTTACACTGAAGAAGCTAGATTAGGGCCTAACCCAACAATAGATGGTTCAGTAACAATCGATCAGTTTTTAGAAAGAACCGTAGAAGAACGAGAAAGCTACAGAGGTAACTTGTACTGTTGTAGCTGTAATTCAAAAATGTCATTTATCTTCGGGAAACGTAAATCCCATTTTAAACACTATCCAAGAACCGGCATAAATTGCAAAAAAACAACATATATTTCTCAGGGAAAACGAGCCTTTTTAAAAGTGAATCAAATCATTAAAAATAGAAAATCTTTCCGAATAATAGGTCATATGAAAGGAAAAAAAACATTGGGACTGCCCCCTTTTTGTCCGCCTGGCGTTTCTGGTCCGCCCGCTCCTATAAATTCGGGTACAAAAATAACAGAGCATAAGGTTAAAAAAAGCAAATATGATTTACATATTGAAGAAATATTAGAACAGTTACTAAACGGTATTGATTTAACAAACAAGGAATTTCTATTTGAAGGTAAGTACAGAAAATTTACAGACCTTTTCATTAACGTTCATAAAATTAGTTATGGAATGCAACATAGTTTAACAGATAATAATACAAGAATTTACTGGGGGAAATTTTATAAAATTTGTTGCAAAAAGGGTGGTGAGGATTGCGAGCTTCGACGACTATCACCAAAAGAAAGGCTTGAATACCCCATTAGCGTATACTGTGCAATTTCTCGAAAACATGAACCTTGCATCGATTTCTCTTTGAACTGCAATAAACACTTAATTAAAGATTATCAGGATCTATTAGAATGGCGCCCAAAAGGATGTTTATCAGTAATATCCAATCAATTTAAAAAACATGCTGTTCATCCGCATATTTTAGTAAACAAGGTTAAAAACAACGTATGCTACCTTCAAAAATAGATCTTATAGTTTAAAGTCTACTTAGTGTTTATACACTATCGCTAAATTTAATTGATTTTAAGCTATCCATATGTATAATTCTTTTCCTCACCCCGATTACTTTTCACAAATAATCCAAATAAAAAAAGTGTAAATGCTCGGACTTATCTTTTTATTTGTGAGGATTTATGCGAAGACCTACCCAACCTATAAAACCCAAATCTATAGCAACACATTCTCTCTCAACACAACCTCATACACAATCAACCAATAACAAACCTCACCCTAAAAGCGATGCTATAAGCAATTCAGCGCCTCATATTGATATAGAAGTTCAAAACAATCATGTAGTGGTTGATATTACAGGAACAAATCCACCTTTAAAGAAAGTAAATATCTTTGATGCGGTTAAGGATAAAGATTTTGATACTATTTCTTTATATGTAAAAGCTGGAGGAAATGTCAATGTGAAAAACAGAGACGGATACACTCCGTTAATGCTTGCAGTCCAATTCGGATGGAATTCGTCAGAAGTAAAAAAAATGTTAGATAGAATGCCCGGGATAGATTTGAAATTGTTTGCTTTTCAAGAATATAGCGCAGATAGCAAATATGGAAAACCTATTGATATGGCCATTAAAAAGAATGATGTGTCTTTAGTGAAAACATTAGTAGATTATGCGGGAGTAATTTCTATTAATAAAGAAGTTACAGATATAGTTTCATGCGTCCAAAAAAATTATGATTTATTTAAATATTTGTTATCTCATACAGATGAAAAATCATTTAATATTGGCTTTACACGTTCCGCCATTAATCATCTAATGACTTATAAACATACTGACTCGCTAGATCTTATTAATTCAATTTTATTTAAGACAAAGATAATCCCAGACAATATGCAGCAAACAATTCTAATGGATGCCGCATATTATCATAAAGATTATGATGTGGTTAATGTACTTTTGATGAATAATTATATTGAAAAAAATAACATTACAAATGTTATGCGTCAACTTGTTACTTACAATGATGATAAAGGATTCACTGCGATTCTAGAAAACATTTCAAACAAACAGTCAATAATTGACATGTTTGTTAAAAATTTTTCAAATTCAACTCTCGCTTGGTATGATAAATTTGCTATAACGTTAGGTCTCAAAGAAGAACCAGGTACAATTTACCTTTCAGACGTAATAGATAATGCAAATAATAGTAATTTAAATTTTAACGATAATAAAATTCATGTTGATGTAAACGCTTGCCAAAATGGTGCGTGCGTTCAAGTACAAGTCGATTTGCAACCTGTGGCATCTCAAACAATATCAATTATTCCTCATGTAATAGAAGGCAATGTCGTGTAGCGTCTTGCTCGACCTAGAGAAAGAGATAATCTCTAGGTCTTTTTTAGTAAAAATTATTATCTGTAATTGGAAATATTAATATTATTATAGTGATTAATAACAGGAGCAGGCGGCTGTGGCTGTTGATAAAAATCAACTGTAACATGTAAATACTGAACATTTTGAGCTGTTACTTCAACATGTGCATTCTTATTGTTTCCACCAGCGACATCTCGTAATTCAAATTTGTTTAAAGTTTTCATCTTTTCCCCAATCTGTATTTTAACAAAAATAACATAACTAGCTTATATTTCTGATTTTTTCAGCTTTTTTAACAATCCTGAAAGGCTCGGATATTAACTATATTTAGTTCCATGGAAAAGCATAGATGACCAAAAATTACTGTTTTTTATGAATTTGATTTAGCTGAATAATACTAATTATGCAAAAAAAAGTGACATTTTTTGCCTTAATTCTTTTAGAGCCCTACTTACTGCTCTAAGCTCTTTTCTTTTAGCCCCCTTAAACCCACGCATTGCTGAACGCTTCTTACCCTCTTTAGTCCTAGGTCTCGTCGACATATCCAACGGGCTGCCAATTCCTTATTAGCTGCGATTGACGAGCTTTCCTTTCCTGAGTCCCACCGTTCGCCATGAATGATCTCCAAAAGTCCGCCTGGGCAACTACAACTTAGCTAGGTTGTCTATGAAGAGTGTTCAATGTATCAGTCATAAAGAGAGGAGGTGCAAACATTCCCTTCTCCTTACTTGCTTGATTGAACTTTTTTATCTCTTGCAAAACTCTGCATTTATAGCATCGCTTAGCTGCCCGCTTCTTGTCCTATTTAATCCTAGGCCTCATCGATTTCGCCCACGTCGCTAACTTCAACTATTATTTTGTAATCTTTATATATTTTACTTGATGCGCAGGAACAATAACGATTTGTTTGGTATTTTCACTTATCATGAAATAGTAGCTGCTATTAGCTAAAATTAGTTTAAATCCAGGAAAAGATTCATTCTCCACTTCTATTTTAAATTCACCTCCGTTAAAAATGCTAAGTTTGTCAGGTGGTTGGTATGCTGTAATAAGGGCGGAAAATGGCACTACTATTAAAAATAATAATGTAAATATCCAAATATAGGCTGTTTTAGATATTTTATTAGATAGTATCAAAAATGGTACAGTTAAGTAAGCAATTGAAAACAACAAGCTGGCAATTATTTGTAACCGTATAACAATAGGTTGTCCCAAACTTTGAAATATAGTTGGATTTACAAAAGAAATTGTAAGCGATATTAAACTTATGATTATCGAAATCCCAACAATTGTTTGGATTATCCTAGCAAAGAGTTTATTTTTTGTTTGTAAATATATAATTATCCAGGCTACTATTACTTGTATACAGTTATATATGACAGCATCGATACCTGCAGAGATATAATCAGTTAGGGAAAAAAATGCATTAGAATTTATTCCAAAATGGAATAAAAAAGATCTATAGTAAAGCCATCCTCCTGTTAAAAAAACAGCAGAAGACAATGCCAAAACTAATGGTATCTGTTTATGAAATGTATTGTTCATATTAAGCCATAGCTTCCCTTCTTGATAATTACGTCAACATCACATTAATATTAGTATACGAATTGAATTTGGATAAGCTTGGGTTTAAATATAACTCCGAGAAGTCGTGCCAATTTTTAATATATTTTAAAGCCAATCTTCATAAGATTCACCCAGCATATTAAATCGATCGCCGAACCAAGCCATACCTTGAGTAACTAATAAATTGTGCCTATTAAATAATCTCTTAAATGTCTTTTTATGCATTCCCTTAGGCTTAGGACCACAACCATTAAGGCAACCAGGCTCCCAGCCAAGTTTATCTCTTATTTTATCTGCCTGTCGTGAAGCACGAAAAGGAAATGATTCCCGTTGGCACCCATAAGCTAAACGATAACAGTGACGACACGCATAGATATTACCCGAATAAAGGATTGCGACTCGTCGCCCACAATTTTGAGCTGGGCAAAAAAACCATGGCCTTTTATTGCCATAGTTGCAGGATGTCCAGGTTATGTAGACTGGATAGTTTTTATCAGTCCAATCTTCACCATGGGTTCGTTTCCGATAATTTAGATAAACCTTATTTACTTCTACTTTAACACCAATGCTTGATGTTACTTCACCATTACGAGTCCACTGCCAACTAAATGAATTGTTCGGCATAAGAAGCTTCTTTCGATGCCAAATGCGTATATCGATGGAATGGTAATCTTCAGTTACATCCTTTTTGTCCCATCTCAAATGCCGACCGCTACCTACTCCACCCATTTGTTCCTCCAGGATTTTAACGAAATCATTAGGTAAATCGTATTATTCGTCAATTTTTCGTACGATCTCAGGCTCATTTTCAGAATTGGGATTTTTTGAATCAATTAGAAATTGACTATCGTTCTTTTCTACACCAATCAAGATTGGTTCAGACAATTCCACCCCCAATGATAAATTTGATAAAGCTTCAAAACCAAGCAATTGCTGATCGCTTGGCAATATACCCGACTTAATATAAACACAATATCGATCCACGAAATCCTTTTTATAAAATTGATATTCAGAATCTGTTAATTTGGATAACCCGGCCCATCCACCTAACGCATTTATTACTGGAGTTATTATAGGATCAGCAAACCGAACTGTTCTGTAAGGGCCGCAGCATCGAAGAGCGTAATCAAGTTTAGCAAAAGCATCTTTAGCTCTCTCCTGACTACTTCCTTCAATCAAACGTTTGATATCCGCTGGCTTTGGCATAAATTGACCATAATCTGTGTCTCCTAGATGCTCTATAAAGGCTTTATTTACATCCTCCAAGGGATAGGCCTTCAATACCTCCCAAAAGGCTACAATCATAAAATCATTTATTTCCTTACCGTGGGTTGAGGCAATACCAATTAGCATTTTGGCAAAAGCTGGTTTATCAATATTGTCCATTAGAGGTTTCTCTTTCTGTCGCTAACAGCCATTTCTCCGCTACATTTATATTGTCCTGTACCAACTGGTCTGATTTTGTCTTTTGCCTTGGAGGATGTAGGAAGTTCGATATAAAGCGATCTATTTGATCGGCATTACGCAGAATAATATGTAAGCCATCATACCTTTGTCCTTTATCATTTAAACCAATATTGTGCGGTGTAATAGCACAACCACTTATTGCTTGACAAAGCTCCTCAATGCTGTAACCGAGTTTTAAAGCCTCTCTAATGAGCTTAGTTCGGTTCTTGTCCAGCTTAGCATTTGGATGCTTCATGGTAAGTTTCCAGTGTTCAAATACTATTTGCTCATGATTTCCAGAACAAACATCGTTCGATGCTGTCGTAATCTTTGAAGTAGTCTTTGTTGTAATCTCTTCTATATTAGTAAATGATGAAGTTTGTTTATCTTTCTGATCAAGTTTCTCCATCTCATTTGATGAAGTTTCTTCACTATTAGGGCCAGTTCCTCATCTTTCATAGACGTGGCATTTTGATTTTTATCATGCATTTTCTTAATTTCTTGATGTTCTTCATTTTGTTCATTAGATTCACGTTTAATTCGAAAATACATTTTCTTAGGTAAGCCAATGCATTTCTCTTCTATCAAATTTAGTTTAACTAATAGTGCCCGAGCGCGTCTTTGCTGATACGGGGTCAAAAAAATCTCCTCTTGCAGTTCTTTCTGGGTTTTGTAAACCCAATGCTCTTGATTTGATGTCCTTTTAGACCAATAATCTAATTGACTTAACAATATCGCGGCATTTATGTCCTGAGTTATGTCAAAAAATGCTTTTCTTATCGTGACTGTTCTTTTCAGTTCACCGTCGGTTGGAAATTTCACCTTTTGCTCTCTCACTAAGTAGTCAAATACTTACGACATGCTTATCAATTACGCTCATACTGCGCCCATTCTGGGGACATCCCTCATGATTATTGGGACAGCCAGGGATTATTCACCCTTACGCTTTTTGCGCTTCAACCCATGAAAGTACCGATGGAACATGAAAATATAATCGCCTACCTATCCTCCTAATAGCTGGCGCTAAACCGTTTTCACTTTTCTTGACGACTAACCAACGCATTTGCCCCTCTTTAAATTGAGGATATCGTTGAATAAAAGTTTGAAGATCCAAATATTGGTCTAATTGTGTTTCAAGCATTTGAAGCCTCTATGTAATTAGATAAGTTCACATTTGCTTTGTCACAATAAGTTTGTTTTGGTTACTTTGGAAGGGTCTATATCTAGGTTTATAAAGGGTCTATATGGTTAAAATATAAACCCATGAAGCAATAATGTTATTATTTTCTGTCAGTTATATGTGGTCTATATTATTTTCCAATTAGTTTTTTTGCTTATGCTTTTTTTTGCAATTATCAGGGTTAATCCAAGAAGCAATCCTATTTCTAGGGGTCTTATCTATTTTGTCAGAATATTTATTTAAAAGATCTTTGGCTCTTTCGACGAATGTATGGCTTTTTTTTCCTTGGCCATTAACATGTATGTCAATCCAGGTGGTAACAGCTGCTGCTAACTCTGTGCTATATGCTTCGTGGCTTTCATCAAGATATAGGGGAGCGGTTGTACTTTTTTCTGCAGGATTTCTATTAAGATATTCATTAGCGATCACACTGTTTGACATTAAGTAAAGACCATCTGAGGTAACTTTTGAATTTGTTAATTCACTTCTTTCTAAAAAAAATAAGTCCTGTGGACTATATGGTTTACCATTCACATCAAGTATCGAACGAGCATTACATTCTTGAAAATCTTCTTCAGTCATTAGAGCAATATCTTCAGATCTTGATAAATAGAATTTATTAACTCCTACTTGTTTAATAATAGGTGAGTGTCTTATCTGAAACTCAAAGGTTGTTAATCCTCTACGGTTTTCCATTTCCATGTATTGAATTTGTTCTCTGGGAACTTCAAGAAAAGCATATATTGAGGCATCTAAAAATGTAGATGGCTTAGCTACAAAAACATACACTGGATCAGATATCTCATGTACGAGCCTATGGAATATTTCTGATAAAAGCTCGTTTTTATCTTTAATTTCTGATATGGCATAATACGGCTTCATAACACTTCCTTCATGTGTTTTTGACCTTCTTAGATAAGTCCAGCTCACACGATGAAGGAATCGTTTTTCAGGTGATCTGCCCTAGAGCTGGCAAAGCCATTTTATCTAAATCATTTAATTCAATATACTGCACGATATGTTTGTCTTTAAGCTTGTTGTTCCCATTCATATCGTACTTTTAATTTGTTTAAATTCTCCCTAGGTATTTTCTGAATATGTTGAAGTCTTCCTACAACAATTCCTGGTGATACTCTGATACTTTTAGCAAAAGCACTTACATTGTCAGCTGAAAAATTTCTTACTCCCTCAATCCAATTGGTTAGAATCTTTGCTGGAATTAATCTTTCAGATGCAAACTGATCAGCTTCTTCTTCTATATCACAAAATTTGTTTATTTCATTATCAGATAAATCAATAAATATTCTTTTTTTACTATGCAATAGAATGTGAGCTGCTTCATGAAAGAAACTAAACCATAAATGATCGTCTGTTTTGTGTCTTATGCTTAATTGAATTAAGGCTTTATCTGGAGTTAACCATCTTGCCGCACCTGAGACAGGTGCTCCTTGAAGATTAGGAACAAATACCAGAGCAACACCTGAACGCGAGCATTTTTCTTTTAATATTGGCAAAAATATATGAGGATCAGATTCGGTAGTAAGTTTTCTTATTTCAATTAAAGCAGATTCAAAGACTTTTTTGTCATAATTTTTACAATGAATTTCCGAAGCTTTAAGCTCTCCCCTTCTCAACCACGCGGAAATAGATTCAGGCGAATTTTTGCATTTTTCTGACTTTCTAAATGCGGTCGATGTTTTTTTCCAATCAACGTCCCATTGTTCAGGGGAGGCAATTCCAAAATAATTTAATACCTCAATTACTTGTTCAGCAGTATTCTTTCTATAATCTCGAATCCATCCAAACTTAATCATTTGATTTATAGGAAATTTATTTAACCAGTTTTTTTCATTTTGCAATCGCTCACTTTCCGCTTTGCGAACAAGATATTCTCTATAATGTGTTTCCCTTGTATTCCAAAATTCAGCTGGAGCTCCTAAAACTCTCTCAAATTGGAGTGCTGTTTCAGGTGTAATTGCAGCTTTCCCTTTTATAATCTCATTAATCGTTTTTTCCGGCCTGCCACATCTTTCAGCAAATTCCTTCTGACTCATTCCCTTTTCGTTGAGTAACTCTGCCAGTGTGTCGCCAGGTGGCGAAACACTACTAGGTATATATGTATTTCTAAATTGACTAGTCATGATAATCCTCAATTGATGTAATAGTAATTGAAGTAACTGCAGACCAATCTAGGCCACCATCCTTTTTTTTAAAATTTTCTCCTGCGGGTTTAAAAATTAACCTATATGGATGAACCAAATCTACTGCTAATTCTCCTTTCTTATCCCCTTTTAGCTCATGACATCTTCCTGGCAAACTTTTCATTACACTTAAATTTAGAGCCGCTCTCAAATCATCTAATCGTTTTCTTAGCTTTTCTGCTCTTTCTTTTCCATGGATTTTTACCATTTCTTTATCATCATTACACTGTTTTTGCAGTCTTTTAGTCTTAAAATCAATTTCCACAGCTTACTTCCATGAATTTTTATTAACCTTTGCTGTTAATGAAAATATAGCATTTTTAGTAACTAAACTCAATAGGTATATTATTCATAAAAATCAATAAGTTATGCCATTACCCTAATTTATTGAAAGTTTTATTAATTACTGATTCCAGCCTCTGGTTGCTAAGGTGTGTGTATCTCATTGTCGTCTGAATGCTCCTATGGCCTGCCAAGGAAGCTATTTCATGTAACTCGGCACCAGAATTAGCTAAAGTCGAGCAAAACGTGTGCCGTAATGAATGGAACACCAGCTTTTCACCTTTCTCATTCACGATTTGAATTTCAGCTTTTTTAAGTGCCTCATTCCATTCATGCCTAAAGTCATAAGGGCTTTGGACTCTTTTGGGATGACAAAAAATAAAACCATTCCCAATCTCGCGATATTTCTTAAGTTCAGCAATAACTGCATCGGTTAAGTGAAGGGTTTTATCTGTGCCATTTTTCGTATCTTTACAATGGACTTGGGCTTTATCCCATTCGATGGAAGACCAACGAAGCTTTTCCAACTCTCCTCGTCTAGCCCCGCTAGTGATTGCCATTAGAATAAGAAGATAAAACTTATTCCAAGTACTTTCCTTTGATGCTTGAATTAAGCGTTCTTGTTCAACGGGTGAAAGATAGCGCTTTCGCCCTTTTCCTTCTGGTTTGCTTTTAATAAAGCGGCACGGATTCATCTTTATGTGATATTTGTTCTTTCCAAACTCAAAAACAGAAGAAAGATTAGCTTTAAAGCGGTTGGTGGTTTGAGGTGAAACTGCGCCTTTACCTGTACTGCCAACAGTTAAAAGACTATTGATGCCATGTCGAACATGATCTTCTGAAACTTCATTGACAAGCAAATGACCATAGTAGTCACTCCACCACTTAAGCCGCTTTTCTATGTTTTGGTCTTTTTTTTCATATTGAAACATGAATTGATCGATAAGACGGGATAGGGTCAGTTCATTTCCAGCAACCTCCCCCAACACGCGCGCAAAGACGGGCAATAATTGTACAGCCTCTTTCAAATCAGGATGAAGGGTTCGATAGAGTGCTGCCATATCAATTGGTAGCTTAGCTTTCTCAGCTTCTTGAATAGTTTTAAGTTCTGATTCAATCCGAGCAATATACGCATCGGCTTCTTTTTCTAAGGGAAAGGTTCTGGAAATAAGCTTTAGATGTTTTAAACGAAATTGAACGCGGTAGTTACCGCTTTTAAGACGGGATTTAGTAGCCATGTTTTTGCCCTCGTATCAAAGCGTGCGCTCGTACTGCGCTCGCTGGATTAGTTAAAGTGCAAACATGAACTAACCTAATACACGAGAAACAAACAAAAACCTTGAAAAAAACAGTCTTTAGTTGGTGCCCGGGGCCAGACTCGAACTGGCACGGGGTTTAATCCCCGAGGGATTTTAAGTCCCTTGCGTCTACCGATTTCGCCACCCGGGCCTTGAAATTTTGGAGGCTGAGGCCGGAATCGAACCGGCGTACACGGCTTTGCAGGCCGCTGCATGACCACTCTGCCACCCAGCCGGAAAGATTCTTAAGCTTATGCTTTTATAACCACAAGGCAGGTTATATTTTAAATAAATATTTGGAGCGGGAAACGAGACTCGAACTCGCGACCCCAACCTTGGCAAGGTTGTGCTCTACCAACTGAGCTATTCCCGCACCGTTTAGAGGTGTGCATTGTTAAAGATTTCGCCTCGCCTGTCAAGCACTAAATTTCTTTATCTTAGAGTTGCTTAGGATGCTTCCGTTAACGCTGACCAAGCGGCGCGTAAATACGACACCATTGACCATAACGTCAAGAAAGCAGCGAGATACATCATCACAATGCCAATTTTAACCCAAATAAGTTGCCAATCGGCTGGCTGAGATAGCAGCAGAATAATGGCAATAATTTGAATGAAAGTTTTCAATTTTCCAATATAACTAACTGATACTTTTGTGCGCTTACCAATTTCTGCCATCCATTCCCTTAAGGCTGAAATGGCAATTTCTCGGCTCACAATTATCGCTGCAGGGATAGTAACCCATACAGAGCCATACCTACCCACCAAGAGTACCAATGCCACGGCAACAATGAGTTTATCCGCCACAGGATCGAGGAAAGCACCAAAACGTGAGGTTTGATTTAACCGTCTTGCAAGGTATCCATCTAACCAATCGGTGATACCTGCTAAACAAAAAATGGAAGCAGTAATCATTCCGGCATGTGGCGTAGGTAAATAAAAAGCAACTACAAAGCAAGGAATTAAAATAATTCTCGCAGCGGTAAATGCGTTAGGGATGCTTGCTATTTGGCCTGACATGGAACATCACATCTGTATTATGTCTTTATGTAGGAAGACTAGCATGTCGACTATCTGACCATCAACTAATTTTTAGCAGAATAAATCCTATGAGGAGCTCAGTCACCATGTAATGCATGATAAATCTTTGCCGCAAGTTCTTCTCCAATACCAGGGATCTTTGCTATTGCTTCTTGGCTCGCCGCTTTTAATCCTTGTAACCCGCCAAAGAAGTTTAATAGCTTCTGACGGCGTTTTGCACCTATGCCCGGGATAGCTTCAAGAGAAGAGACTTTTCGTGCTTTAGCGCGCTTTTGACGATGCCCTGTAATAGCAAAACGGTGTGCCTCATCACGAATGTGTTGTAACAGATGAAATGCAATAGAGGTGGCAGGCAACTTAATTATATGTTCTTCTTCACTTTGGCTGCGTGAAACATACAACGTTTCTAAACCTGGTTTTCTCCCCTCTCCCTTGGCAATCGCTATCAATAAGACGTCTAAGACTTGGCACTCTAATAAAGCTTTTTTAGCACTATGCAATTGTCCCTTACCGCCATCAATCATAATGATATCAGGCATGGCAAGCTCTTCTGCTTTGCGTTTTAAATATCTTCGTGTGACCACCTGCTCCATTGCAGCATAATCATCGTTGGTGATCCCTTCCATGTTATAACGACGATAATCTGACTTAAGCGGGCCATTTGAATCAAATACAACGCAAGACGCTAAAGTCGCTTCTCCTTGGGTGTGGCTAATATCAAAACATTCTATACGTGACAAACCATTGCCTATCCCCAAGACCTTTTTCAGCTCTACCCAACGTTTTTGCGTCGCGCTGACATGTAAAGACTTACGCTCTAAAGCTTGTTTAGCATTTTCAACAGCAAGCTGTAACCATTTTTCCTTTTCGCCTCGTTGTGGCTGATAAATTCGCAACTTACGTTTGACGACTTGCGATAAGGATTCAGCAATCAAATCCTGATCTTCAATCGGCACATTGACAATAATTTCTGCAGGATAATCTAGTTTATTTTCTTGATCTAAATAAAATTGAATCAAGAAGCCTCGTAAAATCTCAGGCAAGGTACCATCACCAATTTGCTTTGGAAAATAAGTCTTACTATCGAGAATTTTACCTTGACGAATGTAAAGCAGCTGAATACAAAAATGTCCATTTAAGCCACTTACCGCAATTGCATCAATGTTGCCTTTTTCTCTATAAACAACCTGCTGCTCATAAATAGCTCGCAGACTCGCAATCTGATCACGTAAAAGCGCCGCCAATTCAAAGTCTTGACGTAATGCTGCCGCTTCCATCTTCTTAATCAAATTATCAATGATGGCACTCTCTTTTCCCTGTAGAAATAGCACCACATTTTGTACTTGTTCGTTATAATCTTCTTTTTGAATATAACCAACACAGGGAGCCGAGCAGCGTTTAATTTGATATTGCAAACATGGCCTAGAGCGGTTGGCAAAAAATGTATCATCGCATTGACGAATCAAAAATAATTTCTGCAAAATGTTTAAAGTGCTTCGCACTGCTGCAGCACTTGGGTACGGACCAAAGTAATTCCCTGGGATTTTTTGCTTACCCCTAAAATAGACCAAGCGCGGATAATCATGATTCGATAAAAATAAATAAGGATAGGACTTATCATCACGAAACAACACGTTATAACGTGGCAACAATGACTTGATCAGAGAATTTTCAAGTAAAAGCGCTTCTTTTTCACTATTGGTAACCGTCACATCAATGCTGGCGATTTTACTCACCATCTGTGCAATGCGAAGATCTTCTTGAGGGCGAAAATAACTGGCTAATCGTGCCTGTAAGTTTTTTGCTTTGCCAACGTATAAGACTTTATTCGTCTTATCGCGCATGCAATAAACACCGGGACGGGAGGTCAGGGTTGATAGAAAATACTGGGCATCAAACATATTGTACCCACTTAAACCAAACTTTATGTACTAACCACCGACGCTAGAAGTTTCTGTATCTAAAATTCCATGCCGAATAGCAAGATGGGTTAACTCAACATCACTATGTACATTCAATTTATCAAATAAACGATAGCGGTAACTATTAACCGTTTTAGGACTCAAACAAAGCTTGTCGGAAATTTCTTGTACTTTCTGACCGCTCGTAATCATGAGCATGACTTGAAGTTCACGCTCAGATAGAGATTCAAACGGAGAAGCTTTTTCATCAGAGAGATGTTTGAGTGCAAGTTGTTGTGCCACTTCTGGGCTTAGATAACGCTTGCCATGATGAACAGAATGAATGGCTTGTACCATTTCTTCCAAAGCCGATCCTTTTGTTAAATAACCAGCAGCACCCGCTTGGAGTAATTTGGAAGGAAATGGTTCTTCATCACAAACTGTCAGTGCTATCACTTTGATATCAGGATCAGCACGTAGCAATTTTCTGGTCGCTTCAAGACCACCAATGCCTGGCATTCTGACATCCATTAAGACAACGTTGGGATGTTTTTCACGGGCAATTTTTACTGCCTCTTCACCACTAGAGGCTTCCCCTATTACTTTGATCCCATTCACTCCGGAGAGCAGACTTCGGATCCCTGCGCGCACCAATTCATGGTCATCAACAATCAGTACGGTGATCAAGCTTTATCATCCTCAAGGCTGGTACGATTTTAACCCACCCAGAATAACCTAGGGCGCATTGCTTTGCTAGTCTGTTTTTTCACGTATGCAGACATTCACCCCGAGCAGAATATCTTTGCTCGGTAGCTCATTAAACTGATGGCGGAAGGGGTGGGATTCGAACCCACGGACGGTTGCCCGTCGCTGGTTTTCAAGACCAGTGCAATCGACCACTCTGCCACCCTTCCTAATCGTTTGCGCAGTCTACCCAAGCTAATCGACTATTGCAAATGCTCCAATCATATATTCGACATTTAATCCTAACTATATGAATTTTCATTACTTTGTAGGTCCCCTTTTATTTTTAAATTCTACCCCCATTTAAGTAATGAATATTGTTACATACCGTAATATGGTATAATTACTCTAAATTGCATTATGACTATGCTCAAGGAGATGTTAAATGTCTAACCAATTTCCAACAGTATCACGGGTTTCTGCCTCTATACTGGAAACGAATTCAGTTATCAGAAACACGTATATCCTACTCGGGAGTTCATTAGCATTCAGCGCCCTGATGGCCTATGTTGCCATGGCAACGAATGCGCGTCCTCTTGGGTTAATTACCTTATTAGTTTATTTCGGTTTAATCTTTATGATCAACGCGCTGCGTAACAGTGCATTGGGTATCGTGGCTGTTTTTGCCTTTACCGGGTTCATGGGATACACCTTGGGACCCATGCTCAACATGTACATACAAGCCTTTGCAAATGGTAAAGAACTTATTTTTACTGCTTTAGGTGGTACCGGTATCATTTTCTTTGGCTTATCAGGGTACGCATTAACAACTCGCAAAGATTTTAGCTACTTAGGTGGGTTCCTCATGGCTGGCATGATCGTTTTAATGCTTGCTGTGCTGGTACAAATCTTCTTCCCCATGCCTATGTTGCAATTAGCTACCTCTGCTGGGTTTATGTTATTTAGCTCTGCCATCATTTTATTTGAAACCAGTCAGATCATTCATGGCGGTGAAAGAAACTATATCATGGCAACTGTGTCTATTTTCGTTGCCTTGTACAACCTCTTTATCTCTTTGCTCCAAATTCTCTCTTTCTTTAGTGGCCAAAGAGAATAGAAGCCTAAAAAAAAAAGCCCCTTACAAAGGGGCTTTTTTTTGGGGTGCTCTTTTGTCTGCGGAAGCAGACATCCACTTTGTAGGGGAGGGGCTGCTCTTAGCAGCGGGGGAGGGAAATGGAAAAGATGCCTTTAAGAAATGAAATTTATTTTCATTAGTTACTGAAAGTCAAAAGACCCTCACCCTACCCCCCTCCCGCAAGCGGGAGAGGGGATCGGATTGTGCCCCTCTCCTAAAACGTGAGAGGAAAGCAGAAAGGAACAGACATTAAGGTGCGGTATAAACTATCTTAACAGAACCATCGACCACAGATTTATCAACATACCCCATGCAATTTGGGTTCTTTGCCACTAAATCTCGCACCGCTTTGTCGTCACTTTCTTGAATGGGGGGATAACCTTGCCCAGTAAAAATAACCCGCGACCAATAAGATTTAATTTCAGTATCGCTTTTTTTGATCACATCTGAATAAAACTTATCTCGAGAAGGACTACCAGATTGTTGATCAACTGGGATCACCTTCACCCCATTAGACAAAAATTTAGTTTTACCAAGATATATCCGATAAATTTCTTCTTGGGTTAAGGAAGAGATAGGCAAGTCGCGATTGGCTATGACCACAAGTTCAGCAAAACTTGCACATGGCGCTAATGGCGTCAGCATCAAAAGAACCGCTGTGATTGTTTTTGTTTTAAAGAATTTTCTCACTGTGACTTCCTTACATCACGGCATCAAGAGCCACGGAGTAAATATTAACCGTTTTCATTGGATTGACATCAAACAACCCTGGCGATAAGAAGTCAGGATGAACGTGCTTAAATTCCCCTTTAATAGCAACGCCATCATAAATATCCCAACGGATCCCTAGGGTAAGGGACGATTGAGAACCTGCCCCCCCATCAAAATTTGGACTCGTGTTGATTAACGGTTGTGCAATGGTATCTAGCGGTACAGAGCTTCCCCCTATAAACGGGTTCGTAAATAAACTATTAATAAATCCATTAAAGCGCCGCACTTTATTATCTTCTAATTTTTCACGAGCAAAGGTGATATGGGGTAAAAATTGCTTCACGCGATAACCACCCATAACATACCAACCAATGGCATTTGCAATAATCGGGGTCGCTGCTTTTCGCTTAACAAGCTCCCCCATACTGACTACATTTTTCCAATCAAATTGGTAGCCAACTCCCATAAAACTCGCTCTGGAATTATAAGCGGAGAAATAATTAACATAGTCCAAGCCAATCCCATCCGGATTGAAAAAGAAGAGCGGATCAGGAAAAGGATGAGGAGGTGCCATTGCATTTAGGAAAGCATTTAATTGCTCCATGGCCGTACCTGCATTTGGATCGAGTGTCACCCGTGTTGTTTCATAGCCAGCTCGTACACTAAAAACTTCATCACCAAACTTGATGTTAAAAGACCATAAATCACGTAAACGTAAACGGATTTCATCAAATATAGTGTTATCAATCCCAATGGGGAGCGGCAACCCTGTTGGGAATGTTAAATGCGTCGTTGCAGCACCATAGAAGGCAGTTAAGGTTAAATCACGGTTAAACATCATGATTCTAAACCTTGCGTCTACCCCAGTAGAATTACTAAATTCAGAAGGAATTTGTGAGTACACCTCTTCTGGTGGGCGCACCCAAGGATATGCATAACCCACATCCACATAATCAGATAGCATATAAGGATCAGTACGTACGCGCCCAGCGCGAAATTGCCATTGATCACTGGGTTCCCATTTTAAAAATGCCCATACGGCTTCAACATCCCATTCGTTCTCTGCTTTAGCAAGGAATTGGGTCGTAATGCTGATGTCCTCACGCAATAACTTTGAAAATTGAACCCCTACATTAGAATCATGATCAAAACTGGGGCGCTTACGAATATTCGTGTTGTAAACAGGTTCAATTCCTATGATACCGGGGATCCCTGATGAGCCTGGGGGAAGATATTTAACATTATCCCATGCCGCAGCGACTGATAAAAACCCATTGATTTGGAAGTCACCAATGTTGGCAGCTGAAGCTGAGAAACTTCCAAAAGTTAGGCAAACTAATGATGCTGGTACTATTTTTTTCATTACACACTCTGTAAGGCAAAAGCAAAAACCATCTCCTTTAGAGATGGTTAATACTATGCCAGAGAGAATGTAACGTGCAACTACAAATAGGCAGTTCTAAATAAGCATTAAAACTAACCCTATTTAAAGTTTTATTACTTTTGTGTCGCCCATGAAAGGATATAAAGCTTGAGGAACATGAATATTTCCTTCTTTATCTTGATAATTTTCAAGCACAGCTATCAAAGTACGCCCTACTGCTAAACCTGAACCATTCAGTGTATGAACTAATTCTGGCTTAGAATTGGTAGTGGGACGAAAACGTGCTTGTAATCTACGAGCTTGGAAGCTTTCTGTATTAGAACAAGAAGAGATCTCTCTGTATTTTTGTTGACTGGGTAACCAAACTTCAAGATCGTAAGTTTTGGCAGCAGCAAAACCAATATCACCACTACATAGCGCCATCACACGATAAGGTAACTCAAGACGTTGCAATATCGTTTCAGCATGGCGTGTTAATTCTTCTAAGGCAGCGTAAGAATTTTCAGGTGAAACAATATGAACTAATTCAACCTTATCAAATTGGTGCTGACGGATCATGCCTTTAGTATCTTTACCATAAGATCCAGCTTCACTACGAAAACAAGGAGTGTGGCTGACAAATTTCATAGGCAATTCATCTGTCGCTAATATGCTATCACGCACCAAATTCGTCAGAGAGACTTCAGCTGTTGGGATTAAAGCTAGGGCTTTTTCTCCTTTGAGATGAAACAAATCATCATAAAATTTCGGCAATTGCCCCACGCCATAAAGTGCCTGCTCTTCAACTAAATAAGGAACATACATTTCCTCATAACCATGTTCTTGCGTATGTACCATTAACATAAATTGCGCAAGCGCTCGGTGTAATTTTGCGATTTGTCCTCTTAATACTACAAAACGTGATCCCGACATTTTCGCTGAGGCTTCAAAATCTATACGTTTAGAAGATTGTGTTAAATCAACATGATCTTTAGGAGTAAAATCAAACGTTTTTGGGGTTCCCCAACGTCTCACTTCAACATTTGCGGTTTCATCTTTACCTTCAGGTACACTCTCATGTAATAAATTAGGCACTGTGGCTAAATAGCTGTTTTGCTCTTCCTGAATTTTGACAAACTCTTTTTCAATCACATCCAAATCAACTGCCACTTTTTCTACTTCTTCCAGCAGAATTTTAGCTTCCTGCTCATTCTTTTTCGCTTTGGCTTGCCCAATTTCTTTTGATAAGGTATTGCGACGATTTTGTAATTGCTGCATTTTAACTTGGAATTCTTTTCGTTTTTCTTCAAGATCGCGCAATCTTTCAATATCGACCTTAAAACCACGTTTGGCTAGATTAGCAACGACTTGTTCTAAGTTATTTCTTAGTGCATTTGGATCGATCATGATTCTTCTTTCCCTCTTAACAGCTTTAGCTTTTCAGCAATTTTTATTTCTAACCCCTGCCCTACAGGATAATAATATTGTTTCTCTCCCATCTCATCAGGGAAATAGGTTTGCCCTCGTGCAAATCCACCTGGTTCGTCAGGATCGTAACGGTACGCTTTACCATAATTCATTTTTTTCATTAAAGTGGTTGAGGCATTACGTAAATGCAAAGGCACCCCATAGGAAGGCGAATTTTGTACCTCAGCCATGGCCCGTTTAAACGCCATATAGGAAGCATTACTTTTGGGCGCACTTGCTAAATATATCACGACTTGGGCCAAGGCCAACTCCCCTTCCGGACTACCCAATCGCTCATAGGCATCCCAAGCATCCAACGCCATCCCCACTGCTCGCGGATCTGCATTGCCAATATCTTCGCTTGCCATACGCAGTACGCGTCTTGCTATATAAATAGGTGAGCACCCTCCATCTAGCATCCGGCATAGCCAATACAAAGCGCCATCAGGTGATGAACCCCTTACAGCTTTATGCAAAGCAGAAATCTGCTCGTAAAAGATATCACCCTGCTTATCAAAGGCCCTATAATCTTGCTGGAGAACTTCATCTACTATTTTCTCAGAAAGAGCTGCATCTTCTGTTGCAATTCTTTCTGCAAGCACTTCAAGGATGTTTAATAAACGTCTAGCATCACCATCTGCAGATTGAATAATTCTTTCTACACTCTCATTTGCTAACGTGACATGGTATTTGCCTAATCCTTGCGCTTCATCAGTCAAGGCGCGCATTAAAACCTGATGCAGATCTTCTTTTGTTAACGATTTGAGCGCATATAGCCGACAACGTGATAATAAAGCACGATTCACTTCAAACGAGGGATTCTCAGTTGTTGCGCCAATGAAATAGACAGTGCCATCTTCAACATAAGGTAAAAGCGCATCTTGCTGCGCTTTATTAAATCGGTGAATTTCGTCAATAAATAAGATAGTGTCGGCTCCAGTCTCTTTTTTATATTGCTGTGCCTCAGACACTGCCTCGCGCAAGTCTTTCACTCCCGCCAATACTGCCGATAATGCAATAAATTGAGTGTGACAATACTTTGCTATGAGCTGAGCTAAAGTTGTTTTACCAGTGCCAGGTGGCCCCCAGAGCAGCATCGAATGAATGTTACCTTGTTCGATGCAGCGTCGAAGAGGAGCCCCTTTTCCTATGAGATGAGATTGGCCGACAAAATCATCAAGCGTCTGTGGCCTTAATCGTGCGGCGAGCGGTTGTACCATGAAAATTAATTTCCAGCATGGATCACATCTACACCTTTGGGTGGAACAAAATCGAATATTTTATTTTCTAGATTTTTGTTTATTTCCACTTTAGAAAACTTGGTATAAACATCCTGCCCTAGTGAATCATGCATGCTGATTTCCTGCAATTTTCCTTTTGCAAATCCAATGACAATATCTGCAACTGCAGCATCTTTGCTTAAAGGATGAAGTGAATAGCATTCATCACTACCACGACATTGATTCTTTTTAGCGGTGGAAATTTTAAAGCTGTCTTTTAGATTGACAACTGAACCTGCCAATAAAGAGGCCGGCGTGTTCCCCAAGGCTTGGTTTAAATCCTGTTTAGTCACTTGCGCTAAATCAATGTCGTATGTCCACAAGTGTTTACCATCAGCAACGACCAATACAGGATCGGGAGCTTGGCTTTTCCAATAAAATTTACCGGGACGGCGAACCATCATTTCCCCTGAGGATTTGGAAACATTATCCCCATCGGCACCACGAATTTTTTGCACAAAATTCGCTCGAAATGTTTGAATATTTTCCAGGGATTTAGTTAAGCTTGCCGCAGCATCTGTTTCTTCAGCAACGGCTTGAAAAGTAAACGTCGCTAGTAACAAGCTTGCCCATAAATACATTTTTTTTCTGTTTAACATGGTTAAAAACCTAATAGTTAACTTAAATTACAATTCGACCGGTGGTGGTGCCAATACTTCACGTGTTCCATTGGATTGCACCGAGCTCACAACTCCTTCAGCTTCCATTCGTTCAACCAAACGTGCCGCTCTGTTATAACCTATCTTTAAACGACGCTGGACTAACGAAATCGAGGCTTTACGCGATTCTGTCACAATGGAAATTGCTTGGTCATATAACTCATCAGCATCATCGTCATCTAAAGACATCGCGCTTGTTGTAGATTGTACCACGTTTTCAATATAAGTTGGCTTCCCTAATTTACGCAATTGATTGGCGACTTTATGAACTTCATCGTCACTTACAAATGCACCATGGATCCGATGGGGGACACCAACGCCAGGCGGTAAATAAAGCATATCACCATGCCCCAATAATTGTTCGGCACCTGATTGATCTAATATCGTTCTGGAATCAATCCGTGAAGATACCTGAAATGCAATACGTGTAGGGACGTTTGCTTTGATAAGTCCTGTAATGACATCAACTGAAGGTCTTTGGGTAGCTAAGATAAGATGGATCCCCGCAGCTCTGGCTTTTTGAGCAATACGTGCAATAAGCTCTTCTACCTTTTTGCCTACCACCATAATCATGTCGGCAAATTCATCTACCACAACAACAATAAAGGGCAGCTTCTCTAATGGTTGAGGTTTTTCAGCACTTTGTGGATGCCAAAGCGGATCAAGTAATGGTTCACCTGCTGCTTCAGCACTTATCACTTTTTGGTTGTAACCGGCTAAATTTCTGACCCCGACCGCAGCCATCAATTGATAACGACGCTCCATTTCAGCCACACACCAACGTAATGCATTTGCCGCATCTTTCATATCTGTGACAACAGGGGTCAATAAGTGTGGGATATTGTCATACACGGCAAGTTCAAGCATTTTAGGATCGATGAGAATAAGCCTAATATCCTGCGCTGAAGACTTATAAAGAATACTCAACAGCATGGCGTTAATCCCCACAGATTTCCCAGAGCCTGTGGTACCTGCAACAAGTAAGTGCGGCATTTTTGCTAAATCCACTACCACAGGGCGCCCAGAAATATCTTTTCCTAAAGCCATCGTGAGAGGAGAAGTTGCTTGTTGGTACGCTTGATCTTCCAATACTTCTTTTAAGCTAACCAGTTCACGATGCGTATTTGGAATTTCTAAACCAACAACAGATTTCCCAGGGATCACTTCTACAACACGTACACTCACAACGGAAAGTGAACGTGCAAGATCCTTTGCTAATCCCGTAATTTTATTCACTTTAATCCCAGCGGCAAGATCAAGCTCAAAACGCGTAATCACAGGCCCTGGTAACACCCCTACCACTTTGGCATCTACCCCAAATTCAAGCAATCTTGTCTCTACTAACCGTGAAAGATCTTGTAACTGCGAATTGGTATAGCCTTGTTTACTTTTTTTCTCAGCGATTTCTAATAAAGAAAGCGAAGGCATACCGTGATTTGCCACGACTTGCAGCTTTTCACTGACAGATACATTCTCTGCTACTGTTTTCGCTACCGGACGCTTGATAGGTCTTGGCGCAGGCACTGAAGAGGTAATTTCACTTTCTTCTTCAAATTCACGCCTTGGCATTTCCCTGGTTACTTTTTCTATTTTAAGTTTTCTTTTGCTTGCCGGTTTTATTGTAGGGAATGGTTCATCTAAAATGTCATCTTCAAGCGCAGTGGGGATCGCTTTTTCTTCTGATTCTTTCGCAGCAGGTGGCATTAAGCGGGGCAGATCATCCCACTGGATAGGAAGTTTCATTTGCTTTGCTTTATAAAAAGCGGATTCTAAAAGTTGCCTGACCGAAACTTGCTCTTTCACAGCGGATAAGGATTTACGCCCTGCCCCTTCAATAAATTGCAGCCAGGAAAAGCCGGTAAATAAAGTTACCCCTATTAAAAATAAAGCAACAAGGATAACCGTTGCACCAACAGGATTCATTGCAGCAACCATTGCCGTTTTCACTGCCGAACCTAACAATCCTCCAGTGCTCATTGGTAAGGCCTGAAGCGCTTTCAATAAATGCATGGTGGTTAAACCACAGCTTGCTGCCAATGCGACTACCAATCCTATCGCCCTAACCGTCCAAATCATCGGGTTAGATTGCTTAGATTCTTCAACTGGATCGCGATAAACAAAAACGCCACCAAAGGTTAAGGCTATAGGGAAAATGTAAGCCATGTACCCAAATAATGAAAAAAGAATGTCAGATGTCCAAGCGCCTGTAAAGCCAGCGGCATTATGGATGTCCTTAGACATACCGGAGTGAGACCAAGCTGGATCGCTTTCATGGTAGGTAATAAGCGCTATTAACAAATAGATAGCAAATGAGCATAACAGTATAAAACCACCCTCTCTTAAACGACGGCTGACTTGTAATGATCTTGCGGCCTCATTTTTTCGTGTCGTAGCTTGTTTCATACTGTGGTAGTTCACTTATATTGATTTTGATTTCATTTTAGCATGACTCACGAACTCTCGGTGAACTTCCAAAGCCCCAAAGTTGTCTTAAAATAAGGCTTCTTTACCTGGCCAGTCGCTTTGCGTAATATTGGGAACCAACAAAACACCAAAGGTAAGTATTTTCATGAGTGATACGATTCATCATCGGTTGATTATTTTGGGCTCTGGCCCTGCTGGCTATACTGCGGCAGTTTATGCTGCCCGCGCTAATCTTAACCCCGTTTTGATTACCGGCCTACAAAAGGGTGGACAACTCACTACCACCACAGACGTAGATAATTGGCCCGGCGATGTCGAAGGACTTCAAGGTCCAGATTTAATGGTGCGCATGGAAAATCATGCTTTGCGATTCAATACAGACATTATTTTTGATCACATTCTTGAAGTTTCTCTCAAAAAAGCGCCTTTTACGTTGAAAGGAGATTCAGGCAATACCTACACTTGCGATAGCCTGATTATTGCAACTGGCGCTTCAGCAAGATATTTGGGACTCCCCTCAGAAAAAGCCTTCATGGGTAAAGGTGTTTCGGCTTGTGCAACTTGTGATGGTTTCTTCTATCGCGGTAAAAAAGTAGCTGTGATTGGCGGTGGTAATACAGCAGTTGAAGAAGCGCTATACCTTTCTAATATTGCATCGCATGTAACCTTAGTGCATCGTCGAGATGAATTACGTGCTGAGAAAATTTTACAGCAAAAACTATTTGAAAAGGCAGAAAAAGGAAACGTCACCCTGGTTTGGGATCATACTCTTGAAGAAATCATGGGTGATCAACAAGGTGCTACCGGCATGCGCATCAAGCATGTTTCAACACAAGCATTTCAAACCATTGCTGTAGATGGTGTTTTCATTGCCATTGGACATACGCCTAATACGCAAATATTCGAAAATCAATTAGAAATGCGCGATGGCTACATCGTGGTCAAAAATGGTTCTCAGGGCAACGCAACAGCCACCAGCATACCAGGCGTATTTGCCGCAGGAGATGTGGCTGATCATGTTTATCGCCAAGCTGTCACTTCCGCAGGCACTGGCTGTATGGCTGCTTTAGATGCAGAAAAATACTTAGATACCTTAGCGCATCATGCAACTCGGATAGACTAAGCAATGCCAGATGAACAGCCTCTTACACGCCTTGGGGCAGATGTAGAGGCTTTTCCTGATCCAAATCATGCGCTTATCGAACCTAATGGGCTGCTTGCTATCGGTGGAGATCTGAGTTCTCAACGCTTACTAGCAGCTTATAGGCGTGGGATCTTTCCCTGGTTTGATGAGGAGCCCATCTTATGGTGGTGCCCTCACCCTCGAGCAGTCTTATTTCTTAGTGATCTGTACATTTCTCATCGTTTGAAAAAAACGCTAAAGCGTGGCCAATTTGATGTAAAAATGGATGAAAATTTTGCGGAAGTCATTCAGCAATGTGCAGCGCCACGTCTTCGTCATGGGCATATTGAACAGGGGACCTGGATAACACCTGAGATGCAAAAGGCATACATCGATTTACATCAACAAGGTTATGCCCATTCGGTTGAAGTTTATGTTCATCAACAATTAGTGGGCGGTGTTTATGGTGTTTCTCTGGGACGAAACTTTTTTGCCGAATCTATGTTCAGTAAACAACGCGATGCCTCAAAAATTGCTTTAATCCATCTTGTTCTGCAACTGCAGCAATGGAACTTTGAGTTTATCGACTGTCAAATATGGTCTGCGCACCTTGCAACGCTTGGCGTAACTACCCTTGATAGGTCGCTTTTTTTACAAAAAATCGCAACCAATAATAAGTTTGACAGCAAAATTGGAAAATGGCATTTAGCGCCCAGCTTACTTCAAGGGAGTTTATTGGCCCAATAATATCTGGTACGATGTCGCGCCTTAGCGCAAAAATTTTCATTTTGTTCCAAAGGGGAGCACATGGCTAAAGAAGATCATATCGAAATGGAAGGCACGGTCACTGAAACGCTGCCAAATACAATGTTTAGAGTAGAGCTTGATAATAAACACGTTGTCACAGCGCACATTTCAGGCAGAATGCGTAAAAATTATATTCGTATTTTGACCGGCGACCGCGTTACGGTGCAATTAACACCTTACGATCTCACCAAAGGCCGCATTATATTCAGAAATCGTGATGGGAAGAGTAGCGATAAAGATTCAAGTGCAAGTGCAAGTTCGAGCGAAGACGAATAAGCGTTTCTTTAACTCACTCCCCCTCTATGCTCACCTTGTTTTTGCAAGGCAAATGTGAAAGCAATCCAAAATTTTCAACATGGGTTGCTTCGCTACGCTCGTTGTGACGCCCTAGAGAAAGGCGTTTTTCAAGCGCAGCGAATATACCATCAGTATCTAATCACTAGGCTCAAAAACGGCAACACGAAGACCATTCTCATCCACAGTGACTTCTACAGAACCGCCCAGAGAGAGTTTGCCAAAAAGCAACTCATCTGCAAGGGGTTTCTTGAGTTGGTCTTGGATGAGACGGGCCATGGGTCTTGCGCCCATCTTTTTATCGTAGCCTTTTTCAGCAAGCCAGTGGCGTGCAGCAGGATCCACCGTCAAAATCACTTCTTTCTCATTTAAGCGTTCTGACAGTTCATCCAAGAATTTATCAACCACCCTTGAAATCACATCTTCATTCAGCGGATCAAATTGAATAATAGCATCCAAGCGATTTCTAAATTCTGGCGTAAATGTCTTTTGAATAGCCGCGAAACTATCGGATTTATGTTCTTGTTCCTTAAACCCAATCGAGCTTCGCTCCATCGTAGCTGCGCCAGCATTGGTTGTCATGATTAACGTCACATGACGAAAATCTGCTTTGCGCCCATTGGTATCTGTCAAAGAGCCATGATCCATCACTTGTAATAACAAGTTGAATACATCTGGATGTGCTTTCTCGATTTCATCTAATAAAACAACTGAATGTGGATTTTTAGTCACAGCTTCAGTTAAAAGGCCACCATGATCATACCCTACATAACCAGGAGGCGCACCGATTAATCTTGAAACAGTATGACTTTCCATATACTCAGACATATCAAATCGAATCAATTCAACGCCCAAGGATTTAGCAAGCTGCTTCGATACTTCTGTTTTACCCACGCCTGTTGGCCCTGCAAAAAGGAAGCAACCTGTAGGTTTTTCTGGATCGCCTAAGCCTGAACGTCCCATTTTCACAGCAGCAGCAAGCGCATGAATGGCTTTTTCTTGCCCGAAAACTTTGCTCTTAAGCTCTTCTTCTAATCCACCCAATAATGATCTATCAGAGGTAGAAACTGTTTTGGAAGGGATCCTCGCCATACGAGCAACTATCTGTTCCACTTCTTTTACGCCAATGACTTTCTTGCGTCGACGTTCAGGAAGTAAGCGTTGAAAAGCACCGGCTTCATCTACCACGTCAATTGCTTTATCCGGTAAAAATCTATCGCGAATATAACGACCCGCAAGCTCTGCTGCAGCTCTTAACGCAGCCCCTGTATAGCGGATTTGGTGATGTTGCTCAAAGTGGGTTTTGATACCCTTTAAGATACGAATGGTTTCTTCAATAGATGGTTCACGAATATCAATTTTTTGGAAACGACGCGCTAAAGCTCTGTCCTTTTCAAAAATACCACGATATTCTTGATACGTAGTCGACCCTATGCAACGCAAATCACCCGTCGCCAACATAGGTTTAATCAAATTAGAAGCATCCATGACGCCGCCAGAAGCAGCTCCTGCACCAATAATGGTATGAATTTCATCAATAAATAAAACGGCTCCTGAATCTCGGCGTAAATGTTGAAGCAAAGATTTAAATCTTTTCTCAAAATCGCCACGATATTTAGTACCCGCTAGCAAAGATCCTAAGTCTAAAGCATAAACAGTACAATGCCCCAATGCTTTTGGCACTTTACCTTCTACTATCGCCTTAGCCAATCCTTCGGCAATCGCAGTTTTACCTACGCCGGCTTCACCAACAAAAAGAGGATTATTTTTTCGTCGACGGCAAAGAATTTGAACAGTTCTTTCTAATTCTTGAGCACGCCCAATAAGAGGATCAATTTTCCCTTGCTTTGCAAGATGATTCAAATTGATGGCATAAGTCTCTAAAGGACTTTTACCGGGAGCTTCATGCGTACCATCTTGTTCAAGAGGTTGTTCAATTTCGGGTTCATCCATCTCACGTGGCTCTTCCACTTTAGAAATGCCATGCGATATAAAATTGACCACATCTAGTCGTGTAATATTTTCTTGCTTTAAGAAATAAACGGCTTGGCTTTCTTGTTCGCTGAAAATCGCGGCAAGAACGTTCGCTCCCGTCACTTCTTCCCTACCTGCAGACTGCACGTGAAATACGGCTCTTTGCAACACACGTTGAAAACCCAATGTGGGTTGGGTCTCACGATGTGCTTCTGCAGAAGGGATCAATGGGGTTGTTTCGTCGACAAACGTTTGTAAATCTTGTCTTAAACGTTCGACATCCGCCCCGCAAGAACGTAACACATTTGAAGCAGCTGAGTTGTCAAGCAATGCAAGTAATAAATGCTCAACGGTCATAAATTCATGACGCTTTTCCCTAGCTTCTTTAAATGCGAGGTTGAGCGTCATCTCTAACTCTTTGCTCAACATGGCACAAGACCTCCCCAGCGTCGCTTATATTCTTGTACTTGATTCCACGTAGTCTTTACAACGCCCTAGAGAACAAGTAGTTTGAATATGTTGGTTTACACTTTTTCCATTTTGCAAAGCAATGGATGTTCATTAAGCCTTGCAAATTCGTTAACCTGTGCTACCTTTGTTTCAGCGATATCTCGTGTAAAAATGCCGCAAGTTGCTTTTCCACTTTGATGTACATCCAGCATCACTTTTACTGCCCGAGGGTAACTCATCGCAAAAAACTGTTGTAATACGACTACTACAAAATCCATCGGTGTATAATCGTCATTCAATAAATACACCATGTACTTCGAAGGGCGGCTGAGTTTCGGTACTTTCTTATCAGTCTTAACTGCAGGGGTGACTGATCCCCGCCCAGATTCTGTGCCCATATTCTGATATTAGCCAACTATTGGCTACCTCGCGTTGTATAACCACAAAAAACTTTTCAATTTTATTGTCGCATAGAACCTAAAATTTGGGTAGAAAAATAACTATACAGTATTTTAGTTCTAAGTCTTGACTGAATAACCGTTTATGTACAACAGTTATGGTTGTCCTCACCCTCGTGAGTGGGTGAGTTATAGCTAATAACTAAGTTTAGCCTCTAAAGTTGTTTTTTTTGCTCAATTTCTAAAAGGGATTTTATATGCCAACTGGGATAGTAAAATGGTTCAATAGTGCAAAGGGTTATGGCTTTATTTGTCCAGAAGGTGGTGGACAGGATGTATTTGCACATTTCTCCGCCATTATCATGGATGGATATAAATGCCTCAAGGCTGGCCAAGCAGTCTCCTTTGAGGTAAATGAAGGCCCTAAAGGGCTGCATGCCGCTAATATACGCGCAACCGGTGCTGTAGAAGCGGAACAAAAATCAGTTAAAAGATTTGATCATGTAAGCGAAGAAGCTGACGCTTAAGCTTTCAAAAAAAAGGCGAATCAACCTGATTCGCCTTTTCTATCATTATTTAGGCTTTTAACTCATATGATGAATGATTTCATCACCAAAGGCCGAGCAGCTTATTGTTTTCGCATTTTCCATCAAGCGACCGAAGTCGTAAGTGACTTTCTTGCTAGCAATAGCGCCTTCCATCCCCTTTATGATCAAGTCAGCAGCTTCAATCCATCCTAAATGGCGCAGCATCATTTCCGCCGAAAGAATCAAAGAACCGGGGTTCACTTTGTCCTGCTTCGCATATTTTGGCGCAGTGCCATGCGTTGCTTCAAACACAGCCACATGGTCACTGAGATTTGCTCCAGGCGCAATCCCTATTCCACCGACCTGTGCAGCAAGGGCATCAGAGATATAGTCACCATTGAGATTGAGCGTGGCTATAACGCTATAGTCAGCAGGTCGCAATAAAATTTGTTGCAAGAAAGCATCTGCAATCACATCTTTGACAATAATATCTTTACCATTGCGTGGGTTTTTAAATACTTGCCAAGGACCACCCTCAAAAGGTTTTGCACCAAACTCTTCAACCGCTAAAGCATATCCCCAATCTTTGAAAGCCCCTTCAGTGAACTTCATAATATTACCTTTATGTACTAAGGTGACTGAAGGTTTATCATTATCGATAGCGTATTGGATCGCACGGCGGATCAATCGTTGTGAACCTTGTTTAGAGACTGGCTTAATACCAATGCCACAATTTTCTGGGAATCGGATCTGCGTTACATCCATTTTTTCTTGTAGGAACGCAATCACTCGCTTAGCTTCTTCGGAGCCCGCTTTCCATTCGATACCTGCATAAATATCTTCTGCATTTTCCCTAAAAATCACCATATTGGTTAGTTCAGGCTGCTTTAATGGGCTAGGTGTTCCCGTAAAATAGCGTACTGGGCGCAAGCACACATATAAATCTAACTTTTGACGAATAGCCACATTAAGAGAGCGGATCCCGCCTCCAACTGGCGTAGTTAGAGGGCCTTTGATAGCTACAGCAAACTCATTAATGGCTTTTAAGGTTTCATCAGGTAACCACTGATCGGTCCCATAAACCTGTGTCGCCTTCTCGCCTGCATACACTTCCATCCAAGCAATTGCGCGCTCACGTTGGTAAGCTTTACTAACAGCAGCATCTACCACTTTTCGCATCACAGGGGTGATATCCACTCCAATCCCATCCCCTTCGATAAAAGGGATGATAGGGTTATCAGGAACACTCAGCGAAGCATCTGCATTGACGTGTATTCTATTACCTTCTTTTGGAACGACTAACTTCTGATAAACCATGGGCCGGCCTCTTTATGTTGGAGTTATAATGCGAGTTTAGTTTAGCCCAAACGGCAATTGCCGGTGAAGCCCAAGAGACGATAAATTAAGAGACGAAGAGGATCAGCGATCTCTACGAGAATTGCTAGGCGTAAAGCTAAAAAAACAACTCTACGTAAGGTTTTTGGGCCGAAAAAAAGTTAAAGATATGTTAGAATGCATAGTCATCCAATATAGTTGCCTAGCATACTTAATACTTTGAACACAAAATTCTCTAAAACAGTATTCGTCGGACTATCTGGCGGTGTAGATTCTTCAGTCAGTGCTTTGCTTTTAAAAGAGCAAGGATACGACGTGCAGGGTTTATTCATGAAAAATTGGGAAGAAGACGACACGGCTACCTATTGTTCCGCTGAATCTGATCTCGCGGACGTCAAAGCTATTTGTCATAAATTGAAAATTCCTTTACATACCATCAACTTTGCACATGAGTATTGGGAAAATGTCTTCAGCTACTTCTTAGACGAATATCAGGCAGGTCGCACCCCTAACCCAGACATTCTTTGCAATAAAGAAATTAAATTTAAGGTTTTTTTGGAACATGCATTTAAACTAGGCGCAGATCTCATTGCCACCGGCCATTATGTACAAAAAAAATCTTATTTTGAAAAAAATCAGGAATATTTTTATTTGCAACGTGGACTAGATACGAATAAAGATCAAAGTTATTTTCTATATACTTTAGGCCAAGATGCCTTGTGCAAAAGCTTATTTCCTGTCGGCCATTTGGCCAAACCTGCGGTACGCGATTTAGCAAAATCAGCAAATCTCATTACCCACGATAAAAAAGACAGCACAGGGATCTGCTTTATTGGCGAGCGAAAATTTAAATCTTTTTTACAAGATTTTCTTTTGGCTAAACCTGGCATGATGCAAACACCTGAAGGTGAAAAAATTGGCCAGCATGATGGTTTAATGTTTTATACACTTGGCCAAAGACATGGTTTGAAGATCGGCGGCATCAAAGGTAAAGAAGAAAAGCCTTGGTACGTTGTCGGTAAAGATATTGAACAAAATGTTCTTTTTGTGACTCAACAAGAAACACATTCTTGGCATTTTTCTCGTTATGTGAAAGCCAAAGATTTGCACTGGGTCAAAAGAACCCCAGTTGAAGGGACTTTCCGATGCAGCGCAAAAGTACGTTATCGCCAAAAAGATCAAGATTGCATCGTACGCATCATCAATCAAAATGAAGCACTTATAGAATTTATAGAAGAACAACGTGCAGTCACCCCAGGTCAATCTATTGTTTTTTACGATAATGAAAATTGCTTAGGGGGCGGTATTATTCAAGCCACGGATTCAGATGGCGGGCTTTTGCAAAGCAGATTAAAAACAACAGAATTGGAATTGGAGTAGTTATGACACACCTATCCTCACTCACCGCTATTTCACCCTTAGATGGTAGATATCAACATCAATGTGCTGAGCTTAAAAATATTGGTAGTGAATATGGTTTAATGCACTATCGACTGATTGTAGAAATAGAGTGGCTCAAAACATTGAGTGAAGCAAACATTCAAGAAGTGCCTACCTTCTCTGGATCTGCTATCTCATTTTTAAATGAGATGATAGAAAACTTTAATGAAGATGATGCAAAGCAGATCAAAAAGATCGAAGCAACCACCAATCATGATGTTAAAGCCATAGAGTATTTTATTAAAGAAAAATTATCAGGCCATAAAGAGCTTTCACAAATTGTTGAATTTGTTCATTTCGCCTGCACGTCAGAAGATATCAATAATCTCTCCTATGGATTAATGTTAAAGGACATACGCCATAAAATACTGCTTCCGCTTTTAAACAATCTGGTCCAACAATTAACACTGTTGAGTCAAGAACAAGCAAGCACTTCGATGTTAGCGCGTACCCACGGACAAGTCGCCTCCCCTACCACTCTTGGTAAAGAAATCGCTAACGTTATTGCGCGATTACAAAGACAAATTCATCAGTTACAAACCACAGCTATCTTAGGCAAAATGAATGGTGCAGTTGGTAATTATAATGCACATCTTGTTGCTTATCCTGAAATAGCCTGGCACCAAGTTGCCAAAGAATTTGTTGAGAAAAAATTAGGATTGACTTTCAATCCTTTTACAACTCAAATTGAACCCCATGATGCCATGGCAGAATATTTCCATTGCCTCATGCGAGCTAATACTATTCTCATCGATTTTAGCCGTGATATTTGGGGATATATTTCAGTAGGTTACTTTAAGCAAAAGATGATTGCTGGCGAAGTTGGCTCTTCGACCATGCCTCACAAAGTTAATCCTATTGATTTTGAAAATGCAGAAGGTAACTTAGGTCTAGCAAATGCTTTATTGGCATATTTTGCAGATAAATTGCCTATTTCAAGATGGCAACGCGATTTATCTGATTCTACTGTTTTACGCAATATTGGCACAGCATGCGGTTATATGGTCATCGCCTTAAAAGCCTTGCAAAAAGGAGTACATAAACTTGCAGTGAATGCTTTAGCCATCGAAAATGATTTGAATGATAACTGGGAAGTACTAGCAGAAGCCATTCAAACTGTAATGCGCCGTTATCATATCGAAGAGCCTTATGAAAAATTGAAAGCACTGACGCGCGGTAAAAAAATTACGCCACAATTATTGCATGATTTCATCAGCAAGTTAGAGCTCCCCTTAGAAGTAAAAGAGCGGTTAATTCAATTAACACCTGCGCAATATACCGGCATGGCTGATAAGCTCGTCAATTTGTTATAAAGATCTTTTCTTTACAACGTGATTGCCTCTTTTTCATAAGAGACAATCACGTCTAGTCATAGTAAGACCTTCGTGGACATGCCAATGACACTCAAAAACAATTGATTACCTACCTATTTCAAATAAACATCATTCTTGACATTGCCAATAAAGCGAAATAATCGATTACAACGTATAGATAAGGCATGGATTGCTTCGTCACAATAATCAACGCAACTATCGATAATCGCACTCAAATTCCTTGATTTGGGTGCGATTATCATGATCTTTTGCGCTATTTGGCATTTTATCTAGCAATCTCAAAAATAGTAACTTTGTGCTTAGCTAAGAAGCAGGTCGTAGAGCTGCGCAAAAGAATTTTTTTGAGACTGCTTCTGATATTTATCATCTATATTTCAATTAACCTATGCAATGAAAAAGATTATCTTATGAAAAATCCACTTGGTTTTTGTACAGCAGTCTTTCTTTTGCTATTTACACAGTTATGCCCGATGGCATTTGCCAGTGCTCAACCTGCAGCCGCCCCGGCTAATAACGCTGCAAACACAGCAGTTATCACATTACAAAATCGTACACCACAAGATATTATCCCTACGATTACCCCTTTTCTCGCGCCCGGTGGACAAATTAAGGGCTTTGAAAATCAAATTATTATTCAATCAACACCTGACAATATTGCAGCAATAAAAGATATTATCCAAAAAATTGATGTAATGCCTAAGCAACTAATGATTACTATTTCTAATGGCCATGATAAGCCTAATGAAATCATGTCTATTACGCCTTCAGGAGAAGTAACTTTTGGCCATGATGAACCAGACGGTCCCCATAGTGTTACTTATGGCACTAATCGCGAAAGCGATCGCCAAGTGAGTAGTATTCGGGTAGATAATGGACAAGTCGGATTTATTAATTCTGGAGAAACGGTTCCGCTTACAACAAATCAAGCCGCAGGCTTTGATAATTATCGCTCAAATTTTAATTTGAACGGTTCCGGACCTCTAGGAGGACAAATCAATGCACGCGGCAGAGCCAGAGAAAATGCAGCCGGAACAAGCCAATCTTTTGACTATCAAAATCTTAGCAATGGATTTTATGTACGACCTGAACTTGTAGGCAGTCAAGTAAAATTAGAACTATCTACACAAAATGATCAGCCTCTTGCAGAAGCAGGTAACCCGAATAAGCCTGTATATACGACTTTTAATGCCCAAACAACAATGATGGTTCCTTTAGGCAAATGGGTTAATTTTGGCGGTAATCGTAATCAGGATGAGCTGGATCAATCCGGTAACGTATACAGAACAGGTTCGCGAGATCAAAGTCAGCGTTTTCTCTGGCTACGAGTAGATGTTATTCCGGATAAATAAGTATTCACCTCAAGCAATCCGCCTACGCCTAAGAGGCTACGGCGGGATCTCAACATTCATAGACCAAAGCAACACTCTCGAAAATTCATGGGCGAAGGCTATATCGTTTTAGATCTACCGTTTATCTACTTTTAGTTGCTCCACAGTGAGAATCCTCCAAAATACCGTATTAGTTCTAAAACTCACTCACATAGAGATCTTTTGTCATGACTTCTATCTTCAAAGATGAGCGTGAAAACTTATCGCAATATGAGCAATCCTCTTCCAATCTAATAGAGTTTGTTGCTTATGAAGATCTACAGTTACAGGCAATTACCCTAGAAGATCTCTTTGAATCTACTTTACCAAAAGAATCCGCGCTCATTTTAGAAAAAGATAACAGCGCGCAAGATACCAGCATGGCGAGCTTAGAAGAAGTGCTACTAGACATGAGTGAAGCTCCTCCTGACGAAGGCGATGCTCTTGAAAAACAAGGCTTTCAAGCGCCAAAAAACGTTTCTCATCAACCCTACTCGCTGCACTATGCCGCAAAACACGGCAATGTAACAGAAATTGAAACGCTTATTAAAGCGGGTTTTGATGTTAACAAAGAAGACTCATTAAGTAGTCGTCCTCTATACGTCGCTGCGATGTATGGACAGGACAATGCGGTAAAAGCATTGCTCAAGCATGGCGCAGATATCCATGATATTAGTTATACCGGAGAAACCGCACTACATATTGCTTTACACAAGCATCATTTTGAGGTTGCACGCACACTTATTTTAGAAGGCAAAGCTGATCCAAATAAATTAAATTCGAAAGGAAAATCCGCAATTAACTTGATTTGTAATATGATGTCTGAGGTATTTAATCATAAAACAAAAGATAGTGAAGCCTTCCAACGTGAAGCAAATGAACTCATTAAAACGCTAGATATCGCCTCCTCTCATTGCGGCAAGAATTGCCTTTACCTTGTCCCTACTGGCTTTATGGAAAATTTTGCCATACCAATGTCAATGCAATTAAGAGTGTTTGCTTCAAAATGCCCGTCTGCAGATCTTCGCAAAGATTTATTGAAACTAGCGGAAAAAATTTCTAGTTTTGATAGTACAGAAGAAAGATTCATCTTAGCAAAAAATTTCTTAAATGCTTTTCCTACCGGGGGCGTTTATGGATTAAGAGTAAATAACGGACCTAACGGTCTCATTTTGATTAAAGCAGATGGCCATTCCGAGTTAATGGCTACGCATTGGATCAAAGATTCTATTGGAAAATTTCTTGAATCGCTAAAAACATCTTCAAGCGATTTGCAAAAAATCTCTGTATTTGAAAAATTATACGCAACCTACGTATCTGCCGATCATTTTCTTTCTAACGTTGAAGATTTTCAAGCCGCGCATCAACTGGTTGAACAATTTCACCGCGGTGAAACTGTATTGCTTCCTTCTGGCTGGGAAGGCCATTTTGTTACCGTCTTTCTTTCCAAAAAGCAAGAGTTATTAGGAATAGGTAATCACGGCGATCGTTTCGAAGACAACCTGCCCGGAATTGCGCTTCACCATATGAATAACCCTAATAAATTTGATGAAAAATTCATGCATGATACTGTAGTGAATGAAAAGCAAATGTCTCTAGAACATGATGCTTTATACGAATATGAAGTACTTGATAAAATAGATCAAATTAAAAAACCTGATCAAGGACATGGCAACTGCACTAGGGAAAGTCACCTTGATGCAATTGAAGGGATCTTGTACGTTGAACTTTTAAATATAGGTTTAAATGATAAAGAAGCTAAAAAATTTGCAGCTGAATATTCTCAACAATGGGAACATTTTGACTCTCAATTCATTTTAGATCATTTTTTATCTCATCAATCAGGACTTTCTGTTAAAGCTTTAATGGACGTGTTTATTGAGTTACATCAAAAAGCACTACATAGCCAGACACCAAAATTTGAACTGGCTCAAGCAAGTGAAATCGCCAAAAAACTTGCTTCAGAACATTATGCGCCAGAATTTAAGTATTGGTTAAAGCAAGTTGATTCAGAGAACATTAAAGGATTAAGCACAATTTATCAAAAGCATAATGTAGATATTAAAGCAATAATGGCTGATAGTGTGCCACAAAGCGGTTTTTTTGACTTTTTCAGCAAAGCATTAGCCAAAGTTGGATTATCTTCTTCTGTTGAAAAAAGTAACTCTTTAAATGATTCTACAGAAAATTTAACTTCTGAGACTAGTTTAAAGTTGCAACCAATGGACAGTGCAGAACATAGCTCCATTGATGCCTCAACATACCAAAGCTCTGTACCGCTTTTAAATATTGCGCATCAAATAATCGAACCCATTGTTATTCATGAATAATCACATGTAAGGTAGACTAATGAAGCCAGTGATTGACCCAACTCCAAGCTTTCTATTGGACGATAGCATCGCACTATCTCAAAATGAATTAGAGCTTATCTCAGGTATTGATGATTCTAACGCCGTTATTGATTTTGATGATATTTTTATGGTTCCAAGTGAAACTGAAGAACCTGCATCTTCCGATGCCCTTCCCTCTCAAGAAATAAAAAGCATTGAAGAATTTATGGATACTTATACCGATCCTACTGACGCAGGTGAAGAAGCGCAAAAACAAGGATTTAATGCTGGAAAGATTATTGAGCATAAGAAAATTCCTCTTCATCTTGCAGCCAGAGATGGGAATATTCAAGAAATATTAACATTATTCCAGCAAGGGCATGATATCAATAAAGAAGACTCACGTAGTACTCGCCCTTTACATGTCGCTGCGCTTTTTGGAAAAAATGACGCAGCAAAATTGCTTATTTCACTAGGAGCCGATGTGCATGACAAAGGTTATAATAATCAAACTGCGCTCCATTTTGCTATTCAAAATCATCATTACGATGTTGCGATTACTTTAGTTGTGAAAGGCCATGCCGATCCTACTGAATGCACTGGAAATGGACAAAATGCCTTTGGTATGTTGCTTGACAATTTATTTTCAGCAGACACAAATAATGCGAAAGGCACAGTTGAACTTCATCAAATTATTGATACGATAAAAATATTCTCGGAACATTGCAACAATTTCTGTTATACCTCTGATCTCGCTCAGATGGGGACTGATGTCTATATCACCTACGCTCCTATTTCTACCCTACTAAAAGTAGCTGCTTCTTATGCTGAAAGTAAAGTGGTACAAAATAGTCTACTAACCATTGCTGAAAATATGGCTTTGGCCGATGGCAGCCATGAACGATTCATGCTTGCTAAAGATTTATTGCATATGTTCCCAACAGGTGGCATTTATAAATTTGCCATTAACGAAAGCGATGCAATCTATCTGCAATCAGAAGGAAATTATGGGGTTCACACAACTGAGCTTGCTAAAAATTCTCTTTGTGCCTTCATTGATTCTTTAAAAGGTAACGCTTCTCCATTAAAAATGGAAATTTTTGAAAGCCTCAAATCAATTTATGAACTTGCATCTGAATTTACTGCAAATAAAGAATTACCAGAGACTGCTGAAAAAGCAGCCAAACTTTTTCATGAAGGTCATACCATACTACTACCGTCAGGATGGGACGGGCATTTCGTCGATATCTTCTTATCTAAATTCGCTTATGAAGGTTTTCCTGGGATCTGCGCTTCAGCCAACAGTGGCGACCGTTATCAAGATGATCCGGCCGGGATCATTTTTTACGGTATACATGAACCTGAGCAAATTGATGCTGCATTTATGCATGATACCTTAACTAACGGCAATAAAATGTTTTTAGAATACGAAAATGCTTATCGTTATGGTATTTTTGAAAAAATAGATGAGATATTAAGAGATGATCAGCTCTATGGCAACTGCAGCTGGGAAAGTCATCGCGATGCTGTTGAAGGTATTATTTACCTTGAATTATTAAAGCATCATGTTAAATCCTCTGATGCTAAGCAATTAGCAATGGAATATTATGAAGAATGGGATTGTTTTCATGGCGATTATGTTATTGATCGTTATATGGCAAACGATCCTGGTTTGCCGGCGCAGGCCTTAATCGATATTTTTAAAGAATTGCATCAAAAAGCTAATTTTGATCAGCAAGATCATCATCATGCTCAAAAAATTTGTGATGCACTCATCTCAAAAACGTATTCAAGTGAATTTTCAACATGGTTACAACGCCAAGATGCAGATGCATCCGATATCGAATTAATGAAACTATTTAAAAGCCAATACGGTGTAGAGATTGATGGCTTAGTAGGCAAAATGGCATTGATTGATTTAAATTTTGATGCTGCCTTGCCTGTTGCAAGTGAATCAGAAGCCAATGTGAATCAATCGAATACTTCTCCTTCGACTCCTGTTTCATATTGTCCCTCTGCTTGCGGTCAAATTGTACCCGGATTTAATATTGCTCATCAGATGATGACAGCAGAGCCAATGATGCAAGAACTGCTCCTCTTATAAAATTTATCCATCTTATCCTTTTGCATCACGAGCTCTTTATTTGGGCTCGTGATATTCAATTCTCTCCATTCCCGCCAAGTTATTAGTTTACATTCTCACTAACTTTTAATCAGTCCTATAAATACCGTACAATCATAATCCTTGTTGATTTCAATTGGAGTGTTTCAACACATGGTTTGCACGATTAACGAATCACTTGAGCTGAATTTTACGGGTCTTGGGAAATTAATTGCTGGTGGCGGATCTAAAACACAAAAAATGCTTATGCGCCGCCTTACACCTGACGACATCCTGCAGCCAGAAGATGAATTACACTCCCTGATAAAAAATATCCAACACAAGCCATTAGCTTTGAACGATCTCATGGCTTTTTATGCTAAGTCATCTACCTCTAAAACCCATATAGAAAACCAAACGCTGCTTTTTGCAAAACCCGTAGATGGAAAAAATTACCCCCTCCATATTGCGGCCCGTGATGGCGATACAGACACAATAAAAAATCTACTAGAACAAGGCTACGATATTAATAAAAAAGATCTACGTAACATCACTGCTTTACATATTGCTGTGCTTTTTGGACAACATGAAACAGCTTTAATGCTCATTGAGAATGGTGCTGAGGTTGATAGTAAGGGGTATGAAGATCACACTCCACTTCATTTTGCTCTTATGAAGCATCATTATGACATTGCCAAAATACTCATTAGTGAAGGAAAAGCGGATCCTAATCAAATAACGTCTGAAGGTAAAAATGCGTTTAATTATATTATGGATGATTTAGGCGTCAATTTGCTCATGCTAGGAGAAACGCATGATAAAGTGCTTTTAAAGAAAATTGACTCCATGTTAGACACTATTTCTATACTCGCAGCAACAACAAATACTTGTTATTACATTGATGCCGTCGAACAAGGGGATAGTTATCTTTCTGTTCCAATTCCCATCTCAATGCTACTTAATGTTGTCTCTTGTTATGTAGCCACTTTAGATCTAAAAAATAAACTTTTGCTCTTGGCGGATACGGTAAAGATATACGATCCAAGCGAAGATATTTACGTTTATGCTAAAAATATTCTTCATATGTTTCCAACTGGAGAAACCTATAAACTCAATATTGGCACAGGAGAAGACATTTGGATCCAGTCCGAAGGCCATTTTGGAAATTATACCACGCTATTAGCAAGTCACTCTCTTGATGCTTACCTTCTTAGCATTGCTCCTAGCCAAAGCAGTGAATTGAAATTAGATATCTTAAGCACATTGCATTCAATCTATGAATCGGCCGTCTACTTTTCTTCTCATGCTGGACAAAAAGAAACTGCGCTTCTTGCCTTTGAACAATATGAAAAAGGAGAAACAGTCCTATTACCTTCAGGATGGGAGGGACATTTCGTTGATATCATTATCTCAAAAAGTCAATCACTCTATGTGGTTGCTAATAGTGGCGCCAGATATCATGGCGAGTCTCCAGATTATCAAGGCGATCCTGCGGGTATTCTTTTTTATAAAATTATTGAACCAGACGCAATCGATGCAGATTTTTTCTACGCTATCTTAAACAATGAAGAACAAATCAATTTAGAATTAGAAAATGCCTATTTATATGGCGTATTTGAAAAAGCAGATGAAATTATCCGCGATACCCAAGTCTATGGTAATTGTGGTTGGGAAAGTCATCGCGATGCTGTAGAAGGACTTTTTTACATCGAGTTGCTTAATCTTGGTATCAATGAGGTTGAAGCAAAAAGCTTAGCGCAAACCTATTACCAAGAATGGGATCATTTTCATGGTATTTATGTTATTGATCAATATATGGCCAATAATCCAGGATTACCTCTAGAGGCTTTACTTGATATGTTCAAGGAACTCCATCAGAAAGATCATTTCTCATTTGAAAATCATGATCATGCACAAAAACTTGCCGATGCCATGATTTCACCACACTATATTGATGAATTTAAAGTTTGGTTGAATGATCCTGAGATGGATCTGGTTGACAAGTTAATCAAGAATATCTTACAAGAGCAGCACGGTATCGATGTTGAGCTGCTTTTACAGGATAGTATGAACGAGATTGTTGGTCAAGATAGCGAAATAATAGATATCACTGTAGAGCCAATTCAAATTGAAAATAACATACCCCACATTGATATCATATTACCATTAGATCAACCACAACTTATGATCTGAAGGAAGTTTGGCTAAAACGGCCTTCCTTGGCCGTTTTCTCGCTTTTCAAAAGAATCAGTTGTTTGCAGATCCTTTCGCTAAAAACAACCAGGTTTCTAAGACCGTATCAGGATTTAAGGAAACACTGTCGATCCCTTTTTCAACCAACCACTGCGCCAAATCAGCGTGATCAGAGGGTCCCTGTCCACAGATCCCAATATATTTATCGTGCTTTTGACAAGCCTTAATAGCTCTTTCCATGAGGAATTTAACTGCGCTATCTCGTTCATCAAATTGCCCTGCAACAATGCCAGAATCTCTATCTAATCCTAATGTCAGTTGGGTTAAATCATTTGATCCGATTGAAAATCCATCAAATAAGGACAAAAACTCATCAGCTAAAATAGCATTAGAGGGCAATTCACACATCATAATGATCCGCAATCCCTTATCGCCTCGTCTTAGACCATTTTGCCCCATGCTCTCAATCACTTTCTTTGCTTCATCCAGTGTTCGCACAAAAGGGATCATCACTTCTACATTAGTAAAGCCCATCATTTCACGAACATAACGAATAGCTTCGCATTCCATCGCAAAACAGGCTTTAAATGAATCTGCAATATAGCGAGAAGCCCCTCTAAACCCTATCATTGGATTTTCTTCTTTAGGTTCAAATTGCTCACCACCTAATAAATTAGCATATTCATTTGATTTAAAATCCGACATACGCACAATAACTTTATTAGGGGTAAAAGCACATGCCAGGGTTGAAATTCCTTCTGCTAATTTTTTAACATAAAATTCTCTGGGACTTGAATACCCTGCACTTCTTTTTGCAATTTTTTCCTGTAAGGATTCAGGTAAGCGCTCGAATTCCAGACATGCATTAGGATGGATCCCTATCATCTGGCTAATAATAAACTCTAATCTTGCCAAGCCAACCCCTGCATTTGGCAAAGATCTAAAATCAAAAGCACGATCAGGATTAGCCACATTCATCATAATTTTAATAGGAACAACTGGCATTTTATTTAATTCAATTTTCTTGATTTCAAAAGGCAATTTGCCATCATAAACGAAGCCAACATCCCCTTCAGCACAACTCACTGTTATCAGTTGACCATCAACAATTGATTTTGTTGCATGATGACTGCCGACAACCGCAGGGATCCCAAGCTCACGTGCGATAATCGCAGCATGACAAGTTCTCCCACCTCGATTCGTGACAATTGCAGAAGCGCGCTTCATAATAGGCTCCCAGTCAGGATCGGTCATATCTGCAACTAAAACATCTCCTGCTTGTACTTTTTCCATGTCATCAGTACTTTTAACCACACGCGCTATCCCTGCACCAACACGCTGACCAATACTTCGGCCTTCAACAATCACCTGTCCTTTTTCCAATAAGTGATATCGTTCCATTACTTGTGTCTTTTGGCGGCTTTTGACGGTTTCAGGTCTTGCTTGTACAATATACAATTCATGATCAACACCATCTTTGGCCCACTCAATATCCATCGGTCGACCATAATGCTTTTCTATAATCATGGCTTGCTTAGCAAGAAGTTCAATTTCAGTATCAGCCAAAGAAAAAAGTTGTGCACTTGCAGCGTCCACCTCTTCTTTGGTCACTGCAGCATGATTGCCAGGTGCAACGCTTTCTTCTTGATAGACTAGTTTTATATGCTTGCTTCCCAAGTTTCGACGTACAATAGCGGGTTTGCCTTCCGCAAGCGTTGGCTTGTGCACATAAAATTCGTCAGGATTCACTGCCCCTTGTACAACCATCTCTCCCAAACCATAACTGGAAGTGATAAAGACCACATCTTCAAATCCGGATTCGGTATCTAAACTGAACATAACGCCACTTGAGGCTAAGTCACTACGGATCATTTTTTGGATCCCGACAGATAAGGCAACTTGATGATGGGAAAAACCTTGATGCACACGATAAGCAATAGCACGATCATTAAAAAGTGATGCAAAAACATGTTTCATCGCACTTAGAATATTATCTAAGCCACGTATATTTAAAAAGGTTTCCTGTTGGCCAGCAAAAGAAGCATCTGGCAAATCTTCTGCTGTAGCCGAAGAACGCACAGCAACAGCACAGAAAGGAGCTCCCTCACACAGTGCTTCATAAGCTTCATGAATGGCATCAACGAATTCTGGCTGAAAAGGAGCATCAATAATGCGCTCTCTGATCCGTTGTCCTGTCTTCTTGAGTAAAGCGACATCATCAACATCAAGCTTATCTAGCAGTTGGTAGATCTCTTCAGCTAATCCCCCTTGTGTGAGGAATTCTCTATAGACATCGGCGGTGGTAGCAAACCCTCCGGGCACTTTTACCCCTAGTTTTGTTAAGTGACAAATCATCTCCCCTAAGGAGGCATTTTTCCCACCAACAATCTCAACATCTTTGATACCTAGCTTATTGAAAGGGATCACATAACGTTCAGCTACAGACATGTTGCCTCCAATCTAGCATTTTATAGAGTCTTCGCAGTTGCTTGCTCAAAACCTCTATGTTGTGGCTATAATCATTTTTTGAGAGTTTCGATTTTGCTACTTTAAACTCGTGAGATCCTGTCTGTCTCTGTGCCCATAGGTAGGAACACTTAAGGAATGTATTGTGAAGCGACGCACCGTTTTTTTTCTTTCAGACAGAACAGGGATCACCGCTGAAACCTTGGGGTTAAGTTTGATATCTCAGTTTGAAGATGTCCACTTTTCCCAAGTCACTTTACCTTTTATAGATTCTATCGAAAAAGCAGCTGATGCCACAAATCGAATTAACCAGTGCGTTGCTAATCAAGGCGATAAACCTATCGTATTTTCTACCATATTAGATCCTAGCATTCGCAAGGTATTAGAGCGCAGCGATGCTTATTACATTGATTTCTTTAAAACTTTTTTGCCTGGTTTAGAAACTGAGCTTAAGATCCCTTCTGCCAATGTGACAGGTAGGATCCACAGCGCAGGTGATCCTCATGCCTATAACACGCGAATTGAGGCGGTTAACTATGCATTAAATTACGATGATGGCGCACGAACCTCAGGTTATGATTCTGCCGACGTTATCTTAGTTGGTGTTTCTCGTTGTGGTAAAACCCCGACTTGCTTGTATTTAGCCATGCAATTTGGCATACGCGCAGCTAATTACCCGCTGACAGAAGATGATCTTCATGTGACAACTTTACCCAAAATGCTGCGCCCTCATCGCCAAAAATTATTTGGCCTGACCATTGATGCTAAACGATTACATGCAATCCGCTCTAGTCGCAGTCCTAACAGTACCTATGCAACACTTCAACAATGTGAGCGAGAGGTAAAAGCAGTTGAAGATCTTTTTCATCATGAAAATATCCCTTTTTTGAGCTCTACCAATTTGTCCATTGAAGAACTTGCAACAAAATTAATGGTCATTTCAGGGATAGAGCGTAGACTACGCTAGCTCAGCAAATCACTTTAGATAGAAAGATACGTTAAAATATTTTTTCTATTTAAATAGAGAATAAATAGAACAACAATTACAACCAGTGATCAATAAAATCAGGCACAGTCATGGCTAAGAGTCGTTCATCCTGCTGCATAAGATTAACCAGCTTTTGAACTTTAGGAGAAGGAAATAAGCTATGAAGATTTTTCTCGAATTTTGCCCATAATAAGGGGATCCCATCATCTCGTCGGAATCTATGGCCAATAGGATATTCGCAGATTTGCTTAAATACCGTGCCATCCTTGAAATGAATTTCGATGCGATTGGCAATCGAACGTTTATCAGGATCTAAATAATCTCGACTATATTGCGAGTCCTCAACCACCATCATTTTTTCTCTTAACGCATCAATCATCGGATCTTTGGCTGTTTCATCCTCATAATGTTGCGCAGTCAATTTACCATAAATTAAGGCACAAGCAACCATGTACTGCAAGCAATGATCTCTATCTGCTGGATTGTAAAGAGGACCAGTCTTATTGATGATACGCATAGCTGCATTATGCGTTGTAATAACAATTTTAGTTATCTTATCCAGTTTCTTATGTATATCACGATGCAATAAGACCGCGCATTCTACTGCTGTTTGTGCATGAAATTCTGCCGGATAAGAAATTTTGAACAAAATGTTTTCAATGACATAACTTCCAAGCTCTCTGGCAAAACGAATAGGCTGTCCTTTAAATAAAACATCACTGAATCCCCATTTGGGTGCAGACAATGCACTAGGGTATCCCTTTTCGCCTTGGAGAGTTAGCATGGCTAACCTTACTCCCCTGCTGGTTGCATCTCCTGCAGCCCATGATTTTCGACTTCCCGTATTAGGAGCATGACGATAGGTTCTAAGGCTTTGCCCATCTACCCAAGCTTGTGACAGTGCTTGAATCACATCTTCTTTGGTACCGCCTAATAATTTAGTCACAACCCCACAAGTCGCCACTTTTACCAAAATGACATGATCTAATCCAACTTGGTTAAAGCTATTTTCTAACGCCAAAATGCCTTGGATCTCATAAGCACGAATCATTGCATCCAATAAATCTTTTACGGTATAGACACGTTTTTGGTAATAATCTTTCCTACGTGAAACAAAATCCATCACACTCAAAAGACCACCAAGATTATCAGAGGGATGTCCCCATTCAGCAGCCAACCAAGTATCATTGTAATCAAGCCAACGGATTAACGTGCCAACATCAAACGCAGCTTTGATGGGATCGAGTTCATATGACGTACCAGGTACTCTGGCTCCCTGCTCAACCTTTGTGCCTTGTACCCAAGGCCCTAACAATTTTTTACAAGCAGGAAAAGTCAAAGCTAACACTGCACACCCTAAGCTATCAATAAGACAGTACTTTGCCGTCTCCCACGCAAGCTGACTGTTGATGGGATAATCGACGATATAATCAGCAATTTTTACTAGTTCATGATCATAAGGAGGGCGAATGTTGCTATGACTACTTTCCATAATTTAACGATTCCCTATTTCCAGGAAAGGTTGTGGTTGCGGCCCAATATATTCTGCAGTTGGCCGAATGAGCTTATTATTCTGACGCTGTTCAATAATATGTGCAACCCATCCAGTTGTGCGTGAAATGACAAATAGTGGTGTAAATAATCCGGTTGGGATCCCACAAAAATGATACGCACTTGCACTATAAAAATCTAAATTCGGGAAAAGCTTCTTTTGATCCCACATTATCTTTTCTATTTGTTCAGAAACCGCATAAATGACATTGTCATTCAATGCTAGGCTTAATGCCTTCGCTTGGGCTTTAATGACTTCGGAACGAGGATCCACTGTTGTATAAACACGATGGCCAAATCCCATGATAAGATCTTTGTTGTTTAACTTTTTTAGCATGCCTTCTTCGGCATCTTTGACAGAGGAATATTGCTGAATCAGCATCATTGCTGCTTCATTTGCACCACCATGCAAAGGACCTCTGAGCGTGCCAATAGCTGCTGTTAACGCAGAATAAACATCAGAAAGCGTTGCCGTGCACACCCTTGCCGCAAAAGTTGAAGCATTAAACTCATGTTCAGCATAAAGAATTAAGGAAACATCCATGGTCTGGATCATTAACTTACCTAATGCTGAATCAGCTTGAAATCCTTTCCCATGCAATAACTTCAAGAAGTATTCTGCAGTTGAAGAGGCTTCTACCATCACATCAATTTTTTGTCCATGAAGATGATAGTGATACCAATACAATAATGCACCAGGAAACAACACTAATAGGCGATCTGCTATTTCTTGTGCGTCATGTTGATGGGTTTCAGGTTCAATGGTACCCAGCATTGAACAAACTGTTCGCATCACATCCATTGGATGTGTATTGGCTGGAATGGACTCTAATAATGCAGTAATGGCGGTTGGTAGGCCACGTAAGGATTTTAATTTTTCACGATATTGCTTAAGCTGCGGATCATTAGGTAAACGACCATAAATTAAAAGATAGGCAACTTCTTCAAATGTAGCGTTTTTAGCAAGATCGTAAATAGAATATCCTCGATAATGTAGACCATGTCCTTCATGACCAACTGTACAAATTGCAGTTTGTCCAGCAACTACACCTGCTAATCCACCTTCCTTAGTTGCCATATTCTTTCTCCATTAACTGTAGGTAGCTCTCAAGTTCTTGCTCATATTTCTCATATTCTAAGTACTGATATAATTCTTGACGACTTTGCATCAGATCAACAACAGCCTGCTGCGTTCCATCCTGACGAAGTGCTGAAAATACTTTTAAGGCAGCTGCATTCATCGCACGAAAAGCGCTCAGCGGATATAATATGATACCTATGCCAATTGAGGCGAGCTGCTGTTTGGTAAATAAGGGAGTTTTGCCAAATTCAGTGATATTTGCTAACACAGGCACAGATAAAGCTTGCGTAAAAATTTTGTATTGCTCAAGCGTTGGCATCGCCTCTACAAAAATAGCATCGGCTCCCGCTGCTTGATAAGCAAGTGCTCTATCAAGGGTTCTTTGTTCACCTTCAACGGAATAGGCATCAGTACGAGCCATTACTACAAAAGAATCATGTTCACGTCCATCCAGTGCTGCTTTAATACGACCAATCATTTCTGAAGTCTTCACAATATGTTTGCCATCACGATGACCACATCTTTTGAATTCTTGCTGATCTTCAATATGGGCTCCAGCTGCCCCGCTTTTTGACAGAAGACTAAAACTGCGACGCACATTCAGCGGACTGCCCCATCCAGTATCAGCATCAACCAGCAAGGGTAAAGCACTAACAGCGGTAATGTGCTCAACTTCATTCAACACATCATTAAGAGAAGTCATACCAAGATCAGGTAGCGCCATCGTGTTTGCCACACCGGCGCCAGAGAGATAGAGCGCACGAAATCCGACTCTTTCTGCCATGCGAGCAGCAAAAGCGTTGATCACGCCAGGAATTTGCAAGGGCTTTTCTTCTATGATCGCCTTACGTAAAGCAAGCCCTGGGTAGTCCATTACAAGGTCCTCCTTTGAAATTCCCTCTTTAATTATCAGCCATCCTGAGGGGTACTCATCCGTTCAAACAATCATTGTATACCGGGAAAAGAGTCACAACCACGAGAATGAATTCTAATGTTGTTTAACTAATTCAATTGAATGATGCCTACGCTTCCCAATAAGCGCAGGCAAAGAAAGCAAAATGAGTCCAACAATCAAATATCCTTCAAAGATCAACAAATGACTAAAGGAAAGCGTATGCTTGAATTGATCTGGAGGGATAAAACCTAAACCAAAACAAAGCGCACAAATTAAGATCCCCATCCCTGCAATAATAACTAATCCCAATATTCCACCGGGAATTTTATAGGGTCTATCTGCATCAGGCTTACTAATTCTAAGCTTTATTGCAGAGGCAAACACCAGTATGTACATCAACATTGCAAATTGCGTTGTAATTGCAGTTACTAACCAAAAAGCTAAATCAACTGAAGGCATGAGAAAAAAAGCCAAAGCCAACAATGTGCCTAGAACAGCTTGCACAAATAATATGGCAACAGGCTGCCCAGTATGGTTTTTCTTCGAGAGCCAAGGCGGCATAAACCCTGACATCAAAGCATGATGCAAACCTTTTGCGGGCCCAATAATCCAAGTGTTATTCCCTGCAAATGATCCTAAAATGGCCATCAGGGCAATTAGCTTGACTGCCCACCCCATACCAAAATCATTAAAAAACACATTAAAAACCTGCATCACTCCAGAAACCAAACTAATTTTAGGCACCACTACCGCCATTGAAAGCGAACCTAAAATTGAAATACCTAAAATCAGCAACGTCGAAAGTAAAATAGCTTTAGGGTAAACCTTTTTAGGATGCTCAGTTTCATTAGCATAAAAGGCAGACATTTCCATCCCAGCAAGACCCAATACCACAGCGCCTAAAAATACAATGTTGCCCAATGATAATTCTGGGATCAACGCACTTTTAGAAACTTCTAATTCAATGGGCTTGCCCAAAACAACCCAAACACCTGCCAAAATAATAATAAGCAGTCCAGGAATAACCGTACCTAATAATGCTCCTACGGTTGAAAGCCATGCAGACGTTCTCATGCTTAAAAAATTAATTAATGTTAATATCCAAAAAACACTTGTAATTGCACAAAACATATACTTAGCATTTTGTGCAAGCGCAGGATCAATTAAATAAGCGATTGTCGCAGCCAAAAATGTAAGTACGGTTGGAAACGAGGCGACCGAAAACATCCAATTCATCCACTGCGCAATAAATCCTATGCGTGGACCAAATGCACGAGCAACCCAACCATAAATACCAATAGCTTCTGGCCAAGCTGTTGCTAATTCGGCGCACACTAATGCGGTAGGAATAAAAAAGAGAAGCGCAGCGGCAACATAAAACAGAATAGCGCCAAAACCATATTCGACCATAAAAGAAAGATTTCTCAAGCTCACAATCGCAGCAACATTTATTAACGCCAGAGAAAACACCCCTAAAAATCGCTTTGATTGTTCCATGAAAACCCTATCTTCTGTTCAGTTTGAATAGCGGCATTGAAACATGAAACGTGGATATATGCAATCTAGCTGCATAATTATTGAGATTTTTTTGAAGAAATTAAGAATATATGAAGTTAGCTATAAAAATGAATTGCGCAAAGGGCGTGAACCATATGATCGGTTTAAACCATGGGTCGCTGTGAATCGAAAAAAGATGCACTTAGATCATCCGACGAAAGCATAGCTTGATGTATGTTTGTTATAATTTTTGCAACTATTTCCCTTCTATAATTTTTTTACATATCTTTTTATCAGATAATTTTTTAATAAACCATTGTGTCCCCTTTCCTGTCTGACGGGGATGCCATGCCACTGAAAAGGTGCCTATTGATTTCAATTTGCTTACTTCTTTGATTACCATTTTACCTGCTTGAATGTAGGGCCAAGCCATATGCAAGGGTAAATAGCCTACCCCGATGCCAGATAGGATTGCCGTAATCTTTTCTTCAAAGGTTGAAACAGTTAATGTTTTTTGTCCTGGTAAAATACCCGAGGTACGCGGCAAAAAGCCCCGTGAAGTATCTGCAACGGCAACAATTCTCTGTTTTTCGATTACCTCATTATCAATATGCCCCCTTTTTGCTGCTAATGGGTGATGTTGTGAAACAACAAATACAAATTCTATATCGCCTAAGTGCGTTACTTGGATATTCTCACGCATAGGAAGATCATTACTCACGCCAATAGCAATCATTGCTCGATTTGAAAGTAATGCATCCCAGCCCCCCCCTAAAACTTCGCCAGTCCATTTGAGCTCAACCCCAGGACATTCTTTATAGAAAGCCTCAATCAGAAAAAGAAAATGGCTAAATGGAAATACCTGATCGTAGGCTATCGTAATTATTTCTTCCCAGCCCGATTGATAACGCTTCACATTTTTTTCAAGTTGTTCGGCGGCCAGTAACAGCTTTTTTCCTTCTTCCAATATTTGTTTACCCACCGCAGTCAATTTCGCGCGATGCCCTTTCCTGTCAAAAATTTTAACCTCTAATTGTGTTTCTAAAGCATTAATCGTGTAGGTCAACGCTGATGGCACACGATGAAGCTCTTCTGCCGCTAAGGCAAAAGTTCCGCATCTTTCAATAGTTTCCAAGGTTTTTAAGGCTTCAAGGCTAATCTTCATGTTCAAATATTTTGAATATAGCTGTCAATATATTTTAATTTTTTAGCACAAATAAAGCTGATAATCTATCTTTTCTTTGTTAATTTAATTGAACAGGAAATATATCATGCTTACCGCTTTTAACCATGATCAAGAGAAACAACTCGCTCGCCCCTTTATCCATTCAGCAGAATTTGAGTTTCAAGTTGCCATAGAAAAACATCCAGAACAAGTATTTGCTAAACGAACGACAGATGTTAATGCTGTTCTGCAAACCCATGACGCTTTTAAAGATTTTAAAGATCCCAAATTTGATGCGCAAGAAGTCTGGCAGGGGTTAAAATTTAAAGCTGAACAACCTCATATTTACACTATACCTATTGTAGCAGCAGCAGTAATTGAAAGCTCTCGTCGAAAAACATCGTATGGGGAAGTTTTTGATCGCGTGTCTTTACAACCTAGCTGGACAACAAACGCGCTTGTGTTGGTGAAAGAAGAAACCCATATTGATGAGAAACAAAAAAAGGTAACCTTTTTAGGGCGACCACTTGACATAGAAGAAGCAAAGCAGCTTCTTATCCCTGAATTAATCAGTGAAATGTTTGATAAAAAATCTGAAAAAGCATTAAAGATTTTACCTCATTCAATGAATGAAACTGAAGCTTTAGATTATTTGTCCAAGCATTTTGAGGCATTATTCACTAAAGAACGGCCTGCTTCTTTTCATGTTCAGCATGGTATCACTGGTTATGAAGATAAACCGCAGGAAACGTGGGTTTTGGTTCGCTTAACTGAGGCTCCCATCACCTTTGAAGAACAACAAGCAAATCTTCAACTAAAAGAAAAAATTGCTTCTTCTATCAGCTGGAAGCTCTATTTAGAAACTCTCAATACTTTTGAAAGGGCATCTTCTAAGCCATTTTTAAGGAATTTATAATTGATATTTTGCTGGGCATTACCACACCATGCCCAGCCTCATGCCCTACTAGCTATAGCGTCTATCTCAATGTTAGTCTATTAAATAATAGTGACATGCTGTATGAGGTAGTGTATATGCAAGGACCAAAGCAACCTGCACTGAAAATATCTAAACAAGAAAAACAAAAATTCATAGAAACTATTGCTAAAGAATTTTACCAAAGTCCGGCAAGCACAAGTCAAAGTTTTATTGTAGAGCTAAAGAACAAATACCAACACGACTCGCAAATGCACAACTTGCTTACTCACCTAACAGCAGATGGTAAAGATGATCTTTACGGCATAATGACCCTGACATTAGAACACTCTCCAAGTAACATTGAATTTCGACTCAAAAGACCAGAGCCTTATGGCGGCCCTAAGACAGAAAATTACCTTGAGAGAATCGATCTCAAAATTGAGGCTGCAAGACAATGGATAAACCAACATCCCATGATGGATGAGTCTGCAAAAAAAGAAAAACTTGATTATCTAGATGATCTCAGTACTTATTTTAAAAGGAAAATTAAAAGCGACTGTCATCTAGATTCTACTATCTTACGCAATCTATCAGTTGAGAACGAAACATCATCAAATCATTTTAATCAACAGCACCGTAAAGCAAAAAAGCATTTAGCATTATTTATGAGCATGCTGATAGAAGAGATAAATATTGAAGTAAAAAATCCAAATTCAATTAAAAAGCAACTCTATAGCATTGAGCAAGATCTCATGTCGAAAGAACGTCCTGAAAGAATTTCAGTGCGTCAAATTGCATTTGATAATACTAAATATATTGAGATTAATTCGACAACTCCTGTTGATAAAGAAAAAACTATTTCCAGCGCAAAAAAAACTACTACAGGTGTGGCAAATTGGTTAAATACAACGACGCAAATTTATTCTCAAGATTTTAAATTGCTTGACACGAGAGAAAGCTATCGTTCTGCTTCAATTATCCCTCATGATATAATTAATCGAGGCGGAAAGAAATTAAATCAAAATTATTTTAGTAATCGGCTAGCTAAAGAAACAGCTAAACGAAATATGTTAGAGCATGTTATTCCTCAGCTTGTTAGAGACAAAAAAGAAAAATATAACGAAAAAGGAGAGGCGCTTCCGGCCGTATTAGAATTAGATTATGAAATGCTTACTTTACTTTCACCCATTAGTAAAATAGTTGATAGAGTTGCCGATCCTGACTTCACGCAATTTATCGGGATAAGAGATGCATTTAATCATTATCAGGATCGAGTTTTGAATGTTGTTGTAGATGAAACACCTTATCAAGTCAAATTTAATGGTATTTATCATAACTATGGTACTAACCCAGGAAGAGGATGGTCAACTGCAGAAGAAAGGGTGAATAAAAAAGCTTTTAATCAATTAATAGATAGAAGTATTGTTACCATTAATCAAAACCACGATGCTAGTTTACAACCACTAAAAGATCTCATTATAAAGGATCTACCTACTTTTACTGCTTCAGAAAAAGCCATCATTTCAAATAATCAAGTATCTTTAACAAAAATTTATGCAGAAATGGATAAAAACAATAAAGCCCTCACCAAGGATGAGCACAAAACATTACTTGATTTACATGCAAAAAAACTTAAAAAACAACCATTAAATGCAATCGATGAAGCAGAATATGCAAGGCTCAGATCTGTATTTGAAAATATCCAAAAGAAAAATGCTGGTTTAAAAAAGAATGCTACTCGATTAGAAAGTCAAATTTCATCTCAACATGTTGAATTACATCAACGAAGGGAGCTTCATTTATCTGCACAGGCAATGCAAATTGAGGAAATGCTATCTAACATTGAATCCAATGCTAATTATCCTAAAAAAAGTGAGGAATACCGCAAAACAGTGGAACATATCAGAGCATTGCATGAATATGCAAAGCTTTCTCTTGCAGGATATGATTCTGCATTGGGTATCATTCTTCCTTTTGCTACAACTGAAGAAAAAAGAAATGAAAAAAATTATGCAATCCAAAGCTACATTGCGTTGATTAATCGATTTAACAACATCACCTTTCACAAAACATGCAAAAGCGGAAAAGATCGTACCAATTCAGCAGAAGAAAAAGAGAAAGCAAAAAATCTCGTTCGCTTACATGAATGTAAAGTTCCCTCCTTTGAGGGTAACGCAGAAAAAGAGGATGCACTTTTTTGCCAAGGATTCTTGCATGGCCCTGGAAATGATATTTGTGGCGATAATATGAAGCCAGGTGCGCAACAAGTCAGCCAAGATGATATCCCAACAAAGGTTAATATTAAGATTGTAAAGAGTATGGCTTCGCTACAAAAAGGTATTGATTCGCTCTCTCCTGCTTCTCCAACTGAACGTGAAGACGTTATCATAGATTTTGCAGAATATAGAAGACAAAAGCTCTCACCTCCTGCTGAAGCAACAGGCTCTCCCTTTGTAGGTTATCGCATTGAGGGAATACCCTCTCCCATTGAGGCAACAGACTCTCGCATTGAGACAACCAGTTCCCCCTTAGAGGCAAAAAATACTTCTGCTGTAAATAGAACAGCTAAACCCAAAATAGTGAGCCCTTTATTTATACAGCAATATAATATGTCTGCTCGCTTGGAAGAAGCTGCCAATGCTCAAGAAGTGATGCATACCGCAGGTAATAATATTGATGGCCTAGTAAAGCATTTAAAAGAAAATCATGAAAAATGTAATTATGGCGGTGAACCAGAAATTACCCCACTTATACGGGAAAATATGCCTAAAGCTATGTCTGTACGATTAAAAATTCCCCCACCTGATGGCACAAAATTTTATGCAAGTGATAATTCTAAGCAAGATGGTATTAACTATAGTGTTCCTAAAAAGAATAAAATGGAAGAATCTACTTTACAGCATGTTTGTCGCGTCGCTGTAGATATGGCTAAAGAAGATACTGAATTTGATCTTTCTCGTACTCCCCTTGAAATTCAAGAGAAAATGTACCAGTTCTTAGATAAGTATATTAATGAACGATTTACCCAAAATGAAAAACCGAGTATTGTTGGATATACTCCCGTCAAAAAGGAAGATGCAGCTAGATTAATGAGCTGAACACATAAACTATGTGTTATCGGCAATCCATCCGCGGATAATGAGTAGCATATGAATGATGCCAAAATTGATAAAATTATAAATTTCTTTTCTGTCAATTCGCCAGAAGAAAGTTATCAAAAACTTAAAAAAATAGCTGGCGAGCTTCCTTTATATCTTGCATCTCCTTCACCGCATGCCATTTCTGCTGCAGTTTTAATTCCAATTATTTATACACATGAACCTTCTATTTTACTAACACAACGCGCTTCTCATCTACGCCATCATGCCGGCCAAATTAGCTTCCCTGGAGGGAGAATAGATCAATATGACAAAGATGCAACAGCCTGTGCATTACGCGAAACAGAAGAAGAAATTGGTTTAACACCAGAAAAAATCAATATTATAGGTAATTTAGGCATTTGGCCCTCTTATAGCGGTTATCTCATTACCCCAGTAGTAGGGATCATTCGCCCCCCATTTAAAGTATTACCTTATGAACAAGAAGTAGAGGAAGTGTTTGAAATTCCTTTCTCTGAAGCATTTGAACTTTCAAATTATCAGATAATCAATAAAAGCATCCCCATCCCTCATCATTACTATGAAATGACTTACCAAAATAAAAGGATCTGGGGATTTACTGCTGGGATATTAGCCCTTCTAGCTGCTTATTTAAACGCAGTTTAAATATAAGACTGTTGATTCGATGCACCAACAACCTGCCTTCGCTGAAGCTACAGCAAAACAAAATATTAGCTATACCATGTAAGGGGAGCCTAAAAGCAAATGAGGAAGAGTGTTTATTCGTTTGCCACCCCATAGGGCACATGCCCTGAAGTCACTTTTTGGCTTGCATTTTCACAATGCCCCTTTTGATCGTCAAAAAAAACATCAGCTTTAAATGCAGCAAGAAAATCAGCTTTGGGAAGCCCGCCTAAAAATAAAGATTCATCCAAGCGAATATCCCATTGTCGTAAAGTGCGTATCACTCTTTCATGTGCTGGCGCAGAGCGAGCTGTCACTAAAGCGGTACGAATTGGGATAGGAAGAGTTGCTTGTCTTTGTAAGGATTGTAATGCTAACAAAAACCCTTTAAATGGGCCTTCGGCTAGAGGCTGATGCGCTGCATTTTGCTCTGATAGATTAAATTCTAAAAGCCCTTTTGTTTTAAAAACACGTTCAGCTTCATCTGAAAATAGTACGGCATCGCCATCAAAAGCAATATTCAATCCATTGGGATCATGACAGGTATTATCAGCTGGCCAAATCGTTGCTGCCGCACACCCTGCTTCTAGCGCTTGCCTTACATCTTGAGGATTTAAAGATAAAAATAAATCGGCGCCAAACGCTTTAGCATAACTAAAAGGACTTTTCCCTCCGGCAAAAGCGGCACGAATAACATTTAATCCATAATGCCGCAAAGAGTGAAATATGCGTAATCCCGTATCTGCGGTATTTCGGGATAATAGCAATACTTCTACTAAAGCATCTTTCTCGTTTCTCCCTTCATTTAATTTTAAGAATTTCTGTACTAATGAAAATGCTGCACCAGGTTTTAGAATTTCTTTTTCGTTTTCTAATTGATAACTTCGATAAGCCTCTATGCCTTGCTTTTCATAGATTTGATTACTTTCATCTAAATCAAATAGAGCTCGCGATGAAATTGCTACAACAAGTTTGTTTGAAAAAAACTTAGTCATATATCCCCCTTAGGCCATTTCCCACCATATTTTAGCGACAGGAAAATATAACCCACAACGTATTACCCTGTTTTCCATTACTTTTAGAGTGCGTCGATATTTTTGTAGTTGTGCTTGGTATTTATCTATTTCTTTCTGTAACGCTTCGTCATCTAATGATGTATGTGTTAATTTGTAATCGACAATCCATCTTGTGTCAGTTTCATCCACAAAGGAGTAATCTATCACATGATTTTCCAAGCCATGAATGGTTTTTAATGACACATGCCATTCACTTTGTCGATGTTGATGATTGGGATCCAAAATCCACTGGCCTTTGGGATCATCAAGCATATTCGTCAGGCCTGTTTTCACTAAAGCAACGGCTTTATCTAATTCATATCCTCCTAATCCCATGCGCTTTAAAGCAAGAATGCAGGTATCGTCAATTTCTGCAACTTCGTCAATCACCCATCTTTGCAATAATCGATGAAACACCGTGCCTGCGCTACGAAATAAGATATCTGTATCTTCAGGTGTATTAGGTTCTTTTATCGCACCCTTTTGAATATGGGTGTCAATTCGTTGTTGTATAGATTCTGGTAACCTATAATCTGCAGGCAGACGCCTCAGCATGCTCTGCTCTGAAAATGTACTTACTAATGTTAACTCTTTCGATGGTTCTTTATTCAAGTTTTCGTGTAAAACATCTAAAGCTAAATGTGGCCACAGCATGCCTAAAAAAGTTGAAGATGCAGGTGGCTTTATTGTGTTATCATTTCCTATCTCACATTGACCCACTAAATGCAAGGTGCTTTTTGCTCTGGTTGTGCCAACATATAATAATCTTGCCGATTCATAATGAGATTTTTTGCGCAACTGATTTTCTACATATCGGTAAAGTGCATCATGCTCACTCTGATGTTTACGTCTAGGAGCAAGTATCAAATCCATTCTATCGGCATGAGAATGTTCATACCAAAGTAATAACGCCAATTCATGGCTTAAAGGGCGTTTCTCTAAATAGGGCATAATAACGGCGTCAAATTCTAATCCCTTTGCTTTATGGATAGTCATTAATTCGACAGCACCTAGTGCTCCAGTTTCGGATGAAAATTCATTGTGTGGCGTCACATCAGCATATAATTCAGAGAGACGTTGTTCAAAATCAGAAATATTCAACGTAGTGCCACCGATAGTAAAACTTTTTATCAGCTCCAATATTTTATCAATATCTTCAATTATTTGAGGTTCCGCATAACAATGAGGACCGCCTAAACTTATCCATAACCCTCTTAGAAATTGATGCAAGTCGGATCTTGAACGCTGATTTAGCCAATGTCTCATAATAGAAACAAATCGATTTAGACGAAAGCGACCATCTTCACTAAGTGCTTTTACATCTTCGAATGAGTTGATAGTTTCCCATAAAATACCAGTTTGATTATATTTGGCTAAGGCTAATAGATCCGCTAATGTCAATCCTAACCAAGGTGCTCTTAAAATCCCATACCAAGCAATAATATCCGACCAATTCGTTACTGCTTTTAATAAGGATACTAAGTCTATGACATGTGAACGATTGACTAAATGTTCAACTTCATAAGCGACAAAAGGAATTTTCAATGGTCTTAAGTGTTGGATCACTTCAGCCAAATGCTTTTTAGCACGAACTAAAATTGCGATACTTTGCTTTGGTTGTATTGATAGATGTGACATCACAAGCTCTACCACTTTCTTCGCTTGCATTTTCCCATCTATTACCGGATGGAAATGAACGGCATTCTCCTTAACAGAAGACTTACTTGCGATAGCTTGCGAATAACATACCCCACCTAAAGATTTATCATCTAAAGCAGGAAAAATATCAATAAAGGTATGATTCAGCCAAGAAATAATATTATCTGATGATCTAAAATTAACCTGTAGCGTCAAAGGTGTTAATGCAATTGCGCCTATTCCATGCTGCTGCGTATGAATAAACAAACTAACCTCAGCACCACGAAATTTATAAATCGATTGCATCGGATCACCGACCAGAAATAAAGTTCTGCCGTCTCCTTTTTGCCAACCCATCACTAATTTTTCAAATAGACGATATTGTGTAACAGAAGTATCTTGATATTCATCGATTAAAAGGTGGCGCAGCTGATAATCAAGATTTAGGGCAATATCAGAAGGTGATAATTCTTCACCTAATGCTTCTATTGCTCTCAAATTGATCTCAATAAAATCAACTTTGCCCGTTTCCTGAAATATTACCTGCAAATGTGCTACAAGAACAGGCAACAACTCCCCCAATGCAATTAAGATATCTAATTGCTCAGCATCAATTTCATACCAGGGTAAAACTTTTACCTCTGCAAGCAAAGATAATAAATGCTCATTTTCTTCTAAAGTGCTTATCAAAGCGCTGATCGCTTCTTTTTGTTCTTTGCGTAAAGCTTTTTCATTTTTATCTTTCGCTTCAGAAGGACTTAAAAACCCATTTTTTTGATTAAAAGCTTTTCGCCAGGTGTTTTGCTGGGTAGTCAAAAACTCAGCAATCACTATCCAAAGAGGAAGTGAATCTGCGTTAACGCCAGGTAAATATTCAAGATCAGCACATTCGATAATTGAATTGTCAACATCTAACCGAGAGCAAATTTGAGCCGCATGACGAATCAATTTAACCAATTCTACTTGCGTTTGCTGTGAAAATTGCTTCTTGAGCAACGAAAGATGCGACTCAATAATTTTTATCAGCGCTTCACTTAAATATTCCTGTATGGCCATATGCTGATGAGATAATCTTCCAAGATAAGGTAACCATTGATCGCGTTTCTTCAGCAAATTGACCAACAGTTCCGCTATCAATTGAATACGATTATCCTGGTGGCCTAGTAATTTACTTAAAGAATATGACCATTTCTCTTGAAAAGTGGTTTGCGTCAATAAACGTTCCACTGCTTGACGATAATACGCCTGTGGAAATTCAGCTATTTCTGGCATTCCGCCAAGATGAGATAATATCGGCATTCGACTCACAATATGAGCACATAAAGAATCAATTGTCACAATACGTAGGCGATTTGGATGTAACAAAAGATCCCATTGCAATAATTTATCACGTTTTAAAACATCTTTTGCTAGTTCCCAGGTTGTTCTTTCGTGCACTTTCGTGGGAGGTATAGTCTCTTTAAGCGCAAATTGTAAAGCTGCAACAATACGGTTTCTCATTTGAGAGGCAGCTTTGCGGGTAAAAGTCACCGCAATGATTTCTTCAGGTGCCTTTTCAACACATGCAAGTAACTTCAATAATCGCTGTGTTAATAGCTCTGTCTTACCCGAACCTGCAGGCGCTTGAACAATAAAGGATTCGGCTGGATTGAGTGCCAGTTTTCGATCATTTGCATCACTCATAAATCACTTTTTTCTCTTACTCGGCAAACTGGGCCTAAGTGGCAATATTGGCAAGTGGAAGCCCCATGAACAGGATCAACGCGAGCAACGCCTTGTTTAAAGTCTTGGGCTAATAAATTTAAACGATGTTCCCAATAGCCATGCAATCCCGACCAATCTTGAGGAATTTCCTCATCTCTTTCTTTTAGCTCGGCAATAGGTTTAACGCCAGAAATACCCATTTCCTTTGCGCTGACGCCTTCAAACTGACATTCTTGACTACTTAATTTAACCACCATCAAAGCCTTGGGTTGGATTTTTGCCGAGGCTAAATAATACATCCCTAGTTGCGGAGACTTGGGACGTTCCCCCCATAACTCAGACAACTTAAATTGTCCTGTCTTATAATCAGTAATAATAATTTCATTCTCGGCTGTTTTATCAAGCCTGTCTAAACGAAAAGAAAACCTTATACCGGCCAATTCAAATTCTTGACGTTTTTCTATAGCAACAACACTAAAGGGAGCCCTCCTTTTTTCTATTTCAATATAATCGTTCAAAATCATTTTTAACCGATTTTTCTCTACTTCAAGATAAGGAGAAGCCTCTTCTTGCGGCCTCATTTTCACTAGATGCTTATTGATTAAACCATCGAATTTTTGTTGTAGTGTGTTCTCTTCTATTTGACAGAGTGTATTTAAATCAGGGCAGGATTGCCAAAATTCTTCTAGAACACGGTGTAACAAAATCCCTTGTTGATAGGGTTGTAACCATTTTTCAGATGCCTCTTCTAGAAGAGCATGCAATCTCAATTCAGCAAATGCTTTGAAAGGACAAGCTGCTTGTAATGCTAAAGTCGTTGCGGTACCGGTAAAACCTTCTTCTGGGGATAATGCTGGTGCTTTTTCATCTAATAATAGTTCTATGGATGTGTCTTGTAAAAATAATGCTTCACATCGTTCAAGCTTCGCTGAACCGGAGGTAGGGGCTAACTTAACATCTCGCACAAGCTCGCTGACTTCTAATGTTTTTTCTTTGTCTGAAATAGGATAACTAAAAATAATATTTCTAGCGCTTTCTTTAAAGCGCTGCGTAACTTTTTTAGCATATACTAATTCTCGCTCAGCATTAGCGTGGGGCATATTTTTAAGGCATTGTAAGGCATGAGAGATAAAAGGATTTGGTGCAGGACTGGGTGGCCATGCTTCACTATAGAGCCCCATCACCCAAAGGTTATCATATTGTTGTCCTACACCTTCTAGTAAACCTAAAATTTGGATTGGCGCTCCCTTGTTTTCAGCCTGAAAGGGAATATTGCTGGCTAATTTTTGTAAGGTACTTAGTGCTTGAAAAAAATTCGTTTGAGGTAACACGTTATCACACAAACTTAACTCATTCAGCAGCTCATCCCATCTTTTGACGGTTTGATATTCTATACTATTTAAAACTCTTTCTCCTGGCCATCCAAATACCTTCAAAATTTTTCGAAAGACCTTGGCCCATTTAGAGAAAGGAAGTTGTTGTGCTGAAGGCAAAACATCAGCTAAATTTTGCAACATGCTATACCACTTGGGCACACTAATTTGCTTATTTTTCCAAATAGACAGCATTGCAGCTTGCAATGTGGTTTTTTCTTGCGAAACACTTTTAAGACTTGCTGATAATGTTGCCCTAAAAAACTGCTCCTCTTCATTTGCAGTGCAAAACACGCTGTTAATAGCGAAGCTATAATCTGAGAGAGACCAAGAAGATAGGCCTAGTTTTAAAAATCCTATTGCTGCATGCACAATAGGATACTGAATAAGTGGAGTTGCGGCTGAAATATTATAGTGGGGAAAAACCTCATCTTCTGGGCTACACACCATTAAGGGATCAAAAGTATCTTTAAAAATTCTATCAATAGTCGAACGCATGTCTGCCAAATTTGGCACTACTATTGCGATATTATTTTCACCATTGGAAAGTAGATTTTTGGCCCATAATGCCGCTTCAATACATTCTTGCTCTTGATTTAAAAATGCGTTTCTCACTATTTGTTCTGGTTTCAAAGGTGCAGGCATTTTTGATAAAACTTGCCATTCTTGTAAGGCTAACTGCTTAAAAAATTGTTCATAAAGCGGCGACATCTCTTCAAAGCCATACAAAATAAGACTGAAGGTGGGAGAAATGCTTTTAATCGCATTTTTATGCTGGTTTGTTAAAAAAACTGATAACGTATCGCAAAGCGAGACAGTATCAATAAAATTATTTTCTTCAAGCCATTGGCAATAGCTTTGCGCCCAGGTTTGAAAAGTGGCTTGATCAATATTTTCTGATGGTTCATCTAACACCTCTGACACTAGCCAATGATGAAGATTTGTCCAAGCCTGTAATGCTGTTTTTGCAGCTGTATGCGGTCGTAATAAAGTTGGATTGGCATCTTGAATGATGTATTCCCATCGCAATAAAGACTGGGCTTTTGTTAATAATTGCTGATGAATCATCCCTCTGATTTCAAATTGATCCCATAATGCGTGCAGCCAATCTTCTAAGGCATAAACAATAGGCGTTTCAAAAGCACCTTTCTCAGCCAACTGTCTTCCTACTTCTTGACGTACATAGGCTGCAAGTCGTCGAGAAGGTGTTATTAAGGTAGCTGATTTTTTTAAAAGATTAACTAATTCATTATCCATTTAAACATCACATGTTAACGAGTTACTGATAATATACCTTGAAGCAGTTTGTTTTTGGGCAAGGCAGCATACACCCAAGGTAACGGCGCGACATCGTAAGATCTCGCACATACAAGAGCCTGAAAGCAAATAAAGATGACTCGAGCCATTTTAAGGTTAAGAGATGAAATACCACAAATTTTCACCGATACCTCCTTCAGGTGCCGTAATTGGCCATCGCGGAATTGCAAAACATGCGCCAGAGAATACGCTTTCAAGCTTCAAGCTTGCAGCAAGGCAAAAGGTTGATTGGATTGAATTTGATATTAGACTAACAAAAGATAATAGTTTAGTGGTGTTTCATGACGATACTTTAGAGCGAACAACTAATGGGACCGGATGGGTGCATGAACACACTTTAAAAGAGCTTGCAATGCTAGATGCAGGAGCTTGGTTTAGCCCAGCATTTAGAGGTGAACCCATCCCCGTTTTCGAAGAAGTTCTCCCCGAACTCTTTAAACTCTCTCTTTATCTCAATATTGAGCTCAAAATTCCTCCCCGGGTAGATGAGGCGCATGAAAATAGGCTCTGTGAGCAAGTGATTACCCTCCTCTCTTCGAGCTGGCCCTCCTTGCAAGCATGGCCGTTAATCTCTAGTTTTCATTGGCCTTTGCTAGAAAAAATTCGTCATGCTCTACCAGAGGTGCCACTCGGCTTTTTAAGCGAAACCTGCGAAGCTGCGACCATTCAAATGGTTGCTAATACGCCTAATGCGGCGCTTCACTGCGATTATCAAAATTTATCGGAAGAAATGCTGAATTTATGTGAACAGGCGAATGTCCCTGTGCTGGCATACACTGTAAATCAGCCCGAGATTGCTAAGAAGCTGATCAATGCAGGAATATTTGGGCTTTTCTCAGACGATCCCCAACATTTACGAGCATGAGTACCCTCATCCTTGAGGGTATGCTACTATACTCTTCCCATTTTGCTTTTAGGCTCACGTCAACGCGAATGCTTCGACAGATCTTTGCGTAAATCGCGCCGTAGCCTTGGGACGTAGGCGGATACCGCCAGCCTAAAACCAAACTGATTTGAGTAAATCAGCCTAATTAAATGGACGAGTTTTGTGCATTATGATTTCTATAAGAAATTTGTCTAAATATTACGTTATTCACAATAAAAAGATCCCTGCACTTAAGCATATTAACCTTGATGTAAAAGCAAAGGAAATTTATGGGATCATTGGCCGCAGCGGTGCAGGTAAAAGCACCTTGATCCGCTGCGTCAATATGCTGGAACGCCCTTCAGAGGGGAACGTTCTGATTGAAGGGGTCTGTTTAACAGAAATGGGTCCTGCGCAATTGCGCGAAGCAAGAAGACAAATGGGGATGATTTTTCAACATTTTAATCTACTGCAATCTCGTAATGTGACAGATAACATTGCCCTACCCTTAGAATTAGCTGGACTCAGTAGTGCCAAGATAAAAGCGCGTGTTGATGAGTTATTAGCTTTGACAGAGCTTAGTAATCACGCCAAACAGTATCCAAGACAATTAAGCGGTGGACAAAAACAACGTGTTGCGATTGCACGCGCACTCGCTTATTCCCCTAAGGTACTGCTTTGTGATGAAGCTACTTCCTCTTTAGATCCACAATCTACTAAAGCCATTTTAGAACTACTGCGTTCAATCAATCACGAATTAGGGATCACTATTTTACTCATCACCCATGAAATGGATGTTGTAAAAACCATTTGTCATCGCGTAGGTGTCATTCATGAAGGTGAAATTATTGAGCAACGAAATGTGATTGAGCTTTTTACCGATCCACATACGCAAGTAGCAAAAGATCTCGTAAAAGCTTCTTCGCGCATGGAAATTCCTCGTGTGATCAAAGAAATGCTACAAACTTGCGCGACGCAAGATGCTGGTACTATTCTACGAATTGCATATCATGGCGAGTCAGCGTCACAACCCATTATTGGGTATTTAATTCAGCAATACCGCATCAATATCAATATTCTTCAAGGCAATATTGAAACCATCCAAGATCAAATTGTCGGCGTGATGATTGTAGAAATCCGTGGTGATCGCGTCAGTGTTGAAAAAAGCATCAATTTCCTAGAACGAAATGGTTTACATGTAGAGATATTAGGATATGTTCAACGAGATCATTAAAGCATTGTTTGAAACCTGTATTATGGTTTTTTTCTCAGGTTTCTTCGCTGCCTTGGGAGGACTACCCATAGGGGTAGTACTTTCACTGACTAAACCGGGACAACTATGGGAGAACAAATTCATTCATATGATATTAGGGGCATTAATCAATGCCACTCGTTCTATTCCTTTTATCATATTGATGATCGCTATTATCCCTTTCACACGCTTGATTGCGGGGAGCTCAATTCAAGTAAAAGCATTAATTGTCCCCCTAACAGTTGCGGCAATCCCATTCTTTGCTCGAACCGTAGAAATCGCTCTAAATGAAGTCCCAATAGGCTTAATTGAAGCAGCAAAAGCCATGGGAGCGACCCCTTTTCAGATCATTCGCAAAGTATTGCTTCCAGAATCTATGTCAGGTATTGTGAGTGGGCTAACCCTTACTTTAGTCAACTTGGTTGGATTCTCTGCAATGGCTGGATTCAATGGCAGTGGTGGCTTGGGTAAACTTGCAATTGATTATGGTTTTTACCGTTATGATACCGAAGTCGTACTCATAACCGTTATTATCATGATTGCTCTTGTTCAATGTATTCAAAGTGTTGGTGATTATGTCGCGCGTAAAATCTTTTCTCATTAGCTTGTTATGCTTATTAGCGTTAGGCTGCTCACAAAAAGAACGCGGTGAGCATGAGATCTATATTGGTACTATTAGCGGACCGGAAACAGAGCTTGTTGAAGTCGCTAAAAAGGTAGCAGCTGAGCGTTACAACTTAAAACTTACCATCATCAACTTTGAAGACTATGTTATGCCTAATACAGCTTTAGCTGAAGGCGAAATTGATGCCAACATGTTTCAACATCAACCTTACCTTGATGTAGTCCTCTCTAAACAAAAATATGCTATTGAACCTATTGGCAAAATGTTTATTTACCCCATGGGAATATATTCCAAAAAGGTGAAAGATCTTGCCGATTTACATAAAGGTGCAGTAATAGGGATCCCAAACGATCCTAGCAATGCCGCTCGAGCGCTACGCTTATTAGCTAAGGCTAAGTTGATTGCTATTCCACAAAATATCAATGATTTAGAGCTAACACCAAAGAAAATTTATGCCAACCCTCATGAACTCGTGATAAAAGAAATTGCAGCAGCTCAGCTTCCTCGCGTTCTATCTGAAGTAGATGCTGCAGTTATCAATACAAATTATGCAATACCGGCTGGACTCATCCCGCATCGCGATGCGCTCTTTTTAGAAGACAAAAATTCACCTTATGCCAATATTGTCGTCATCAGAAGTAGCGATAAGGATAAAGAAAAATATCATCAGCTTATACAAGCTCTTCACTCAGATGAAGTACTTGCTGCCTCTAAACGCCTCTTTGCGGATCAAGCTATCCCTGCTTGGTAAGCTATTTGGCGCATGGATAGAAAACAAGATCCATCATGTCCCTCTAAAGCAAATTGGCAATTAGGGGGATGGGCATTTTGGTCCATTGCCGCTCTTTTCTATGCTTATGAATTTGTTCACCGAGTTGCTCCAAGCATTTTGACAGAAGAGCTACGCAAAGCTTTCTCTGTTAACGAACATCAGCTTGGCATCATAGGCGCCATGTATTTCTACGCTTATGCTGCTTTTCAATTACCAGCAGGCATATTAGTTGATAGGTACGGAGCTAAAAGACTGTTAGTGATTGCTTCTGCTGTTTTAACCCTTGGTAGTTTTCTTTTTACAACAACCTCATCAAGCAGTGTTGCTCTCGTCAGCCGTTTTATGATCGGTGCAGGCTCAGCCTTTGCATTCGTCGGTTGTCTTAAAATTGGGGCTCAGTGGCTGGCAATGAGTTCATTTCCGCTCGTGGTCGGTCTTACCAATCTTTGTGGCACCCTAGGGGCACTCACAGGAGGAATGCCTCTTTCTTATTTAATCAAGCATGTTGGATGGCGCGAAGCACTGATGGAAGTCAGTTTTGCAGGCGTGTTTATTACTTTGCTCCTGTGGCTATTTTTACAAGATAAAAAAACCACTCGTAAAAAAGAGAACTCCCCATTCGGTTTATTAACAGGGCTTGTATTGGTGATGAAAGAGCCCCAATCCTGGCTGATTGCCATCTACGGTGCCTTACTGGTCGCCCCCATTGTCGCCTTACCTGAAATGTGGGGAGTAGAATTCTTAAAAGTCTCTTATGATATTAGTGCAACCCAAGCCTCTGCTATCACTCATACCATATTTATAGGCACTGCAGTAGGAGGCCCGTTGATTGGCTGGGCAGCTGCCTATATTAACGATAAAGCTCATTTTATGATGCTAACATCTCTTGGTGCTTTAATACTGCTACTAATATTTATCTATTGGAACAACTTACCGTTCGCGAATCTTTACGCCATCTTGTTTTGTTATGGTGTTTTGACAGCCAACATGTTGCTTTGTTTTTCGTTAATGACAAAATTGCACCCTGATTGGGCACAAGGTGCCGCAATTGGGTTTACCAATATGGTCATTATGGCAAGCGGTGGCTTAACCCAACACGGGGTAGGCTGGATCCTTAACAAACTGCGAGCGCAACATCTAGGGATATACCTTATAGAGGATTACCATATAGCATTAAGCATACTCCCTATCTGTTTATTGCTTGCCATTTGCATTACCCTTCTTATCAAACAAGGACCAGAAGACACAAAATGAGTACTATCACCCTCCCCCTTGATTTGCATATGACAAGTAGCACGTTAGGGATCTTCTCCTTAGTTGTTTTCTTTTTAGCTTATGCATTGGTCGTAAGTGAAGAATTTATTAGTCTACGCAAATCCAAACCCGTTATCTTCGCAGCAGGGATCATCTGGTTATTGGTAGCGATTGCTGCAAAATCCTTAGGTATGAGCGAACAAGCAGCCTTAACCGTAAAACATAATATTTTAGATTATGCAGAATTATTGCTTTTTCTATTGGTAGCAATGACATATGTCAATGCGATGGAAGAAAGAAATGTCTTTGAATCTTTAAGAGGATGGCTAGTACGAAAACACTTTAGTTACCGTGCTTTATTTTGGATTACCGGAATATTGGCTTTTTTCATTTCTCCTTTTGCAGACAATATGACTACGGCGCTAATCATGTGCGCTATCATTATGGCCGTTGGTGAAAATCAGCCCAAATTCATTGCTGTCTCTTGCATTAACATTGTCGTTGCAGCCAATGCAGGTGGCGCTTTCTGCCCCTTTGGCGACATTACGACTCTGATGGTATGGCAAAAAGGGATCTTAGGTTTTGGTGACTTCTTTCATATTTTTGTACCCTCAGTAGTCAATTTTGTTATCCCTGCAGTCTGCATGCATTTTGCTCTGCCTAAAGACATGCCTTCTCAAGCAGGCAAATTTGTAGGTCCTCTCGATGGCGGGATCATCATTGTTTTGCTCTTTTTATTAACCATTATGACAACGGTCTGTTTTCAACATTTCTTTTCACTTCCTCCGGTTATTGGCATGATGACAGGCTTAGCCTACTTACAATTTTTTGGTTATTACATCAAAATAAAAGATAGTCGAAAGCAAGAGACTGCCTTTGAAGATACCGATACGGTGCCATTTGATATCTTTCAAAATATCAGCCGGGTTGAATGGGATACGCTATTATTCTTTTATGGCGTAATATTATGCGTGGGCGGCTTAGCCGCTTTTGGCTATCTAGATATCGTCTCTCACACGCTTTATGAAAAGTGGGGGGCAGGATTAAGCACTATTCATCAACAAACCCCTGCGAACGTTGTAATAGGGATCCTGTCAGCCATCATTGATAATATTCCTTTAATGTTTGCCGTATTGACGATGAGTCCCGCCATGTCAGAAGGACAGTGGTTACTGGTGACTCTCACCGCTGGCGTCGGCGGAAGTTTACTTTCTATAGGATCGGCGGCAGGGGTTGCCCTCATGGGACAATCAAAAGGATACTATACATTCTTTAGCCATTTAAAATGGTCCTGGGCAATATTACTTGGTTATTTTGCCTCAATTGCGACGCACATCTGGATTAATAGTTCGTTGTTTGAAGTCATTAAATAAGCGCTTTTATTCCCTCTTTCCATACAACGAAAGAGGGAGAGCCTTATATGTTGTTTAATATAATAATTTGGAAATGTCATGTTCAGTTATCTTCATCGTTATCATGCCGGCAATTTTGCTGATGTTCATAAACATCTCATTCTCATTACACTTATGCTTTCTCTACAAAAGAAAGCTACACCCTTTGCTGTTTTAGATACGCATGCAGGAGAAGGGATCTATAATTTAAAAAGTGCGGAAAGCCAAAAAAACACTGAATTTAAAAGAGGATTAAACCCATTACTCCATGTAGAAAATCCCCCTCCTTTACTTGAACGTTATTTGAAAATAATTCAATCATGCAATACTACAGATGAAAAAAGTCTCTACCCAGGATCGCCTGCGATCATTAAACAACTGTTAAGAAGTGAAGATAGAGGGATCTTAATTGAGGGGCATCCCCGCGTTATCACAACCTTACGTGAACATTTCGCCAGAGATAAACAACTTCACATCCATGAGCGCGATTCATTGGAAGGGCTTATCGGGCTTGTACCATTTACGGAGAAACGAGGCCTTATTTTTATTGATCCCAGCTTTGAAGTAAAAACAGAATACAAAGAGATCGTCAAAAAATTAACCACTGCCTATGAACGATTTCCTCAAGGAATTTATGCATTGTGGTATCCATTATTACCGGCTGCCATGCATCAAGATATGCTAAATAGAATTCAACGTTCCAACTTCTCTAAAGTGTGGTATTGCGAATGGATCCCTTATCCACAACAAGAACCAAAAGGTCTTTATGGTAGCGGCATGGTAATCTTAAATGCACCCTGGCAATCAGATATTGAAATCAAAGCGCTTTTCACTTGGTTAAACCAACATGTTTATAAAACAGGACACTTTCAACAAGGATGGATCTAACTGCGTTTTAAACACAAACCCGATACGGCCGTGCTGAAACGATACCATCATCTTCGCCCAAATCAACACAAAGAGAGCCGAAAAAACTCATCTTTAAAGGCTTAGAATAACCAATAAGGATCGGCATGGCTTTTACTTTATCAACAAGATCTGCTCTTAAATCTGAGAGAAAATCACTATTACCCAGTTTACATGAAACAAATTTCAAAGTCTTTGCACGACTGAAATCGCAATCTTCAAGCAAAATTTCTGCTACGTGATCGTGTTCTTTTCCTGAAAACAGCGTTTCACCTAAGCAATTTTTCCGACTGTGCCCAATCAAAATGACTCTCGAATTTTCAGTTAAACCACTCAAGTTTGGGGGATCTCCCTCTAGATTATAAATAGCTGAGAAGGCTGGATGATTTTCTTGCTGAAATTTGTGCATTAATCGTTTGCATCCATAGTCGATGTATTCTTTTTCCTCTTGGCTTTCATCTTCATCAGCATAAAATCCAATAATCGCTGTTTGGTCATATTTTGAATACCCCCCAGGCATACTCGCAGGATAGGTCTCAATTGTAGAGGCAACACTACAAGCAGGTTCAGCAAAATGGGCTTCGTTAGTTGTAAAAACAATGGGAGCTATGCCTTGATCAAATTCGTCAAATAATTTTTCATCGTCATTATGTGCGGAAGTTTCAGTTCTGATACTACACCCCGAGGAAGCAACGCTTGTTCCGCTGGGTTCTTGCTCGGCAGCACTAGATTCAGATTCTAAAAATAAGCGTGACTCTTCACTTTTCATTTTTTTTGGATTCTTTTCGTAAGGAAGCCTATTTTCTGAGGTTAAAGCAGCATTAAAAACGGTTCGATTTATTAAAATACCACTCTGCTTATGGTCCAATCTTTTTTTTATTTTTGAATCTGAATTTGGTTCGATTGAACTAAAAACTAACATATGCTTGCTCTCTTATTAGCCCCACTTGAATGTGGGATCGTAGCATATAGTGAGTAGCATCCGCATTTATCAAGGATAAAAGGGATAGTCTAGACGACGAACACAAGAAAGCACAGTTTATTTTACCCTCTGGCTCTTCAAGAGTTTTATGATTATTTTATTTTGCGGTAAAATTTGCAGGAAAAAGAATATTTAAAAGATCTGAGAGAGGCTCTCTCAGATCAGTCTATCAAGAAGTGAATACTTCTTCTGTTACTTCTCGCCAAATACTTTTTCCCCCTTTGGATTCAAGCTTGTTGAGAAATGCCTCATGTGCAGCTAACTCTTCAGCTGTGGCGGTTAAAAATGGGGTATTTATTATCACATTTGTAGCAATAGTTTCTTGTCTATTGATTTTGTCTAATGCAATGCTAACAGGAGCCTCATCTAGGCTTAAAGTATCTTGCCCTCCAGTCATCGCAAGGTAAACTTCTGCAAGAATTTCTGCGTCTAATAAAGCGCCATGCTTTTCACGATGTTGATTATCAACGTTATAACGCTTGCATAAGGCATCGAGATTATTGCGTTGCCCTGGATGTTTTTGACGTGCAAAGGTGAGGGTATCAAAAATTTGGCAATGATTAGTTAATGTTTGCCACGATTTATCTTTATATAATAAAAACTCATTTTCAATAAAGCCGACGTCAAATGGAGCATTATGAATAATAAGCTCAGCCCCATCGATAAAGCACTTAAATTCTTCAGCAACCTCTTTAAACCGTGGTTTACCAATCAAAAATTGGTCTGTGATGCCATGTACGCGCATTGCGCCTTCATCTACAGCCCTATCAGGTTGTAAATAAACGTGGAAAGTTCTTCCTGTTAAACGTCTATGCTGCAATTCAATGCAACCAATTTCAATAATGCGATGCCCCTGCTCTGCTGATAGGCCTGTTGTTTCAGTATCTAATATCACTTGACGCATTATTTAATTTCCTTTTTGCTTAATAGTTCAGCAATAGCTTCACGCGCCAATAAATCGACTTGTTCATTTTCTGGGTGCCCACTGTGCCCTTTGACCCATTGCCATTGAATTTGGTGACGTCCAACTTCTAGATCTAACTCTTCCCAAAGATCACGATTTTTAACGGGTTTATTATTTGCGTTTTTCCATCCCTTTTTCTTCCAACCTGACATCCATTCTGTGATCCCTTTTTTAACATATTCAGAATCAGTGACCAATACAACTTCACAACCTCGCTTAAGCTCTCTTAATCCCATAATGGCTGCCATCAATTCCATGCGATTATTCGTCGTATTTTCTTCAGCGCCACTTAATGTTTTTTCATGATCGCCATAACGAAGCAAAACTCCCCAGCCACCAGGACCTGGATTGCCACTACAAGCACCATCAGTGTAGATTTCAATAATCTTATTTTTATCATTCATTTTATTTTTTTACGTTTCGTACATTTGTTGTTGGTTTAGGTAACCCTTCAGCAGGCTGCCATATTGGTTTTTCAGGCAACCATTTTGTTCGAATGGGTGTCAACGGAATCACGCGCTTAACTGCCAATAAGGAATACGCCCCTCCAAAAATGGGCCAACAATGTTCGCCCCATTTTTCCATAAAGCCCAATTTCTGGTTAATCCCTTCATGACTAATTGGCGGACGAAAATAAAACATTTGCCCCCCCACGACCTGAAAGTTTAACAACTTTAACCAATCTCTTATTCGATTTGGGCTGAGCATTTTACCTTGACGCGCAATAGATCCCATCAATTTTTTTGAAGCATACCAAGCCCCCCACATACTGATCGGATTAAATCCCGTAATCACTAAATGCCCTTCGGGGATCAACACGCGATGTGATTCTCTTAGCACCTCATGAGGATTCGATGAGTTTTCTAAAGTATGTGACAATACCACAACATCCACACTATCTGTACGTAAAGGCAAAGCCTCAAGAGAGCCCCTCAAACCGCTTATATCCGCCGAATTCGAGTGAATATGGGGATTTATGAGGACTCGATGTGAAATCAAACTACTCTCAATAAGCGAAGCCAGCAGCGGCTCCCCCAAAAAAACGAGATGATAGCCGTACAACCTAGGAAGTATATTAGATAACTCATTTTTTTCTGCTTGAAAAAACCTTAATCCGACACCATCCTGGTACCATACATGTGGCGATTTTTTTCCTGATACCATTATTTTAAGCCAACCCATAAGTAAGTTAAATGAACAACATAATTGCTCTTCCTGCTTTTAAAGATAATTACATTTGGGCACTTCACAGTCTAGACGGCACTGAAGTGATTGTTGTTGATCCCGGCGATCCTAAGGTTGTGTTTGATTACTTGCAAAAAAACAAGCTAAAGCTTAGCGCTATATTAGTCACTCATCATCACTGGGATCACAGCGGCGGTGTTCGCGCACTTGTAGATCATTTTGATTCAGTTTCAGCTTATGGGCCTATAGGAGAAAAAGTTGATGGGATTAAACATTTTGTCAGTGAAGGCGATGAAATTGTTTTTCCTTCTTTTCAATTAACATTAAAAGTCCTTGAAATTCCAGGTCACACTTTAGGTCATGTTGCCTATTTTAATGAAGACATATTGTTCTGTGGCGATACGCTTTTTTCCTGCGGTTGTGGTCGTGTTTTTGAAGGAACCGCGCAACAAATGGTAACTTCACTGAATAAATTAAAAGCATTATCTCCTCGTACTATGATGTATTGCGGCCATGAATACACTCTCGCTAATATTCATTTTGCCCAAAACGTGGAACCACACAATAAAGCGCTGAAAAATAGAAGAATTTTGGTAGAAGATCTTCGTCATCGCGATTTACCTTCTCTTCCTATTTCAATGGGTGAAGAACGAAAAACGAATCCTTTTTTGCGCTGCGAAGAACCTGAAGTAATTGATTCGGTGCAAAAATATGCAAAAATATCATTAAATGATCCCATTTCTGTATTTGCACACTTACGACAATGGAAAAATGAATTTTAATTTTCTATGAACACAAATCCAAGAATGCTTGATATTTATTAGGAAAATTACATTTTATCTTCGAGTCTCGCCCAATATGAGTTCCTTAAATAAATTAAGAAGCTTGCTTTTTGCAAGGTTTTTATTTAACATGGTCGCCGAACTAATTTAGAAATTTAAATTTATTTGTGTGTTCATACATACTCAAAGCAGATGATTTTTCGGTTAGCGCCGAGACTTCGAACAACAAGGAGTGCATACGAAATACATGACTGTTGTGAGAATGACGAAGGCAACAACAGCGAAAATTCATATGCGAAGAGTATAAAATGATATGTTCATACATATTCTAACCAGTTTGATTTTAGAAAAAGCTAAAAACGAAATGGAAAGAATATAGTCAAAGTAGATAATTTTTAGACAAAACAAAATGTCTAAAAATCGGATCCGATGACTATAGTTTGATTGGATAAAGGTTGTACTATGCAAAAATCTCAAAATAAAAAGCACAACATACTCTATTCCGTATGTGCATCCCTTTTTATATACGGTTATTGCAGCACAGTTACATTTGGTGCGCCAAGTGTGGATTACATACAGTCACAAATTAATAAACATGACATCAATATCCATACCCAAAATATCTTATCGACAATATTTCAACCTAAAAGTAAAGCTAGCTTTAATGATTCTAATACTGCCTCAACTGAAATATGGGGTCGTGTTCGTTCACGTTTAAATTTAGGTCAAGCACAAACTGGGCAACCTTTATTACAACGTCATATTAGAAGTTTTTCACAACACCAAGATTACATCAATAAAGTTATCAAAAATGCCTCTCCTTACTTTTTCTATATCCTTGAAGAAGTAGAAAGACGCGGCATGCCAAGCGAAATCGCTTTGCTTCCAATTATTGAAAGCGACTTTAATCCTCATACTTTAAGCAATAAAGGTGCAGTGGGCTTATGGCAGCTCATGCCTACATTGGGCCGAATTCATGGGCTCAAACAAAATGCTTCTTATGATGGACGCAAAGATGTTTACGAATCGACCAAAGTCGCTTTAGATCATCTGCAATATTTGCATAAACGCTTCAATGGTAACTGGTTACTTGCAATTGCTGCTTATAATTGCGGTGAAGGCAGGCTACAGCAAGCTATGCGTCAAAACAAATCAGCGAGAAAATCAACTGATTTTTGGGCTTTAAAATTGCCCAAAGAAACGACGCATTTCGTTCCCAAATTATTGGCTTTTGCTGCCATCGTAAAATCTCCTAAACAATATGGCGTTGTGCTACCAGCTATTCCCAATAAGCCCGTGATTACTCGTATTAATACAGGCAAACCTATCGACATTGCGCATGCAGCAAAATTAGTCGATATATCTGAAACACAATTACGCCGACTGAACCCTGGACATAAAAAATCCAGCACGAATGGTGCACCTTTTCATCTTGTAGTACCCATTCACCACGCAGATACTTTTAAAAAGAAAGTCCCTTCCACCACTGTTACGCAAAAAGCTGCCAGCACGTCTTCAAGCACAAAAGAAACGGCTAAGGTAAAGGCGTCAATAAAGGAAACGGCAAAAGTAAAAGCAACAACAACACAAGCTAAAACGAAGTCTTCAAAATCAGCAAGCAGTGATGTTTCTGTTGTATCAAAAGCTAAAGGTGCAGGTACAAGTAAAGCAAAAGTAGTCCATGTTGTTAAACGGGGCGAATCTATTCCCAAAATTTGCAAGAAATACAAAGTCAAAGTATCAACCGTACTTGCAAATAACAATCTGAAGTACAGCTCGATCATACAACCTGGCCAACGTATCGTTATTAAAGCGGGTTAAACCGACTATTCATCCAGCAACCATTCCATTTTGCTTTTAGTGCCCTTAGACTTCACCTGGCTGTGCTCAGGCTAAAGGCAAACTGGAGCAAACACAAAAATTAGTTACTTTGCTTATAAACAGAGTGCCACCTAAACTTTAAATGGGGCATTCCTTCTTTTTGTATTGTATTTAAGAAGAGACTCATGCAAAAAAAAGATAACGATCTATATACCTTCTATAAAGCCGAACCCAGCATCAGTTATAGGCTGAAACGCTTTGCTAAACAACGCGGTATAGAGCTGACTATCGCCATTGTCGGCTTATTTGTGGGTGTTGCAACGGTTTTAGTGAGCTATAAGGTCGGACAGCACCAAGAAATCTTACAGGCTAGTAGAATGACCGATAGCTATTTTAACGGCATCGTCGAATTATTTGCTAAAAGTCCAGATGAAAACCAACGTATCAATCTTTTGATGATTGCACGCACAGAAGCCATCATTGAAGACTTAGACCGACTTAATAAACCAGACAAGCTTGCTAGTGTGATTATTTTTATCTCCAATTTAAAGCCCAAATTACTTTATGCAGATCATAATCCCGAAACTTATAGAGAAAAATACATCTATTTAGGTGAGATAAATTTGTCAGGAACATTTTTACATAATGTTGATCTGCAAAATGCTATGCTTCCTTATACAAATTTCACGAATTGCGATCTTTTACGCTCCAATTTACAAGGAGCCGTGTTAAGAAAAGCTAATTTAGAAAACGCCAATTTAGATGAAGTGAATTTTAATGATGCAAACCTACAAGGAGCTAATCTTTATAAGGCTTCTATTCATAATACCTCCTTCAAGAATGCCAATCTTGAAAAAGCTATTTGGGTAAATGGGATCCGCTGTAAAGAAGGATCGATTGGTCAATGCATTCATTAATTTTGTTTGAAAAATACCTTAGGATAAGTCTACAACTTTGTGCTATCGACCTATAATCAACAAGCCTGCCAAGCTATAAAAAATCAATCAAGAAGCCTTTGATCAGCTGTAGAGGCTATAAAATTTGACTTAGGATAGCATCCTTGAGCAGAATGTTCTTATAAGGAACATTTCAAGGATGATCAATGCCCTCCTACAAACGCATTTTGCTTGGCGCCCTTTTCTGTGTCACCCCTTTAACTATTCAAGCATCTTATTGGTCTCCTCACATTGGGGCTGATTTGAAATATTGGGGCTTGGAACCTGGGATCAATGCCACACAAACTGTAACAGGTACCGACTATGAAAGATTGTTCCCTGATATTACTACTGCTTATAGATTCTACATTGGCTCAAGGGTAAATGGCTTTTTCGGGTTTGATATAGGCTACGAAGAATCAACGCGTCGCCAACAATCTCTTACCTTTGTTGCAGGAGATATTTTCTTTATCAAACCTGAAGTTCAAGGTGATGCTGCAAGAGTGAGTGTACGCCTGCAAGATTTTTATCTTGATCTCAACTTTTACTGGGAAGTTTTCAAACGATTTGAAATTATATTCATGGGCGGCTTGGCCTTTTTACATAATGACATAAAAATCAATCACCTTTCAGATGGAACTTGGCTAGAATACAGAGGTGAGTCAGAAATGAAAGCAATGGGACGCATAGGAATTGGCGCGCAATATAACATTATGCCGTGCCTTGGAATTAAATTCCTGATTAATGGCGATCCAGGGATCCGTATTAACCCGACCGGATTTGATGAAGATAATAATTGGTTCAGTATTACCCCTTATAAAACAGCTATTTCCTACAACTTAGGTATTGTTTACTCATTAAATAATCCACGAAAGAAACAACCACCGGTAGAACCACAATATCAGAGCTTTTAATCGCTTGAACAACAAAAATTTTGTAAGCTGATGGGGAAAAACATTTCAGCAAAAAATGCGTCATCCTTGCTTTAATGACGAAGAGACTAATATTTTAAACAGATTAGCGCACAACTATCCTTTCAAAAAATTGATTTATTCAAAAAATAAATTTTTACAGAGAATTTAAACATAGCCTCAAAGCTAAAGCCGCTTGCATATAAACATAGTTTATAAGCGGTTCATCTATTTTTATGAAAAAATTGTTCTTTACTGCCGACACTTTGATAGATAAAAGAAATATCTTTCTACCTGTTTAAAAACACATCATCAAGTCATAATCATAGCTAGTGTCTCAAATTATGGCAAAAGGCGCGAAAAGATGACATTCAGATTAAACAAAAATTGGTCATCATCAATAGTTGTAATCATTATTGCTATTTGTAGTTTTTTGTTATGGCAACATCTGCAACCTAAAAAGCTGGGAAATAATTTTGCCAGTAGTAATGGACGCATCGAAGCAACAGAAATAGATATTTCAACAAAAATTGCAGGGAGAATAAAAAGTATTTTAGTCGATGAAGGAGACTTTGTTGATGCAGGACAAATTGTTGCTTATATGGATACAGAAACATTAGAAGCAGAGCTAAGAGAAGCCAAAGCACACCTTGAGCAACAAAAAAGTAGTGTCGTTAGTGCTGAAAGCCAAGTCAAACAACGTTTAAATGAAAAACAAGCCGCAGTTGCATTAGTTTCGCAGCGAGAAGCAGAGCTTTCTCTCGCTAAGATACGCCTCACACGTATAGAAAGATTAGTGACCCAAAATGCAGCTTCAATTGATGCACGTGATGAGACACGAGCACATTTTTATAGTACACAGGCAGCCTTAGAAGCAGCAAAAGCACAAGTTTCAGGAGCTGATGCCGCAATTGCCACAGCAGAATCAGCAGTGCTTGGCGCAAACTCAGCTGTTGAAGCTACAAAAGCTACAATAGAACGTCTGCAAGTTGACATTAATGATAGTGCATTACGTGCTCCTCGCGACGGCCGTGTACAATTTCGCGTTTCACAACCAGGTGAAGTATTAAGTGCTGGAGGAAGGGTGCTTAATATGATTGATCTAACTGATGTATACATGACTTTTTTCTTGCCAACCGCGCAAGCTGGCATAATAAATATGGGCGCTGAAGTCCACATCATATTAGATGCAGCACCCAAATATGTGATTCCAGCAAAAGTCACTTATGTCGCAAACGTTGCACAATTTACACCAAAGACAGTTGAAACAGCGAGTGAACGCGAAAAACTTATGTTTCGCATTAAAGCACATATTTCTCCTGAACTCCTTAAGAAATACATCAAAATCGTAAAGACAGGTTTACCAGGAATGGCCTACGTGCAACTCAATCAAAAAGCTCCATGGCCAGATGATTTAAAAGTGAAACTGCCACATGACGAGTAAGTATGTGGAAAATATATCTTCAATAATCGTATCTCTTACAGACGTAAACCTTCATTATGGAAAAATATCAGCATTAAACAATATTAATTTATCCCTACCCGCTGGACGCATGATTGGCTTTATTGGCCCTGATGGTGTTGGAAAATCGAGTTTGTTTTCACTTATTTCAGGGACGCGAGCTATCCAGTCGGGAAAAATTGAGGTATTTGGCGATGATATATCAAAAGCAGGTAAACGTGAAGAAATTTGCTCGCGTATTGCTTATATGCCTCAAGGATTAGGAAAAAATTTATATCAAACCTTATCAGTTTATGAAAATATCGATTTTTTTGGGCGTCTTTTTGGGCACGATCGCGCTACACGTGAACATTATATTATTAATCTCTTAAAGGGAACAGGCTTATTATCCTTTCGTGATAGACCTGTAGGAAAACTATCAGGAGGAATGAAACAAAAATTAGGATTATGCTGTGCATTGATCCATAACCCCGATCTTCTCATTTTAGATGAGCCTACCACTGGAGTTGATCCTTTATCGCGTCGTCAATTTTGGGATTTAATTGCTGATATCCGCTCTGGCAATCCTAACATGAGTGTATTAGTTGCAACTGCTTATATGGAAGAAGCTGAGCGTTTTGATTGGTTAGTTGCAATGAATAATGGCACGATATTAGCAAAGGAAACACCAAAAGATTTGCTAAAAAAAAGCGGGAAAAATTCTTTAGAGGAAGCTTTCATTACTTTGTTACCTATTTTACAACAAAAGGAACATCAAGAACTCACTATTAAATCTTTAGAACAAAATAGAGAAAATACTGAAATTGCTATTGAAGCTAAAGATTTAACAAAGCGTTTTGGTAAATTTATAGCTGTAGATCATGTTAATTTTAAAATTACTCAAGGTGAGATATTTGGATTTCTTGGCTCTAATGGATGTGGGAAAACAACCACAATGAAAATGCTTACGGGTTTACTACCGGTAAGTGAAGGGCAAGCTTGGCTTTTTGGAAAAGAAATAAATCCCGATGATCTTAATATTCGACACCGTGTTGGATATATGTCGCAATTCTTTTCACTTTATTCCGAATTAACTGTCTATCAAAATTTGGTATTACACGCAAAATTATTTCATATACCTAAACAAGAAATATCCAATCGCATTAGATTTATGTTGCAACGCTTTCAATTAGCAGATATTGCTCATGAACTTCCCGAATCACTTCCACTTGGCCATCGTCAACGCTTATCGCTCGCTGTAGCGATGATACATCAACCAGAAATCCTCATTCTCGATGAACCGACTTCAGGCGTTGATCCTATTGCACGAGATCTTTTTTGGAAATTGATGTTAGATTTGTCTCGTCAGGACAAGGTGACCATTTTCATTTCTACTCATTTTATGAATGAAGCTGAACGTTGTGATCGCATTTCACTTATGCATGCTGGCAGAGTGTTAGTGAGCGATACGCCAACAGCTTTAATAAGGATAAGTAATAAAAAAACATTGGAAGAGTCTTTTATCAGTTACTTAGAATCAGCGGTTGCAAAAGAAAATAATTCGTTAAATCTTAATTCAAATATTTCTAGTTTATCTTCAATACACAAGATAGAAACTAATACTACCCATATTAGCCAAAGTAAAAAATTTTTTGATTGGGGACGAATGTACAGTTACATGCATCGAGAAGCATTAGAATTAATTCGTGATCCAATACGTGCATCTTTAGCATTATTAGGCAGCGCAATTTTAATGATAGTGATTAGTTATGGTATTAATCTTGATGTTGAAAATTTATCCTTCGCTATATTAGATCGCGACCAAACCACTATTAGTCATAATTATCTACTTAATATTGCCGGCTCACGTTATTTTATTGAAAAACCACCCATCATAAACTATCAAGATTTAGATCAGAGAATGCGCGCGGGAAAACTAACTTTAGCCATTGAAATACCAAACAATTTTTCTCGTGACGTTAAACGTGGGATCCCTACACAAGTTGGTGCTTGGATAGATGGTGCTATGCCACAACGAGCAGAAACAGTGCAAGGATATGTCCAAGGCATGCATAGGCTTTGGTTAGCCGATATGATATCAAAACGTTCTCAATATCCAACGACACAATTAATGAATATAGAAACACGATTTCGTTATAATCCTGATGTTAAAAGTTTACCTGCAATTGTTCCTGCTGTTATTCCATTACTATTGATGCTGATCCCTGCTATGTTAACAGCACTTTCTTTTGTGCGAGAAAAAGAACTTGGTTCTATTATAAATTTTTATGTAACGCCTATTACACGATTAGAATTTTTATTAGGTAAATTATTACCTTATATTTTCTTAGCCATGTTAAATTTTATGCTTCTTGTTTTACTTGCAATATTCGCATTTAAAGTACCAGTCACAGGGAGCTTTACTACCTTGACTATAGGCGCATTAATATATGTGTGTACAACGACCTTAATAGGCTTTCTGATCTCGTTATTTATGCGTAGTCAAATAGCCGCCATTTTTGGTACAAGTGTATTAACTATTCTTCCCGCTACCCAATTTTCAGGTATGATAGATCCCGTTTCATCACTTGAAGGATTCGGTGCTTTCATTGGAAATATTTTTCCAGCTACTTATTTTTTGACAATTTCACGTGGGGTTTTCTCAAAAGGATTAGATTTTCATGATTTGTATTCTTTATTTGTTCCACTTTTGATTTCCATTCCAATTTTATTTGGAATTTGCCTTTTATTTCTCAACAAACAGGAGAAATAAATGAATATTGGCAATATCTTTTACTTAGGGATCAAAGAACTGCAAAGCCTTATTCGTGATCCCATGTTGCTTGCTTTAATAGCATTTGCTTTTACTATTTCAATTTATTCTTCTGCCACTGCAATGCCCGAAACGCTTAACAAAGCTCCCATAGCAATTGTAGACGAAGATCACTCTCCTCTGTCTCAACGTATTATTGATGCATTTTACCCGCCTCATTTTGTCAAACCCATTTTAGTATCAACATCGGAAATGGATGCGGGGATGGATCAGGGAATTTTTACTTTTGCACTTAATATCCCTCCAGAATTTCAAAAGAATCTTCTAGCTGGACGAACACCAAGTATCCAACTTAACGTCGATGCAACACGAATGAGTCAAGCATTTACAGGAAATGGCTACATTGAAACCATTCTTAATCAAGAAATTAATGAATTTGTAAAGCGCTATCGTTCAGTTGAAACCTTACCAGTTGATCTAGCTTTAAGGATACGCTTTAACCCCACTTTAGCAAAAACATGGTTCGGTGCAGTGATGGAGATTATTAATAATGTCACCATGCTCTCAATTATTTTAACTGGAGCTGCGCTTATCCGTGAACGCGAACATGGCACAATTGAGCATTTGCTTGTCATGCCAATTACACCCTTTGAAATTATGATAAGTAAAATTTGGGCAATGGGATTAGTTGTGTTACTTGCCTGTTCATTTTCATTAGTATTTATTGTTGAAGGATTGTTATCCATTCCCATTGAAGGCTCAATAATGCTATTTTTGGTGGGCGTGATTTTAAATCTATTTGCAACTACTTCGATGGGAATTTTCATGGGCACGATAGCACGTTCTATGCCGCAATTCGGTTTGCTTATAATGCTAGTGCTGTTACCACTAGAATTACTCTCAGGTGGTGTAACCCCTAGAGAAAGCATGCCTGAAATGGTTCAAATAATCATGTTAGCTGCGCCAACAACTCATTTTGTGATGTTAGCACAATCTATTTTATATCGAGGAGCGGGGTTGAATGTTGTTTGGCCGCAATTTTTATCACTATTTGCTATTGGCACAGTCTTTTTCAGCATAACGCTTAGTCGTTTTCGTAAGACGATCAGTTTCATGGCATAGAAAGTACAGACGATAGGCCGATCAGGGTATGCAAGTTGTAAATACAAATTTTCGGTTTAAATCATACTTCAGTTTCTGTTTTCTTTATTGCAGAAGGTGCATAAAGATAGCATTTAACACACTGTTCCTTTCCAACAAGATAATTGTCTGGGTATTTTTCCAAGCAAGGTGCATGCACTTTGGGGCATCTTGGCGAAAAATGACATCCTTTGGGAGGATTAAGTGGGGAAGGTAATTCTCCTTTAGGGGGCGTCAAAAATCCAGTTTGACTATTAATTGAAGGCACAGAAGCTAATAATGCCTGGGTATAAGGATGCTTAGGAGCAGCCAAAATAGTTTGTGCAGGGCCATATTCAACAATGCGACCCAAATACATCACAGCAACATAATCAGCAAGATAATTCACCACGCTGATATTATGCGTAATAAATAAGTAACTAATGGCGAGATCATTTTGTAAAGACTTTAATACATTCAGAATTTGTGCTTGCACTGAAACATCGAGCGCACTTGTTGGTTCATCACAAATAATTAAATTTGCACCAACCGCAAGTGCTCGTGCAATGGCAATTCGTTGCCGTTGACCACCTGATAGTTCATGAGGATATCTATCTTTAAATTCTTTTGATAATCCTACTTGCTCTAATAAAACTTCTATTCTTTCCTGACGCTCTGTCGCATTAGTGCCAATATTTAATGCTATCATTCCTTCTTCTACAATATCACTAATTCTCATCCTCGGATCCATAGAAGAATAAGGATCTTGAAAGATCATTTGCACATCTGCACGCATCTTTCTTAATTTTTTTTCTGAAATTTTAAGTAGATCTTTATCGTGAAAAACTATCTTACCTGTCGCATCATTGAGTAATCTTAAAATCGCCTTGGCGACAGTCGTTTTTCCACAACCAGATTCACCAACCAGTGCAAGGGTTTGTCCTTCATAAATGTTGAACGTCAAACCATCGACTGCTTTAACATATCCCTTTACTCTTTTTAACACGCCTCTTCGTACTGGAAAATGTACCTTTAGATCCGATACAGTCAATAAAGGAAAAATATCCTCTTCATTTGTCGTGTCTGCCATTTGTGCTACAGGTTGTTCATGACTTTGGTTAATGAGCTCTCCTATTCGCAATGCACTCGGTATTTTTTCCAAACTCTGATTATCATACCAATGGCATCTTACTGCGTGATGATCATTGATTTGCACCAAATTAGGTTTTACCTCTTCGCAAGACTTAAAGACATATTTACAACGCCCGCGAAATCGACAAAGAGGAAATGCTTGATTCAGCTGGGGAACATGTCCTGGAATAACGGCTAATTGATGCCCAGGAAGTGTGTGCTCAGGCAAGGCTGCAAACAGTTGCCGCGCATAAGGATGTTTTGGGGAGGCAATAAATTCTTCTTTAGAAGATTGTTCAATAATATGTCCAGCGTACATTACCGCAACAGTGTCTGCCATTTGTGCCACAATTCCAAGATCATGCGTGATCAACAATATAGCCATATTTAACTGTGCATTTAAATCTTTTATTAACCGAAGAACTTGTGCTTGAGTGGTGACATCGAGTGCAGTTGTTGGTTCATCTGCAATGAGTAAATCTGGCGATTGTGCCAACGCCATAGCAATCACAACACGCTGCTTGAGTCCACCTGAAAGCTGATGAGGATACTGCTGCAATATATGTTGCGGCGAAGGTAGTCTCACTTTTTCTAATAATTCAACCATCTCAGTTCTGAGTTCATTTTTTGTTTTAATGTGTCCATTTCTTTTTTTGATAGCCTCTAAAACTTGCTCTCCAATCGTTAACACTGGGTTCAATGCAGTAGCTGGATCTTGAAAAATCATTCCAATTTTACAGCCACGAACTTGACGCATTTTATTTTCACTGAGATGATGTAAAGGAATTTCATCGAGAAAGATTTCACTTCCTTGACAAATAGCTGCAGCATCTGGAAGCAAACGGTTGATAGACAAAGCTGTCATTGATTTACCGCAACCTGATTCTCCGACCAGAGCAAATATTTCACCGCGTCGCAAAGTTAAATCTACGCCATCAACAGGGCGAACAATACCGTTAGGTGTGCTAATTTCAACTCTCAATTGTTTGATTCGTAATAAAGGTTTATTTATCACCTGGCACCTGCTAAACGAGCACGTGGGTCAAAAGCATCTCTGACTGCATCAGAGAAAATATTTGCTGATAAAACAAGGACAAACATAAAAACAAAGGCGGCAGTTAAGCTCCACCATATAATGGGCACACGCGCCATTTCTAAGCGTGCGCTATTTATCATGGTTCCCCAACTATAGGTAGAAGGATCTACCCCTACTCCAACATAAGATAATACCGCCTCAGCTAAAACCAATCCGCTGAAATCCAGAACAATAGTAATTAAAATAATATGAAAAACGTTGGGTAACAAATGTTTAAAGATGATCCACATATGAGATGAACCTAACGTTCGGGAGGCAGCGACAAAATCCATTTGGCAAATCTTCATCGTTTCACCGCGCAATAAACGGCATAAACCTGTCCAACTTGTGATCCCTAAAATTGCGCATAATGCAAGTAATCTTGCATCGGTACGATGAGCAACCGTCTCGAACAATTCACCATGGCGGTTCATGACAACTTGTAAAGTAAGAACTGCGGCTGCAATTAATAACACGGCAGGAATCGAGCTTAATGTGGTATAGACGTACTGAATAGCATCATCTGCCCATCCTCTAAAATAACCAGCCATGATCCCAAAAAGAATGGCAAAGGGCAGCGTCAAAAGCGTTGTCACTGTACCAATAATTAATCCCGTTCTAATACTTTTTAAGGTTTGATAAAGCACATCTTCACCCACTTCATCGGTTCCTAGAATATGATAGTAAGGCATTAGTGCATGAATAATCGTAATAATTAATAAGAGAAAACCAATTGATAAAAGCAGTGTCCGCCAAGGAAAATGTGTTTTCCCTTTGATGATCCGCACAAGAAAATCTTCCCATTCTAAACGATGTTTGCGAGATCCCATTAATATCAACAAAATAGAAATAGCAGTCCAAATTAGCATGGCTTGAATAAATGCTATCAGGCAGCGATGGCCTATGTCCTGCCATTTATCTGCTAAAGAAGTTAAATGCGCGCCGCCATAGGTTAACCTTGGATAATCACGCACGATTGCACCATCTGGTAACACCATTGCTTCTTTCGTAAATGAGTGTGTAGCCAAAGGTTCTGAATAAGTTCTTTCCGTATGCAAAATCATTGGCTGCAAGATTTTATCAAGCAAACTTATCATACCAGTTTGGCTTTCTTTTTGATCCTCAATAGTCTCATGCAGATGAACTGTATCTAGAAGACCAATCACCGCATAAGAAATCAAAATAACAATTGCAACTAAATTTAAAGGTCGATAAATGACTTTACGCCATATTTTACGCAAATGTGGGTTAAAATAAGCCTTAATTGCAAATAGGAGCGCTAGTGCAACTAGAAGATAAATAAGGCAATCAGTCCATAAAACGGTAAATTTCATATTTATCCAAACCGTACCCTTGGATCAACTAAAGTATAAGAAATATCGGTCATCAACAAACCAATGATATAAAGGAACGAACCTAAAAAGACCATGGATCTCACTATTGCAAAATCTTGCTGTTGAATGGCATCAATGGTGTAACTGCCAAGGCCTGGGATAGAAAAAAATGATTCTGTCAGCAGACTTCCCATAAACAAAAGAGGCAATAACGCAACTACTCCCGTTAAAATAGGGATCATCGCATTACGTAAAATATGTTTAAATAAAATGGTAGATTCTTTCAATCCCTTACTTTTTGCACTTCGTACATAATCTTTAACTGCCTCTTCTAGAAAAAGCGTTCGATACCATCTTACACCGGCACCAATACCACTAATCACACCTACAATAATAGGCAAAATCAGGAATTTTCCTAATTGCCAACCGGGTACATAACCAGAAATAGGAACAAGTAATAACAATTTTGCAATCAAATATTGTCCACCAATAATGTAGAATAATGCCGATATAGACATCAGCATTACACAAAAAACAACACCTAAAGTATCCAAATAACTATATCTAAAAAATATCATCAACAAGGCAAGTGAAATATTCACCAACAAGCCTACAATCAAACTGGGGATAGCGATTGCTAAACTGGGCCACATTCTTTGTGAAATGTCATAACCGATATCACGTCCAGCATCGGAAAATCCAAAATCAAAAGCAAACAGTCTTAATGATTTTTGAAAAAAAATCGTGTTTACCAACTTGTTTGGGAACTCTTCCTTCTCATCAATAAATAATGGCTTGTCATAGCCATGATGTTGCTTCCAGGTTTGGATCGCACCACTTGTTACGTGTTTTTGTCCTAAATGAACTCTTGCTATGTCATCAGGTGTATTCACCATAAAAAATAAAGCGAAGGTCAACAAATTGACGCCAATTAAGATTGGGATCATGTATAAAAGGCGTCGAATTATATAGTTAAACATGATTATTCCTTTTACCCCTTTCAGATGACATCGGCATGTTGCCTTCACCCTCTTGGTTTGGGTATATCACCTCAGATTTTTTTAAGCGTAAGGGTGTATGCATTTTTCGCCAATATCCTATTCCTGCAGGGATGCACAATAAGATGAGTCCTAAGCCGACTAGAATCAAAGGCCAAATAATTGCTTGATTCCACTCTACACGAAATTTTGCTCTCAAGTGTGGATTAAGTGACATGTATTTAAGTGTATTTCTCGACATAGCATTGGTTTTAAAAGGTGCAACCCATGCTTGTCTTAACACATAAATTTTCGGGTGAAAACCCCAGACCCATGGCGCATCTTCTTGCACAATTTTTATCATTTTGTTAATAATTTCAGCCCGTTTTGGCGTATTTTCCATGCTTTTCATTTGTTCGTAGAGTGCATCAAATTGATTATTTTCATAATTACTTGCATTCTCGCCTGAAAATTTTACTTTGCCATTTTTCCCATACAGTAAAAAAAGAAAATTTTCTGGATCAGGGTAGTCTGCGTTCCACCCCCAAAAATAAATTTGAAAATCCCCATTTGCTATCTTATCTTGAAAACGATTGTATTGGGTTGCCCTCACTACAAGCTCAATACCCAATTTTCTAAATTGTTTTCTTAGCCAAGAAAATTGTGCTTGTGCTTGCGGCCCTCCAGAAACAATTGCGTCATAATAGAGAATTAGAGGTTGCTTTGTTTTAGGATCTATCCCTCGTGGATAACCCGCTTCAGCGAGCAATTTTTTTGCTTCATCAATCGTCTTTCTTTCAATTTTGCGATTTTTGGCATTTCTGTTATAGATAAAGGAATTTTTAGCATCATCACTTTCATTGAATCCAAAAATGGAAGGAGGTAATGGGCCTTGTGCGACAATTCCATTACCATTTAAGAAAATATTAATGTACTCTTCCATATCGATAGCAATTGAGATGGCTTGACGAAGCTTCTTCTTTGCAACGCTATATCCTCCAACCACTTCATCGGTCATATTAAATCCCCAATAGAAATTAGTTGGTTGTATGGAAGTATTGAGTTTAATTCCTTTATCTATAAGCGATTGCGTTAATTCTAAATTTCCACCTGAGGTAGTTTGTAAAGCTTGATCAAAATTGTCTGAGCTCACCCCTGATTGGTCATAGTAGCCCTGTAAGAATTTGCTCCAATAAGGGATACTTTCTCTCTCAAGGATAAAAATAATTTTGTCTAGAAATGGTAAAGGCTTTCCCGCCTCTGCTAATAACCCTCTGGCCTTGTCACCAGGATCTCCTTCTGAAGGATAGTGTTCACCATGAAAATTTTTATTCTTTTCCAAAATCATTTCAGAATTGGGGTTATTCTTTCTTAAGATGAATGGCCCTGTTCCAACTGGATACCAGTCTAAAGAGATATTCTTAGCTAAAAGCACATTTTGTGCATAAAATTTAATCGCTTCCCATGGCATCGGAGCATAAAAAGGCATCGCGAGCCAATAAGAAAATTGGGGATATTTTCCATGAATTTTAATTTCATAAGTATATTTATCAATTGCATAAACGCTTTCAAGAGGGATCGATCTTAGATCTAAAAATGCGGTATTGCTCTCGCTAACCCCCATTTCTTGATATTTTTTTTTGAGGATCTGTGCATAATCCTTAATCCCAACAATGTAATTTTCCATCAAACCTAAAATAGGTGAATTTACTGTAGGATCAGCCAAACGTTTAATTTGATAAACATAGTCATCAGCCACTAATTCACGCGTTCCCTGCTCTGGAAAATCATAAATAGTATGTTTTCCTGATACTTGCGCTTGGGTTAATTGATGATACAGATACTCATTTTCTTTATTTTTGGCAAAGGCCGGATGTAATTGATAATAAATGCCAGGTTTAATTTTTATTTTATAAACACTAAAAGCAATATCTTCAGGAAGAGCGTTCTGGGGTAGCTCATTTCCCATTTTATCCAGATAGCGAACGCTTGGCATTTCGCTTGCTGCCAAGGTAACCAGTTCATACGGTCTTTTTAAATAGTGATACTGTAAAGGAGGTTCATAAATTTGATTGATAAAGATCCATTCATCCGCCGTATATGAAACAGCAGGATCAAGGTGCTTAGGTCGCTCAGAAAAAGAAGTATAAAGGGTATTATCGCTACCATCTAATTCTGGATAAGGATTATTCCATACCCCATTTTCACAGGCTTGTGTAAACAGGACACAGATGCATAACGCAATAGTTCGTAATTTACCAAACACAGAATGTCTTCCTTGGCATTCATAGCTCTATATATCTCATATCAGCTTACCTGACATCAACCAACATTTCACAATAAGCCACAAAACTAGCATTTTACTGTATGGTAAATGCATATTTATTATAGGTCTAATTGGCAAACTGATTGGGAATGAGATCAGATTAATAAAGTTAAAAAACTTATTACTTAGATGGATGTCCTCTGATCCTGCGCGAAGCGCATATTCGCCCACTTTGTAAAGGGGGCGGCGCTTTTTAGCGCGGGGGATTTTCTTCGACGTGAATGGCGGCACGCTCAGGGAAGAATTCTTACGGCGCAAGATTTCTTCCATCTGAATGAAATGAGATGAGATTGTAGCAAATGTAGGTTGGGCCTTTAGGCCCAACAACTAAACTCATAGTGCTTTTTATTGAGTGTTGGGAAAGAGCCAACCTACTTGGATGAAATGGAGTAGAAAAGCGAAATAAACTTATTTAAGGATAGGAATGAAGAGATCACTCTTCATTCCTTAGTAGAATTTCAAATCTTATCTAAATGTTTCTCAACTTTAGCATTATGAAGTAAGTCAATTGTATAGATAGCATATTCTAACTCGCCGTAGTGTTTAGCAAGCTGTTTACCATAGTTCTCTTTTTCTTCATGAGAAATCTTAGTGTCTTCTCCATTTTGAACTTTTGTTAACCAGACAATGGCATAATCACCGTTTTCCATGTTAACCACTTTAAAATCGCTACCCTTATCACCATGTCCTGGGGTAGGCATAGCAAATGCATTTTCGATTAAATCAGCGTTAACATCATTGCTTGAGCGAGCAATGTTATTTTTTTCCTTCCAGGCATATTGTGACTTGATTTTGGCTGGATCACTTGCCTCTGCAATAATGGCTTTATAAATCTTCTCAGCATCTTGATGCGCCAGTGCATCGCTCTTTTGTGCCATGAGCGTCTTTTCTATTTCTGGTGTCACATCATTTAAAGATTTTTGCTTAGGTTGAATGTGTCGCACGACACGCAGTACCAAATAATTATCATTATCCAGTTTTAACATTTCGCTATTGTTTTTATCATCCTTCACTTGAGCGCTAAATGCCGCATTCAATACAGTGGGATTTTGCAATAAGGATTCTTTAGGACCCTGTTGAGCCGTAAACAAATCAGTGCTTTGAACCGGTAATCCCAACTTATCTGAAGCTGGTTGCAATGAATCAGGATGATCATAAGTCAACTCGTTAAGCTGATCTGCCAGCGTTGCTAATTGATCTTCTGCCATTTGACGTTTGAGTTTCTCGATAATGTCATTTTTAACACTCTCAAAAGAACGCTCTTTCTCTTTTTGTCTATCGACCAAACGGATAAGATGAAAACCAAATTCTGTTCTAACAGGGTTGCTCACTTCATCTTTATTCTTTAATGAAAAGGCCGCTTCTTCAAATTCTGGCACCATCTCACCTTTAGCCAGCCATTCAAGCGTTCCACCATTCGAACTACTTCCTTTATCGTCGGAATATTCCTTCGCTAACTCGGAAAAAGATTGTCCATTTTTCAGTTTTTCTTGAATTTCTTTAATTTTGTCTTCTGCTTTTGTAACTGCTTCAGCATCAGCATTCTTAGGCAATGCCACAAGGATATGAGCAATTTGAATACGTTCAGGTTCATTAAACGCATTTTTATTTTCTTTATAAAAATTACTAATATCATCTTCTTTGGGTTGATATTTATCCATCAATTCTTGGGCAGATAAATGAATGTACTCCAATGAAATTTGTTCTTCAGTTTGGAAATCTTGCTTATTAGCTTCATAGAATTGTTTGATGTCTTCGGGCGTTAGTTTGATATCTTTTTCAAAAGGTGCACGCTCTACAACAAGATAGCGAATATCTCTGGTCTGCAAAATAAATTTAATAAGCTCGTCTGTGTCGCTAGGTAATGCAAATGATGTCTGCATTAACCCTTGCTGTAACTGCTGCTTTATCAAACTATCGCGCAAAAGGACGCGGAAATCATGATCTGTGTATTCGGTATTGCTAAGAAAGCGAGCATACAACTGCGGTGAAAAATGCCCATCTTCAATGAAAAAAGGAATGCTATTAAGCGTTAGCGTGACTTGTTGAGAACTGATCCGCATCCCTTCACCGACAGCCGCTTTCATTAAAACGACCTCGTCGATTAGGGATTGCAAAAGATCTTTCTTTACGAGGCTAGGATCAAGCTGGCGCAACGATTCGCTACCAGGTTGATGCAGAAAGCGCTTATATGCTGCATCTAATTGCTGTGCAGATATTTTGGTGTTGCCTACTTTAGCGACAACCTCTTCAGCGCCTCCTGATTGAAACATGCTTCCGGTACCAAAGAGAACAAATGTGATGCCTATCATTCCAATGATAACCCAGGCAATCCAACCTTGTGCCTTGTCCCTTAAGTTTTGCAACATGGTTTGTTCCCCAAAAAGGTACGATGCGTCAAGCACGTCTCTCAAGAAGTGGCGGAGCGGACGGGACTCGAACCCGCGACCCCCGGCGTGACAGGCCGGTATTCTAACCAGCTGAACTACCGCTCCACATTTGTTATTTGGTGGGTGCTGAGGGGCTTGAACCCCCGACCCTCGCCTTGTAAGGGCGATGCTCTGCCAACTGAGCTAAGCACCCACTGAAAAGAGCGAAGAGTATATAACTAGACCTCTTCTTCTTCAACCATAACGGAGGCGGAGTTTACAGCATCTTTAAGCGCTTTACCAGCTTTAAATACAGGAACCACCGCAGCTTCGATATTTATAGGCTCTCCGGTCTTTGGATTACGGCCTACACGAGCAGCACGAGTCTTTGCAGAGAAGGTTCCGAACCCAAGCAAGGAAACCGACTTTCCATCGCGTAGAGTAGCAGTAATGCCTTCTAAGAGCGCATTCAATGCACGATTAGCTGATGCTTTTGAGATTTCAGCCTGTTCAGATATAAGTTCGATAATATCCGTTTTATTGACTGGGATCTTACTCACAGTTACCCCCTAACTAAATTTAACTATTTTTACTTTCCCTGCGTGGCTGCTTAATGTGAACAGTCCCACAACCGGAAGCGAGAGCGCTTTGTTGCACTCCCCTCAAAACGAGTAAGGGGAAATTATCATGGCAGTTCAGGATGCACAAGGTTCTGGGTGAAAAATAAGGATGCTAGGTAGCAAACAACTGCTTAGAGTCTAGCAATATAGCAAAGCGCTTTTCGCGCGTCCCTGTATTGTTTTTTAAACAAATTGATAGCTTATCAGCAATCCCCTTTGGGGATCCCGTTAAAACTTCAAGGAGAGGAAATTAAGGCGGTCAAAACATAAGAAAGGGGGGAGGGACTCTCCCCCTTCATCGTCAAGGAAGCAATGCGCTTCGAATTGCGCAAAGATTAATGATGTAGTACGTCTGTAGATTGATTATCTTCCTTTGGATTTTCTCCCTCAGGTGTTTCCGATTTAACCCCTTCAGAAAGCGGTTGTGGCAATCTTGTAAGAGCTATTTCAAATACTTCATCAATCCACTTCACACAGTGAATTTTAAGGTCTTCCTGGACATTCTTCGGGATCTCTTTAAGATCGCGTCGATTTTCTTCAGGAATAATGACCTCAGCAATACCTGCACGGCGTGCTGCAAGCAATTTTTCCTTCAATCCACCGATGGGTAATACTTCTCCTCTGAGTGTGATTTCTCCAGTCATCGCTACATCAGCTCTAACAGGGATCCCTGTCAAGATTGAAACAATTGCAGTACACATTCCTATACCAGCACTTGGACCATCTTTAGGTGTTGCCCCTTCAGGAACATGGATATGGATATCACTCTTTTCATAAAATTCAGGTGAGATCCCAAGTGCTTTCGCACGGCTTCGTACCACAGACATAGCCGCTTGAATAGATTCTTGCATGACCTCTCCTAATTTACCCGTGGTAGTTGTTTTTCCTTTACCAGGTACAACAACAGCCTCGATTGTTAGGATATCTCCACCTACTTCTGTCCATGCCAAGCCAGTGACTTGCCCCACTTGATCATGATCTTCCGCTAATCCAAAACGGTAACGTTTGACGCCAAGGTAATTTTCTAAATTATTCGCATCAACAACGATCGTTTTCTTTTCAGGATCCATTAAAATTTCTTTCACAACTTTACGTGAAAGTTTTGATATTTCACGATCTAAGTTTCGAACCCCAGCTTCTCGCGTGTAATAACGAATCATACCTAAAATGGCGTCTTTCGTAATGGATAATTCGCCTTCATTTAATCCGTTATCATGCATTTGTTTAGGGATCAGATACCGCTCAGAAATATTGAGTTTTTCATCTTCTGTATATCCTGCTAAACGGATCACTTCCATTCTGTCAAGCAAAGGAGGGGGAATGTTCAGTGAATTTGCTGTCGCAACAAACATTACATCAGATAGATCGTAATCCACCTCTAAGTAATGATCGTTGAAAGTATTGTTTTGTTCAGGATCCAATACCTCTAACAAAGCAGCCGCAGGATCACCACGAAAATCCATTGCCATCTTGTCTATCTCATCCAACAAGAACAATGGGTTTCGTACCCCTGCTTTAGCTAGTTTCTGTAAAATTTTACCAGGCATTGCACCAATGTAAGTACGTCTATGCCCACGAATTTCTGCTTCATCTCTCACACCACCTAAAGACATTCTCACAAATGTTCTTTGTGTTGCGCGCGCAATGGATTTTCCAAGAGAGGTTTTTCCTACCCCTGGAGGTCCAACTAAGCACAAAATAGGCCCTTTCAGCTTCTTCACTCGCTTTTGAACAGCTAAGTACTCAACAATACGTTCTTTAACTTTTTCAAGACCATAATGATCTTCTTCTAAAATAGCTTCTGCGCCTGGCAAATCGAGCCGCAATTTTGTCTTTTTCTTCCAAGGAACTTGCAGCATCCAATCGATATAATTTCGAGAAACTGTCGCCTCTGCGGACATAGGCGCCATCATCTTCAATTTCTTCAATTCAGCATTTGCTTTAGCATAAGCCTCTTCAGACATTCCTGCTTTTTCTATTCTCTCTTTGAGTTCTTCATACTCACTAGCTTCGTGGCCTAACTCCTCTTGGATCGCCTTCATTTGCTCATTGAGATAATATTCTCTTTGGCTTTTTTCCATTTGGCGTTTAACGTTGGATCGGATCCGTTGTTCAACTTGTAATAAGTCAATTTCAGATTCCATCAACGCCATTAAACGCTCTAAGCGTTCTCTTAAAGAAGTGATTTCCAAAACATTTTGCTTTTCTTGGATCTTCAACGACATATGGGCAGCAATGGTATCAGCCAATCTGCCAGGCTCATCTATGCTTGCCACTGAAGTCACTATTTCAGGCGGGATCTTCTTGTTAAGTTTGACGTATTTTTCAAATTGGCTCATCAATGTACGAACTAAAACCTCTGCTTCTTCTTCTCGCAAAGGATCATCTTCAACATATTCAACATTCGCCAAAAAATAGGGTTCAGTGTGAACATAATCCACAACTTGCCCACGTCGAATACCTTCTACAAGCACTTTTACCGTACCATCAGGCAGTTTCAGCAACTGCAAAATAGTGGAGACAGCCCCTAATGTGTAAATATCATTTACTGAGGGGTTATCCTCGGTTGCTTCGCGTTGCGCCATCAGCAAAATTTGCTTTTCGCCTGAAGCCATTGCGGCATCTAACGCCTTGATTGATTTTTCACGGCCAACAAACAAAGGGATTACCATATGCGGATAAACCACGACGTCCCGTAAAGGTAATACAGGCATCGCGAGTGCCTTATCTGATGACCCAGATGTTACATTCTCTTGGTCCATGGGAACTTCCTCGATGGTTTATGACTCTCTTTGATCTTGCGCTACTAATGGCTTTTCAGGATTTTCGTACATTAAAAGCGGGCCTGATTCACCATTAATAAAACCTTCGTCTATGACTACCTTGCTAACGCCTTCCATTGAAGGAAGATCATACATGGTGTCTAGCAATACTTGCTCTAAGATGGAACGTAGCCCTCGTGCGCCAGTTTTTCTTTCTAACGCCTTTTTAGCAACCGCTCTTAAGGCATCCTTACGGAACTCTAAAGCAACATTTTCCATTTCAAAGAGTTTAGAATATTGTTTTGTGAGCGCATTTTTAGGTTCGGTTAAAATGCTCACTAACGCATCTTCATCTAACTCTTCCAAAGTGGCGACGACTGGCAATCTGCCAACAAATTCAGGAATGAGACCATATTTAATAAGATCTTCTGGCTCAACCAAGGCAATCGCCTCGCTTAGCGCCTTTTTATCTTTCTTGCTTCGTACTTGCGCTCCAAAGCCAATACCGCTTTTATCTGATCTGTCCATGATGACTTTTTCTAATCCTGCAAAAGCACCACCACAAATAAATAAAATGTTGGTAGTATCCACTTGCAAAAATTCTTGCTGTGGATGCTTACGTCCACCTTGCGGGGGAACAGAAGCGACTGTACCTTCTATAAGTTTCAGTAATGCCTGTTGAACACCTTCACCAGAAACATCACGCGTAATAGAAGGGTTTTCAGATTTTCTAGAAATTTTGTCGATTTCATCGATATAGACAATACCTGTCTGCGCTTTTTCAACATCATAATCACATTTCTGTAACAACTTTTGGATGATGTTTTCTACATCTTCACCCACATAGCCTGCTTCAGTCAGTGTTGTTGCATCAGCAATGGTAAATGGAACATCAAGCAGTCGTGCTAGCGTTTCTGCAAGAAGTGTTTTACCGCAACCTGTTGGACCAATTAGCAAAATATTACTTTTACCAAGTTCGATTTCATCGCTTTTCGTAGAATTTTGTAGCCGCTTGTAATGATTATAAACGGCAACTGAAAGGATCCGTTTTGCCCTAGATTGACCAATAACATAGTCATCCAGGATTTTATTTATTTCATGGGGGGTAGGCAACTGTGATGACTGACTAGGAGAGCTGCTTTCTTCAATTTCCTCACGGATAATGTCATTACACAACTCAACACATTCATCACAGATAAAAACAGAAGGGCCCGCAATTAGCTTGCGTACTTCATGTTGGCTCTTTCCGCAGAAAGAGCAATACAGTAACTTACTGTTATCATCTCCTCGACCACTGTGATGATTACTCATTGGCCCACCTCAAAATTTGATTGTATTGACTCTTATATGGGGTCTATTTATTCACTTTCAACCCGATCACTCGATATTGATACTCTTCACGCTTTTGCTTATGCAACACCCCACTAAAAACGACGGGTTCTATTACTATCATAAGCAAAAGGCATTGAGTATATATCCGCACCTACACCGAGTACATTCACCCATTAAGTTATGTTTCATTCATCTCCCATAATTGATCATTAACGCTTTTCGATAACAGAATCAATTAGACCATACTTAACAGCTTCTTCAGCACTCATGAAATTGTCTCTGTCGGTATCACGTGCAATTACATCGTAAGGTTGACTTGTATGGTTAGCTAATATTTCATTCAAGCGTCTTTTTGTCTTAACAATTTCTTTTGCCTGAATTTCAATATCGCTGGCCTGACCTTGAGCACCACCATGTGGCTGGTGAATCATCATTCTAGAATTGGGCAATGCATGCCTTTTTCCTTTCGCACCACCAGTTAATATTAAGGCACCCATGCTTGCAGCCATTCCCACGCACAAAGTACTGACATCAGGTTTAACAAATTGCATCGTGTCGTAAATTGCCATCCCTGAAGAAACAGAACCGCCAGGAGAATTAATATAGATATAAATATCTTTATCTGGATTTTCTGATTCCAGAAATAAAAGCTGAGCAACTACAAGATTGGCCATGTAATCTTCTACAGGCCCCACTAAAAAAATCACCCGTTCTTTTAACAATCGCGAATAAATATCATAAGCCCGCTCACCACGAGCTGATTGTTCAATCACGATAGGAACGCTTAAGTTATAAATTGGAGGAACTTCCCCTCTCATTGTTCTATCGGCCATCGTTCCATCTCCCTTTATGTATCATGATTTTTAGCAATGCGTGCTCCTGCCCTCGTTAGAGTCACCAAAACGAAGACAGGTTGTTGACTTTAGACTAGTCGGCAGGATTCATCACTTCATCAAAGCTTACTTTTTTATCAATTACCTTTGCTTCTTTTAAAATGGCGTCGACTGCCTGCTCCAATAAAACTAAGCGCTCTACGCTGTAGAGTAGCTCCTTACTACCGTAGTAAGCATCTACGATCTCAGAAGGCTTAGGAAATTTTGAAGCAATTTTATCTATCTGAGCTCTGACAAGCTTACCATCAGATTTCAAGTTATGTTTTTTTATTACTTCATTCAATAGCAATCCCAACTCAACACGACGCTTAGCAGATGTTTCTACTTCGCTTGAGTTCAAGGCTTCTTTAGAAACCTTGCCTCTTCTAGCGCGCATCATCTCGCGATGAATGGCTTCTTTTTCTTGTTCGATTAATGCGTATGGTACTTCGATAGGATTTTTATCAAGCAGTACTTCTAATACTTTTTCTTTAATCTCATCTTGCAAGACTTGATCTAATTCCTCTTGCATACGTTCACGAACTTTCGCAGCTATTTTATCGTGAGTAAAATCTTCTATAGCTAGTTTAGAAGCTAATTCTTCTTCCGATAGTAACTGTTTCTCAGCAACTTCATGGATAGTCACCCATAGTGTGACATCTTTGCCTGCTACAGGAGAATCTGCCCAATCAGCAGGGTAAGTAAGATCAACTTGGATTTCATCACCCTTTGTCTTGCCAATAAGCGCTTCACTCAAACCTGGTAATACGCCTTCAACGCCAATAACCATTTGAACATTCTTTTGTTCTTCGCGTTCTGCATCTTCATTTTTCAAAAGACGCGCGAAATCTACAGTAAGCCTGTCTTCTTTTTGCGCAGCGCGATCAACCACATTCCAGTTCGCTAATTGATCCTGTAGTTTACCAATCATGCTATCTACATCAGCATCAGTAATTTCTGCATTACGCTTATCAAGTTCAACCCCGGAAAGATCGGTTAGGGCAATTTCAGGATAAATTTCAAAAGAAGCAACAAATTCCAAATCTTTGCCTGCTTCGTTTTTGAGTTCTTCGATTTTAGGCACGCCTGCAGGTTGCAACTCATTTTTCTCAACTGCTTCGCTCAGTGATTCCTTTATTAGCTCATTGATAACTTCTGCTTTTACCGAATCACCAAATTTTTGTTCTAAAACAGAAAGAGGCACCTTGCCGGGTCTAAAGCCTTTCAAGTGCGCTTCACGGCCTAGTTTTGCCATTCTGGCTTTAATTTGCGATGCCACTTTTGCTTCCGGCACGCTCACTTTTAATCGACGCCCTAACGTACTAGTGTTCTCCACGGAGACTTCCATGAGCTTAACCTCACTTTACTTATTTATTCAGCTAAAAAGTATATTGTTCTTAATCAATAGCCATTCATACTAAACTTTGATGATTAACGCCATACCTGTCACCAGCGTCTGGCTTAAATGGTGCGAAAGGAGAGACTCGAACTCTCACGGGTTTCCCCACTGGAACCTAAATCCAGGGCGTCTACCAATTCCGCCACTTTCGCATAAAGGCTTGGTATAATGGATGATTAAACTTCCCAACATTTTAAGGGCGGGAAAACCCTTTATTCCCTCAAATTTTTATTGGGGTTCACATATAAATGGTGGGCCGTGTAGGGATCGAACCTACGACCCGCTGATTAAGAGTCAGCTGCTCTACCAACTGAGCTAACGGCCCATCACATGCTTTACTCTAAAGGGATGCTTTTAACTTGCCTATCTCTTATTCATCCCTTAAGAGATTTAAGTAATATGGGGTGAACGATGGGACTCGAACCCACGACAACCGGTACCACAAACCGGGGCTCTACCAACTGAGCTACGCTCACCATGAGTACTCTTTCCACTTTCCCTTTAGGCATCTTACCTAAAAGCAAACAGACTCGAGTATAAAGCTGTTCGCCGTGAGTGTTTTTACTCACTATTGGCGCGCTTGGCAGGATTCGAACCTGCTACCCTCGGCTTAGAAGGCCGATGCTCTATCCGAATGAGCTACAAGCGCTTATCCCACAAAGTGGTCGGGGTAGAGGGATTTGAACCCCCGACATCCTGCTCCCAAAGCAGGCGCGCTACCAGACTGCGCTATACCCCGGTCGCATGCACTTTAGCAGAAATTACAAAGACAATCATCTACTTGCTTTGAATAATTCCTGAAAAGCTTTTCCATGACAGTGCGCTTGTCCGCCTAGCCAAGACTTCTGGCGGAGTCAATTTTGCACGCGCATCATACTCATTCTCCTTTTTAACGTCAAACTTGTCTTGCCAATTTAAATAATTAATCTTTCTAAATAATGCGGGAATTGCTGTTCCCTAGCGTTTATGAGCTCGGCATGAGAAAATCGATAGCTTTTCAAAGAATAAAGTTGATGTAATGACTGCAAAAATACTCGACGGCAAAACTATTGCCCAACAAGAACGCCAACGTGTTGCCGATGCTGTTCAAGAACGCATCAAAAAAGGACTACGACCACCAGGGCTTGCTGTTATTTTAGTCGGTCAAGATCCCGCTTCTGCGCTTTATGTGCAGAATAAACGTAATGCATGCAAAGAAGTAGGGCTTTTTTCTCAAACCTTTGATTACCCCGCCGATGTTTCTGAAGAAATTTTGCTCAACAAAATCGATGAATTAAATCATAGCGCGCATATTGATGGGATCTTAGTGCAACTGCCGCTCCCTGCGCATATTTCTTCTGATAGGGTGCTAGAAAGCATTGCGCCACACAAAGACGTGGATGGCTTTCATCCCTACAATTTGGGAAAGCTTGCTCAAAATCAACCAGGATTACGCCCATGTACCCCTCGTGGTGTGATGACATTATTGTCGCATACCGAGTTCCCCCTACAAGGGGCGCATGTTTGTATGATTGGCGCTTCTCGTATTGTAGGTAGACCCATGGCTTTAGAACTACTGAATCGCGATGCAACTGTCACTATCTGCCATGTTTATACAAAAGATTTACCCAAGCAGGTAACCCAAGCAGATGTTCTGATCGTTGCAGCAGGACGGCCTCATCTCATCCCTGGCGATTGGATTAAACCTGGTGCAATTGTTATTGATGTTGGGATCAATCGATTGCCAGAAGGAAAAATTGTCGGCGATGTTGATTTCGAACAAGCTAAATTACGCGCAAGTTGGATAACACCGGTACCTGGTGGCGTAGGTCCAATGACAGTTTGTTCTTTACTAAGTAACACTTTACTGGCAACGAAGTTAAGAACGGGGTATTAAGACAGAGCCTCATCCACCTACGCAAACGCTTCGGCGTGACAAGCCCTAACCCTCTCCCGTAAACGGGAGAGGAGATAAAAATCGTGACTTATTTCACTAATGGCAATAATTCTTTATTTTTATCCTCTCTCCCGTTTGTAGGAGATGCTTCTTTGCGAGAGAGGAGATAGGGCTCGTCTTGCCGTAGCTTTAGCGAAGGCAGATGAGGGTCTTTGATCAGCATTCTTTCTCATAAAATTTAAATTACTGCCGATTGTCTTCATATGTGATTCAAGTAAGTAAGATCACCAGAAAATATGACGGCAAGTAAAAAAACGACACTGTTGTTAATTTGTATTTTATTAAGTGGATGTGCAACTAATATCGGGTTAAACCGTGGCGATTATAGTAATGGTTACTATAGGGCAAGTTATTCACAAAAACACTTTGACAGTGCTCCTCGAGAAGGCTGGGCAACAGATCCGATTTTTAGTTATAACTTATATTCTTACTACCCCATGGATTTTTATCATGGCGGTTTTTTTCAATCTTATTATCATTATTAACATACCTACTAAAATACTCTAACCAGTTTGTTTTTATTTAGACAAGACGGCAAGTGAGGAGCAATCCGCCTACGCCTCAAGGCTACGTCAGACCTCATGCTCAAACCCACTGAAGCTTTCACGAAGTCGGGCAGGATGTATGCAAAATACATGACTGTTGCTTCGATGCAACCAGCAACGCTACGCTTAAAAGCAACATGGAAGAGTCAATCGAAAGCGAGTGCCAATTCAGGGTTATTCCTTGTAAAATCTATTATCATTTTATTTACTTTAAACAAAAGATCAGCTTTGTCGTTATGTTTGCAATAAAACATAATTATCATTTCATAACCTGCAGGTTTTTCTTGACGGATTTTGACAAGATATTTAGGCTCAAAATCTACGCTTTTAGTATTAGTTTCCTTCATTGAATTGGAGGGTTGATGCTTGATGTAATGAACCATCTCTTCTTTGAGCAATAAAAATAATTTTTCGAAAATATCAAATTTGGCAATCGGCTTAAAAATAAAATTGACGGTCCATTCCACAAATTCTTCATGAGAATAATTCACAACCGGGTTTCTTGTCACCAAACCATTGGGGATTTTTGCTACCCGACCTGTTGCACTGGTTGGGAAGTCTAAACTAGCTTCATGTAAGGTGAAGTACAAAGGACCAATTGATTTTACAAATCCCGCATTGTTGGCAATACGAATATAATCTTCCTCGTGGAATAATCCTCTCCAGTTGATAATTAACCATCCTACAAGATTCATCAATGTATCTTTTTGTGTTAGGGTTATAGCCGCTGATATAAACCCGACAAAAGCCAATATTTGTATAAAACCTTCTACCCATATTTTGATAAAAAAGATCATAAAAAAAGAAATCAAAATATAACGCAAACGAATACTAACCTGTTCAAAACGTTTTTTTGGTCTGATTCTTTGCGCCAGTAAAAGCTTTAAAACACTGTAGGTCACCACAAAAAAAAGTGTAATCAAGAGAGAATTTATTAATTTTGTGGAGTAAAGATGAATCATTTCGGACATACATTGTAATCCTGAAAAGTTATTCAGTTAACTATATCTAAAAGGGCTAAGCATTTATACACCATAAATTGTTTTAAGTGAACCTTTCATTCACACACGAAGAGTATACCAGTCATTTATATGCTTTCTTGCCAGAATTTTAAGTAACAATACCTTCTAAAAAGCTACAAATAGGAGGCGAAGAGCACTTCAGCAGGAGGAATAGGCTATAATTTAATTTATCAGTAAACCACCAAAGAACGGCTTAAAATTAGCTCACCCAAACTACAGAGTTACCTGCAATGAACGAGAAGAATGGAAAGAACGGAACTGATCTACCTTCTGACGGATCAAAGCAAATTGAACTCGATGATTATCAAAAAAACATTAAATTGTTATCTGATGCCATTGTAAGTGCTCAATCTCCTATTCGAATACTTGATGCTATTAAGTGGAATAGTAAGATAAAAGAAAATTTTTTCGCAAAAAAATTCAAAGAACAACCTGAAGTTACTCAAGATTATTACTTAGAAAACGCTAATCTAGATTGGCCCAAACAAAGACAACTCTTTCATATAATAGAAAGAGAAATCACCAAAAAGCTTGGACAGTTTAATCCTGTCGGACAAATGATGAGACGCGTTTGTGGAGAATATTTACGCGTTCTCCATATGTTAGAGCGTCGTGGAACGCATGAATTTTCTTATTTATCTCAAGAACTTTATGGTTCGGCAAAAGACGTCTTCCATGTTAATGATCCCACCTTAGCGCAATTGGGCGTATTGATGGCCGATTCTTTGAGTCATATTGATAGAAGTCGCGTGCTTGAAGAAGAAGAAAGAGATATTAATGCTGAAGAAGCGATTAAAATATTGCAGAAAGCTTTAAATCAACATTTCTCTGATCCACAAGAACAGGTCAGAGTTATTCTAAGCGATGGAATTATTGCTGATGCCGCAGCGGGTGCGGACTATATCAAAATCCGCAGCGATGCAAAATTTAATGAACGAGATCTCAAAATTCTTGAAATTCACGAAGGTCTAGTACACATCGGCACAACACTCAATGGTAAAAGCCAACCCATTTGTACATTTCTTAGTAAAGGCCCCCCCTCCTCCACCATCACACAGGAAGGGCTGGCAATATTGATGGAAATCATTAGTTTAATTTCTTATCCAGCTAGATTGAAAAAAATTGCTAATCGGATCCGTGCGGTTGAGCTTGCAGAGGATGGTGCCACATTCCTCGATATTTTCGAATTTTTCCGTACAGAAGGCTACGATGAAGAAAATTGCTATATATTAGCAAGTCGTGTTTTTAGAGGAAGCTTACCTACTTTAGGTCCTTTCACGAAAGATTTGGCTTATGCCAAAGGCTTTATTACTGTCTATAATTTTATTCAATTAGCTGTGCGCAAAGGAAAACTAGATAGGATCCCACTTTTATTTTGTGGTAAAACTAACCTTGAAGATATCAGAGATATTACCCAATTGGTCGATGAGGGGATCATCATCTTACCAAAATATTTACCACCGCAAATTAAAGATTTAAATGCGATTACGGCGTGGATGTGTTTTGCAAACTTTCTAAATCAGCTTAGCTTAGGCAAAATAGAGAGTGACTATGCTTACCTTTTTGGTTCTTAAGCGAAATCGTGCTTTTCATTATTATTTTTAGCAGTATGATTAATCCATTTCTTCTTCTTCAAGAGGTGGCTGGGTTGCAGTGACAGCAGGAGCCGTCTCTGAAGAAGCATTCAATTTAGCTTGGTTTTGCTGTGGCTCATCAATTGAAGCTTCTTGCTCTTCATGGGCAAATAAACTTGCACTAGCAAAAATACACCCTGTTACAAAAAGCATTTGTAGGCGCTTGCTCATTCTATTCTCCTAAGGAACTATGCTCTTCACACTCGAAGTTAGGCTTTGTTGACGTCTATTTCACAAAGTCATACCACTCAAGACAGTTTTTAGACAACTGCCTTGAGTGCAATCTGAAAATGTAGAGTAGGATCTCGAAGTCAAAGAGAGTGACAAAAGGTATCCGTCTTTTTAGTACCGATTGGTGTCACCTTTCTCGTCCATTTTCATCCCACTATCGTCTTTATGGGGAGGAGCTGCTCTTACTTCGTCATTATGTTGCTGCTGAGGATTTTTGTGCCCCTGAGGGTGTTTGTGAGCATGTTGATGTTTGTGGCCATGGTGATGCTTATGACCATGATGATGCTTGTGACCATGGTGATGCTTGTGACCATGGTGATGCTTGTGACCATGGTGATTATTGCAACCTTTTTTATGGTGTTTATGCTTGTGCTTATGTTTGTGTTTATGCTTTTTTGATGACTTCCCTTCGCTCTTCTTTTCATTTGCCTGAGCTTTATCATGGGAATGATCTGCTTTTTTATCCTCTGCTTTATGAGTCTCTTCAGTTGCTTTCTCGGTAGGCTCCCCCATGGTTGCAGCATGGCTATTCATAAAAAGACCTAACGATCCAACCACAAGCAATGATTTCAATAACAAATTACGCATCCCTATTCTCCCTTTCTCCATTCGAAATTTTTAGCGCTTGCTATCCTCAACTAAAATATTAAAACTACATTGAGAGTATGCTCAAAGTTCTACAGTTAACCAACTACCAAACAAAAAACACTCTTCCCTGCATCCATTATTATAGATAATCAACTAAACCTTGGTGTTGATACTGATGAAGGTGGTTGTTGAGGATCTCTTCTAACATTTACCTTATGCAATAGCGGTGAAACTGGCGCTACGTTAAATTGGAATGTTTCACCTGCACGTCTTCTTGGTGCAGAGAATATAACTTGTTGCCCTTTATTTGGCTCTGTAGCCTCTTGATAAGGCTCAGGTTCAGGATCTGGGTCAGTAGGGGTAGGGATCTCCTTATTAAACGAGAAAAATACTTCAAAAGCACTAAATAAACCACTAAAGGAAAATGAATGTTTAATTTTCTCGATGAAAGTGGTTGGTTCCTTCAGTTTTCCTTCGAAAATATCAACAGCATAATTAATTTTGTCGCCCAGACGAGAAGAATTAACGACAACAAAAATGGATGATAACCCCATGCTTACGCTAGCAATTACTGGATGTAATACAAAGCCAAATAAAGGATATAAAAGTCCCGTTGCAGCGGTCAAACTTAGCAAATTATAAAAACCAGTCCAATAGAGGTTTTGATGAATATTTTTCATTGTTTCTTTTGCAATAATCAACATCGGAACAATATTCAGTCTCTGGATGGCCACATGCGCTGCAGAAGAGGCATGTGTCCATGAACCGACTGCAATTCCTAAATCTGCAGCACGTACTGCTTGCAAATCATTAATGCCATCCCCAACCATCGCAACACAACGACCTTTGTTTTTAAGCTTAGTAATAAATTCTGCTTTCATTTCAGAGGTATGTTCAGCATAAATCTTTTTAATGCCTAAAACCTTGGCTACAGACGTTGCTGGCTCCTTTTTATCCCCAGTCAACATAAAGACATCGATGTTACGCTTTTGTAGATCTCTGATGGTTTTCTTGGCATCTGATCGTATATCGTGCTTTAGCCCAACAACAGCAACACATTTTCCATCAATAGCAACATATACTGAAGTCAACCCTTTCTCAGCATTTCGAGCTTCTTGATCTTTAAAAGATCTCCTCACTCGAATTTCTTTTGACTGCAAATGAGACAAACTTCCTACTAGCATAGATTTACCATTTACTTTTCCAGAAACACCTTGTGCATCTTTGCTTTGCTCAGAACAAGGAAGCAAATCGACGAATGAGTTTTCTGCTACAAAAGATTTTGCAATGGGATGATCAAATGCTTTCTCTAAACTTGCAACATATTGCATCACGTTGGTTTTATTCCATTCCGGACCACCAGAAATAAAAACGTCATTTACCACAGGCTTGGTTAAGGTCCCCGTTTTATCAAATACCACAGTATCAATGTTAGCCGCGGCTTCTAGTGCTGAAGCATCATGCACTAAAATTCCCATATTAAATTGCTTATACATACTGATAGTTGTCGATATGGGAGTCGCTAATCCTAGCGCACAAGGACAAGCACAGAGTAAAACTGACATTGTGCTCTTTATAATCCAAGGCAAAACGGGCACAGGTCCAAGAAAAAACCAGCCCAAAGCAGTTAACGCCGCTACGCCAATTATCGTTGGGACAAAAACAACAGCTAATCTATCAACCAACTTTGAAATAGAAGTTTTAGAGGTTGTTGACTTATCAACATCCTTAATGACACTGGTTAATTGCCCATCAGCTCCATTTCTTGTTGCTAGGATAAGAACAGGATTCTTGGTATTTAAACTGCCGCTATAGACTTCATCTCCTTGCCCCTTATTGCAATATTTTGCTTCTCCAGTCAGTGTTTCTTGATCAACAACTGTCTCAACTTTATTTAAAATAATGCCTTCTACGGGAAAACGAACATTTGGATCTACTAAGATAATATCGCCCTTTTGGATCTCAAGGTAATTTATCTGTTCTATGTGTTTATTTAAATCCACTTTATCAAGCAGTCCAGGAGTGTATTTCCCCTTGACTCTTCTTGCTATTTGCGGTTGCAAATTTACATATACTTGAGCCAATTTTTGAACTTTATTTTTTGTTTGTTCTTGGGCATAGGCTCTAACACATTTCCCTAAATTTACAATCCCCAAAATCATGTTAACAGCCAAAAATTGATATTGAAGCGCTGCTACTGGAAAAAGTGCCGGCGCCAGTATCAATAACATTGAATAAAACCATGCACTGCCTGTCCCTAAGGCAATGAGGGTATTCATATTTGAAGAACGACGATCAACAAATTCCCGCCATGCTCCTTGATAAAATTCTTTACCTGTTTGCCACATCACACCTAATGTCGCGCCACCTATAAGCAACCCGACTAATTGTCCAGTAAAGGTGAGAGGTAGTGGAATAAAACCACTTAGCAATATCAAAGGAACGCCTGCGAGTGCATTAATGATTGCTTTACGTAAATAAAGGCTATGCTCTTTTTGTCCGCGATCATCGGTGGTAATTGAGCGAATAAGACGGGGAGAGATTTTTTTTCCTGCGGATTGAATATCTTTTTTTATCTGTTGAATGATTGCATCTGTTCTAACTTTATCATTTCTGACGCAAGTTGTTATCGTTGCAGTCTGCGTTGAAAAATTCACTTCACAATTTTTAATATATTCTTTCTTTGACCGCAATATCTTTTGAATTTTGTCTGCTTCCTGGCTATTCTCTAATCCTAGAAGCGCATAATGCAATGTTTTATCATTCGCATCGTCAATCCAAAAAGCCTTAAAGCCAAGCTCTTCAATCGCTTTGATCACTGTTTGTGGGCTAGTGTCTTTGCTAACAACAACAATTGCCCGATTCGTTGCTAAATTTACTTTAATCTCTTTAACATACTTTTCTGATTCCAGAACACTTACTATCGTTGAAGAACACGCCGTACAAGTCATTCCCACGACGTCAAAATAAAATGTCTTATCTTCAAGCATTTTGAGACCCTACAGGTGGATTTTAGTTATTATGTAAGTCTATTTGATAAGGATCAGCATCATGATACTGCCCAGCTTTTGCTGCATCATTGCGCGTATTTGCCACCTTAGCAAGATAAATTGACTCATCCCCTGTCAAGTAAACACCATCAAACACAGCGCTTTCAAATTTCTCAATCAGTTTATTGCCTTCTCTTGCAACAGAGATAAGATCTCCCAAATCCAGGTAAATTAAACCATCTGCGCCGATCTCTTGTCTGATTTCGTCCACAGTACGATTGTGAGCAATCAATTCTTTGGTGCTAGGCATATCAATGCCATAAATATTAGGATATAGAATGGGCGGCGCCGCTGACGCAAAATATACTTTTCTTGCACCGGCTTTTCTCGCCATTTGGATGATTTCATTTGAGGTGGTACCTCTGACAATCGAATCATCCACTAGCAAAACATTTTTATTGCGAAACTCAAGATCAATAACACTCAATTTCTGATTGACTGATTTCTTTCGCACAGTTTGCCCAGGCATAATGAAGGTACGACCAATATATCGATTTTTGACAAAGCCTTCTCGATATTCAATTCCTAAGCTGTTTGCTAAGGGAATTGCGGCATTACGACTGGTTTCCGGAATAGGAATGACAACGTCGATATCATCCACAGGCCATTCCTTTTTTATTTTTTCGGCCAATTTTCTCCCAATATTCATTCGGACCTTATAAACAGAAATCTTATCGATAATAGAATCAGGTCTTGCAAAATAAACAAATTCGAATAAACACGGACTTAATTGAACTTTCTCAGCACATTGTTGACGATGGATCTCACCATTACATTTAATAAAAATGGCTTCGCCTGGCCCAACATCATCGATAATGGAAAAATCTTGTGAAGTTAATGCAACACTCTCAGAGGCAACCATCACCTCACGCCCATTTTCAGTTTCTTTTTTACCATAAATGAGCGGTCTAATGCCGAAAGGATCACGAAATGCGACAACACCTACATTCACTATCATTGCAACTATTGCATAGCCACCACGACATCGCTTCATGACACCAGCAACAGCTTTAAAAATCTCTTCTTTGGTTAAGGTTCTATTGGCAACAGTTTGTAACTCATGGGCAAAAATATTCAAAATCACTTCTGAATCAGAGCTAGTATTGATATGTCGCAATTGATGATGCAGCAACTCGCCTCGAAGCTCATCTGCATTGGTTAAATTACCATTATGCGCAAGCGCTATACCATAAGGGGAGTTAACATAGAAAGGTTGAGCTTCAGCCTCACTAGCAGATCCGGCGGTAGGGTATCGTACGTGACCAATACCCATTTTACCTTTCAATCTCTGCATATGCCGCATGCGAAAAACATCTCTCACCAGACCATTCCCTTTGCGCAACGCAAAGTGATTGTTTTCACATGTCATCATGCCTGCAGCATCTTGGCCTCGATGCTGTAATACCGTTAAGGCGTCAAAAATTGTCTGATTAACTTCGTTAGTTGCTACAATACCTACTACACCGCACATCTACAAACCTCACCTGCGCTTCTTTAAAAAAGAAGCGTGTTCTAATTTGGCCTACTATTTCCTTTATTCTCTTGAATATTCGGCATGTTATTCGCATTTGCTACTTCTTGTCGTTGATCCTTTTCACCTGAGAAATGAAATACCTTTGCATTTTCATCTGGTAACAAATCTTTTACCCAAATAGCCAAGCCCTGGAATCTTGAAACGCCGTAAGAGTTTTTCCACCATTCTTCTTCTGGCAAAGGCGTCAATCCAGCAATTAATATGAGAATAGTAACAAAAACAACCCCTCTAAGCACCCCAAAAATTGAACCTAAAATTCTATCAGGAAGACTAAAAGGTGTCTTTCTAACCAACCCACCAATCATATAATTGATGATGGCACCAACAAAGACAACCCCAATAAACACCAATAAAAATGCAGTTAATGACTTTACAAGCGCAATTTTAGTGAATGTCATGTGCTCTGATAGTGGGCTTGCATACATAACAGATAAACAAATTGCCACAACCCAGGTGACAAGAGAAATTAATTCTTTAATAAACCCTCGAATAATCCCTATCAAAACTGATAGGGACATTATTCCGAAGATAATTAAATCTGCTGTACCTAATGCCATTTTATTTCCCCTTCACTATGGCTTTAGTTAAAAACTCACTCTGGCTCATAACGGATAACAATACCCTTTACATTATATTTACCCTGAAAAGCTGCAATTAATTTTGATGCATCATCTTTACGAACAACAGGCCCTACATACACTACCGTTAGCACTCGATCTTCTTGATAGAGTTGACGTGTAAATGCTGGGTATCCAGCAGTTTTCAATTTTCTTACTAAAGTTGTCGCATGTTCTGGGTAAGCAAAGGTGCCAAGTTGCACAAGCCAAGCCCCCTGCGCTGAAAAAACCTTACCCGGTACGCTCCGAGACGCTTTAGCTTTCTTTCGTTCCTTAGCCGCTTTCGTTGTTTTGCTCGCAGATTTTTCTGGTGACGTTCTTTCTTGCTCTTTTATCCCCTGCTCACTTTCGGGTTGTGCTAACTTCTCTTGCGTTCGTCTTGCTTTTTCAGTAGCAACTCTTTCTTTTTCCTCGGCCTTTTCTTGCGACAACCTTTCCTTTTCAGTCGCTTTTTCTTGGGCTAGTTTTTCTTGCTCAGCTTTTTCTTGAACTAATTTTTCTTGCGCTAGTCTATCTTTGTCAGCCTTTTCTTGGGCTAATTTTTCTTGCGCTAATTTCTCTTTCTCAGCTTTCTCTTGCGCTAACTTTTCCTTTTCTGCTGCTTTTTCTTGGGCCAATCTTTCTTTTTCTGCTGCTTTCTCTTGCGCTAATTTTTCTTGCGCCAATTTCTCTTTCTCAGCCTTCTCTTGCGCTAACTTTTCCTTTTCTGCTGCTTTTTCTTGGGCCAATCTTTCTTTTTCTGCAGCTTTCTCTTGCGCTAATTTTTCTTGCGCCA